>NZ_JBHTAB010000004.1:113278-269303 GCF_042663345.1 Haloferax chudinovii
ACATCTCGGCCAGTTCCGGGTACTTCTGCGCGAACTCTAGAACTCGTTCGTGTACGAGTTCGTCGGGTTCGCTAGAGTCCCGTGAACGCTCGCGTTGAGCCTCTACAGAGTTAGTCTCCTTGGAGGGCCAAGGCTCAGCCCCCGGTTGAGTCCCTTCGACTCCTCCGGTGGGCTGGTCGCCATCGCTACTCACGCTCCCCGCCGTCCGCGACTACGTAATCGCTCAGACGCCGCTGGGGCTTTTCACGTCCCTCGGGGTCGGTGACCCCTCGGTGCGGCCCGGCTTCCGGGTCGAGGGGCGAGCCCTCGCTTCCGGCGGGCTCCTCCCTCCCGCGCCTCGGGGCGCTCGGCGCGGGCAGGACGGTCGTCGCCTCTCCGGACCTTGCGGTGGAATCTCGGGCGGCCATGTGCGCCCACAACAGACTGGTGAGACGGTGGTCTCTCACCTTGTCGTCGAGGGCGGGAACCCGAGCGCAGTCCCTACACTGCCGGAGCTTCGCGGCGCGCTCGGCGTGGTCGACGAGACACCGCTTCTTACAGCTTCCACAGTTGTAGCGGATGAGCCGCCAGCTGTCCTCTTTCGCTGGTGGTTCCCGGTAGGAGCCGTCGATGACGTGACTCTTTGGCTCGTAGGGCGGGTCTGGGTCCGTCCAGTAGTTATCGTAGCGTCCCGAGCCGCGCGACGCCTCTGGAGGAAGTGCGTTGAACGCGACTTTCCTCCCGTGCTCTGTCGGCACGGGTGAGAGTCCATCGAGTCGTTTCTTCCCCAGTTCCGACTCATCGACTTCGGCGTCGTACCAGAGGTCGCCGTCCCCGTCGTCGACGGCGCTGTCGCTCTTCTCTGGTGGAGAATCGCTCACAGAGAACGCACCTCCCGGGTTCCGCTAAACCGGCGGTACAGCGCCTCTGCTACTAAATAAAACCCTACGAAAGGATTAAGTTTAGAGTGGGGCCGGAGGGATTTGAACCCCCGATCGACTGATATCTCCGGTGGGCACCTCGGAACTCCAGAGGGTCGTCAACACGACCGATGATCAGTCGGCCGCTCAGTATATCAGCTGGAGTGTCGTCCCGGGCGCCAAGCCTCTGGAGTCAGTCGCCATGCCGGGCTTGGCCACAGCCCCGATTCGTTCTGTCTGCACTCTCTCGTATGGCGATTTTTCTTAAAGGGGTTTCGATTCTACTCGTCGCGGTCGTCGTCGGCCCAGTCGCACTCCTGGCACTTGTAGGCCGTCACGAACTCCGTCACGCTCGGCATGTAGCCCACTTGGATGACGTTCTCGCCGCACTCCGGGCAGTCGAAGTCGGCGTCCTGAATCGGTTCGGCGTCCATCGGGCGCTCGCCCTCGACGAGTTCGGCGAGCGTCTCGGCCGTGACCATCCGTCCTTGTACGACGCGGTTGCTCATACCCGTGCAACCGTCCCGAAGTAAGTAAGCCCTCCGCCAGCGGTCGGCGTCGGTTTCGCTGGTCCCGGTGGCCGCGAGGCCGCGCTTCGAACAGTCTCAGGTCGTCGCCACCGTCACGGTCCGTGTGCGCGGCCCGTCGCACTCCACGAGGAGGACCGACTGCCACCGACCGAGGTCGAGGTCGCCGTCCGCGGCGGGTATCGAGACGCCGTTGCCGACGAGGAGCGCCCGGAGATGCGAGTCGGCGTTGCCGTCGAGTTCGTCGTGGGCCCAGCCGTCGTCGGGGACCGCCTCGGCGAGCATCGACTCGATGTCGCCGAGAAGTCGCGATTCGGCCTCGTTGACGCAGACACCGGTCGTCGTGTGTTTCGAGAAGACCGTACAGACGCCGTCGTACTCCCGTGGAAGCGCGGCCTCGACCTCGTCGGTCACGTCGACAACCTGAAGCCGGCGCTCAGTTCGGATATCGAAGCTCCGTCGCATGCGACGGAGTTCGTCGGCCGGGAGAAAAAGTCACCCGGCGGGTTACAGCCAGGGCGCGCGGGACTCCTCTTCGCCGGGGTAGCCGTACCCCGGACTGGAGTCGTCGTCGTCGTCGTCGACCAACTCGTCGTAGTCCTCGGACGTCTCGACGTCGTCGCCGCCGTCGGCGACCGCTCCGTCGGCGTTGGCATCGGGCGTGGCCGACTCGGTGGCAGGGGCGTCGTCGACGAACTCGTCGAGGTCAGCGCCCTCGCCCTCGGAGCCGGGGTCGAACGCGAACAGCGCGGTGACGCCGAGGACGCCGAGTGCGACGGGTGCCTGCGTCGGCATCAGGCCGAGCACTTCGAGCGCCAGCATGCCGAGGGCGACCGAGCTTCCGAAGCGGAAGAGGTCGATGTCGACGTTGCCGCGGAGCCGCGGGGCGAACAGCGCGATGGCACCGGCGAAGCCGACGCCCGTGCCGGCCGCCGCGCCGGCGCTGAACAGACGCATCGGGTCGGGGGTGACGATGAGTTCGAACCCGGCGGGCTCGAAGCTCGCGACGAGGCCGAGGCCGATGATGATGCTCGGCGACGGGAGGTACTCGCCGACCTTCGAGGAGGCCGTCTTCGCCGCCACGGCGAGGATGACGAGACCGGCGAAGCGGTGGAACACCTCGAAGTTCAGGAGCGTCTCGATGGTCTCGGCGACGGCGGCTTCGGCGACGGCGACCGGGACGAGCAGTGCGCCGAGCAGGAGGATGGACGTGAGCTGTTCGCGGCGCGTGCCGTCCATCTCGGCGAGGATGACCGCGACCGTCGCCGACCCGCCGAAGATGAGCAGGCCGGTCTGGAGGATGCCCGTAACCGAGGGGTCGCCCGCGGTGGTCGTCAGCGCCCCCGCGATGATGAGCGCGGGGAAGATGCCGTCGATGAGGGGCAGTCCCATGACGGTGGCGAGCAGACGGGTGGCACCCCCGACCTGTTGCTCGAGGCGAAGGGCGACTGGGTGGCGTGAGACACTCATTCGATGTTACTGGCCGTCACCATGGCCCAAGCGGTGATAGGGTCGCAATTCGGACAGCGGGGTGCGGGCGCTCCGCACGCGAAGCCCATTTCGTCCGATATTGAACTCCCGTTTAAATGTCTGCCACATCGGTGTAAAGAGAATGCCGGAGTCGGAGGTCGTTTGACCGGCAATGCGCGATGCGGCGGGACACGTGGAGTCCATACGAGGTTACAATAGGACAGGAGTATTAAACGTTGTGTGGGACACGACCGCACAGCGCACAAAGTCTACTGCTCTGTTTATAAATAGGGCTGACGATTCGTCGGCTGTACTCTGGAATCCCGAAAATATCGTGGTACACGTTCGCGAACATGGTGATTATTCACGATGGTTTTGCCACTCGGTACACCGTGACGAGGGGACGAGTGTCTCGACAGTCGTGACGACGGCCCCAACGCGGCGACGGTTGGCGTCGTCCGATTGCGCGCCCCGCCCGACGACGACGATATGGCGGACGTGTAGGCACGCACGTGTATATATTGACGAGATGGTTTGCGATACATCGACACGCCCGTGCTATCTCGCAACCCTTTTGTCGTCGCCGCAACCACGCTTGATATGGCGAACGACGTTCCTGACCGAGAACCCTTCACCGAGAAGCTACGGGTACCCGAATCCCTCACATTCGACGACGTCCTGCTCCGCCCGATGGAGAGTCGCGTCGAACCCGACGACGCCGACGTGTCGACGCGCGTCTCGAAGAACGTCGAACTCAACATCCCCATCCTCTCCGCGGCGATGGACACCGTCACCGAAAGCGGGATGGCTATCGGGATGGCCCGCGAGGGCGGCCTCGGCGTGCTCCACCGCAATATGAACGCCGAGCAGATGGTCCGCGAAATCGAGCGCGTCAAGCGCGCCGACGAACTCGTCATCCGCCGCGAAGACGTGGTCACGGCCAACCCCGGCCAGACCATAAGCGAGGTCGACGAGATGATGGAGCGCGCCGGCGTCTCCGGCGCGCCCGTCGTCGACGACGACGACGTGGTCCTCGGCATCATCTCCGGCACGGACATCCGCCCGTACCTCGAAGTCGGCGAGTCCGACGAGGTCGGCGAGGCCATGACGGACGAGGTCATCACGGCCGAGCGCGACGTGACCGCCCGCGACGCGCTCGAACTCATGTACGACCACAAGATAGAGCGCGTCCCCATCATCGACGACGAGAGCCACCTCGTCGGCCTCGTGACGATGCAGGGTATTCTCCAGCGTCGCGAGTACGAGAACGCCGCCCGCGACGACGACGGCCGCCTCGTCTGCGGCGTCGCCGTCGGCCCGTTCGACGCCGAGCGCGCGCAGATGGCCGACGACGCCGGCGTCGACGTCATCTTCATCGACTGCGCCCACGCGCACAACCTCAACGTCATCGACACCGCCCGCGACATCAAGGAGTCCGTCGACGCGGACGTGGTCGTCGGGAACGTCGGCACGCGCGAGGCCGCGGCCGAACTCGTCGACTTCGCGGACGGCATCAAGGTCGGCATCGGCCCCGGTTCCATCTGTACGACCCGCGTCGTCTCCGGCTCCGGCATGCCCCAGATTTCGGCCGTCGCGGAGGTCGCCGACGTCGCCGCCGACTACGACATCCCCGTCATCGCCGACGGCGGTATCCGCTACTCCGGCGACGCCATCAAGGCCGTCGCCGCCGGTGCCGACGCCGTCATGCTCGGCTCCTACTTCGCCGGCACCGACGAGGCCCCCGGCCGCGTCATCACGATGAACGGCAAGAAGTACAAGCAGTACCGCGGCATGGGCTCGGTCGGCGCGATGCAGTCCGGCGGTGCCGAC
Organism: Haloferax chudinovii; assembly: GCF_042663345.1. Classification (NCBI taxonomy): domain Archaea; kingdom Methanobacteriati; phylum Methanobacteriota; class Halobacteria; order Halobacteriales; family Haloferacaceae; genus Haloferax; species Haloferax chudinovii. Next base: position 118,005 of record NZ_JBHTAB010000004.1, read on the forward strand.
CGCTACCTCAAAGAGGACAACGAAGACGAGGAGTACGTCCCCGAGGGCGTCGAGGCCGCAACGCCGTACAAGGGCTCGCTCGCGTCCGAACTCCACCAGCTCGTCGGCGGCATGCAGTCCGGTATGGGCTACGTCGGCGCGGAGACCATCTCCGAGGTCAAAGAGCGCGCTCGCTTCGTCCGGGTCTCATCTGCCGGCCAGACCGAGGGCCACCCCCACGACGTGATGATTACCGACGAAGCGCCGAACTACAGCCCGAACGAGTAACGCGTTCTCCCGACTCCGCCGTTTCTCTCGTCTGTCGGTTCTTCTGTTTCGGATTTTCTCCATCTCTCCCGTATCTGCGCCGCTCGATTTCGTCGCCCCCGGTGCGACGCTCGAACGCCCGCGTTTTTTCGGGGTCGCTCGGGTCCACGGCGCGCACACCCTCGCGTCGCAGTCGCAATTTGATGGCTCGGCTCCCAGAACGGCCGCGAGACGAGGACATGCGATAATTAATAGGGATGTACATCCTCCATCCACAAGCGATGGATACCGCGGAGCTACGCACCGCACTTCGGAACGCCGGGTTGTCACAGTATCAGGCCGAGGCGTACGTCGCGCTCCTCCAACTCGGAGCGGCGAGTGCGACCGAACTCGCCGACGCCTGCGCCGTACCGACCGCCCGCATCTACGATGTTCTCCGCGACCTCGAATCGAAGGGCTACATCGAGACCTACGAGCAGGACAGTCTTCACGCGCGGGCGTGCGACCCGAATTCGGTGATGGAGGACCTCAAGAGCCGCGCCGTCCAACTGGACGAAGCGGCAGAGGAAATCGAGGCGCGCTGGCAACAGCCCGCGGTCGACCGGCACATGCTGAGCATCGTCAAGCGCTTCGAGACGGTGTTCAATCGGGCCGAAGAGATGATTCGGGAGGCGGACGGCGAGGTCCAACTCTCCGTCACCCCCGAGCAGTTCGACGAGCTCAAGCCGGCGCTCTCGGAGGCGTACGAGAACGGCGCGCTGGTGAAGGTCGTGCTCCACCCCGAGCGGACCGACGACCTCGAATCGCTCGCACAGCGGGAGTATCGCGGGGTCGCCACGGAAGTCAGACATCGGACACTGCCGACACCGTTCGTCGCCATCGTCGACCGGACGGGCGCGTGTTTCGCGCCGCACGACAACTCGGTGAACCAGTACGGCGTCCTCGTCGACGACTACACGCTTACGTACGTCTTCCACTGGTACTTCCAGACGGCGCTCTGGGAGGTCTGGGACGTCGTCTACGACGCCCAGACCGACGAACTGCCGCTCGTGTACTCCGATATCAGACACTTCGTTCAGGACGCGGAACCGCTCGTCCGCGACGGGAACCGAATCGTCGCGCACATTGAGGGCTACGAGACCGACGAGCGCGACCCCATCGAGTTCACCGGTGAGGTGACTGACGTGTACTACACGGCCGTTTCTACGCCGACGGACACGTTGTCGTTTTCCGAACTCGCGGGACAGGTCTGTCTGACCGTCGAGGCCGACGGCGAGACCTACACCGTCGGCGGGTGGGGAGCGGTGTTAGAAGACGTCGAGGCGAACCGCATCACTATCAAGTCGATTTCGGAGACGCCTGACGGGTAGCATCTGTTCGGTTCGCCGGAATGTATAACAACTCCGGGGGGTAATTAGTGCCCACAAGCGCGGTTTCGGACGGCGTTAGACAAGAGGTATTTTGATATACCACTGCACGACATTGAATTTCGTGAGCGTCCCCGGAACACCACTACAATACCAATGAGCGCAGAACAGCCACTGGTGCTCATCGTTGAAGATGAGCCTGACCTCGCCGACCTGTACGCAACCTGGCTTAGGAACGACTACAGCGTTCGTGTCGCCTACGGCGGCCGCGAGGCGCTCGATAAGCTCGACGACGAGGTTGACGTTGTTCTCCTCGACCGTCGAATGCCCGACCTCTCGGGCGACGAGGCGCTCTCGGAGATTCGGGACCGTGGCTTCGAGTGCCGCGTCGCGATGGTGACCGCGGTCGAACCCGACTTCGACATCATCGCGATGGGCTTCGACGACTACCTCGTCAAGCCCGTCTCGCGCGAAGCGCTGACCGAGACGGTCTCTAACCTCATCCTGCGAAACGCGTACGACGTGGGTATTCAGGACCTGTTTTCCCTCGCCTCGAAGAAGGCGCTGTTGGAGTCCGAAAAGGACGAGGCGGCGCTCGAAGAAAACGAGGAGTACCAGCGGCTCACCGCCCGCCTGACCGAGCTCCGGCGTGAGCTCGACGAGACGCTCGGCCAGCTCGACGAGACCGAAGGAATCTCCGCGGTGTACCGGGATATCGGCGACGGAGCCGACATCGACAACTCCTGAACGAGCCCGCCCGTTTCGGACGCCAACCGTTCTCTCTGTTCTCCGTTTTCGTTGGGTAACGGATAGTTCTCGCACCTAACGGTAGTTCTCGCACCTAACGGTCGCTCTCGCACTCGTAGGGGTACCGTTCGTCTGACTGACGATTACTTGCGAGTTTCGGTCAGTTAATTCATTTAATTTCATATCAGATATACACGAAAAATTATATTTTGGGCTCGGCCCTTGGGGTAAGTGCACATGTCCGATGACAGCAACCAGATGGTAGCGTACCTCCGTCAGAACCCCCGCATGATGGGCGTCCTGTTCACGCTCGCACTCCTGCTCTCACAGGCGGGAAGCGTGGCGGCCGGAAACACCAGCGTCATCTACGGGCCGTAATCACGAAAGGAACTCGCGGTCCCAGTAGACGGTATCGTCATAGATGACCGGAATTTGTTCTAGCGCGAGGAACTCCCGGAGTTCGTCCGCAGTCAGGTCTGTATTCGAGACGCCGGAAGAAGAGAGGTAATACGGCATACTGTCGGTGAGTGCGGGCCTAATCAGCGACCCGATTCCTGCTCTCGAAGTGTTGAATGCGTGGTACGAAACTTCGAACTGCTCGCCCGGTTTGTCAAACACTTCGCAGTATACCGCGACGCCGCTCTCAGACTGTACCACAGAGAGGCTCCCGTCCCCGACGACGCCGTACTGGTGTGCCACGTCGCTGTCGATGCGGACAACCTCCAGCGACGCCTGTAGCGGGAACCCCCCGTTGAGGAGTCGAGCCAACGTGCGCCCCACGCCGACGGCCTGACTGTTGATGACCTCGCTGAACGTGACGATGCCGCCGATTGCGCCGGCCTCGACGAGCGCCAGCCCCTGGTCGTACGACTGACACGCGTTGAGGAAAAACGCCCCCGTTCCGACGGTGTCGAGCGTCTCCGCGTCGACCTTGCCGTCGCGACACTGGAAGCCGTCGTCATCGATGTGGCCGATGTAGTGGAGGAAGTCAGTCGGCTCCGCGAGCGTCTCCCGAAGCTCCGCCCTGCTGAGGTCGTAGTGGGCGTCGACGTCGAACGAGAGCCCGTCGCGCGAGCCGTACACCTCGTCGACGATGTCCGTCTCGGCGAGCATCTCGGGGTCGTTACAGACGACGGTGATGCCGATGTCACCCTGTGTCGGCTCCCGCTGGAGCCGATTCCGGTAGGCGGCGGGCGTGGTCTTGCTCGCGCCGACGGGCGTCCCGTCGCTGATCCACGCCTGCTCGACCGAGTCGGTCGAACTGGGTTTGACGTACGTCTCGCTCGGCGTCGTCGTGCCCGCGCTCCTGACGGTGCCGGCGTCGACGTCGCCCCGGAGGAAGTCGTCGACGACCGCCGCCTGCACCTCTGAGTGGTGTACTTCGGTCCCCGACGGCGTCCGGACGACCGCGAGGTCGTTCGTGACGAAGGGGAGAAGCTCGATGTTGTCGGCCCGCGGCGCGACGTGCGTCGTCAGCTTCCACTCCGGGAGGAGGTCGGCGACCTCCTCGTACGGTATCTCGAAGTACGCCGAGAGCCGTTCGCCGAGCGACGCGTCGTACAACCCCTCGACGCCGATGTCCGTCCGCGACTCGACGGTCTGGCGCTCGTGGAGCGGCACGTCGTAGATGCCCTCCGTTCGAACGACGCAGTCGAGGAAGAACGTCCGTTTGAGCGCGCGTTCGACCGCCTCCTCGAAGCCGTGAGGGCCGTCGAAGTCGTGGACGAACCCGTCTTCCGTGACGAGTCGGGGAGCGTCACCGGGGACGAGCCGCGCGCCGAGGTAGTACGCCAGCGGCGTCGCCACGAAGACGTGGCGGAGCGTCGGCGGGAGTTCGATGCTGACGCCGGTCTCGGGAACGTCGAGGGCATCGGGGACCGCGAGTTCGTCGCCCAGTTCGAGAAGCGGCGGGTGTCCCCGGAGCGTCGGGTACGACCGCTCGACGCTCGTGGTCTTGAGCGCGGAGCTGAACGCCGAGACGGCCGCCATCACGTCGAGCGGGTCGTCGGTCGTCGTAATCGTGGTCGCGGGACTCTCGTGGGACGACCGCGCGCCGACGAACACCGTCTGGGGCTCCCCGAAAGAGAGCACGGTTTCGAGCGGTTGCGCGTCGACGGTCAGCGGCCCGTCGGTGCGGAGATACGTCTTGACCGCGCCGAAGAGTTCGATGCTGTAGGTTCCCGCACCGAGTTCCTCGCGGCCCTGTTGGTCGACCCGTGCGAGCATCGACCCCGCCTCGTCGCGGACGCAGACGACCGTGTTCGCCGCCAACCCGATGCGGTCGGTTTCGATGCGAACCGCGGCGTCCGTCGGAAGCGAGAACCGACTGCTATCTGTCGGTTCTGGGTCGACGGGTGACGGCGTTCGGAGCAGGAACTGGCGGCGTTCGACGTTGTCCCGAACGACTACCCCGGCCCCATCTGAAGGGAGTGAAAAGCCGACTTCCAGCGTCGAAGACGCGTCGGCCCGCTCGCCCTCCCCGGTCGGTTCCATTGTGTCTACGTGACACGATTAAGGTGAAAAACGTACTGGTCGTGAGGGGTTCACGACTCCAACGGGAACCAGCCGGACGAGACGTCCTTCTGCCGGAGATGCCAGCGTTGACGGGCCTCAGCGCCCTCGACGTCGAGTTCGACGACAGCGTCGAACAGCGGCTCGAACAGCCGGTTGACCTCGCCTTCGCGCTCACCGGGGGACCAGACGTGGACCATCCCGTTTCGCGCGCGGATGTGGGTGGTCATGACGTGGAGAAACCGAAACACGTGGTCACGGTCGTACCGCGAGAGGAGCGACGGGAGACAGTCGAACGCGACGCGGAGTTCGGCCGGAGAGAGCCCGCCGGCGAGCGTGTCGAACTCGGTCACGTCGTTGGCGAGTGCCGCGCCGAGTTGGCCGAGACCGCCGCCGACCCGGCGCTCGCAGGCGTCGACCGCGCTCGGCACGGCGGCCGACGGTGACGGCGATGCCGCCGCGCTCCGTTCGAGCGACCCGTACCGCACCACGCGCGTCCACTCCGTGGTGCGTTGGATGTCGACGTCGAGCCGGTCGTCGAGCGGCGTCGAGTCATTCAGAGCCAGCAGGCGGCGCCGCGGCTCGTCGGGAGCGCCGAGCATCTGCTTGGACGCCCGCGAGTAGAGCTCGGTCGGTACCGACCCGACGACGAGGAGCGCGCTCCCCCGTCGTTTGAGGTCGTCCAACCCGAGTTGGAACGTGGACGTGTCATCTGTTACGGCGGTGTCCGCGTCACCTCCCGAAACCATTCGTTTTGCACGATGAAACGATATTTAATAAGAGTTTGCGTGTTGGTCTCTCGAAATGTACGGCTGTGTGTCTCCATCGATGACACACACCACCACCGGCGGCGTCAACGGCCGGTTCGACCGGTCGAGCCGTCGCATCCGCTTCGAATCGCCTACCCGGTGGCGCGGACAGTCAACACGGGAACCGGCGCGGTGCGGACGACGCGCTCGGTGACGCTCCCGAGGAGGACGCGCTCGACGCCCGTTCGGCCGTGGGTCGCCATCGCGATGACCGACACACCGTGTTCGGTCGCGTAGTCGAGGATGGCGTCGTGCGGCGCGCCCCGACGCACGGCCCCGACCGTCTCGATACCGCGGCTCTCGCCGCGCTCGACGACCTCGTCGACGACGCGTTGGCCCTCCTGTTCCAGCGTTTCGAGGACCGTCCCGCCGACGATACCCGCGCTGTCCCGCGTCGTGTTCACGACGAACAACACGTGGACCGTCGCGTCGCACCGCTCTGCGAGGTCGAACACGTGCGGCAACGCCTGTTCTGCCGCCGGACTCCCGTCGACGGGGAGCAGGATTTCGTCGTACATCGCTGGATGTACGCGCCCCAAACGTGTGAATACTTCGCATACTCGTGATGCGGCGCTCGTTCGGAAAAAAGCGGGGTGCGGGCGTAGGCCGGTCGGCTCAGTCGCTGACGTACGCTTCGATGCGGTCCATCGCCTCGCGGAGTTCGCGCATCCCCGTCGCGTAGGAGACGCGGAGGTGGCCCGCGCCGCCCTCGCCGAAGACGCTCCCGGGGACGACCGCGACGTTCTGTGCTTCGAGGAGCCCCTCTGCGAACGCCTCGTCGTCGCCGTCGGGGACCTCGGGGAAGACGTAGAACGCGCCTTTCGCCTCGAAACAGTCGAGACCCATCTCCTCGAAGCGGGCGAGGACGAACCGGCGGCGGCGGTCGTACTCGCGGCGCATCTCCTCGACGGAGTCGTCGCACGACCGCAGGGCTTCGAGCGCCGCGTACTGCGCCGTCGTGGGCGCCGACAGCATCGCGTACTGGTGGACCTTGTTCATCGCGTCGATGGCCCCCGCCGGCCCCATGGCATAGCCGAGGCGCAGACCGGTCATCGCGTAGGCCTTCGAGAAGCCGTTGAACACGATGGTCCGCTCGCGCATCCCGGGGTGGGTGGCGATGGAGGCGTGGTCGTCCTCGTACCGGAGGTCGGAGTAGATTTCGTCGGAGAGCACGACGAGGTCGTGTTCCCTGACGAACGAGGCCACGTCGGCGAGTTCGTCGTCGGTCATCACCGCGCCGGTCGGGTTGTTCGGGTAGCAGAGCACCAACACGTCGGCCTCGTCGGCCCCGGCGGCTTCGAGCGCCTCGGGGGTGAGCGTGAACTCGTCTTCGGCGCGGGTCGGCACCGGAAGCGGCTCGCCGCCGGCGAAGATGGCCCCCGGCGTGTACGAGATGTACGACGGCTGGGGAATCGCCACCACGTCGCCGGGGTCGACGAACGCCCGGAACGCGAGGTCGACGGCCTCGCTCGCGCCCGTCGTAACGATTATCTCGTCTTCGGGGTCGTACTCCTGGTCGTAGCGAGTGACGCGCTCCGAGATGGCCTCGCGGAGTTCGCGCATCCCGCGGTTCGACGTGTAAGAGGTCTTGCCGCGTTCGAGCGAGTCGATGGCGGCGGTGCGGGCGGCCCACGGCGCGGAGAAGTCAGGCTCGCCGACGCCGAGGGAGATGACGTCGTCGACCTCCTCGGCGAGTTCGAAGAACTTCCGAATGCCCGACGGCGGCACCTGTTCGACGCGGTCAGAAAGCTGGTCCCCGAGCGTCATGGCGACACTGACAGCCGGTCGTCGTCGTCGCCGTCGCCGAGTTCGATGCCCTCCTCTTTGTAGGAGTCCATCACGAAGTGCGTGACCGTCTTCGTGACCTCGGGGATGGGGGCGATGCGCTCGGAGACGAAGTTCGAGACGGCGTGCATCGACTCGCCTTCGACCTCGATGAAGAAGTCGTAGTCGCCGGAGACGAGTCTGAGCGTGGCGACCTCGGGGAACCGCGCGATGCGGCGGGAAATCTCCTCGTAGCCCGTCTCGCGGTCGAGTTCGACGTCGACTTCGACCTGCGCGCGGACGTGTTCCTCGTCGACGTTGTTCCAGTCGACGACCGCCTGATAGCCGCGGATGACCCCGTCGGCTTCGAGTTCTTCGAGCGCTGCTGCCACTGCTTCGGCGTCTGCGCCCAGTTGGCGGGCGATGTCATCTACGCTCTCGCGAGCGTCGTGACGCAGCAAGTCGAGCAGTGACTGCTTGTCCATGGACAGTCCGTTGCAGGCATCCGTAAAATGGTTTGCCCAACCGGGCGGAATTGTCGTGTTAGGCGGTACCGATGCCCATGGACGGCGGACTTAGCCGGCGGAACACTATTCCACCGCCGGCGGAAACCTGTCCGCCATGGACACCGAGTTCGATTGGCTCACTCTCGACGACGACGAAGCGGTGCTCTGGGCCGACACCCCGCATCCCTACAGCCTCGTGCCCTCCTTCATCGTCGGCGTCCCGCTCTCGTTCGTCCTCGTGGGCATTCCGCTCCTCGTCGGGTCGTACCTCTCGCACACGAACACGAACTACGTCGTCACCTCCGACGCGCTCTACCGGAAGACGGGCGTCCTCTCCCGGAGCGTCCAGCGCATCGAGTTCGACAAGGTGCAGGACACCTCCTACAGCCAGACGTTCCTCGGCGCGCAGTTCGGCTACGGCTCCGTCAACATCAGCACGGCCGGCGGAAGCGGCATCGAGATGAGCTTCCAGAACGTCGCCGACCCGCAGTCCCTCCAGACGCTCGTCAACGAGCGAATCAAGCGCCGCTCCGGACCGGAGACCGACGCGGAGGGGAAGGCGGCCGTCCTCGACGACATCCTGACCGAACTCCGCGCGATTCGGCGGGCCGTCGAGGGCGACGACGAGACGACCGGGAGCGACGACGCGCCCGACCGAGCGGGCGACGAACCCGCCCCCGCCCCCGACTCCGACGCGTCGGCCGACGCGCTCGAACCGAGCGACTTCGGGTTCGACGCGACGACCGACGAGCGATGACGGGCGGCGATTCGAGCGCCGCCGGTTCGACTCCCGACGACCCCTCTGCAGAGAGCACCGCGGCCGACTCGGAGGCTGACTCGGAGGCCGTCGCGGCCATCGACGACTGGCTGGCACGCGGCGACGACGAGACCGTCCGCTGGGAGGGTCGGCCGCGGATACAGACCGTCATCCCCGCCGCAGTCGTCGGGCTCTTCGTCGTCGTCGCCGCGGCGGCCGCGGCCGCCGCGAACGGCGCGCCCGGAGTCGCGGCCGCGGGCCTCGTCGGCCTCCTCCTGCCCGCGTGGTCGTATCTCCGGGTCACCAACACGCGTTTCGTCGTCACCGACCGGGCGCTCTACCGGAAGACGGGCGTCCTCTCTCGGACGGTCCAGCGCGTCTCCCTCGACCGCGTCCAGAACAGCGCGCTCTCGCAGGGCGTCACCGGGTCGCTGTTCGGCTACGGGACCGTCTCGGTCGAGGCCGCGGGCGGCGGCGCAATCCGCTTCGATGACGTCGACGACCCCGGTGCCGTGCGCGACCGAATCGAGGGCCGCGACGACCGCGGCGACCTCCCCGGCACGGTCGAGCAGTGGGCCGCCGTCCGCGACGAGGTGCGGGCGCTCAGAGCGGCGGTAGAGCGGTAACGAAAAACGGTCGTGTTCGGGTCGGTATCGCGGCGCGGGTTCGCGTCGCGTCAGTCGTCGTCCGACGCGGGAGCGGCGGGGCCGGGCCGTGCCGCGCTGTTCCCCGAGAAGCCGACGCCCGCGAGGACGAAGGCGAACAGCACGAGCGGCGAGAGGTAGCCGAACATGTAGTACGGGGCGTACTGGAGCGTCGAGACGCCGAGGACGCCGGCCATGTACGCACCGCCGGCGTGCCACGGGAGGAGCGCGCCGGTCGGGGTCCCGGCGGACTCGATGGCCTGCGAGAGGTCCGAGCTGTCGAGGCCGAACTCGTCGTAGGTGTCGCGGAGCGTCATGCCGGGGACGACGATGCTCATGTACTGCTGGGCGGTGAGCGCGTTGGTCAGCATCGCCGAGACGCCGGTGGAGGCGACGAGCAGGCGCGGGCTCCGAATCCCGCGCTGGAGGCGGTGGGCGAGCACGGCGAGCACGCCCGTCTGTTCGAGCAGGCCGCCGAGCGTCAGCGCCGCGACGACGATGGCGATGGTCCACGCGGACCCCGAGACGCCGCCGGAGGCGAGCAGGCTGTTGACGAGCTCGGAGCCGGTCTCCGGGCCGGTGCCGCTCATGAACGTCTGCCACGCCGTGACGAACGACGCGCCCTGCACGAGGATGCTCGTGAACGCGCCGGCGAACGCGCCGGCGAGAAGGACGGTCAGCGCGGGGTAGCCGGCCGCGGCGAGGCCGAAGGTGACCGCGAGCGGTAGGAACGCGAGGAGCGTGATGTCGTACGAGGAGGCGAGCGCGGTCTGAATCTCGGCGATTTGGTCGGCCGGAATCGTCCCGGTAATCCCGAGGCTGAGGACGACGAAGCCGACGAGCGAGAGGCCGAACGCGACGGCCGTCCCGCTCCGCATCGCGCGGATGTGGTCGTAGAGGTCGGTATTCGTGACGGCGGCCGCGAGGTTCGTCGTGTCCGACAGCGGCGACTGCTTGTCGCCCGCGTACGCGCCGGTGAGAATCGCGCCGGCCGTCATCGGTTCGGGGACGCCGAGCCCCGAGCCGATGCCGATGAAGGCGACGCCGAGGGTGCCGACCGCGGTCCACGACGAGCCGATGGCGAAGGTGGCGACGCCGACGAGGAGCGCCGTCGCGGGGAGGAACACCTGCGGCGACAGCAGGTCGAGGCCGTAGTACATCAGGGTCGGAATCGTCCCCGCGGCGACCCACGTCGAGACGACGCCGTAGATGGTAAACAGGATGAGAATCGCCTGTAGCCCCATCGCCAGACTGCGTTCGATGCCCTCGTAGAGGTCCTCCCAGGTGTAGCCCCAGACGAACCGGCCGAGGAGGCCGACCAGCGCGATACTCCAGACGAGCGGGATGTGCGGGTCGAGTCCCAGCCACGCCGACCCGAGACCGAGGAACGCGACGAGTCCGAGCACCGGAACGAGCGCCTGTTTCAGCGTCGGACGCTGGTCTGGGGCGATGTCGTCGTACGACCGCGGTGTGTACCTATCAGTTCCCATCGTAGTTCGATAAATAACCTTAGAGCATAAAATTGTGTCGTGTTATGATTTGAGTGCATTGTTATGCAATGACGTACTTTTAGCTGACAATCAAATGCGCGGTAGTAATCCTCTCGCCGAATCGACCCGCGCGAGCGACCCGGACGTTCACGCATTCCGATAGGTCGAGAATGCGGAACGTGTCAACAAGTAGGGAAACAGCCATACCGCAGGCGCACCACGGGTCGGGCATGGCCCTCTCCGAGTTCTTCTTGTTCCCCCTCGGGTTGGTGGCCCTCCTGGGGGCGGTCCCGCTCGTCATCCTCTATCTGCTCCGGCCGGAGCCGGTCCGGCGCACGCTCCCGACCTTCCGGTTCCTCGCGGACGCGGCGGGGCGAAGCGCCTCGAACCCCATCTTCGACCGCCTGCTTCGGAGCCTGCTCCTCCTCATCCAACTGCTCGCGCTCGTCGCGCTCGTCGGGTCGCTGGCGACGCCGTACGTGCTGGTGCCGGAGTCGGAGACGGTCCAAGAGACCGTCCTCGTCGTGGACACGAGCGCGAGCATGGGCGTCCGCGATGGCGGCGGGACCCGCTTCGACAGCGCCCTCGCCGCGGCGCGAGACGAGGTCTCCGGCACGACCTCAGTCGTCGCGGCGGGGGCGAACGCGGACGTGGTGCTCCGCCGGGGGAGCGCGACCGACGCCCGCGCCGCCCTCGACGGCCTGCAGGCGAGCGACGCGCCGGGCGACCTCCGCTCCGCGATTACCGCCGCCGCCTCCGTCGCCGGCGAGGACGCCCGCGTCGTCGTCCTGAGCGACTTCGCCGACGACTCGCCGTGGAGCGACGCGGTCCGCGAGGCCCGCGCCCGCGGCCTCGTCGTCCAACTCCGACAGTTCGCGGGCGGCGGACAAGGCAACGTCGGCATCGTCGACCGACGCTTTTCCGGGACAAACGTCACCGTGACGGTGAAGAACTACGGTGACTCGGCCGTCACGCGGACGCTCTCGCTCGCCGGAACCGCCCGCGAGGTCCGGATGGACCCCGGCGACGTGGCGACCGCGACGCTCCCGGTCCCCGCGGGCGGCGGGCGCGTCGCGCTCTCGCCGGGCGACGCCTTCCCGCCCGACGACGCGCTGTACGTCGCGGCCCCCGAGGACGCCTCGGTGGACGTGCTCGTCCTCACGAACGACGAGAACCGCTATCTGACGGCCGCGCTGTCGGTCATCCCCGAGGTGTCTCTGACCGTGGACAACCCGCCGACGGCCGTCTCGCCGAACTACGACGTCGTCATCTACAGCAACGTCAACCCCGGCCGCCTGCTCGCGGGCAACGTCGAGGCCGGCCGCGAAATCGTCGCCGACGGCGGCGGCGTGGCGATTCAGGCCCAAGAGGAGTCGCCGAACTACGGCGACCTGCGTCTCGTCTCGCAGGGGAGCGTCGAGACGAACCCGACCATCGGGACCGTCGAGAGCCACCCGATTACCCGCGACATCACCTTCCCGCCGCCGACCGAGTACATCGCGGGCGACCTCCGGGCGGGCCAGTCGCTCGTGAACACGACCGGCGGCACCTCGCTCGTCGCCGTCGAGCGCCGCGGGGCCGGCCGCGTCCTCTACTACGGCTTCATGGAGGACAGTTCGGCGTTCAAGTACAACTACCAGTACCCCGTGTTCTGGAAGCGCTCGGTGTTCTACCTCGCCGGGCGCTCGACGCTCTCGGAGCTGAATCGGGCGACCGGCGGGTCGCTCGCGACGGGCGCGAACCAGACCGTCGAGACGCCCGCCGGCGAGACGACCGGCCCGGAGGTCCGCCTCGGCGACGCCGGCTTCTACCGCGTCGGCGACGAGCGGTTCGCGGCGTCGCTCCTCAGCGAGGCCGAGTCCGACGTGGCCGCCGCGCCGCTGGACGGCGAGTCGGCCCCCGCGGACTACCCGACGCGGGTCGAAGAGCGCGAGGTCCCGGACCCGCTCACCGAGTGGGCCGCGCTGGTCGCGCTCGCGGCGACGATGGTCGAGTTGGCCTACCTGCGCCGGCGGGGTGACCTCTGATGGCGGCGTTCGGCTCGGCGTCGGCCGCGCTGACCGCGCTGGTGGATGTCGGCGTCGCCGCCACGGCTCCCGCCGCCACGGCGACGCCCCTCGCGTGGACGGTCGAGGCCGCCGGTCGGACCCTCGGCCTCCAGCGCCCGCTGTTCCTCGTCGCGCTCCCGGTGGCCGCGCTCCTCGCGTGGGCGCTCATCTTCCGCGGGGCCGACGGGACCGCCGGCGGGCGCTCCCGGCGGCTCCTGTTCGCGTCCCGGTTCCTCGTCGTCCTGTGCTTGGTCGTCGCGGCCGCGGGACCGTACACCGTGACGACGCGGATGACCGACGGCGACCCGCGGGTGACGCTCCTCGTCGACGACTCCGACAGCGCGGCGGTCATCGAGGACGTGGCGTCGCAACTCGCGGCTGACATCGAGGACGAAGGCGTCCCCGTCACGACCTCGACGGTCGCCCGCGGCGACGCGTCGCCCATCGGCGACGCCGTCGCGGCCAACCTCAGACCGGACGGCACGGTCGTCCTCGTCTCCGACGGGCGGGTCACCTCGGGGCGGAGCCTCGCCTCCGCGACGACGCTCGCCCGCGACCTCAACGCGACGGTGAGCGCGGTCGGGCTCGAACCGACCGAGACCGAACAGTACGTCACCGTCAGCGGCCCGTCGAAGACCAGCGTCGGCGTCGAGAACGCCTTCCTCGCACAGGTCGACGGCGTCGTCCCCGACGACGTCGAGACCGCGACCGTCGAACTCGCCGTGGACGTCGACGGCGAGGAGGTCGCCCGCGAGACGGTCAACACCACCGACGGCGTCGAGTTCACGCGAACGTTCGAGACCACCGGCACCCACCGCGTCACCGCTCGCATCGACGGCGGCGACCGCTTCCAGTCGAACGACGTGTTCCGCAAGACGGTCCGCGTCGTCGAGCCGCCGCGGGTGCTGTACGTCTCCCGCGGCGACTACCCGTTCCGCGACTACCTCTCGCAGTTGTACGACGTGGAGACCGCCGAGACCGTCCCCGCGGACCTCTCGTCGTACCACGCCGTCGTCTTACAGGACCTGCGCGCCGAGGACGTGGGCAACACCGAGTCGCTCCAGCGGTTCGTCATCGACGGCGGCGGCCTGCTGGTCGCCGGCGGGCGCAACTCGTTCGAAAACGGCGGCTACGACGGGTCGAGCCTCGCGTCGATGCTCCCGGTCACGACCGGCGAGGGCACGTCCCAGCAGACGAACCTCGTCTTCGCCATCGACGTCTCGGGGAGCGCGGAAAGCGGCATGCGCGTCCAGAAGTCGGTCGCGCTCGACGCGCTCGACCAGCTCGGCGACGAGAACCGAGTCGGCATCGTCGGCTTCAACTACCGCGCCTACGACGTCGCGCCGCTCCGCCCGCTCGGGCCGAACCGCGAGTCGACCGGCGACCTCATCCGCCGCCTCCAATCCGGCGGCGCGACCGACATCGCCGTCGGTCTCGACGGCGCGGCCCAGCAACTCGGCGACAGTCGGGGGACGATTATCCTCATCAGCGACGGTCACGACCGGTTCCAAGACGCCGCGACGCTCGCGGACCAACTCGGTCGCGACGGGATCCGCGTCATCGCCATCGGGACCGGGCCGAGCCCGAACGAACGGACCCTCCGGGCCATCGCGCGGGCGTCCGGCGGGAACTACCTCAGAGCCGACGAGACCGACCGGCTCCGCATCCTCTTCGGCGGGGCGAACCGCCAGTACGCCGGCGACGGCCTCACGGTCGTCGACCAGAACGACTTCGTCACCGCCGGGGTGGAGCTGACTGCCAACCCCGGTAGCGTCAACGACGTGTCGGTCAGGAGCGGCGCGAACTTCCTCGTTGCGGCCGACGACGGCACCCCCGCGGTCACCTCGTGGCGCTACGGCCTCGGTCGCGTCGCCACCGTCACCGCCTACGCGGGCGACGGCACGCTCGACGGCCTGCTCCAGCGCCCCGACTCGCTTCTGCTCACGAAGACCACGAACTACGTCATCGGCGACCCCGAGCGGAAGGCGTCCGGCGTCGCCGAGGTGTCGGACACCCGCGTCGGTGAACCGACGACGGTCATCTACCGCGGCGGCGAGCGCCCGCGGGGCGTCGAGGGACTGTCCTTCTCGGCGGTCGATGCCGGCGTCTACGAGGCGACCGTCGTCCCCACGGAGACGGGCTACCGAGACGTGCTCGACACCGCCTTCGCGGTGAACTACCCCGTCGAGTACGCCGGGTTCGGCCGGTCGGCCGCGCTCGAAGCCGCCGTCTCCGACAGCGGCGGGACGATGTACAGCCCCAACGACGCCGCCGAAATCGCCGCTTCCGCCCGCGACAACGCCGCCGGCGTCCAGCCCGTGCGCGACGACTGGACGGTCGCGTTCGTCGCCGCCGCGTTCCTCCTGTATCTCACCGAGGTGCTCGCCCGGCGTCTTCAAGTGTATCGGGGTCGAACGCAAAGTGAAGGTGGTTTGATATGAGTGCGCTGGGTCGGTCCCTGAACCTCGGTCTCGTCGTCATCGTCGTCCTCCTCACCGCCGGAACCGTCGGCGCGACGATGTTCTACCAGTACTCGGTCGACTCGCTCGACCAGCAAAACGAGCAGTTGCGCGAGCGAAACGCGGCGCTCGAGGAAGACCTTTCGCAAACCCGACAGAACCTGTCGGCGACGCGGACGGAGCTACGGGAGTTGAACAACAGCCTCGAACGCACCCGCGGCGACGTCTCGCAGGTCTCCGACAGCCTCGAAGACACGGAGTCACAACTGTCGTCGACGCAGAGCGAACTGTCGTCGACGCGGGGCGAACTTCGGGAGACGGAAAACAACCTCGAAGACGCCCGTAGCCGAATCAGCGACCTCAGGGCGACGCTCGACGACCTCGAAGAACAGCGCAACCGGCTCGAAAACCAGATAGACGACCTCGAAACGGACAACGCGGACCTCGAAGCGACGAACGACCGACTGGAGAACCAGATCGGGTCGCTCCGCTCCGAGGTCTCCCGTCTCGAAGACCGGGTCGACGAACTCCAGGCCGAACTCCGGCAGGCCTGTGCCGGCTACCAAGACGGCAGTGAACCGGCGGTGTGTAGCGATGTCTGAAACGACCCCCGACGACGCCGCCGCTGACGAGGGCGGTTCGCCCGACGACCCGGAACCCGCCCGCCGCGAGGCGATGGCCGACGCCGTCCGCGAGGTCCGCCGCGAGGCCGCGAAGGCCGCCGTCGTCTCCAGCGCCGTCGACGCGGCGGTGGCGACGCTGTTGGCGAACGTCGCGTTCCGGGTCGTCGAGTTGCCCGTCGAGTCGTCGGTGTCGCTCGGCTTCCTCCCGCGGGTCGACCCGGCCGTCTCGGTCCACGCCGCCGTCCTGCTCGCCCTCGCGGTGGGCCTCCTCGTCGGCGTCGCGGAGTACCTCGTCCTAATGCGAGTGCCGCCGGTCGAGCAGTTCGAGGCGGTGAACCCGTCGGTCGCCGAGGCGTTGCGGACCGCCCGCGACCTCGTCGCCGACGACGGGAACCCGAACCGCGACTCGCGCATGTCGGTCGCGCTCTACGACGACGTGCTGTCCCGCCTACGGGAGTCGTCGTCGGTGGAACTGCTTCCGACCCGCCGCATCGTCGGCGCGCTCGTGGTCGCCTTGCTCCTCTCGGCGGGGAGCATTCAGGTCGCCATCTCGGACATCCAGTTCGAGGGGCTCGCCGGCGACGGCGCCTCCGCGGGCGACCGCCCCGACCAGTTCTCCGACGAGGAGACGCGGCTCCAGAACGGGAGTTCCATCCTCGGCGACCCCGAGGACGTGGCCGCCGGGTCGGAGCAGTTGAACGCCACTGTCGCCGGAACCGGTGGCAGTGGCGACGGAGACGGGCCGGAGTCTGCGGCCGCGGCCTACGACTCCACCGGCTACGGCGGCGACAGCACCGTCGAGAGCCAGCGCGCCGGCTACCTCGCCGACGACACGCTCGAAGAGGCCGACCTGATTCGCGACTACAGCTTAGAGATACGAGAGACCGACGATGAGTGACAACCCAGACCGACTCGGAGACGACGGACAGCAGACCGCGGTCGACGGCGACGCCGCGGTCCCGACAGACGACGACCTCAGCATCGAGGAGCTCCAAGCGAGCGTCGGCGCGGTCAGAGACGAGGTCGGAAAGCGCATCATCGGCCAGCACGACGTGGTCGAGCGACTGCTCGTCTGCGTCCTCTGCGACGGCAACGCGCTCCTCGAATCGAACCCCGGACTGGGGAAGACGACGCTCGTGCGCGCCCTCTCGGACGCGACAGACTTGGGGTTCTCGCGCGTGCAGAACACGCCCGACCTGATGCCCTCGGACATCACGGGCACCGAAATCATCCGCGAGACGCCGGAGGGCCGGGACTTCGTGTTCGAACGCGGCCCCATCTTCGCCAACGTCGTCCTCGCCGACGAGATAAACCGCGCGACGCCGAAGACGCAGGCCGCGCTCCTCGAAGCCATGCAGGAAAAGCAGGTGACCGCCGCGGGCGAGACCTACGAGCTTCCGGACCCGTTTTTCGTCCTCGCGACGCAGAACCCCATCGACCAGGGCGGCACCTACCCGCTCCCCGAGGCGCAGACCGACCGCTTCCTGATGAAGATTCTCGTCGACTACCCCGAGTTCGACGAGGAGCGGACCATCGTCAAGCAGTACGCCGAGGGCGCGGCGTCGCCCGACGTCGAGCGCGTCCTGCCGCGGACGCACCTGCTGGCGGCCCAACGACTCGTCCGGCAGGTCCCCATCTCCGACGACATCCGCGACCGGGCCATCGAACTGGTCCGTAGCACCCGCGAGGACGAGCAGGTCGAGTTCGGCGCGAGCCCCCGCGCGAGCATGGCGCTCGTCCTCGCCGCGAAGGCGCGGGCGTTCGTCCACGGGCGCACCCACGTCTCGTGGGAGGACGTCGTCGAGATGGCCCCGCCGGTCATCAGACACCGCGTCATCCTCGACTTCCGGGCGGAGCGCGAGGGGCTGTCGCCCGACGACGTGATTCACCGGCTGTTGAACGAGTGACCGAGCGATGATAGACCCCGGCTTCCTCGACGAGCTCGACCGCTTCGACACCTCGCTGAAGCGCGTCTCGAACGCCCGACGGCAGGGCGAACAGGAGTCGCCGGACGTGGGCGAGGGGCTCACCTTCAGCGACCACCGCCGGTACGCCGCCGGCGACGACCCGCGGCTCATCGACTGGAAGGTGTACGCCCGGACAGAGGAGCTGTTCATCAAGCGGTTCGAGGCCGAGCGGAACCTGACGGTCCACGTCCTCCTCGACGCCTCGGCGTCGATGGACTTCGGCGCGGCCGGCACGAACAAGTTCGAGTACGGCGCGAAGCTCGGCCTCGGCTTCTGTCACCTCACCGCCGAGGAGAACAACGACTTCCGGTTTTCGCTCCTCGGCGACTTGCCCGACCGCATCGACACCGACGCGTCGAGCCGCGGCGAGGTGCTCCGACTCGTCGAGCGCCTCAACGAGACGACGCCCGGCGGCGACGGCGACATCACGGCCGCGCTTTCGACCTACGCCGAGAGCATCCACTCGCGGTCGCTCGTAGTCGTCGTGAGCGACCTGCTTTTCGACCCCGACGACGTGGCCGCCGGCCTCGCCGCGCTCGCGCGGAACGACGTGCTCGTCGCGCAGGTGCTCACCCCGGAGGAACTCGGCCCGGAGGCGACGGGCGACGCCATCTTCGAGGACCCCGAGTCCGAGGCGACGCACCGGACCTACTTCGGCGGGTCGGCGGCGCGGCAGTACACCGACCGGCTCCAGTCGCATCTCGCGGCGGTCGACGAGCGGTGTCAGGCGCTCGGCATCGAGCGCGAACTCGTCGACACCGGCGCGGATTTCTTCGACACGTTCGCCGACCTCTGGCTCGGCGCGCGGCTCGGCGGCGAGCGGCGCGGTGGCCGGGGTGGCGGCTGACCCGCGTCTCGAACCAACGTCGCCGCGGACCGCGGGCTTTTCACGAATCACTCCCCATTGACCGGTGTGACGGAGACACAGGAGCGCCGCGTGGTCGGCCTCGTCGCCGGCTCGCACGTCGTCAACCACGCGTATCTGGTCGCGCTCGCGCCCGTTATCGGCCTCGTCGCCGACGACTTCGGCGTGAGTATCGCCGCCGTCGGCCTCGCCATCGGCGTCCAAGGCGGCGTCGTGACGCTCCTGCAACTCCCCTTCGGCTACCTCTCCGACGCGCGGAGCCGGACGCTCGTCCTCGCAATCTCGCTCGTCGCCGGCGCGGCGGGCATCGTCGCCACCGCGGTCGCGCCCTCGTACCCGTGGCTCCTCGCCTCGCAGGCGCTTCTCGGCGTCGGCATCGCGGGCCACCACCCCGCCCACTACCCGCTTTTGGCGACCGCCTCCTCGGAGACGAACCGCGGGCGGGCGTACTCGCTCCACGCGCTCGGCGGGTCGCTCGGCTTCGCCGTCTCGTACGCCATCGCCGCCGGCGTCGGCGCGGTCGGCCTCGGCTGGCGCTGGACCGTCGCGGGAATCGCCGTCTTCGGCGCGGCGTTCGCGCTCGTCGCGCTCCCGGTCGCCCGCGGCTTCCCCGAGCGAATCCGAAAGCCTGCGGTGGAGGACCGCCCGTCGTCGCGCCCCACGCTCGCGGGGATTCGGCGGGGCGCGTCGGAACTCCTCTCGTCGTCGGGGCTGATGGGTCTCACGCTCCTCTCGTTTCTCACCTCGGCGGCCGCGTGGTGCATCCGGACGTACGCGCCGCAACTGCTCACCGCCGGCTACGGCCTCGCGCCGGGGACGGCGAACCTCCTCGTCTCGGCGATGCTCGTCGTCGGCGCGGGGACGATTCTCGTCGGCGGCGCGCTCACCGACCGGGTCGGCCCCGGAACCGTCGCCCTCGGCGGGTACGCCGCGCTCGCCGGAGTGGCGACGCTCCTTGCGAGCGGGTCGCTCCCGCTCGCGCTCGTCGTGTTGATTCTCCCCTTCAGCGGGACTATCAGTGTGTCCCGACCCGCGCGCTCGACGCTGGCCGACCGCCTCTCCGAGCGCGCCGACCTCGGGAAGAACTTCGCCGTCGTCACGGTCGGCATCTCGCTCGGCGGGGCCGTCGCACCCCCGGCGTTCGGGGCGCTCATCGACCTCGCCGGGGTGCGCGTCACCTTCGGCGTCGTCGCCGTCCTCGGCCTGCTCTCGTTCGGGCTGACCCGGTGGCTCCTCGGGCGAGTCGACGGGTCGGCGCGGCGGCCGCAGGCGGCCCCGAGCGACTGACGGCGGCGCGTTCGTGCTCGGTTACCCGCCGGTCCTCGCGGTCAGTGCTCGTCTCTTTGCCCCGCGAGGACGGCAAGCGCGATACCGCCGACCGCACCCACTCCGGCACCGAACGGCCCCAGAAGCGCGAATCCCGTACCGCCGAAGACGAGCGCCGGAACGAACACCGCAATCGGGGATACGGGGGTAGTCACACGGCGGCGTTCTGAGTCCGATGATGTACTCTCAGTGACCCTTCCTCGTCGGCGGTCCGCGTCGTAGTTCCCTTCTCCGGCGACGTTCGTGATGCCAAGAATCCATAACTAAGCCGCTGTCGGTCGTCTCTCCGGACGGTGGTAGAAATGGCAGCAACATCCGAGAGAGAACGACAGCACCGAGACTCGTTCATGCGCGTGGCGGACGAACTGTGGAACAAACGCGACTACGAGGTCATCAGAGCGGAGTACGACCCGCTGGTCGAGGTTCACGCCTTTTCGGACCCCGAGGGAATCATCGGGACTGACGGGGTCGAGGAGTGGGCGCGGCGGTACCACGACGCCTTCTCCGACTTCCACGTCGAGCTGTTCGACGTGACGGCGCGAGACGACAGCGTCTACGGCCGCTATCGGCTGACCGGTACCCACGACGGGACGCTCCGGAGCGCCCGCGGCGACATCCCGGCGACCCACCGGAAACTCGATACGTGGGGAATCGCACAGGCGCGCTACGAGGGTGGCCTGTGCGTCGAGGAGTGGAACAGCACCGACATCATGACCATGCTGTCGCAACTCGGCGTCGCTCCCGAGTGAGTAGACCGAACCGCGAAAAACAACCGAATTTTGGTCCTACCCGGACCACTCGCCGCGAACGTCGTCGGCGACCGCGTCGCGCCACATGCCGAACCCTTGTTGACAGATGGGGCTCTCTTCGAGGTGCTTCATGAACCCCTCCCCTTCGCTCTCCAGTTCGTCGAGACAGAACGGACACCGAGTCGGGTCGTCCCACGTGTGCGCGATGACCGAGGGTTGTACTTCCTGGGACATACACACCATTATGCGATAATACTTGATAAAATTTCGTGTGTGGGGACTATATGGTATTTATCGTCTACCTGAATCCGTTTTTCATATCCGATTCTAAATCGAGTTCGCCGGTTCCGTCCTCGTGGTACCGCCGCTCGTTCACGCGGTTTCGACCCTAAATCGTAACCCTATACACGACTCGGACCCCGGTGTTATCCGTGAACTACATCTCGTGGGCGGTCGTCGCGCTCGGGGCCTACTCCCTCGTCGCGCCGCTGATGAAAGTGGCGACGACGGGACAGGGGAAGATTCCGAGCGACGTGGCCGCGCTGGTCGCCAACTCCGTCCTCGTCGTGGGAACCATCGGGGTCATCGTCGTCTCCGGGCAGAGCGTCACGGACTCGGTCGTGAGTTCGAAACTCCCCTACGTCCTCGCCGCCGGTGCCTGCCTCGCGGTCGGCATCCTCTCGTACTACCGGGCGCTCGCGCTCGGCCCCGTCTCCATCGTCGCGCCCATCTTCGGGATGTTCCTCGCGGTCTCGTCGGTCGTCGGCATCGTCGCGCTCGGCGAACCGCTGACGGTTCGCAAGGTGGCCGGTATCGCCTTCGCCGTCCTCGCAATCGCCCTCGTCTCCATCGATTGAGCGGGCGTCACGAAGCCCGCCGAAGGCGACGCGGAACTGCCGCGGGCCAACGGCTTTTGATGCTCGCGCGCCAACGCGCCGACATGGTTCTCTTGGAATCCGACTCCGAGCTCGAACGCGGCGACGCCGCCCCCGACTTCGAACTCCCCGGCACCGACGGCGAGACCTACTCCCCCTCGTCGTTCGACGACTACGACGCCCTCCTCGTCGTCTTCACGTGTAACCACTGTCCGTACGCGAAGGCGAAGTTCGAGGAGCTGAACCACCTCGCCAGCGCCTACGAGGACCTCGCGGTCGTCGGCATCAACCCCAACGACGCCGAGGACCGCCCCGAGGACTCCTTCGAGAAGATGCGGGAACTCGTCGACGACGGCACGATTGGGTACACCGCCTATCTCCGCGACGAGTCGCAGGCAGTCGCCGCCGAGTACGGCGCGGTCTGCACGCCCGACCCGTTCCTCTTCGAGAACACCGGCGACGACTTCGAACTCGCGTTCCACTCCCGCATCGACGACGCCATGAGTCCCGACGACGACGTGACCGACTACGAGATGCGCACGGCGGTCGAGGCGCTCCTCGCCGGCGACGACATCCCCGTCGAGGAGTCCCCCTCGCAGGGCTGTTCCATCAAGTGGAAAGACGCGTAGAATAGTTCACCGCGAGCGATTCGACCGACTCGCGGACGGCTTACTCGTCGCCGAGGAGGGCTTCGCGGGCGTTCTCCACCGCGGCTTCCTTCTTCGCCGGGTAGGCCTCGACTTTCGCGCGGAGCGTGAGCCCCCCGCCGCGGCGGGCCTCGCCTTTGAACGCGGCCTGTTTGTCCAGCCGCAGGAAGAACTCCGTGTTGTCCGTGACGCGCTGGTCGAGTTCGTCGAGGAGCGTCTCGAAGTCGGGGAGGTCGCGAATCTTGTCGAGGACGTGCCGCACGTCGTTGGCGCGCTCGACGCGCGCGGAGAAGACGATGATGCGGTCGCCGTGGTGCCCGGTGCTCTCGACCCGGTCGACGTCGAACTCGTCGGGGAGGAACGTTCGAAGCGCCTCCTCGACCCGTTTTTCGTCTTCCGTCTCGTAGCAGAACGTTCGGAGGTCGATGTAGTGGAACGGAACGCGTGGCATAGTGGGTCTGGGAGGCGTCGGTCGGTGGGTCGCTTTACTCGTCGTCGGCTTCGTCGTCGTCGGCGTCAGCGGCGTCGGCGGCTTCGAGCTGGTCCTGCGCGATGCCGACCTCCTGACCCTCGTCGAAGCTGATGGTGTAGGTCGGCTCGCCGAACATGCTCTCGATGACCTGCGTGACCGTACCGGTCTCGCCGTCGAACTCGCTGTGCTTGTCGTGCAGAACGACCGCGTCGTCTTTCTCGAAGCTCATACGCACAGGTTCCGCGCCACCGGATAAAAGGGCGATGATTGGCCGCGAACTCACCGGCTCCCCCCCCACGACGGCGCGTGTCGAAGCCGATTTGTGGAGTCGCGCCGAACCGTGGGGTATGCCGAGTCGCCCGCTCGCACATCGACCGCCGGACGCGCGCCGATGACGGTCGACGACCTGTGGTTCCTCGCGGACGAGGCGCGACAGCGCGCCGAGCAGGCGTACCACCGCTTGCGTCGGAGCCACGCCGACGCCGACTACCTCGAACCGGTCCACACGCGCCGCGTCTCCCGCCGCCACTTTCGGACGCTCGCCTCCCGCGTGAAGTCCACGGGGACGCCTTACGGGGTCCACACCGTCGTCCGCCGCCGCGACGACGAGATACTGCTCGTCCGCCACGAGGGCGTCGACCTCTGGGTCCTCCCCGGCGGCGGCGTCGACGGCGACGACGAGGGCTTCACCGAGGCCGCCCGGCGCGAACTCGCCGAGGAGGCCGGTATCAGCGCCGACTACGGCGGCCTGGCGATGGCCACCAGAATCGACATCCGCTGTGACGGCCACCAGACGTGGGGTGTGATGCCCGTCTACCGCGCCCGCGCCGACGAGGCCGCCGAACTCAGCGTGAACGACCCCGACGAGGAGATATCGGCCGCGCGCTGGTTCCGCGTCTCGGAGCTTCCGGCGGACACCCGCGACCGCGACGACCTGCTTTCGTGGTACGACCACGTCGCCGGCGACTGACCGGGCCGCCGGCTCAGTCGGACTGTTCCGGCGTTCCGCGCGCGTCGTCGGCGTCGTCGGCGTCGCGCGCATCGGCCTCGCGGGCGTCCTCGCCCGCTTCGTCGTCGACGTGTTGGCCCCAAAAGCCGGGGTACTTCTCCACCCAGAGGTCGCCGAGGACGACCGTCTGGCACGCCAGTCGGAGTCCCGAGTCGGCGTCGTGCGGCGGGAACCGGAGCCGGCGGCGCTCCTTTTTGGTCCGGTAGGTCACGGGGCCGCGGACCTCGACGGCGCAGGTCCCGCACGAGCCGCCGCCGCGGCAGTTGAACCACGACGAGTGACCGTTGTGCGGCGACTCACCGGCCGCGCGGAGCACGTCGCGGAGGACGTCCCCGCGGTCGCACTCGATTTCCCGGCCGCGGAAGTGGACGGTTGGCACGTGCGAGAAGACGCCGCAGGGGGGTTAATCAGTGTCGTTTGGGGGACGACGGAAATCGCGGATACGCGGCGGCCGCGGGCGTCGCCGGAGTTCCCGAACCGAACCACCGAAAGCGGCAACGCCCTCCGAGTCCCCGCGATTCGCCTCGGTGAATCTAAGTTCGTTCGCCCCCGAACCCGACCATGCGCAACACACGACGCGCCTATCTCGCCGCCACGGCGGGTGCGCTGACGCTGGGCACCGCCGGCTGTCTCGGCGGCGGAAGCGGCGGTTCCGGCGACGACGCCGTCGCCGCCATCGGTTGCGAGGTCCCCGAACGCGACGCGGTCAGTTCCCTCCCCACGCCCGTCATCGGGTCCGAGGACGCGAGCGTCGTCGTCGACGTCTGGGAGGACTTCGCCTGTCCCCACTGCGCGACGTTCGCGGTCGACGTCGCCCCGAAACTCCGCTCCGAGTACGTCTCCGAGGGCGTCGTCCGCTACCGCCACCACGACTTCCCGATTCCGGTCGACGACTGGTGGTCGTGGAAGGGGGCCTCGGCGGCCCGCGCCGTCCAGGACGAGGCCGACGACGAGACCTTCTTCGAGTTCGCCCACACGCTCTACGAGAACCAGTCGGCGTTCGGCGGCGGCGACGCCGAGGGTTCGCTGTCGACGCTCCAGTCGCTCGCGGACGACGCCGACCTCGACGGCTGTTCGGTCGCCGCGGCCGCCTCCCGCGAGCGCTACCGCCCGCTCGTCGAGGCCGACCGGACCGAGGCCGTCGACGAGCGCGGCTTTCAGGGCACGCCGACCGTCCTCGTCGGCGGCGAACAGGTCGCGCCGCGGTGGTCCGACCTCCAGAGCGCCGTCGAGAACGCCCGGTAATCGGGTTCGACGCCCACACCACCTCTCGCGCGGGATTCGTGCACGACACCAGCGATGCTTTAGGGCGAGATTCACTAGCCACGACTATGGACACGACGCGACCGCTCACCCGACTCCGGCGAGGTGACGACCCGTGAGACGACGCGCCCTCCTCTCTGTTCTCGCGGGCGCGAGCGTCGCCGGCCTCGCGGGCTGTCTCGGCGACGGTTCGACATCCGAGGGGTCAGCCGAGACGACCGCGACGACCGCCGGAACCGCGGGCGATGGCACCGGAACCGCCTCGGCCACCGGGTCGCCTGACTCCGGCGACCTCCCGCTCGTCGTCGACACCGTCGACGCGCAGGGGTCGTCGGCCGGCGAGGTTCGAATCCCCGCGGCGGGGACGCCGACCGTCCTCGACCTCTTCGCGACGTGGTGTGCGCCCTGCGTCGCCCAGATGGAGTCGCTTCGGAGCCTCCACGAGGAGTTCGGCGACGACGTGGCGTTCGTCTCGGTGACGAACGAGCGTCTCGGCGGCGGCCTCACGATGGACGATATCCGCGACTGGTGGGCCGAACACGACGGCAACTGGACGGTCGGCCACGACCCCGACAGCGCCCTGATGCGCGCGGTCCGCGCGAACGGCCTCCCGTACCTCGTCGTCTTCGACGCCGAGGGGTCGATAGCGTGGACGCACCGCGGCCTCGCCAGCGAAGAGAACCTCCGCGCCGCCGTCGAGGACGTCGCCTGATGCCCGGGTTCGGTCTCGGTCCCGTACTAGGGCTCGAACCCGGGTTCGCGGGCACGCTCGCGTTCGCCGTCAGCGCGGGCGTCGCCACCTTCTTCGCGCCCTGCGCCTACCCGCTTTTGCCCGGCTACGTCGGCTACTACCTCTCCAGCGAGGAGGCCGACCTCGGCGGCGCGGCCGTCCGCGGGACGGTCGCCTCGCTCGCCGCCCTCCTCGTCCTCGGGGCCGTCGGGAGCGCCCTCGCGGTCGTCGGCGGCCGCATCGCCTCGCACCTCGCGCTCCTCGAACCGCTCGTCGGCGCGGCGCTCGTCGGCTTCGGCGTCCTCATCTTCACCGGTCGCGCGCCGAGCCTCCACGTCGTCCTCCCGGAGTACCGGTCGTCCGTGACCGGCTTCGGCGTCTTCGGCGGGGTGTACGGTCTCGCGGCGGCCGGCTGTGTCGTCCCGATTTTCCTCGGTGTCGTCACCCAGTCGCTCGCGCTCCCGACCGCGCAGGCGGTCGTCTCGCTGGGGGCCTACGCCGCCGCCGCGGCGCTCCCGCTGGCTGTCGTCACCGTCGCGGCCGCGCTCGGCGGCGACCGAATCCGGTCGCTGTCGGGCTACGTCGGGTCGGTTCAGAAGGTCGCCGCGGGCGTGATGGTGCTCGCCGGCCTCTGGCAGATTTGGCTGGCGCTGTCGTTCTTCGGGCACATCTGAG
The DNA here is from genome assembly GCF_042663345.1 of Haloferax chudinovii. NCBI lineage: Archaea > Methanobacteriati > Methanobacteriota > Halobacteria > Halobacteriales > Haloferacaceae > Haloferax > Haloferax chudinovii. The sequence continues at coordinate 144,554 of NZ_JBHTAB010000004.1, forward strand.
GCCGCGGCCGACAGAACACGTAACCGGAGGCGCTCGAATCAGCCGTCCAGTCCCGGCACCTCGCCGGTCGGCGTCGGCAACGCTCGAAGCCGCCGCGGCGGCACGAGGAAGTTGCCGCGGCGCTTGACGAAGATGTACTCTAAAATCCCGTTGTTGACGCGCTGGCGGACGGTCGGCACGTCGGTCAGGTCGGTGCCGTTCATCGCCTCGCGGACCGCCTCGAACTCGGAGATGCCGCGCTGGAGCGACGGGAAGTGCAGGCTCGCCACGCCGTCGTCCGCCGACTCGAAGTGTCTGCGGAGGAGTCTGACGTTGCCATCTTCGTCGCGGTTGGCGCGGGCGGCTTTCTGGGCGTGGCCGACGTGGCCGAACTCGAAGGCGTCGTCGCGGAGGCGGTCCAGCATCGCGTCGATACCGCTGTCGTCGCCGAGGTTGTCGCCGACGCCTTCGATGAGGTCCTGCTCGGCGTGCGCGGGCGAAAACAGCTTCATGACCCGGTGGTAGCGGTCTTCCTCGTCGTACCAGTCCGAGAGGCGCTGGCGGATGTTCGCCACGTGCTTCGTGGTCGCGCCCGCGAACGGCCCCTCGTCGATGGTGACGTACTCCTCCGTGGCCTGATTCCCGGCGAAGCCCGCTTTGAACCCCATGAACAGCGGCGATTCCTCGGGGACGGGGTTCCCGTCGGGGATGCCGTTCAGGTCGGACTGGTGGTCCGCTGGGAGGCCGGCCCCGACGAAACCGGTCCGCCGGGAGTCCACTGAGAAGACGTCCGAGAGGTCGGCGTCGACGGCGACGCCGTTGGCCTCGTCCGCCTCGCCGAGGAGCGCCTGCTCGGCTTCGAGAATCGCGTCGGCGCGGTCCGACGCGAGGTGGACGAGCGCGTCCTGCCGGTCGAACTCGGGCGTCTCGAACGGCGACAGCGCCCGCGGGTCGGGCAGGTCCACGCTGTCGGGAAGCGAGTCGTCGAAGCGGTCGAAGTACCGCGGGGTGTAGGCGGCCGACCAGATGACGCCCTCGTGGCTCCGCTCGTAGGCGCGGTCGAGGACGCGGAAGGCGCGCTCGACGGTCTCGCGGTCGGACTCGTCGGGCGGTCCCTCGCCGTCGAGGTCGAGGTAGAGGAGCACCTGATGGCTGGGCATCTCGGCGTTGCCGTGGTCGTCCTCGCGGCAGAACTCGTTCCACGCGTGCTGTCGGCTCGGGAGCGTCTCGAACGCGTCGGTCCCCGCCGGGACGGGGTCGTCCGGTGCCCTGTCGAGGCAGGCGGAGAGCGCCGTCGCGCCGCCGGCGGCGACCGCGGCCTTCAGGAACTCCCGGCGGGACGGAGACCCGTCGAACATACTCCCGGCTAGGGACCTCGCGGGGAAGTCCGTTCTGGTGTGTGCGTCGAAGATTCGGCCGCGGTCGTGCGGAGCGAGAACACGCGTGCTGGCGTTCGAAACGCACACCAAACGGCATTTCAGTACCGGAGCTCTAGCGGAGAGCAATGAAACGACGAACGTATCTCCGCGCCGCCGGGGCGGGCGCGGCCGTCGGTCTCGCGGGCTGTCTCGGTGGCGGCGGCGACGCCAACCCGAACGTGTCGCTGTCGCGGCCCGACCGCGAGAACGACGTGTCCAGCGAGGACCTCCCGTATCCGGCGTGGGGCCAGCAGGTCCCCGAGGTGACGCTTTCGGACCCCATCGCGGGGAGCGAGGTGTCGGTCCGCGACATCGACGTGCCGCACTTCCACACGTACTTTTTCACCAACTGCATGACCGTCTGTCCGGTCCTCATCAGCGCGCTCCGCGAGGTCCAGATTCATTCGGTCAGCGAGGGCTACGCCGACGAAGTGTCGTTCTACCCCATCACGTTCGACCCCGCCCGCGACGACGCCGACGCCTTCCGCGCGGAGGCCGACCAGATGAACGTCGACATGGACGCGGGCAACTGGCACTTCCTCCGGCCCGCCGACGAGGCCGAGGCGAAGTCCGTCGTCGAAGACCAGTTCGGCGTCTTCTTCGAGAAGAACGAGCCGAACGACGAGGGCAACTACATGTTCACCCACCTCGGCCTCGTCTCGCTCGTCAACGGCGACGGCTACGTCGAGCGGACCTACCGCGGCAACCAACCGGACGAACAGACGCTCATCGACGACCTCACCGCGCTCCGGGAGGCATGACGAGTCGGCGTCGGTTCCTCGCGGCGAGCGGGACCGTCGCGACCGCCGGGCTCTCCGGCTGTCTCGCCGAGCTCGGCCGGCTCTACACGTCGAACGAGCCGCCGGTCGTCTCGAACCGCCCCGACGAGGTGTACGTCCCGACCCACACCGAGGGGATGGGCATGGTCGGAAGCGCGGATGCCGGCGACTTCCGCGTGGGCGTCTTCTACAGCTACCCCCACCGGTTCTGGGTGATGGCCGACGAGGGCGACGGCTTCGGCACGTCGAAAACCTCGGTCGAGGCCGGCGACGACGTGCATCTCATGGCGTCCGTCTGGGACCCCGAGACGGGCGTCGTCGTCCCCGACACCGGCCTCTCTATCGAAATCGCCCGCGACGGCGACCTCGTGAGCGAGGAGGTCGTCTACGCGATGCTCTCCCAGCGGATGGGCTTCCACTACGGCTCGAACTTCGGCCTCGACGGGGACGGCACCTACGACGTGACGGTGGACGTGGGCGCGCCCTCTCTGCGGCTGTTCGGCGACCTCGCCGGTCGGTTCGAGTCGCCCGCGACCGCGACGCTCGACTTCGAGTACAGCGCCGGCGACCGCGACGACATCCCGTACACGATGCTCGACGACAAGCAGGGCGACCCCGGCGCTGTCAAGCCGATGGAGATGGACGGTCTCCCGCTCGGCCGCGCTCCCGAGGCGCTTCCGGGGGCGTCGCTCGGCGAGGCGACGACCGGGAGCCTCCGACTCGTCGGCACCGCCCTCGACGCCGACCGCTTCGGCGACGACCCGTACCTCGCCGTCTCCCCGCAGACGCCCTATAACCGACTCCTCGTCCCGCGGCTGGGCCTCACAGCGACCGTCGCGTCCGGGGGTTCGACCCGCTTCGACGGCCGGCTCGACCCCGGCCTCGACGCCGACCTCGGCTTCCACTACGGCGCGTCGGTTCCGGGGCTCGCCGGCGACGACGCGACCGTCGACCTCGCGGTGGACGTGCCGCCGCAGGTCGCTCGCCACGAGGGCTACGAGACGGCCTTCCTCGAGTTCGACCCCGTCCGCCTCGGCTAACGGCAACCGAATCGAACAAGGACAGGGCTATTTTCGTCGGGACCGACCGACCCCGTATGGACCCGACGCGCCGCGAACGAGCGACACTCGCGCTCGCCGTCTGGGGCGTCCTCGTCTCGCAGGTGCTCCTCTATCCCGGCGTTTCCGACCTCGTGACCGCCCTCGGCGGCGGGCGGGCTGAGTACGACCTCTCGGCGGGAATGCTGTTTCTCGTCGCCGAGTTCGCCTCGTTCGTCGCCTTTTCCAGCGTCTGGGGCGCGCTCTCGGACGCCCTCGGCCGGCGGACGTGGCTCATCGTCGCGGGCGCGCTCGGCGGCGCGACCAGCTACGTCGCGCTCCTCGCGCTCGCCACGCTCCCGTGGCTCGACGCCACGTTCGGCGCGGTCCTCGCGGTCCGCCTCGTCGGCGGCGCGATGACCATCGGCGCGTTCTCGCTGTCGATTACGATGCTCGCGGACCTCTCGGGAGGCAACGGCCGGAACATGGGTGCGGCGGGTATCGCCATCGGCCTCGGCGCGGCGCTCGGCTCGGTCGTCGGCGGCCAACTCACGACTATCGACCCCCTCGCGCCGCTGTACGCGTCCGCCGCGTCGCTCACCGCCGTCGCCCTGCTCGTCACGACTGTCACCGACCGGACGCCCGATTCGACCCGCGTCGGCGTCGGCGTCGTCCTCAAGAAACTGGCCGCGCGCCCGGCGTTCGCGGTCCCGTACGCTTTCGGCTTCATCGACCGCATGACCGCCGGCTTCTTCGCCCTCGTCGGGGTGTACTACTTCCGCGAGGCGTTCGGAGTGAACGCCGCCGTCGCCGGCGGGGTGCTCGCGCTCTTTTTCGTCCCCTTCGCGCTCCTGCAGTACCCCCTCGGGTCGCTTTCGGACCGCGTCGGTCGGTTCGCTCCCGTCGTCGCGGGGTCGATGCTCTACGGCGTGTCTATCGTCGCCGTCGGCGTCGCTCCCGCCTTCGAACTCGCGGCCGGACTGATGGTCGTCGTCGGCGTCTTCGGCGCGCTCGTCGCGCCCGCGACGATGGCGCTCGTGACCGACCTCGCCGAGTCGGGCGAGCGCGGGGCGGCCCTCGGCGGCTTCAACGTCTTCGGGAGCCTCGGCTTCCTCGCGGGCTTCCTCATCGGGGGCGTCGTCGCCGACGCGGTCGGCTACCTTCCGTCGTTCCTCGTCGTCGGCTTCGCCGAGGTGGCTATCGCCGTCGTCGCGCTCCGGACGGTGAAGCGGCTCGACGGCATCGACGCGGCTCAGACGCCGTCGAGCGCCGACTGAAGCTCGGCGTTCACGACGAGCCACATCCCGCGGAGGCAGACGACGACGGCGAGGCCGACGCCCGCGAGGACGAACGCCAAGAACAGGCCGACGAAGACGCCGCCGCCCCGCGGGTCGGGGACGGTCGCCGCGAACTCGCCGAGTTGGACCGCAAAGGCGACGATACCGGCGACGAGGAACGCGAGCAACAGTTCGAGGAGCCGCCAGAACGTCTCGATTCGCAGGCCACCGCGGCCGGTGAGGAGGAGGGCGATTCGCCGCGACGCGGCCAGAAGCGAGACGACCGTGAGAAGGAGCGTCGCGGCGGCCGCGAGCGTAAAACCCGCGTGGGCGAGCGGGAGCGCCGGCGCGAGCGGCGAGACGAGCGTCAGCGCGACGCCGAGGAGGACGCCGGTCGCGAGGACCGACTCGACGCCGAGAATCGCCGTCTCCGGCTCGTCGCTGGCGATTCGTGCGAGTGTCCCGTACACAGCCGTCCCTCTCGGCGGGCGCTGAAGGCTGTTTCCCTTAGCGCTACTCGTGGCCGGCGACGCGGACCGGCTGGTAGGGCGCTTCGAGGTAGTCGATATCGGAGTCCGAGAGCTTGATATCGAGCGCCTCGACCGCGTCTTCGAGATGTTCGATACTGCTCGTGCCGACGATGGGCGCGTCCACCCAGTCCTTGTGGAGCACCCACGAGAGGGCGAGCTGAGCCATCTTGACGCCCTTCTCGTCGGCGAGTTCCTCGACGCGCTCGTTCACCTCGCGGCCGCCGCCCTCGAAGTACGGGTGGCCCTTGGCGTACTCGTCGGTCCGGCCGCGGGTCGTCGCCTCGAACTCCTCGTGGGGACGGGTGAGGTAGCCGCGGGCGAGCGGCGACCACGGCATGACGCCGACGCCCTGCTTCTCGCAGAGCGGGAGCATCTCGCGTTCCTCCTCGCGGTACAGCAGGTTGTAGTGGTTCTGCATCGTGGCGAAGCGGTCGAGCCCGAGCGAGTCGGCGGTGTACTGCGCCTCCGCGAACTGGTGGGCCCACATCGACGACGCGCCGACGTAGCGCGTCTTGCCGCGGCGAATCGCGTCGTCGAGCGCGCGCATCGTCGTCTCGATGGGCGTCTCGTCGTCGTAGCGGTGAATCTGGAGCAGGTCGAGGCTGTCCATCCCGAGGCGGGAAAGCGAGTTGTCGAGCTCCTGCTCGATGGCCTTCCGCGAGAGACCGCCGGAGTTCGGGTCGTCCTCGTCCATCTGGAAGAAGACCTTCGAGGCGACGACCGCCTCGTCGCGGCGGCCCTCCAGCGCCTTCCCGAGGACGCGCTCGGACTCGCCGTTCGAGTACATGTTCGCCGTGTCGAAGAAGTTGATACCGAGCTCGATGGCGCGGTCGACCAGTTCGAGCCCCGCCTCCTCGTCTAACACCCACTCGCGCCACTCCGGGGTGCCGAAGCTCATACAGCCGAGACAGATGCGGGAGACCTCCATGCCGGTGTCGCCGAGCGTCGTGTACTCCATATCGGTACGTCTCCGGGGACCGACAAAAAGATGGACCAAGCGGTAGCTTCGGTGGGGAACCGGTCGGCGGTCCGAGGGTTCTCGCACGACCGGATGACGAACGCAGACAGTCAGCCGAACCGGCCGTTTCTCGGGGTCTGCATTCGTCTCTCTCGATTTCGTCCCGCTCGGAGGCGTCCTCGAGTTCGTCGTCCTCCTCGCGGGCTCGGCGCGTTCGCGCTGGCGCTCCGCGGAGAGTCCGGCGACGACGGCGACGAGCGCGTGAGCGCGCCGGACGAGCGAGGGCCCACAAGGGGTCACCGATGGCCTGACTGCGCGGCGCTCCCGCACAACTCGGACGAACAATTATTATGGTCTGTTCTGTTTGTCGAGCCATGGCAGTCGACTACGCGGCCGAGTCGGAATCGTTCGAGTGGGACATTCCCGAGGGGTACAACATCCCCGCAGTCATCGAATCGCACGCCGACGCCTTCGGCGACCGGGTCGCCCTGAAGTTCCGCGACGCCGACGGCAACCGCGCGGAGCGGACCTACGGCGACCTTCGAGACGACATGAACCGCTTCGCCAACGCGCTCGAATCCATGGGCGTCGAGAAGGGCGACCGGCTCATCCACCTGCTTCCCCGAGACCCCGACGTGTTCGCCGTCCAACTCGGCGCGCTCAAGCGCGGCGCGCTTCTCGTCCCCAGTTCCTCGATGCTCAAGCCCAAGGACATCGCGTTCCGCGCGAACGACTGCGAGGCGACGACCGCCGTCGTCCACGAATCGCTCGTCGGCATGGTCGACGAGGTGCGCGACGAGACGCCGCTTTCGAACTTCGTCGTCCTCGGCGGCGATGCCGACGGCTGGACCGCGTTCTCCGACCTCGTCGCCGACGAGTCCACCGCACACGACGGCCCCGACCTCCGGGCCGAAGACCCGATGTCCATCAACTACACGTCGGGGACGACCGGCCAGCCCAAGCCGGTCCGCCACCGCCACCGCTGGATGCGGTGTTTCGAACTCATCAACGGCCCCTACTGGTGGGGCGTCACGGCCGACGACGACCTCTCGGAGGAACTGCTCTGGGCGACGACCGGAACCGGCTGGGCCAAGTGGTTCTGGAGCCCCGTCGGCGTCGGCCTGACGACCGGCGCGACCCAGTTCCTCTACCGCGGCGACTTCGAACCCGACGCGTTCCTCGACATCATGGAGGAGGAAGGCGTCACCCGCCTCTGCGCCGTCCCGACGCAGTACCGGATGTTCGCCCAGCACGACCTCGGCTCGTACGACCTGCAACTGAAAGAGGCGCTGTCGGCGGGCGAACCGCTCAACCGCGAACCCATCGAGGCGTTCCGCGAGGCGCTCGGCGTCACCCCGCGAGACGGCTACGGTCAGACCGAGACGGTCGCGCTCCTCACGAACTACCCCGGCATCGACGTGAAACCCGGCAGTATGGGCAAGCCGACGCCCGGCCTCGGCACGACCATCATCGACGAGAACGAGGCGGAGGTGGGCGTCGACGAAATCGGCGAAATCGCCGTCCCGGTCGGCTGTCCCGGCATCTTCGACGGCTACTACGAGAAGCCGAACCTCGACGAGAAAACGTTCTCGGGCGACTACTACCGCACCGGTGACCTCGCCTCCCGCGACGAGGACGGCTACTTCTTCTTCGAGGGCCGCGCCGACGACATCATCATCTCGGCGGGCTACCGCATCGGCCCCTTCGAGGTCGAAGACGCGCTCGTCTCCCACGAGGCGGTCGCCGAGGCCGCCGCGGTCGCCAGCCCCCACGAGGAGCGCGGCAGTATCGTCAAGGCGTACGTCGTCCTCACCGACGGCTACGAGGGTTCAGACGACCTCGTCGACGAGCTACAGGCGTTCATGAAAGAGCAGACGGCCCCGTACAAGTACCCGCGCGAAATCGAGTTCGTCGCGGAACTGCCGAAGACCTCCTCGGGGAAGATTCGACGCATCGAACTGCGGTCACAAGAACGGGACTGAGCCGCGTCCCCGGGGAACCCATTTCCCCTTTGGCACCTTTCTTTAGGCGTCGTCGCCTGGTGGCACCCATGTACATCGCGGACCAGACGTGGCCCGAACTCGGCGACTACGTGGCCGAATCGTCGCTCGCGGTCGTCCCCCTCGGCTCGACGGAACAGCACGGCCCGCACCTCCCGCTCGCAACCGACCACCTCATCGCGGAGGCGTTGGCCCGCGAGGCGGCCGACCGGACCGGCTTCCTCTGTACGCCGACCGTCAACGTCGGCGTCAGCCCCCACCACCGCCAGTTTCACGGGACGATGTGGGTCGACCCGCCGCAGTTCCGCGACTACGTGGAGTCGATGACGCGCAACCTCGCGTACCACGGCGTCGACCGGGTCGTGTTCGTCAACGCCCACGGCGGCAACGTCCAGCACCTCCGAGAAGTCGGTCGCCGCCTCCGCGACGACGGCACCATGTACGCCATCGAGTGGATGTGGGACGAGTCGATTCCGGAGCTCGTGACCGACCTGTTCGACCACCCCGGTCCCCACGGCGGGCCGAAGGAGACCTCAATGATCATGCACATCGCCCGCGACCTCGTCCGCGAGGGCGAACTCGACGCCGCACGCGACGGCGGCGTCGCGGACCTGAGCGAGGACCACCTCCGCGAACACGGCGCGCGGACGTTCTACGACGCCGTCGAGAACTCCGAAAACGGCGTCTTCGGCGACCAGACCGACGCCTCGCCGGAGGCCGGTGAAGAACTGTTCGAGGCCGCGGCCGACCAGCTCGTTCACCTGCTGTCGTGGCTCGACGACCAACCGATTGAGGACCTGTTCGCGCCCGCGCACGTCGACCCCCAACCGGGCTCGCGTCGCTGACGCGGTGCTCCCAACCGGGCTCGCGTCGCTGACGCGGTACTGACGAGTCGCTGACGCGGCATCGACGCGGAACTCCCGCGACGCCCTCTCCGGGGTTCGACCGCTGGCCCATCGACTGGCCGACACGCTCTTTTCGCCGCCGCCGAAGAGACGCCTATGACCGTCTGGGTCCTCGGCGACCAACTCGACCCGTCGGCCGCGCCGCTCCAGTCCGACGACCGCGTGCTGATGATCGAGGCGCACGCCTTCGGCGACCGACTGCCGTACCACCCCCAGAAGCTCGCGCTCGTCTTCTCGGCGATGCGGCACTTCCGCGACGACCTCCGCGAGCGCGGCTACGAGGTGACGTACGTCGAAGCCGAGACGTTCGGCGAGGGGCTCGACCGCTACTTCGACGCCGCGCCCGGCGACGACCTCGTCGTGATGGACCCACCGAGCCACGGGGCGGGCGAGCGGCTTCGGGAACTCGTTTCCGCCCGCGGCGGGTCGCTCACGCTCGTCGAGAACGACCTGTTTCTCACGACGCCCGCGGAGTTCGACGACTGGGCCGGCGACGCCGACAGCTACCGACAGGAACACTGGTACCGACACGCCCGCCGGGAGACGGGCGTCCTGATGGACGGCGACGACCCCGCCGGCGGCGAGTGGAACTACGACGACCAGAACCGGGAGACGCCGCCGGAGGGATGGACGCCGCCCGAGGCACCGCGGTTCGACCCGGACGAGACGACGCGCGAGGTCATCGAGTTCGTCCGCGAGCGCTACCCCGACGCGTGGGGGTCGCCCGAGCCGTTCGTCTGGCCGGTGACGCGCGAGGAGGCGAGACAGGCGCTGTCGCACTTCGTCGAGGTCCGCCTCCCCGAGTTCGGCCCGTATCAGGACGCGATGGTCGACGGCGAGTGGGCGCTCTGTCACTCCCTGCTCTCGGCGGCCATCAACCTCGGCCTGCTCCACCCGCGCGAGGCGGTCGAGGCGGTCGAGGAGGCCTACGAGGCGGGCGACGCCCCGCTCAACAGCGTCGAGGGGTTCGTCCGACAGGTCCTCGGCTGGCGGGAGTTCGTGCGGCACGTCTACCGACGGTCGATGCCCGAACTGGCAGAGGCGAACCAACTCGACCAGACCGAACCGCTCCCGGAGGCGTACTGGACCGGCGAGACCGATATGCGCTGTCTGTCCGAGGCCGTGGGCCACGTTCGGGACCACGGCTACGCCCACCACATCGAGCGCCTGATGGTGCTTTCGAACTTCGCGCTCGTCTACGGCGTCGACCCGGCGGAACTCGACCGCTGGTTCCACCTCGGCTTCGTCGACGCCTTCCACTGGGTGACGACGCCGAACGTAGTCGCCATGGGGTCGTTCGCCACCGACGTGCTCTCGTCGAAGCCCTACGCCTCGTCGGGGAACTACGTGAACGAGATGTCAGACTACTGCTCGTCGTGTCCCTACGCGGTGTCGAAGACGACCGGCGAGAACGCCTGCCCGTTCAACGCGCTGTACTGGGACTTCCTGAAGGAAAACGAAGAACGACTCCGCGGGACTGGTCGGATGGGACTCATGTACTCTCACGTCGACCGCAAGGACGACGAGGAGTGGGAAGCCATCCGGGCGCGGGCCGACGAGATTCGGCGGATGGGGCGGGCGGGGACGCTCTGAGGCGAGCGACCGGAGCGACTGCGCGCGACCACGACCGCCTGAGCGCGACCACAACCGCGTGAGACCGCCGACCGCGTGAGACCGCCGACCGCGACCCCCGAGCGCCGCGGCTGACGGGCTGAAAATGCAGAACCCTGTTCGCTGTCGAGTCGCCGGTCGGAACGCCCGGCCTCAGAGCCGCGTGACGTTGGCCGCTCGCGGGCCTTTGTCGGCCGGCTCGATGTCGAACTCCACTTCTTGGCCCTCTTCGAGGTCGGGGCCGCCGATGTCCTCCATGTGGAAGAACACGTCGTCGTCGTGGTCTTCGGTCTCGATGAAGCCGTAGCCGCCGGAGGACTTGAAGAACGCAACCTTACCTTTCGCCATTGCGTGTCGAACCTCGCCGGTCGGCGGCATAAGGATTCCGGCAATTGATATCAATGACCATGGTACTGGTTGCGCTCCCGCGAGTCAGTCGTCGCGCGGCTCTCGGCCGAGGGTGTGGAACTCCTCGTTCGGCCGCATATCGGCGAACATCGCCATGCGGTTGCTGAGGTTGAAGAAGGCCGTGACCGCGCCGATGTCCCAGACCGCCTCCTCGGAGAAGCCGGCGTCGCGGAGTCGCTGGAGGTCGTCCTCGCCGACGTTGACCGGCGACTCGGTGAGTTTGACCGCCACGTCGAGCATCGTCTTGTGCTTCTCGGGGATATCGGCGGTTCGGTAGTTTGCGACCAGTTGGTCCGCGAGGAGCGGGTCTTTCGCGTAGATGCGGACCAGCGCGCCGTGGGCGACGTTGCAGTAGTAGCAGTGGTTGACGCCGGAGACGGCCACGATTATCATCTCCACCTCGTGGCGTTCGAGGTCGGTGTCTTCGACGAGGGCGTCGTGGTACTCGAAAAAGGGCCGGAAGTGCGAGGGCTTGTACGCGAACGCGGCGAAGACGTTCGGCGTGAAGCCGGCGCGGTCGGTCTCGTCGTCGATGCGCTCGCGGAGGTCCGCCGGGAGGTCGTCGCGGTCGGGCACCGGGAAGCGGCGCATGGCGTCGTCGTCCATGCGTCTCCGCTCTCGCGGACAGACCTTAATGATTCCTCAGGTTCGAGGGGCGCTCGCCGTCCCGACTTCCGGGGTGCTCAGAGCGCGACCGAGAGGTACGCCGCCGCGGCCACGGCGAACACGCCGACGGCGAACAGGCCGTAGTTGGCGACGGTGTTGTCCGCGGTCCACAGCGAGAGCGTGAACTTCCGGGACGAAAGCGGCCACAGGGGGCGGATACCGGCCGGCGTGAGCACGTCGGCCAGGAGGTGCGCGAGGACGGTGAGCGCGCCCACGGCGAAGCCGAACGCGCCGAGCGTCGTCGCCACGGCCACGGGTTGGCCCGCGTTGCTGGCGAGGAGGTACGCGCCGCCGCCGCCGACGCCGCCGACGAGGGCGGCAAAGAGGACCGTGTGGGTCGGCCCGCGGTGGGAGATGCCGGGGACGCGCATGTCGTAGTCGGGAAGCATCGCGAGCCAGCACATCGCCGCGCCGGCGGCGAAGGCGAGTTCCGGGCGGCCGGCCTGCACGAGCGCGAAGCCGAGCGGGGCGAACACGAGGAGCGAGACGCCCCAGTGACCGAATCGGTACATCTGGTGTGCCCTCGCGCCCGCCGCGAACAAAACCTTTCGGCCGCCGCGACCGTCAGCGGAGCAATCGTTATCCCCGATGGCCGCGATTTCAGCGGCATGAGCCAACACCTCTCGTCGTTCCTCTCGGGGCTGTCGGCGCTTGAGGTGACGGCCCTCGTCTTGCTCATCTCCGTCGGCGGCGCGTTCGTCATGGAGACGGTGGTCATCCGCCTCCTGTTTCGGTACACCAGCCGAACCGAGACCTCCCTCGACAACATCGTCGTCCAAGAGCTTCGGTGGCCCATCGTCGTCACGGTCTCGTTGACCGGCGTCTTCCTGTTCTCCCGAGCGCCCGCGGTCGCCGAGGCGCTCGTCGTCGACGCGGCGACGCTCAACGACTTCTTCGGCCTGCCGTCGCTGTCTGTCGGCATCGTCATCTGGGCGTGGGCGCTCAACCGCCTCGTCAACCGCCTCGTCGACGCGGTCAAGGACAAGGGAAGCCGCTACGACTTCGCGCCCGTCTTCTCGAACGTCTGGACCATCGTAGTCTCTGTCGGCACCATCGGCGCGTTGCTGTACATCTGGGGCATCGAAATCACGCCGCTTTTCGCCGGCGCGGGCATCGCCGGCATCGCCGTCGGCTTCGCCGCCAAGGACACCGTCGCCAACTTCTTCGGCGGCATCGCGCTGTACTTCGACGACACCTACAAAATCGGCGACTACGTCGTCCTCGACTCCGGCGAGGCGGGCACCGTCGTCAAGGTCGGCATCCGCTCGACCACGCTTCTCACCCGCGACGAACTGCTCGTGACGGTGCCGAACTCGGTGCTCAACGCCGCCAAAATCATCAACGAGTCCGCGCCGAACCGCCGCCGCCGGCTGAAGGTCCCGGTCGGCGTCGCCTACGGCACCGACGTCGACGAGTTCGAGGAACTCCTGACCGACATCGCCCTCGACGAGCCACTGGTCCTCGACAGCCCCCGACCGCGGCCGCGGTTCCGCCGGTTCGGCCCCGACGCCCTTGAGTACGAACTCGTCTGTTGGGTCAACAGCCCGCTCAAACGCGGGAAGGCGACGCACAACCTCAACCGCGAGATATACAAGCGCCTGAACGACGCGGCTATCGGGATTCCGTTCCCCCAGCGGGACGTCCACGTCCACTCGGCTGACGCCGAGGCGACCCGGCAGTCGCCCGCGGCCGGACTCTCGAACGGCGGGGCTCGGCGACCGGCCCGCACCCGCGACGCGGCGGCCGATGAGGCGGTGGCCGACGACGTCGCGGACCCGGACGCGGCGGCAGACCCGGACGAAGACGACAGCGCCTACGACGAGTGAGCGCGCGGCGTCGCCCGCCGGGTGCGCCCGCCACGAGCGCGCGCTTCGGTCGCCGCCGGGAACGTTATCCGCGGCGCGGCCGTGGCTCGGATATGCTCCAACTCGGTCCCGTGGACGGGCTCATCGAGACGTTCGGTCCCTTCGTGATTCCCGTCTTGCTGTTCGCCGCCGGGTTCGTCGGCTACCTCGTGCTCGTCGCGCTCGGGCGGACCGGGCGCGACGGGGAGTGAGCCCGCTTCCCGACAGTGACGCTACTCCTCGACGACGCTACTCCTCGACGATGATAGTACCCGTCATGCCCGCGGCCTCGTGGGGCACGCAGTAGTACGGGTGCTCGCCGGCCGTCTCGAAGGTGTGGACGTAGGACTGGCCCGACTGGACCGCGCCCTTGCCTTCGCCCCAGCCGGTCTCGGCCGCCTCTTGGGACTCGAAGCCGCCGGAGGCCCAGTACGCCGCGCCTTCGGGGAGTTCGTCGCCGGAGGCCGTGACCGAGTGCGCATCGCCGGCGGCGTGCTCGAAGGCGACGGTGTCGCCGACCGACACCGTCAGTTCGGCCGGCTCGAACGCGACGGCGCGCATCTTCACGACGTGGTCGGCCTCCTCGGGGACGCCCTCGACGACGTTCGGGCCGCCGGACAGCGCGGCGTCCGCGGAGCCGCCGTCCTCGGTGTCGCCCGCCTCGGGTGCCTTCCCGACTTCGCCGACGACCGCGAACTGGGCGCGGGCCGTCGCCGTCGCGTACGTCTCCGCGGCGGCGTCGACCCCGCTTCCGTCCTCTAACGCGGCGGAGTAGTCCGACAGCGCCGCCTCGAATCCCTCGTAGGCGTCGTGGTCGGCCCCCTCTAAGGCCTCGTGGACGCGAGCCTCCTCGAACGTCTGGAAGACGCCGCTCATACGCTCGGAGGCGGCGGCTCCGAGGCCGGCGTCCGCGGCCGCGGTGGCGACGACGGCGTACATCGAATCGACCGCCCGCTGGCCGTAGGTCTTGGCCGCGCCGTAGGCGTCGCCGCCCTCCTCGGCCGCGGTTCGGACCGAGCCGAGCGCGCCCTCGAACGACTCGTAGAGGTCGTGGTCGGCCTCCTCTAAGGTCTCGTGGTAGCCGCCCGCGCCGGCCTCGAAGAAGGCGAAGGTGGACTGGACGACCGCCGCGGCGCGGGCCGACGCACCGACCCGGGCGAGCGCGGCGGCGTCGAACCCGCGGGCACCGAAGAACGCGGCCTCGGCGGCCGATACCTCGGCGGTCGCGCCGACGGCCGCCTCGAACTCGAACAGCGCGTCCATCGCGCCCTCGGCGTGGGCCGCGGCGGCGTCGGCGTCGCCGGCGGTCGCGTCCTCGACGAGGCCGGCGAGGTGCTCCTCTTCGAAGCGGTGGTAGAGCTCTTCGGACTCCTCTTCGACTGACTCGTGGAGGTTCGCCTCGTTCTCCTCGAAGCGGGCGAACAGGGATTCGCCGACCGCGGCGGCGCGGTCCGTCTCGCCGACCGCGACCAGCTCGCGGGCGTCGCCGAGGCGGGCGCGGAAGAACGCCGCTTCGAGCACCGTCGCGGCCTCGCCGCCGACGAGCGCCGAGATTCCCGCGAGCAGGTTCTCGTCCACCGTCGCCACCGCCTCCTCGGCCGCCGCGGCGTCGCCCGACTCGGCGGCCTCAGTCAGCGACTCCAGCCCGCCCTCGAAGCCCTCGTAGGCGTCGTGGTCGGCCTCCTCTAAGGCCTCGTGCGCCCGAGCGCCCTCGAAGTGCGCGAACACGTCGCTCGCCACCGTCGCGGCGAAGTCGGCCTCGCCCGCGGCGACCAACCGGGGCACGTCGGCGGCGCGGGCGCGGTAGAGCGACAGCGCGGCCGCGTGGGCGAACTCGTCGCCGGGACCGCCGAGCCCGGCCAGCACCTCGGCGTCGAAGCCGACCGCCTGCATGAGCGCGAGGTGGCCCGCGCCCGCGACCGTCTCGGGGGCGAGCTCGTAGCTCGCGTCGACCGTCGCCGCGGCGGCAGTCTGGGCCGAGGCGGCGAGCGTCTCGGCGTCACCGGCGTCGGCCGCGCCCTCGACGGCCGCCTCGAAGCTCTCGTACAGTTCGTCCGAGGCGGACTCAAGCGCCGAGTGCGCGGGCGCGTCTTCGAAGCCCTCGTACACCGCGTTCGCCAGTTCGGTCGCGGCGTCGACCTCGCCGGCCGCGGCGAGCAGTCCGGCGTCGCGGGCGCGAGCGCCGAACAACAGGACGTTCAGCGCGTCGACCACGGCGGCGTCGACCCGGCCGCGCTGGGCCGCAAGCAGGTTGTCGGCCGCCTGCACCGCGAGGTCTGAACCCCGCTCGGCGTCGCCGGCGGCGTACGCCTCCCTCGCGCCGCCGAGGTTCGATTCGAACGTCTCGTAGTTCCGTTCGTTCGTCGCCTCCAACTGCTCGTGTGCGCCCCACTCGCCCGATGACTGCTCGAAGCGGGCGAACACGTCGCCGGCGACGCGGGCGGCGGTGCCCAGTCGCCCCGCGGCGGCCAGCGCGACGGTGTCGTAGAGCCGAGCGCGCATCGCGTTCCACTCGGCCGCGACGGCGACGGTGGCGTCGACGCTCACCGACGATTCGGCGTCCTCGGTGGTCGTCTCGTCCCCAGCCTCCGTCTCCGAATCGGTCTCGGCGGCGGTCGTGTCGTCGGTCGATTGCCCGTTACAGCCCGCGAGTCCGGCGGTCGCGACTGCGAGTCCCGTCGTCTGCAAGAGACGCCGTCTGCTGTAGTCCATGTTTTTAGGCACGCCTAACTATAGAAAAACGCATCGATTTTTAGGCACGCCGAAAAGCCTGTGCGTCGGTCGCTCAGTCGGCCGTCGCCGACTCGTCGCCGCGGAAGCGGTCAAGCGCCGACTCGAAGTCGCTGTCGTCCTCGACGGTGTCTTCCCACTCTTCGAGGCCGCGCTCGGCGCGGGTCCCCGCGATGGTGTTGTCGAAGAAGAAGGCGATGAGGCCGCCGACGGCCATGCCGGTCGAGCCGATGACGAACACCGTGTCGGCGACGAGTTGCGTCCCGAGGACGGGCCCGACGAGCGCGACCTGTCGCATCCCCTCGCGGAACGCCGCCGCGCTCCCGACGTTCCCCATGTAGGCGGGGACGGCGAGGCCCGCGAACATGGCGACGCCGACGATGAACACGTTACGGGAGGAGTCGAGGTCGACGTACTTCAGGTTCGAGAGGCCGACGGCGACGATTTGGCCGAACATGGCGACGTAGAGGCCGCCGACGATGGGGTCGGGAATCGTCGCGATGAGCTGGCCGAAGTAGCCGACGAAGCCCATGACGAGCATCACGGCGGCACCGATTTGGACGACGTAGCGGGAAGCCACGCCCGTGAGGCCGATAGCGCCGATGTTCTCGGAGTAGGAGGTCGAGCCACTGCCGCCCATGACGGCCGAAAAGACGTTCATCGCGCCCTCCATGCCGATACCGTGGTTGATGCGGCGCTCGGATGGCGCGCCGACGCCCGAGAGCCGGGCGACGGCGTGGTAGTCGCCGAACGATTCGACCATCGAGGCGGCGACGCCCGCGAGCATCCCGATGATGAAGGAGGTCGTGAACTGCGGGATGCCGAACGCGACCGAGCCCACGACGGGGAGCGCGACGGTCGTCGTCCCCGCGCCGCCCGCGAAGCCCCACTGTAGGGGGTAGATGGGCATGAGCGCCGGGGCCTCGATGACCGTCTGGAGGTTCACGTAGCCCGCCGCGCCGGGGGCGATGACGCCCGCGACCGAGAGGCCGGCGGCGACGACGTACGAGACGATGACGCCGAGCAACACCGGGAACAGCTTGAACGCCGGGTGCGCGGTGTCGAGGTACTGCGAGAACAGGACGATGAGCGCGAGCGTCAGGCCGAGGAGCCACCAGTTGTTGGTCGCCGACGCGACCTGCGGGGCGTTGAAAAGCGACAGCCCGATGAGCGCGATGGTCGGCGCGATGACGACCGGCGAGATGAACTTCCGGAGGCGTCCGAGCAGGCCGAAGTAGCCGACGAACACCTCGACGACGGCCGCGACGATAATCGCGCCCTGCAGTTGCAGGAGCGCGCTCTGCCACGCGACGCCCGACTGGCCGGTCGCCGTCGCCACGCCGATGACGGCGAGCGCCGGCGCGAGCATCGAAAACGGCGCGCCCTGCACGATGGGGTAGCGGTTCCCGAACGTCGTCTGCATCAGCGTCGCGATGCCGGAGACGACGAAGAACGTCCCGACGAACCGCGGCACCACGTCGGCGGGCATGCCGAGGGCTCCGGCGAGGATGAGGGGGACGGCGATGTTCGCGCCCACCATCGTGAGATAGTGTTGGGCGCCGAGAAGGAGAGCGGTCGGAAGGGGTGGTTTGTCGTCGATACCGTACTGCACGAACGAGGAGGGCGAGGAGTCGTCCGTCACGACCGTCCCCCCGTATGCGGTGGTTCGCTCCCGAGCATGGTTGTCCGAGGATTTTGTTCAGACTATATATGTCCTGCTTTTCGCGCGCCTTCGGGGAGCAACGACTTTGTTTCACCGGTCTCATTCCTGACGTGTGACCGACCGACACGGGCGTTCGGAGGCGAGAAGTCGCGACCGATGGCTGTTCGGCTGGGCGCTGGGCTACGCCGCGGTGGGCGCGTCGTCGCTCGTCGTCCCGCTGTACGCCATCGAACTGGGTGCGAACGCGCTGTTCGTCGGCCTCATCGCCGCGACCGCCGCCTTCGCCGGCGCGCCGGGCGCGGTGCTCTGGGGCCGACTGGCGGCCCGCGCGAAGCGCAGACGCCCGTTCATTCTCGTCGCGCTCGCGGCGACCGCGGGTGCGCTCTTTCTCACGGCCGCCGTATCGTCGCCGGCCGCGGTTCTCGTCGCCAACGCCCTCCTGTGGTTCGTCGTCGCCGCGGCCGCGCCGGTGTTGAACCTCATCGTCGTCGAGGGCGTCCCCTCGACTGAGTGGGACCGCCGGTTCGGCGTCCTCAACCACTATCAGGGCTACGGCTGGCTCGGCGGGCTCGTCGTCGGCGCGGTCTGGTCGGCGGCGGCCCCGCGGCTGTTCGGGCTCGACGCGCTGTCGGTCCAGCGACGGTTCCTCGTCGCCGCCGCGGTCGCCGCCGCCCTCGGTGCCGTCCTCGTCCGCGTCTGGTACCCCGAGCGCTCGACGGTGTCGGCGCGGCGGTTCGCCCGCGTCTCGGCGAGCATCCGCCGGCAGAGTGGCCTCGTCGGGCGGTCCGTCCGCGCGGTCCCCTACGGGCCCTCGCGACTCTACTGGGCGCTCCAGAGCCTCGATATCGACGACCTCCGCGCGCGGATGACCCCCGAACTCCTCCGGTACCTCGCGGCCGCGACGCTGTTTTTCGTCGGTTTCTCGGTGTTCTTCGGGCCGCTCCCGGCGTACCTCGTCGGCTCCGGGCGGACCGCGGACGAGGTGTTCGCCCTGTTCGTGCTTTCGAGTCTGGGGTCGGCGGTGAGCTACGTGAAGGTCGGCGCGTTCGCGGCGCGACACGACCCCCGGCGGCTCCAAGCCGGCGCGCTGGCGACTCGCGGCCTCGCCTTCCCGGCGGTCGCCGTCGTCGGCACGCAGTTCGCCGCGCTCGCCGGCCTCGTCGCGCTCGGCGCGACGTTCCTCGTCATCGGCGTCACGTGGGCGGTCATCGCGGTGACGGCGACGGGGCTGGTGACGCGGCTCGCGCCCGACCGGATTCGCGGGGAAGCCCTCGGCGCGTACACGGCGCTTTCGAGCCTCGGCGGCGGGGTCGGCTCCGCGCTCGGCGGCCTCGTCGCCGACGCCGCCGGCTACGTCGCCGCCTTCGGTCTCGCGGGGGTCGTCGTGGGCTGTGCGTTCGTCGTCGTGTTGCTCACCGGCGGTCGGGGCGTCGCGGCGGGAGAGCAGTCGCTCGCCGACTAGCGTCTCGAAAACGAAAGCGGGGTCGGTCGTCGAACCGCTCTACTCGATGGCGTGCACCGGCGATATCCAGACGACGAGGTCGCCGTCGCGTTTGATGACGCCCTCGATGGAGTCGTCCTTTTCGAGCGGCGGGTCCTCTACGTCGTCCATCGAGACGCGCACGACCTGGTACACCTCGTCGACGAGCCAGCCGGTCGCCGCCTCGTCTTCGAACTTGTTGGGGTCGAAGATGACGATGCGCTTCGACTCGCCCTCGGCGTCGATGTTGAGAAGCGATTGCGGGTTGATGATGGACGTGGTCCGGCCGCGGAGGTCCATCACGCCCTCGACGTAGTCCGGCGCGTTCGGCACCGCCGTGAGTTGGCCCTTGTCGACGATTTCGCTCACGTACTCGATGTCGACGCAGTACGTCTCCGGGCCGAGTTGGAATTCCAGCACCTGTACTTCTTCGGCGGAGTCCTCCGCGTCGGTCTCGTCCGCGCTCATCTCGGTCGTGATTGCATCTTGTCGCATGGTCAACCCCGGCGGCGACGTGCGCCGCCACCTGATCGCTTCAGAGTGGTGAGATTCAGCCTATAAAGCTACGTACCCGATTATCAGCCGTGATTATCCTCGCCGAGTGTTTATATACCCGATTTCCGAACCTCGGGGTAGATGAGCGGTCTACGAAACGGCACACGAAACAATCCACCGACCCCTCGACGGGAGGCCCGCTCGGCGACCCGTCGCGCCCGTCGTCCCCGCACCGGGAGGTGCGGGCGATGAGTTCAGCCACCGGGGCGGAGCCGACGCGAGCGGTCGTCGTCGACGACTCGCGGTTCATGCGGACGCTGATTCGCACGCTCCTCGAAGACGCCGACGTCGAGGTCGTCGCCGAGGCGGCCGACGGCCGCGAGGCGGTATCGGTGGTCGAGTCGAACCGACCGGACGTGGTGACGATGGACATCGAGATGCCCGAGATGAACGGGCTCGACGCGGTCGAGGCCATCATGGCGGAGTGTCCGACGCCCGTCCTCATGCTCTCGGCGCACGCCGAGGAGGACGCCGACGTGACGTTCGAGGCGCTCGACCGCGGCGCGGTCGACTTCGTGACGAAGCCGGGCGGCGAAGTCACCTCCGAGATGCCCCGCGTCAAGCGGGAACTGGTCGAGAAGATTCAGTCCGCCGCGGCGGTCGACCTCTCGGCGACGCGCCGGGGTTCTCGCCCGCCGAAGACGGGACAGCAGTCGGCGGCGACGACCTCGACCGCGGCGGCGACGACTTCGACCGCGGCGTCCGCCGAGTCGCTTCCGACCGAGGGTTCGACGCTGGTCATCGGCGCGTCCACGGGCGGGCCGAACGTCGTCGAGCGGTTGCTCGCGGCGCTCCCCGCGGCGGCCGGGCTCCGCGTGCTGGTCGTCCAGCACATGCCGGCCGGGTTCACGAAGCGCTTTGCGGCCCGGCTCGACGGCCGCTGTGACTACGAGGTCCGCGAGGCCGAAGACGGCGAGCGAATCGGCCCCGGACAGGTCCGCATCGCCCCCGGTGGCTCGCACCTCCTCGTGACCGGTGACCGCGCCGGACGCCTCCGGCTCGAACTCTCCGACGACGAGCCGCTCCACGGCGTCAAACCCGCCATCGACCTCACGATGGCGTCGGCCGCGGAGGCGGTCGACGCGCCGCTGGCCGGCGTCCTGCTGACGGGCATGGGCCGCGACGGCGTCGAGGGGATGTCCCGAATCAAGCGGGCGGGCGGCCACACGGTCGCACAGGACGAGGAGACGTCCGCCATCTTCGGGATGCCGAAGCGGGCCGTCGAGGCCGGCTGTGTCGACACCGTCTCCGCCGACGAGCGAATCGCAGACGAAGCACTCAGCGGGCTCACTACCTGACCATGGACGAAGAACTCTACCAAGCGTTCATCACCGAGAGCGAAGAGAGCATCACGCAGTTGAACAACTCGCTTCTGTCGCTGGAGTCGAACCCGGACGACACCGACGCTATCGACGACATCTTCCGGCAGGCCCACACGTTGAAGGGCAACTTCGGCGCGATGGGCTTCGACAACGCCGCGACGGTCGCCCACGCCGTCGAGGACCTCCTCGACGAGATTCGTCACGAGCGAGTCGACGTCACGGCCGAACGGATGGACCTCGTCTTCGACGGGATGGACCTCATCGTGGAAATCCTCCACGACATCGAGGAAAACGGCGAGTCCACCATCGACCCGACCGACACGGTCGAGGAGATTCGCGCGGCCGTCGAGGACGGCGGTGACACGGGAAACTCGAACACGGCGGCGTCTGACGAGGCCGACCGCGAGTCGGTCGACCTCGACACGCTCGCCGCCGACTGCGTCGACGCGGACGCCCTCGACGCGACCACGCTCACTCACGCCCACGTCGAACTCGACGCGGGCCAGATGAAGGGCGTCGACGCCGGCATCTTCCTCAGTAGCATCCCCGAGGACCTCGACGTGGTCGGAGCGAACCCGAGCCCCGACGCCATCGAGGACGGCGAGTTCGGCGACGGCTTCGACCTGTTCGTCGCCGAACGCGACGCCGCGGTCGTCGAGAGCGAACTCGACGGCCTCTGGAAGGTCGCCGCGGTCGAGACGACCGACGTGTCCGACGCGCTCGCCGCCGGCGGCGAGGCCGCCCCGGCCGCCGACGCTGACGACACCGACGACGGCGACGCGGACGTCGCCGCCGCTTCCGAGAGCGACGACGGGGCCGAAGGCGACGCCAACGAGACCGCGTCGACCGACTTCGAGCCGACCGAGACCGCATCGACCGACTCCGAGTCGACCGAGACAGACGAGGAACCGACCGACGACGCCGAGCAGTCGTCGAACGACGGCGCGGGGAAGAAAGAAGAGACCCGCTCCATCTCGGCGGTCAAGTCCGTCCGCGTGGACGTCGACCAACTCGACGAACTCCACGAGCTCGTCGAGCAGTTGGTGACGAGTCGCATCAAGCTCAGAAACGCCATCGACGTGGACCAGACGACCGCGCTCGACACGCTCGACGAACTGGACAAGATCTCGTCGAACCTCCAGAACACCGTGATGGACATGCGGCTCATCCCGCTGAAGAAGGTGTTCGACAAGTTCCCCCGGCTCGTGCGCGACCTCGCCCGCGAGCAGGACAAGCGCGTCTCGTTCGAGGTCGAGGGCGCGGATATCGAACTCGACCGAACCATCCTCGACGAGATTTCCGACCCGCTGATGCACGTCCTCCGGAACGCCGTCGACCACGGCATCGAAGACCCTGACGTGCGCGAGGCAAACGGCAAGTCCCGCACGGGGACCATCCGGCTCTCCGCGCGCCGCCAACACGACACTGTCATCGTGACCGTCGAGGACGACGGGAGCGGTATCGACGCCGACGCCGTCCGCGAGAAGGCGGTCGACAAGGGCGTGGCGACCCGCGAGGAACTGGACCAGATGCCCGACAGCGAGGTGTACGACTACATCTTCCATCCCGGCTTCTCGACCAACGACGAAATCACGGACGTCTCCGGTCGCGGCGTCGGCATGGACGTGGTGAAGACGACCGTCGAATCGCTCGATGGGTCGGTGTCGGTCGAGAGCGAACCCGGCGAGGGGAGCACGTTCAACATCCGCCTGCCGGTGTCGGTCGCCATCATCAAGGTGCTTTTCGTGCAGGTCGAAGACCGCGAGTTCGGCGTCCCCATCAAGTACATCGACGAGATTAGCCGCCGCGACCGCGTCCAGACGGTCAACGGAGCGGAGGTCATCGTCCACGAGGAGACCATCTTCCCCTTGATTCGACTCCGCGAGGCGCTCGAAATCGACTCGCCGGAACCCGACGACGGCATGGTGGTCCGCATCCGCCCCGACGACAGGCAGGTCGCGCTCCACTGCGACGGCGTGACGAAACAGGAGGAAGTCGTCGTAACTCCCCTACAGGGGCCGCTGTCGGGCGTCGGCGGGCTGTCGGGAACGGCCGTCATCGGCGACGGGAACGTCATCCCGATTCTGGACGTCTCGACGCTCGAACTCCCGGCCGACGGCGAGCAGGCGATGCGCGAGTTCGACCCGAGCCAACTCGGTGACACCGCCGAGGAGGCGGCCGACTGATGCCCTCGTCGGCGACCGACGACCCGGCGTTCGGCCGGCTCTTGGACTACATCGAAGACGCCCTGCAGTTCCAGACGAGCTCGTACAACGACGCCTATCTCGACCGCCGAATATCCGCCCGGATGCGGCGGCGACGCGTCGACGACTACGGGACGTACCACGACCTCCTCACCGACGACGAGGACGAACAGCAGGCGCTTTTGGACGCGCTGTCGGTCAACGTGACGAGCTTCTTCCGGAACCCCGAGGTGTGGGAGGCGCTCCGCGAGGTGCTCCGCGACCTGAGTTCGCGGGGGAGCCGCCACGACCCCATCAAGATATGGAGCGCGGCCTGCTCGGACGGCCGCGAGGCCTACTCGCTCGGCATGCTCGCTCACGACGACGACCGCGTCGACGAGCGCCGCATCGAAATCGTCGGCACGGACATCAAACGCGAGATTCTCCGCGCCGCCAGAGCGGGCGAGTACCGCGCCTCCGAGACGAACGACGTGGCCGAACAGCTCGACCCCATCGGCCGCTGGGAGCGCTTCGTCGACCGCGACGACGACAGTTTCCGGGTGAAAGACCCCGTCACCGACATGGTCAGCTTCGAGCGGCGAGACCTCATCCGCGAGGAGCCGCCGGGGACGTTCGACCTCGTCGTCTGCCGGAACCTGTTCATCTACATCAACGCCGAGTCGAAACGGGCCGTCTTCGAGACGCTCGGCTCCGCGCTGAAGCCGGACGGCTACCTCACCATCGGCATGACCGAAACCGTCCCGCCGACGTGTCGACAGCAGTTCGACCCCGTCGAGAAACGACTCCGCATCTACCGCGCGAGCGACACCGCGGTCGGGAGGTGAGCGATGAAGCCCGGTGAGCAAAAGCTCGGAGACACCCGCGGGCGGTTCCTCCAGGTCATCAAGAACGGCCGGGAGATGCACGACGTGGACTGGACGAGCGGCCGCATCCTGCTTTCGAACAGGCGACTCATCCTCGCCGGCACCGGCGGCAAGCGGACGATTCAGCTCTCGAAGATACGGGAGTTCGGCGGGCGGTACGACGTGAACCAGCGCATCGCGACCGTCTCGGACTACTTCAGCGTGCACATCCCGTCGGGCGTCGTCTTGCTCGCGCCCGTCGACTACGACGAGTTCGAGACGGACTTCTTCGGCGCGCTCCTCAACACCGAGCAGTTCCTCGCGCGACACCCTGCCGTCGCCGGCGGCGTCGTCCAGAACACCGAGTGGGAGAAATCCCGGCTCAAAGTCGAGACGGAGGCCGTGAGTATGGCGACCGTCGGCGGCAAGTTCGTCGAAATCCGCCTCGACGACATCGGCGACGTGAAGACGGGCGAGCGGACCATCGTCGACGAACACCGGAGCGTCATCGAGGTCGAACACTCCGACGACGAGGGGACGAGCCTCCAGACGTACATCTCCGGCTCCGACCGCGCCATCAGTTTCCTCTACACGCTCCTCCGAGAGGGCGAAGAGCTTTCCGAGACCTCCATCGACCTGAGCGAGACGGACAAGCAGGTCCTCACGGCGCTGTACTCCGGCGTCTCGCCGTTCGACATCCCCAACTTCCTCGGCCTCGACGTGGACGAGGTCGAAGAGCTCTTTCAGCGACTCATCGACCACAACGTCGTCGAGGAGATTCGCGTGCGCCACGAGGTGCAACTCAACGCCCGCGGCCGCAGTATCGCCTCGGACGCCATCAACGAGCAGTAGTCGGGGTTCGATTTTTGCGGTGCGGTCGCCGAACGGTGAGCGATGAGGCCGACTACGAGGCCGCAGAGAAACAGAACTCGTTGGCCGAGTGGTCGGTCTCCCCCGCCACCGGACAGTCGATTCGAAAACGTCTCTCTCAGACGTTCACGTCTTCGATTTCTTCGTTGACGACGAACCGGCCTTGCGGCGTCAGCGAGGTCGGAAGCTCGTCATCGCCGATGAGTTCCTCCTCGTGGAGCTTCTCCAGTTCCGCGTCGAGGACCGACTCTTCGACGCCGAGGAGTTCGCTGAAGTCGACCTCTGCGGCCATCTCGCCGGCGGAGTACAGCCCGACGAGGACTTCGAGGCCCTGTTCGGTGACCTCGACGTCGCGGACGCCCGACTTTATCCAGTGGTAGACGAGTCTGAGGTAGCGCCCGAGGATGTTCATCTTCCGCCGGGAGTCGAGCGTTATCTCGGAGGTGACCGTCTGTCCCTGCTTGACGTGCTGGACCGAAAGCACCAGTCGCGTTTCGCCGTCGGCGGTCCGTTCGAGCACCTCGAAGAAGATGACGCTCGCGAGGTCGATGTGGAACGGCTCGCCGTTCTCCGTGAGCGGGCCGTCGTCGTCGGGGAACGTGACGGCCTCGTAGTCGAGATGCAGGCCGGAGGGCTGTCGCTCCGTGTCGAGGACGCGCCCGCCGATGCGGGCCGGGTGGGTGACCCGCGCGCGCGAGCCGTTGAGCGCCGCGCGGAACAGCAACAGCGAGAACTTCTCGATGGTCTCGCGGTCGCCGCCGATGACGGTCGTCCGGCGCTGGCGGCCGATGATGTAGCCCACCATCACGGTGTAGTCGAAGAACTCCTCGACCTCCGGGGGGACCTGCCCGACGGCGATGTCGAAGATGGAGGTGATGGGGATGACGGTCTTCGCCTTCGACGTGGCGAGGATGAGCCGCCGTTGGCTCATCAGGACGCGGCCCTTGACGGGTTCGAACGAGGCGTTGCCGCCGGCGACGAAGTTGGCGACGAAATCGACGACGATAGACTCGCCGTCGCTGGTCCGCTTTTCGGTCTGCTTCTTCGAGCGCTCCCGCTCTTTCTCCTCGCGTTCGTCCGACGGTTCGGACTTCTTCCGGCGGTACGCCTGCAGGAGGTCGCTTTTCGCCACGTCGCCCCCTTCGGGCGCGCGGGAACGGGCCTCCTGTGCGGTCTGTTCGCCTCCTGTGTCTGGCATCGTATCTCGGGTCTGTGGTCCGTCGTCAGTCATACACTAATCAGCGCTCCCGCGAGCGACGAGGTGGCGACCGCCATCAGCGAGCCGACCCAGACGAGCATCACGAAGTGGAGGTAGGCGTTCGCCTTGTGCCCGCCGTCGACCATCCGAATCATGAGCGACGACAGGAGGGCGTTAAACAGGATGATGAGCGTGAGCATGTACTCGATGAAGGGTACGTCGTAGACGCCGGCGTAGATGAGCGTCCCGAACTGGAGGCTGTCGAGGTTCATCTGCGTCGAAAACGACGCGAGAATCTCGACGACTTCCAGCCCGATGAAGAAGGCGAACGACGCGGAGGCCGTGATGCCGTAGAGGACGCCGATGAGGGTGACGGTCGACTGCTTTCGCTGTCGGCGGAGCTTGATTATCTCGTTCATGTTGCGGCTGATGAGTTCGCCGAGGAGCTTCGGCTTGCCGCCCATCGACCGGCCGACGTTGTACATCTCGGAGAACTTCTGGACGAGATAAGAGTTCGTCTCCGCGGTGAAGAAGAACCACGAGCGGTCGGGGTCGAGGCGCATCCGGAGTCGCGTGTACAGCCGGGATATCTCCCGCGAGAGGACGCCGAAGTCCTTGGTCTTGAGCGTCTTCAGGACGGCCGTGGTCGTGCTCTGTTTCGCCGTCTCCGAGGCCCCGAGCGCGCGGATGAAGCCGGGGTACTCCTCGTCGCGCTCGCCGATGCGCTTTTCGTGGCGACGCGCCACGATGCCGGGGACCGCAAGCGGCGTCAGCGGCGTCGAGATGAGGAGCGGAATCGGGAGTTCGATCATGATGGGTCGGACCGTCTCGCCGACGGCGGTCAGGTCGAACGTGCCCAACGCGAGCACGAGCACCATCGTGAGAGAGAGGCCGACCGCGCCGTACAGCGTGATGTCTATCTGCCGGTTCGCCTTCGTCCGGTACTCGGGCTGGTGGAACCAAAGCGGGTCGTACGGCGACATCGTCCGGATGACGAAGTAAAAACCCAGCTGGACGAAGACGAAGAGCACGATGACCGCGCCGATGGTCATCGTCGCGTCGGTCCCCGTCAGGATGGGGAGCACGATGGCGTTGATGATTGCGAACGTCATCGACAGAATCATCGAGAGATAGAGGTCCTTCATGACCTCCAGGTTCCCCAGCGCGCTCTCGTAGACGGTGATGTACTTCTGAATCATCGCGTTCTGCTCGCCGAGGAGGAAGTCGTCGATGCTCTGGCCGGCGTTGATGGAGTACGCGAGCCTGTCGAGGAAGTCCGCGAGGGGCTTCGACGGCACCTCCCGCGCCCGCCGCTGGCAGGCGTCGTCAAGCGACTGGTTCCACGCGTCGACCAGTTGGACGATGCGGTTCATCTCGGTCGCCAACTCGCCGTATTCCTCTTCGCGCGCGAGCGTTCGGAACACGGCGACGCGGTCGATGTTCGTCGTCGAGAGCACGGTCATGTGCGTGATGAGGAGATGGAGCTGGTTCTCCAGACTGCGGCGGGTCTGCTCGACGAGGAGCCGCGGGTAGAGGACGGCCCCGCCAAGGAGCAACACGCCGAGGAGGAACACGGGGATGCGGACGAGGAGGGGGAACGGAAGCGCGATAGCCCCGGCCACAGAGAGGAGGAAGAACACGATGGCGGGGCCGAGCACCGCGAGCAGGTAGCGCGACAGTTCCATCGGCATCTGCTCGTACGACTCGATGATGTCGCTGACGAACTCCCGAACCTGCACCGCCTGCATCGACGCGCTCTGTTCCCCTGCCATCTCGCTACACCCTCGCCATGTCGAACGGCAGTCCCTCGACGCCGTCGCGCTGGTAGTCTTCGATGAGTTCGTTCACCTCGTGGTAGCCGAGGACGTTCTCCTGAATCGCCCGGCGGACGAGTTCGGCGCGGAACTGGATGTCGTCGTATATCTTCCGCGTGTCGTCGTAGCCGAGGAGCGTCGCCACCTTCTGTTCCATGATAAAGGAGTTGTTCATGCCCTGGAAGACGATCTCGTCTTGGACGGGGTCCCAGTAGAACGCCTCGCGGGTGACGACGCCGCCCATCTCCTTCGAGTAGCCCTCGATTTCCTGCACGCTCGTCACCCGACGGAGGATGTCGTTGCCCCGGCGGACGCGGTTCTGGAACAGCGCGATGTCGCAGTTGTCCATGAACGTCTCGGGGACGTTGATGGGGTCGCCGGTAAAGCGCTGAATCATCGAGACGATGTCGGAGGCGTGGAACGTGAGCATCACCGGGTGGCCGGTCTGCGCCGCCTGGAACGCCATGCGCCCCTCCTCGCCACGGACCTCCCCGACGATGATGTAGTCGGGGCGAGAGCGGAGCGCGGCCGCGACGAGGTCGAACATGTCGACTTCGGAGTCGGAGCCGCGGCCCTCGCGGGTGAGGAGTTGCTGCCACGTGTCGTGCGGCGGGAGCACCTCGGCGGTGTCCTCCGCCGTGTAAATCTTCGAGTCCTGCGGGATGAACGAGAGAATGGCGTTGAGCGTCGTGGTCTTGCCCGACGCCGTCTCGCCGACCACGAAGATGGTGCGTTCGTTCTCCAGCGCGATCCAGAGGTACGCGGCCAACTCCGGCGACAGCGTGCCCCACTTCGTAATCTGGAAGATCGAAAGCGGCACGTCGTCGCCCTGACGGATGGTGAGCGACGACCCCTTCAGCGACACGTCGTCGGAGTAGATGATGTTGATACGCGAGCCGTCTGGGAGCGTGGAGTCGACGATGGGGTGGGCGTCTGAGACGGGGTCGCCGATGCGTTCGCCCATGTTGCGGAGCCAGTTGTCGAACTGCTCCGTGTCGTCGAACTCGACGCTCGTCTCCAACAGCCCGAAGGTCCCGTGGTCGACGTCGACCTGACTGGGACCGATGACGTGAATGTCCTCGTTCTCCGGGTCGCGCATGATGGGTTCGAGCGGGCCGAGACCGACGATGTCGCGGACGAGTCGGTACTGAATCTTGTCGTAGGTCGTCTGCGAGACCTCGATGCCGGCCACGTCGAGGCGTTTCGCCACCGAGCCGAGCGGGCCGCGGTCGTCGCCTTCGATGTGGACGATTTCGGACAGCAGTTCCTCGATGCGCTCTTCGTAGTCGGCGCTCTCTTCGGGTGCCGGCTTCGAGACGCTCCGTTCGAGCAGTTTGTCCTTGACCCGAGCGAACACCTCGAGTTCGTCGTCGTCCATCTCGGGTTCGATGGTGTAGTACTTCGTCGTCTCGCCGAAGTTGCCGTATATCTGGCAGAACACGGGACCGCCCAGCGGGTAGATGATGTTCGGACGCCGGGATTCGTAGTCGCCCGGCTCGTCGACGAGCATCGGGAACTCGCCGGTGATCTGGCGGAACCGCTTGAGGTGGTCCCGAAGGTGCGGCCACTGCATCGCGAGGCGCTTGAGATCGTCCGACAGCTTGGCGGAGCCGTGTTCGGTCGCCATCTACGCCACGCTCCTCGACTCGATGACGAGCCCGATACCCGACCGGACCGAGAAGCCGACGCGGTCGCCGACCTGCTGGCCCATCCCCGCAAAGCGCTTCACGAAGATGTTCCGGCGAACGTCGTTTCCGACCTCCACCATCTCCAGTTCGAAGTAGACGTCGGCGATAGAGCGGAACGGCCCGATAGAGCCCTCGTCGACCGACGACGGGTCGACGGTGATGATGATGGTCTTGCCTTTCGTCGTCAGCTCGCGGAAAAACGAGATGATTTCGAGGGCGGCCTGCCGCTCGTCGTTCTGCCGGACCAGCGCCTCGAACTGCGGGTCGTTACGCAGGATGGCGTCGAACGTGTCGATGATGATGACGTCGGCGTCCCAGAGCGTCTCGGCGTCCATCAGTCGCCGGAGGAGCTGTTTGCGCTCCTCCTGACTGCTCCCGCCGGAGAGCGCGCCGCTACTGTCGATTTCGGCCTGTAAGAACAGGATTCGCTCGTCGAGCAGATGCTTGACGATGTCGTACGAAAGCGAGTGCATCTGGTCGAGGAAGCCGCGGACGCCCAGCTCGGTCGAGACGAGCGTCACCACCGTTTCCTCGTCGCAGAAGCCGTAGCTGAACCGCTGCGACAACACGCTTTTGCCGGCGCCGTAATCCCCTTCGATGAGGACGATTGCACCCTTTGGGATGCCGCCGCCGAGTTCCTTTTCGAGACGGTCGTGCCCGGATAGCCCGAGAGAGAATTGACTGCTCATGGTACGCGGAATTCGAACACCTCTTCGTCACCGTCGACGACGACGGTCATCCGGTAGTCGCCCGAGGTCAACGCGATGTCCGTCACCGTGAGTTCGACGACGTTGCTCGGCCGCCACTCGGTGCCGTCGACGACGTTCACCGTGACGTTGGTCTGATACTGTCCACCGACGATGATGTCGAAGCCACCGCTGGTCGCCGGGAGCGTCCTGAGGCCGGTGTTCTTGACGTATATCGAGAGGTTGTCGCTCGCGCCGTCGTAGACGCCCGCCTGCGGGTCGCTTATGACTTCGATGTCGGTTCTGATCTCTGTGCTCACGTCGCCGCCGCGCTCGTCGACCGAACTGCTGATACCGGTCACGGTGTCGATGAGGACACCCGAGACGCCGGCGGCGACGACGATACTGGCGATAAACAGGATGAGGCTCGGAACGGAGATGTCGGCCATCTAGCTCACCACCTCCGTCGCGGCGACGCCGCTTCCGGTGACGACTTTCACCCGCGCGGGCGCGGGGTCGGCGTCCACGACGAACGAGAGGTGCTCGCCGGCGTACCAGAGGTCGGTCGCGGCGTCGCCGTCGACGGTCGCGTTGGCCGACGGCACGTCGACGTAGGCGTTGTCGACGAGCAGAGTGGTCTCGCTCACTGACAGCGTCTCCGAGCCGACGTTCGTCAGGTTCACCGTGAGGCTCGTGTTGTTCGCGTCGTAGCTCGCGTTCGTGACCGCGATGGCCGTGTTCGTCCGTTCGAGCGTCCGCTCCGCGTCGGCGTCCTGCGCTTCGAGCACGTTCTCCGACGCGTTGGACGTCGCTGTGTACAGCGTCCCCGTGGCGACGAGGACGCCGAGGAAGATGATGGCGGTCGAGCCGCTAACACCGAATCCCATCGAATCTCCCCCCGTAGGCGACCAGCTCGTCGTACAGCTGTCCCCGCGGAACGTCCTCCGCGAGTCGGCAGACGTACGCGAGGCTCGTCTGGTGGTCGTCGATGCGGAGTTCGTGGTCGTCGGCGTCCTCGACCGACGGCGCTATCTGCCCGACGTGGGCGTTCAGCTCGCTCTCGACGGCGCGCGATATCCAGTCCTGCTCCCGATACTGGCGGAGCGCGCGCGACGCGCCGAGCGCGCCGCCGACGGAGACGAGGTGTTCGGCCCATTCGAGCACGAGCACCTCGGAGACGTAGTTCGACGGGAGTCCCGTCAGGTAGGCGTCCGACGCGGACGGCTCGGGTTCGGCGGCCGCCTCGTCGTCGCCCGAGAGCTCGTCGTTGGCCCCCGCCGCGGTGGCGTACTCGGCCTCCAGTTCGTCGAGCGTCTTGCGGACGTCGCCGTCGGCGTCTTCGACCTCGGATTCGGGATCGAGCGGTTCGTCGTCGAGGTCCGTTCCGGCGTCGAGGTCGTCGGCGGCTTCGACGCCCGCTTCCTCGCCGTCGTCGGCCTCAGCCTCGACCGGGTCGACGTCGTCGAGCGCCGCGTCTTCGCTCTCGTCTCCGCGGTCGGCCAATTCGTCGTCGAGGTCCGTTCCGGCGTCGAGGTCGTCGTCGAGGTCAGTCTCGGCGTCGTCCGCCTCCGCGTCGTCTTCTTCGTCCCAACCACCGCCCTCCTCGTACTGTTCTTTGAGGTCGTCGAAGCTCGCGCCACCCGCGCCGCCCGAGTCGTCGGCCTCGTCGGTCTCGTCGTCGCCATCGGCGTCGTCGAGGGCGTCAGCGGGGCTCTCGCGCTCCGCTTCTACGAGTTCGTCTTCGGCGGCGAGTTCCGCTTCTTTCGCGCCCTCCTCGGCGTCGAGTTCGCCGAAGTCGTCGTCGAAGAACGACTCGGCGTCGGCGTTCGCCACCTCGGGGTCGAGATGCTCTTCGTCCTCGGCTTCCGCCTCGAAGAGGCCGAACGCGCCGCCGCCGTCGAGACCGCCCATCTCGCGGGCGTCGTCGACGAACGGGTTGATGCCGCGGGTGACCATCTCGTAGATGTCGAGCAGTTTGCGAATCGTGTCGTCGAGCTCTTCGACTGTCTCACCGATCTGTTTGTTCTCTTCGCGGACGGTGTTCATCCCCGACGAGATGGCGCTTACTTCGTTCTCGAGTTCGCCGATGCGATCTTCGAGCTCTGCGAGTTCCTCGCTGTTGTCGTCGCCGAATCCGCCGAACTCGTCGTCGTCGAATCCGTCGTCGAGGTCGTCGCCGAAGTCACCAAACTCGTCTGAGAGGTCGTCGACCCCCTCCTCGAATCCAAGTCCATCGTCTGATGACATGTGTTGTCCTTCCGTCGTTTCGTCCCCGGCGTCGGCCGCGTCTTCGTCGTTCTGCCACTCCATCATGCTCGCAGCGAGCACCTCCGCACCGTCTGCGGGGTCGCTCGTTGGAGCGACGGCCTGTCACCCGGCCGAGCGGCGGACCGGCCGGGGAGGTCCGACGGACTCGGGGGAGCAGGTAACATTGGTGCAAAGGTACGTAAGTCGGTACAAGAAAGTTCCCGTCCAGTTATCAGTCCCGATATTTGAGCGGATCTGGATTTCTCACCGATAAACGTGTAATGAAAGTCAGACGACGCCGTAGCGGCGGTAAGAAGAATTATCCGGCGTCGGCACGGACGTTCCTCCGACAGCCAACACACGGTTTAACACAATCATGACAGAACTAGTCAAGACCGGTGTCGAAGGGCTCGATTCCATCCTGAACGGCGGTATCGTCAAGAACGCCGCGGTGCTCATAAGCGGCAATCCCGGGACGGGCAAGAGTATCCTCGGACTCCAGTATCTCTACAACGGCGTCGATCAGTTCGACGAGGGCGGTCTGTATCTCACCTTCGAAGAGACGGAAGACGACATCCGCGAGGCGGCCGAGTCAATCGGCTTCGACCGCTGGCACGAATATGTCGAGTCCGGCGAGATCAAGGTCTACGACAAGCGGACGCTCCTTCGCGACGGTGACTTCTCGACGACGCTCGACCGCATCCTCGGCGACCTCCAAGACACCAACTACGACCGGCTCGTCCTCGACTCGCTGACGATGTTCCAGCTGTTTTTCGACGACGAGAAAGAACAGCGCCAGTACCTCCTGAAGTTCATCGACATCCTGAAGGACAGCGGTCTCACCTCGCTTCTGACCACCGAGCAGTCGGCCATCTTCCCCGAGACCGACATCGGCCTCGAAAACTTCCTGACCGACGGTAACATCTACCTCATCCAGAGTCCCGCGGGCGCGACGAGCAACCGCTACGTCTGGGTGGCGAAGATGCGCAAGCAGAGCATCAAGAACTCGATGTTCCCACTGGAAATCGCACAGGGCGGTATCAAGATATACGAGCAGGCGGCCGGGTTCTCGATGGTCGGCGAATCGCCGCCGTGGTTCGGCGAAGAGACCGAGTAACGGGTCGGTCTCGACGGCCGGCGACCCCAGTCTGGGCGACGCTGTTCTTGTTTTCGCCGTCAGACCGTTTCGACTCCCCCGCACACGAGAACGCGCCGCACTCGTCGACGTCGTTCGTGTCTGTCTCACCGGCTACGGTCTCCCTTCAGTTCGTCTCGTTTCACTGTCAAGACTCCGCCGCGGCGGTTGCCCGCCGAGTGAGCGCGGCGTCCGACAGCGTCACCTCGGCCGAGTTGTGCCGTGAGCCGCGTACTTCGGACAAACGACGGTGCCGCCGCTCGGGAGTCGGCGTCGGTAAAATGAACGGAAAGCCGCGGAGTCGGGTTACAGTTCGACGGGCTCGCCCTGCGTCTTGCCGGCGAGTTGCTGGGGCATCGTCAGGATGACCTGCGTCGTCCCGCCCGTGCGGGAGGTGATTTCGAGGCTGACCTGCTCGCCCGTCGAGAGGCCGCCGACGAGGTCGGTGTCGTCGCCGTTGCTGTCTTCGATTGCGGCCGTGTCGATGGTGACCTCGTAGCGGTCGTTCATGCTGTTGAGGACGCCGAACGAGCCGTCGTCGTCGGTGACTTTGTCGAGGCCGAACTCGTCGCTGTCTGCGACGCCTTCCGCGGAGTCGTTCCCCGCGGAGTTCGCTCCGGTCGTCACCGTCTGGTTGGTCAGGGTGATGACGCTATCGCCGCTGAGGTACTTAATCGAGGTCTCGTTCATGTCCACCGCGTCGGAACCGGCGGCGAGGCGAACGGTGAGCGTGATGTTGTCGATGTCCTCTTCGCCGCCGACCGTGCCGTGCGTGTTGAGGACTTCGACGCGGTTGGTGACCTTGTTCACGGATTGCTGTCCGGCGTCCTCGGCGGTGGCTTGCAGGAAGCCAGCCGTGTTCACGAGGACGCCCGCCGCAATTGCGGCGACCAGAACCATCGCGATGAAGACGATGAGGGTCCCGATACCGACCTGACCGCGGTCGTCGTCAGTAATGTTGTCGAACATGTGAATCTCCTAGAGTGCGATGGGGTCGTTGTTGTCCTTGCCGGCGAGTTGCTGGGGCATCGTCAGGATGACCTGCGTCGTGCCACCGTTGCGGCTGGTGATGTCGAGCTTGACGGTCTGACCCGTGGCCGTCCCGTTGGCGGTGGAGCCTTCGACCGTGGAGGTGTTGATGACGATCTCCGCGCGGTCGGACTGCTCGTTGAGAACCTCGAAGGAGCCGTCGCCGTCTTCGAGAACGCCCGCGGTGAAGTTGTTCCCGGTCGTTAGGTTGGCGGGGTCCGCTTGGTCGTTGGCGTCGTTGGTGTCGTTGTACGTGAGGGTCCGTGCGGTCGTCTCACTCAGGTACTTGACCGTCGTGTCTTCGAGAGAGACACTCCCGGAGCCGGCCGCGAGGCGGACCGTCAGGAAGACTTGGTCGACGGTGCGTTCCTCACCGGTCTGGTTGACCAGGCCGTGGGCGTTGACGACGTCGACGCGGTTGGTGACCTTGTTCACGGATTGCTGTCCAGCGTCCTCGGCGGTGGCTTGCAGGAAGCCAGCCGTGTTCACGAGGACGCCCGCCGCGATTGCGGCGACCAGAACCATCGCGATGAAGACGATGAGAGTCCCGATACCGACCTGACCCCGGTCTTCGTTGATGTTTTCGAACATGGGTTTCGTGGGTTTGGTCCCACACTCTGTGGAGAGCGGGGAACCGTCACTCGTCAACTTGGAGAGGCCCTACATAACGCTACGGCCCTCAGTATCAAGACTGATATTGGTGAGTAGGTGCGTCGATAAGTAAGGTCCTTCGCACGCTCACGCGAGGCTGAATCGGCGCTCGTATCAGAAACCGTAGGAAAAAAGACCGGAGCCGGAGCAGGTTCAGTCCTGCGTAATCTTCCGCCACACGTCGTCGAGTTTGTTCTTCACCTCCGGGCGCTCGGTCACGCTGACGGCGTAGTCGTCGCCCTCGAAGCGGACGACTATCTCATCGACTTCGCGGCGGTAGACGTTCGTCCGTCGGTGTTCGTCGGAGAGAACCCGGTCGTGTAGTTCGAGGAGACCTGCGGCCGTCAGTTCCTCGATCCGGCGATAACAGGTCGCGATGGGGATATCCAACATCTCGCTGAACTCCTGTGCCGAGTGAGGCTCGTCCGCGGCACGGAGGATATCCGGGTTGTATTCGTTCCCCAGCGCGGAGAGGGTCCTGTCAGACTCCATAGATAGAGGTTCATCAGTACGCGCCGCTTGTCAATGTGTTGGTTGTCTATCTGCCACGTTCTCAGTCGTAGTAGTGAGATCGTCACGCGCGGTGGCGATGGGATTATATGCCACGGCACCGAGCATTCGCCGATGGACGACGAGGACGAACGTCCTCCCACTCACCCAGAGGAACAGGGGGTCGTCGGGACAGACGAACTCGATATCAGCCGCGACGAGCACGTCGCGGCGCTGGACACGGGTCGGTACGTTATCTCGACGGGGGAAAACAGGCCACCAACACCGGTCGACGACGCGGCCGGTGGCGGGAGTGGCCCCTCCGACTCTGACTCCGACTCCGACGAGGCCGCCCACCCCGATACGGAGGCGGCTGGTGACGACGACGAGAAAGACGCGGGCACCAGCGCACCCGAGCTCGTCCTCCCGAAAGACCCGAAAAAACGGGCCGTGCTCGCCCGCCGTCTGCTCGCGGAGCGCGTCGGGGCGGTCCGCGCGGACCATGCGCTCGTCACTACCGCGCTCGTCGACGGCGAGGTCGCCCGACACGAGACCGTCTCCGACGACGTGACCGAAGTCGTCCACTCGTTTCTCTCGTGGTACGCCGAGGCCGTCGGTAGCGCCGACACGCCGCCCGACGAGGTGCTCGGTATCCTGCTTTTAGCCTCGGAGGTTCAGGTCACCTACCCCAGTCGGGCCGTCGAGGCGCTCGCGGCCGCGAACGGACTCGGCCGCGACGACAGCATCGGTGACCTCCTCGACGCCGTCGAAGAGACGGGGGCTTCCTTCCCACCACGTCAACGCTGACGACGGTGACACGCTCTGTGAGCGCTCTCCGAGAATCGGCGTCGACACGGCGTGACGTGGGCGATTGACGCCTCAGATTCCGTATCAGCCTTGATAATGGGGAGGAAGGGTTTATGGTGTGATTTTCGGAAATCTGGAGGTATGGCAAGCAAGGTACTGGTCGTAGACGACTCCGCGTTCATGCGGAATCTCCTCAAACAGCTCCTCGAGGGTGAACACGAAGTCGTCGGCGAGGCCGAAAACGGGGTCGAAGCGGTGGAACTCTACCGCGAACTCGAACCCGATGTCGTCACGATGGACGTCGTGATGCCGATTCGAAACGGCATCGAAGCGACGTCCGAGATCAAGTCGCTCGACGCCGGCGCATCGGTCATCATGTGCACGTCGGTCGGACAGGAAGAGAAGATGCGCGAAGCGGTCGAGGCGGGGGCCGACGGCTACATCACGAAACCGTTCCAGAAGCCGAACGTGCTCCAGGCCATCGCCGACGTGATTCAGGCAGAGGCATGAATCTCGACGTCCGGTCGCTTCGCACGTTCAGTCGGCTCGCTCACTCGGGTGCGGAGAAAGCCGCGGACTCTCTGACCACGCTCGCGGGCATCGACACGTACGTCAACGTCACCAAAGTCGAGCTCGGGACGAAGTCGGACGTGGAAAACGAGTTCGCCGAACGCGACCTCGTGAGCGTCCACATCGGCTTTTCGGGTGGCTTGGACGGCCACACCGTGTTGGCGTTCTCGCCCGAGTCCGCAGAGCGGTTGGTCGACGCGTTGATGCCGGGCATCGACGCCACCGACGCCGAGGGCGAACTCGCCGAGAGTAGCCTCAAGGAAGTCGCGAACATCATGCTCGGCGGCTTCATCGACGGCTGGGCCGACTACCTCGACACCACCGTCGACATCACGACGCCGACCTACGTCGACGACGAGAACGACGGGCCGCTCGACCACATCGAGGCCGAGGGGTTCGAAAACGGCGGCGACGACGAGCACGTCCTCGTCTTCCGCAACCAGTTGGAGGCCGCGGACAACGCTATCGAGTTCGACCTGTACATGGTGCCGACCGCCTCCTCCATCGAGACCATCGTCGAGGCGAGCGGCGAGGACGGCGCGCTCCCGGTCGAGTCGTTCGCCGCCTTCTCCGAGATGATAAACGACGGCGCGAATCAGGCCTCGGAGGACATCACGGCGATGACGGGCATCGACACGACCGTCGAGGTGAGCCGGCTGAGCTTCGTCCCCATCGAGGGGGTGCCGATGTCGTTGACAGACGCGGTCCGTCGCGGCGTCGTCTTAGAGTTCAGCGGAACGCCGAGCGGCTACATCGCCATCCTCTTCGACGAGCCGTCGGCGGAGAACATCGCCAGCAGTCTCCTGCCGGGCATGGAGGGCGACGAGGCGATGCGCCAGAGCGCGATTCAGGAGATCGGAAACATCACGACCTCCGGCTTCCTCGACGGCTGGGCCAACGCGCTCGAGACGACCATCGACATCTCGCCGCCGAAGCACGTCCACGACATCGGGTCAGCCATCATCGACCCGCTCGCGACGGACCTCGCGCAGTCTCAAGAGTACGCGTTCCTCATCGACTCGACCATCCGAACGGACGACGACGAGTTCACCTGCGACATCTACGCGCTCCCCGACGAGACGGAACTGCGCAAGGCGCTCAAGCAACTCTCGCCCGCCGCGTGAACCCTCCGTAGAGGTAACTCAATGCAAGTTTACACAACGGACACGCCCGCGGCCCGCTCCGGTCGAATTAAGGTCGGAATCGCCGACTTCGCCGTCTCCAGCGACGAGAGCACGCTGACGACGAGCGGTCTCGGCTCCTGTATCGGCGTCGCGCTGTACGACCCCGAGACGGGCATCTCCGGTCTCGCACACGCCATGCTCCCGAACGCGGACGACGACAGCGAGCCGGCGAAGTTCGTCGACACCAGCGTCGAACTCCTGCTCGCAGAGATGCGGGCGGTCGGCGCGGACACCGACCGAATCGTCGCCAAAATCGCCGGGGGGAGCACCATGTTCGACTTCACCTCGGCCGACGGCGACGGCAGTATCGGCGACCGAAACGTCGCGGCGACGCGAACAGCGCTCGCCGGGTTCGGTATCGACGTCGTCGCCGAGGACGTCGGCGGCTCCCACGGCCGCTCGTTGGAACTCGACAGCGAGACCGGCGACCTCCGCGTGCGGAGCGCGAAAAGCGGCACCCACGTTCTCTGAGTTGGTTTCTCTCTTCTCGGTGCGGTTGTGTCGAAACCGTGTTCCGCACGTTGCGTCGAAACCGTGTCCCGCATCCGAGTAGGCGACCGGAGACACCGAGGTCGGGTGAGGACGACGGATTTCGAGCGCCGAGACAGTAGGGTATCATTTGTGATAATGGTTCGAATAGATTTATGTCGCCTCCTTCGAATGCTTTCACCGAAACGGGACGACAACACGTGTGACACACCGGACAGCGCCCTGCGCTCTCCGCCGCCCTGAGTCAGGGGGACTCGGGGAGTCGTGCCGTCTTGAACGAGGTGACCTATGTACTTGGACCCGGACGAATACGACCCAGACGAACTCCGACGTATCGCGCGTGACGCCCCACGTCCCAGACGGAACGGCGACGGCCGGTTCGACGACAGTAGATTCGAGGATAGTCGGTACGACGACGGCCGGTTCGACGACCGGGGACCGTTCCGGTTCGACAACCCGCTTTTCGACCGGAGCCGACAGGAGGCGTCCGAGGCGCTCCGGTCGAGCCAGCTCGAACACCTGCTCGTCCACCAGTCCCGCGGCGAGGAAGACGGCGTCGAAAAGCCGTATCTCACCTCGCTCCCGGACAAGTACGGCGCAGAGCGCGTCGTCTTCGACTGGCTGGAGTTCCTCGTCCTCAAAGGCGGGTTCAAGCGGGCGATGGACGCCCTCCGGTACTACCAGACGGTCGACTGGGTCACGCCGGGCGTCGAGGAGACGCTCCGTGACTACCTCCTCGGCTTCTCCGCCGACGTCGACGAACCGACCGACCTCGACGTCGACGACCACCTGCTGAGCCTGGTCTACGTCGCCCGTCTCTCCTCGATGGTGTGACGCCGACCGCCGGGTCTCGAACACGGTC
Organism: Haloferax chudinovii; assembly: GCF_042663345.1. Lineage (NCBI taxonomy): Archaea > Methanobacteriati > Methanobacteriota > Halobacteria > Halobacteriales > Haloferacaceae > Haloferax > Haloferax chudinovii. The sequence continues at coordinate 184,481 of NZ_JBHTAB010000004.1, forward strand.
TCTCCTTGCGACAACCGAGTGAATTCCATGACTGCGCGAATCACCCCGCCGAGTCCGAATCGAGTTGATACCGTATGACGAACGACGCGGCCGCGGCCAACCGCGCCGGCGCGACGCGCGAGTCCGGCGAGCGCGACGTGCCGACGGCCATCGGCGTCAAGTTCGGGAGTTCCCGGACGGCGCTCGTCTTCGACGACTGCGACGCGGAGACGACGGTTTGCCTCCCTTCGTGTCTGGCCGATGACGACGACGGCGACGGCGCGCTCATCGGCGACGGGAGCGGCCCCAACGGCGAGAGACCGGTCGGACGGTCTCCCGAACGAGGCGAGTTCATGCTCCGCTCGGGCGTGCCCGCGACCGCCCGCGACGCCGAGTTGTTCGAGCGGTTCGTCCGCGAACTCTGCGAGCGACACGGCCTCCCCGCGGAGAGCGCCGTCGTGTACGCGATGCCGACTGTCGACGACAGAGTCGGCCTCGCGAACTTCGGGACCGCGGTCGGCGAGTGCGGTCTCGGTGCGGCGCTCACGCGCGGAGTCCCCGAATCGCTGTGCGCGTCGATTCCGCCGCTCGGCGACGGCATCGAGGCGGTCGACGAGGTCTTCGTCGCCGTCAACCTCGGTGCGACGAACCTCGAAGCGTGCGCGTACCGACACGGAACGCGGCTACTCCCGTTCGTCTCCGCGGACGCGTCCGGCGACCGCGTCGACCGGCGCATCGCCGAGGCGGTCGAAACCGAGACCGACGGGCGAGTGACTATCGACCCCGCAACCGCCCGCGAGTACAAGGAGGACCACGCCGACTTCGACGGGTTCGAACCCTTCGCCGACGCGGTCGAACAGGGGAGCGAGGGCACACGCGAGTTCACTGTCGAACGGGGTGTGATGGAACCGCTTGACGACTACCTCGACGACGCGGTCGCCGAGCTCGGCGACTTCTTCTCGCGGTTGGCGAGCTCGCACATGAAGACCTATCAGCTCGCTCGTGCCCGCCCGCTCGTCGTCTCCGGCGGGATGGCCTGCATCCCCGGACTGGTCGAAGCGCTCGAAGCGCGTCTCGCCGCGGAACTCGACCGGCCCGTCGAGATGGTCGCTCCCGACGACCCGACGACCGCCGCGGCCGAGGGCGCACACAGGCTCGCGGTGCGACTCCGGGACGCGGCCTGAACGCTCGGTGCTCCGGTCGTCTCGTTTTCTCGGTTCTCGGTTCCCGTTCTCCCCGTTCGTACGCGGCCCCACCGTTTCTGCGTACCTCCGCCCGTCGGTCAGTCCGTCTCTGACTCGCTTGTCACCGTGCCGTCGTCGCTGACGGAGGCCGCGCGGTCGGCGCTCCGGAGGCCGACGACTGCGACGGTCCCCCGTGGCTCGTTTTCAGCGAACCGGAGCCGGCCGTTCGAGCGGTCGATTATCCACTGGACCAGCCAGAGGCCGAGCCCGCTTATGTGCTGGAGCGGCGTTTCGGTTCCCGATTCGAGGACGGACAACTCGGCGTCGGGGACGCCCGGTCCGTTGTCGGCGATTCGAATCTCGACGTAGTCGGTCGAGGTCTGACTCCGCTCGACGGTGACCGAGACCTCCGGGATGACGCGGTCGTTGTGTTCGAGCGCGTTGTCGATGAGGTGCTTGAGCGCCGACTCGATGAGGTCGTCCGCGGAGACCCACATCTCCTCGGGCAGGTTCCGATGGACGATTGCCTCGGGGTAGTCGGACTCGACGTCGTCCAACTGCGTCTCGATGCGCTCGACCACCTCGACGGGTTCGAGGCCGGACGACTCGCGGGTGAGCGTCGTGTCGATGTGCCGGGTCTGCTCGCCGAGTTCGACCAGCGACGACGCCTTCCGCTTTATCGTCCGGGCGTGGTCTTTCGACTCGGCGGGGATGCGCTCGTCGAGGAGGAGGTCGGCGTGGCCGAGGATGACGTTCATGTCGTTTCTGAGGTCGTGCCGAAGGACGCGGTTCAACACCCGGAGGCGCTGTTCGTAGCGGTGCCGACTCGCCACGTCCCGCGAGTTCAACACGACACCGCCGACGGCGGGGTCGTCGAGGAGGTTCACGCCCACCGTCTCGAACCGCCGCCACGTGCCGTTCTTGTGGCGGATTCTGAACTCCGCGAGCACGGGCGAGTCGCCGGTGATGACTTCGTCGAGCGAGTCGGCGACCCGGTCTCTGTCTTTGGGGTGGACGAGGTCGAGCACCGACTCGCCGACGAGCGCCTCGGTCCGATAGCCGAGCACCTCCGTCATCGAGGGACTCGTGTAGGTCCGTTCGCCGTCCGCGTCGAGGACGGTGATGACGTCTCGCGAGTTCTCGATGAGCGCGCGGAACTCCTCTTCGGTGCGGCGGCGCTCCGTCACGTCGTAGAAGAGGAGCAAGCGCGCCCGGTCGTGCGTCCGGTCGCCGAGAGACTCGGCGCGGACCTCGAAATACCGACAGCTATCGCCGTCCTCGACGACCGCTTCGGCTCTGTCGCGGCCCTCCAGCACCGTCCGAACCTCGGCCGGGACGCGGACGCTTTCGAGGACGGACTCGCCGATGCAGTTGGCGACCGGTCGCGCCAGCAGTTCCGAGGCGGCACCGTTCGATTCGACGATTCGGTCCTGTTCGTCGAGGACGACGACGGCGTCGCGCATCTCCGAGAGAATCGCGTCGCGGGCGATGGGCGTGATGTCGAACAGCTGGTGTCTGAAGAGCGCCCAGAGCACGACGACCGAGCTGACGCCGACCGAGGCGGGAACGGGGTTGATTCGGAACGGGAAGAAGAACTCGCCGCCGAGCGCGGCGAGGGGAATCGCGCCGGCGACGAAGAGAAACCCGGCCTGTCGCCGGTGGATGTTCGAACTCTTGAGGTAGGTCCGTGCGATGACACTCACTCCGGTGACGGCGACGCCGAACCCGTACACGGCGTGTGCGACGAGCGCGAGGTCCGGACCGAACGGACCGAGGAAGTCCGCGCCGGAGACGGCGAATCGGTCCGGTTTCGCGGCCCGCCAGGGGTCGAGCGGCGACCCGAACAGTCCGTGCGAGGCGTTCGTCAACTTGAGGGCGATAGCGACGGCGGGTTCGACGGCCAGAAAGCCGAGCATCTGCGAGGAGAGCAGTTGGTCCTCGCCGGCATAGACGAGCGTGAAGACGAGCCATATCGTGGGGAGCACGGCCGCGCCGACCCACGCCAACTGCGCGTAGAACAGCTCGCTGGCCGGCGTCACCGCGAGGAAGACGAAGCCGTACGCGGTCGCCCAGATGCTCGCTGAGAGCGTCAAGAGCGCAAAGGGGAGACGGACGCGCCGGGAGTAGAGCCGGAACCGACCGAGAACGACGAGCGTCACGGCACCTGCGAGGATGCCCGCGGCGAACAGCGCGTACGCGTGCGGAGACTGTCCGACGCTGGTCATGAGTAGGTCGTGGCTCGCATCTGTGGCTCTCTTGGAACGGTTCTTTCCGATGACTGTCACATCGGATCGATATCAAACGTGTAGCTGGTTCGGAACTTAAGGAGTTCGCTCTGTCTATCAATACTGATACCGGCACGATTCCCCGAAGCGGTCTCATACGGCTCGGCCACGTGCTAGCGTTCCATCTTCTACTCGCCCGTCATCCGATTATCAATCGACCAGTTCGGACGACTCCATCGGCCCGCCGGACCACGGACCTGTCACGATTCGGACGCTCGCCCGAACGCTTAATTCGGCTGGACGCACACGCAGGAATAGATGCCGCGCGAGTCACGTCACCCCGCCGACGCCGACGGCCCGACCGGGTCGAGGCCCCGTCACGGGACCGGCGACCAATCGTTCGACTGGGCGGACCCGCCAACGAACCGGACGTGGCGCGACGTGGCCCACGAGCGCCTCCTCGCGACGACCGCGGCGGTCACCTCGGACGGCGAACCGTTCCTCGACGACGTTCCGCGGACCCCGCGGGCCGAGCGCGTGCTCCTCGACTGGTGTGTCCACCTCGTCGAGCGACTCGGCGGGCGCGGCGCGCTGGAGATGGTGTCGTACTACCGGGACATCGGCTGGATCGGCGACGGGGCCCACGACGCGATTCGCGAGCGCGTCGTCTCGTTTACGGTGCCCGCGGACTTCGAAGACGCGCCGACCGAAGAAGACCACGTCCGCAGTTTCTCGTACGTCGCCCGACTGTCGGCGATGGCCGAGGCGGACTGAGTTTCGGTCGGCCCCGAATACCCCTCAGAGGCCGAGTTCGCGGCCGATGATGAGGTGTTGAATCTCGCTCGTCCCCTCGCCGATCTCCATGAGTTTCGCGTCGCGATAGAACCGCTGGGGGGCGAAGTCGGTCGTGTAGCCGTAGCCGCCGAGCACCTGCACCGCGTCTTCCGCGACCTCGCGGGCGGCCTCCGAGGCGTCGAGTTTCGCCAGCGCGGACTCCCGGCTGACCCGCTCGCCGGCGTCGTACCGCGTCGCGGCCTTGTGGGTGAGCAGGCGCGCCCGCTCGGTCTTGCGGTGCATCGAGACGAGTTTGTCGCGGATGGCGTCGAACTTCGCAATCGGCCGGTCGAACTGCTCGCGCTCTTGGGCGTACGATTTGGCGTGGCCGTACGCGCCCTCGGCGAGCCCGACCGAGAGCGCCGCAATGGAGATGCGGCCGCCGTCGAGGGTCTTCATCGTCTGCGTCCAGCCCTCGCCTTCCTCGCCGAGCAGGCGGTCTTCCGGCACCCAGCAGTCGTCGAACGAGAGCTCGCAGGTCGGCGAGCTGTTGAGTCCCATCTTGTCCCACTCGGTCGTCACCTCGAAGCCGTCGTCGCTCTCGGGGTCGACGATGAACGTCGAGATACCGTCGTAGCCCGCGCCGGGGTCCGTCACGGCCTTCACGAGGACCGAGCCGGCGACGCTCGCGTTCGTGATGAACTGCTTCGTGCCGTCGATGACGTAGCCGTCACCGTCCGTTTTCGCGACCGTGTCCATGTCGCTGGCGTCGCTCCCGGAACCGGGCTCTGTGAGCGCCCACCCGCCGAGGTGCTCGCCGGTCGCCAGCGGCGTGAGCCAGCGCTCTTTCTGCTCGTCGGTGCCGAACAGTTCGATGGGCTTCGACCCGAGGCTGACGTGGGCGGCGTACGACAGGCCGATACCACCCGAGACGCGGCCGAGTTCCTCGACGACGAGCGCGTACATCAACTGGTCGCCGCCGAGGCCGCCGTACGCCTCGTCGATGGGGACGCCCATCACGTCCAACTCGGCCAACTGGTCGAATATCTCCGCGGGGAATCGGTGTTCGTCCTCGATGTCCTGCGCGATGGGCGCGATTTCTTCCTCGCAGAACTCGCGGACGGTGTCCCGAATCATCCGGTGTTCGGCCGGGATGTCGAAGTCCATGCGGCAAACTATCGCCGTGTCGGACATAAACTAATCGAACGACCATGAAAGATGGGTGCGGTGGAGGCGAACGCGGCGGGCCGCTCCGGGGCGCTCCCACCGCGTGGGAATGGACGTTCGGGTCTTTTTGCGCCGCGACCCGAGACGCTCGTATGTACTCTCACATCCTCTTTCCGACCGACGGAAGCGACTGCGCGGACGCCGCTTTGGACCACGCGCTCGAACACGCCCGCACCTACGACGCGACGCTCGTCGCGCTCTACGTCGCGGACGTGCGCGAGGTCGGCTACGCCGCACCCGCGCTCTCGCTCGAACGGGTCCGCGAGGCGCTCCTCGACAGTGGCGAACAGGTGGTAGACCGCGTCACCGAGAGGGCCCGAGAGGCCGGCGTCGAGGTCGAGACCGCCGTCAGCGAGGGCACGCCGGCGAGCGAGATTATCCGCCACGCCGACGAGCGGGACGTCGACCTCGTGGTGATGGGTACCCACGGCCGTAGCGGCATCGACCGCTACCTCATCGGGAGCGTCGCCGAACGGGTCGTCCGCGGCTCCGACGCGCCCGTGTTGACCGTCCGACAGGACTCGACGTAGGCCCACGAGGTTAAGCCGCCCCTCGTCTTACGGGGGTGCATGGACCTCCGTCGGCTCGTCCGCGGCCGCCTCGGGTGGCCGCGTCTGGAGACGGTCGCCCGCGAACTCGCCCGGCGATACGACCGCGACAGCCTCCACATCCGATTTCTCGAGGCGGACAACTGGCTTTCGACCCCGATGGTCGTCGACGACGAGTGGTTCGTGAAAGTCATCTCCAAACAGAACTCGCTCGTCCACGCCGTCTTCACCACCGGGCGGAACCTCGGCGCGTTCTCCAGCGGGACGGAGGGCTTTTTCGGCCACTTCGGAACGCCGCTGGAGATGGCCGAACACGAACTCGCCGCGACGAAGCGACTCCGCGACATCGGCCTGCAAGCGCCCGCGCCGGTCGAGGCGTTCGAAGTGGACGGTCTCGGCGTCCTCGTCCTCGAATACCTGCCGAACTTCCACACCCTCGACACCGCCGCGCGGGAGGAGGTCTCGCGGCTCGCGCCAGAGCTGTTCGCGGCGCTCTCGGAGATGCACGACAACCACCTCGCTCACGGCGACCTCAGGGCCGAGAACGTCCTCGTCCGCGAGGACGGCATCTACTTCATCGACGCGACGAACGTCAACGACGAGGGGATGCGCGACGCCCGCGCGTACGACCTCGCCTGCGGGCTGGCCGCGCTCGAACCGCTCGTCGGCCCCAAGCGTGCGGTCGCCGCGGCGCTCGACTCCTACGAGACGGACGCGCTGTTGGACGCCGTCGACTTCCTCGACTTCGTCAACATCCGCCCCGACCACGACTTCGACGCCGCGGCGCTCAAAGGCGAAATCGAGAAACACGCGGTGTAGTCGGCAACGAGCTGTCGGAAACCCGCGGGACGTGGGGCCGACCCCCGCGCTACTCGCCCTCGTAGTCCGCGCCGCCCATGTAGAGCCGCGAGACTTCGGGGTCGTCGAGAAGGCCGTCTGCGTCGCCCTCGTAGGCGACGGTCCCCTGGTCGAGGACGTAGCCGCGGTCGGAGATGCCGAGCCCCTCGCGGGCGTTCTGCTCGACCATCAGGACCGCCGTCCCGAGTTCGTTCACCGTCTTCACGTCCTCGAACACCGACTGGACGATGTTGGGCGCGAGGCCCGCCGACGGCTCGTCGATGAGGAGCACTTCGGGCTCCATCACGAGCGCGCGGGCGAACGCGAGCACCTGCCGCTGGCCGCCCGAGAGCGTCCGCGCCTTCGCAGAGCGCTTCTCGTCGAGAATCGAGAACTGGTCGTACAGCTCGTCGATTCGGGCCTGCAGGCCCTCGGAGCGGGCGACGCCGCCCATCTTGAGGTTCTCGTCGATGGTGAGAGACGAAAAGACGTTGTCCACCTGCGGGACGTAACCCATCCCGACGCGGACGAGGTCCTCCGGCTCCTCGCCGGTGATGTCCCGCCCGCTCAGTTCGACCGAGCCGGTCCACGGCTTGAGGAGGCCGAACACCGTCTTGAGGACGGTCGACTTCCCCGCGCCGTTCGGCCCGATGATGCAGACGATTTCGTCCGATTCGAGGTGGAGCGTCAGGTCGCGGAGGACCTGCACCTCGCCGTAGCCGCTGTCGACGCCGGCGACGTCGAGTGCGCGGTTGGTCACGGGCCGGCCCCCCCGAGGTACGCCTCGATGACGCGGTCGTCAGCGCGGACTTCGTCGGGCGAGCCCTCCATGAGCACCTTCCCTTGGTCGAGAACGATGATGGGGTCTGCGAGGTCCATGATAAACGGCATGTCGTGTTCGATGATGAGGAAGGTCTGGCCCTCCTCGTTGAGTTCGCGGATGAACCGCTTGATGTCGTTCGCGAGCGTCGGGTTGACGCCGGCGACCGGCTCGTCCAACAGCAGGATGTCGGGGTTCGTCGTGAACGCCCGCGCGAGCTCGACGAGCTTCATCTGCCCGCCGGAGAGGTCGGTCGACGGCTGGTCGATGAGATGCCCGATTTCGAACCGTTCGAGCAACTCGCGCGTCTGTTCGATGTTCGTCCGCTCCTCTTCGGTCACGTCGGAGCCGGAGAAGAAAAGCGAGAAGATGGACTCGCCTTTCTGCGGGCCGGGGCCGACGAGCATCGCCTCGCGGACGGACATCCCCTCCAGCCGCCGGGGCGTCTGGAAGGTCCGAACGAGCCCCTTTCGGGCGCGCTCATGCGGTTCGAGGTCGGTCACCTCCTCGCCGTTGACGGTGACGTGGCCGGCGTCGTTCTCGTAGAAGCCGGAGATGAGGTTGAACAGCGTGGACTTCCCCGCGCCGTTCGGCCCGATCATTCCGGTGATGGTCCCGCGGTCGACCTCGATGGAGACGCTGTCGGTGGCGACGAGGCCGCCGAACGCCTTCTCCAGGTCGGTCGTCTTCAGAACGACGTCAGACTTCCCGAGGTGCGCACCCTCGTAGGCGTCGTCGTTCATCGGTCGTCACCCCCGTTCGAGGCGGTGCCGCCGTCTGAGGCGGCACCCGAGGCGGGCGCGCCGTCGGCACCGCTCCCGTCCCGCGCCGCCGGCCAGATGAGTTCGTCCTTCGGCGGCAGGAGTCCGTCCTGCCGGAAGCGCATGATGAGAATGATGAGCCCGCCGACGAACAGCAGTCGAAGCGGGGCCAAGTCGATGCCGAGCGTCTGGATGAACCCGATGTCGTTGAGGAAGCGGGTCCCCTCGCGGATGGCGATGACGACGGCCGCGCCGACGACCGCCCCGCGGTTCGACCCGGTCCCGCCGAGGATGACGGCGATCCAGATGTAGAACGTCGTCAGGGGGACGAGGTCAGAGGGGTCGATGTAGAGGTTCAAGTGAGCGTAGAACGCCCCGGCGACGGCCATGATGACCGAGCCGATGACGAACGCCTGCATCTTGAACCGGTAGGTGTCCTTGCCGAGCGCCTTCGCGAGGTCCTCGTCGGACCGGATGGTCCGGAGGACGCGGCCCCACGGCGACCGGTGGACGCGCCGGAGGAACAGGTAGACGACCGCGATGAGGACGACCACGATTGCGGCCGTCGTCGCGGCGTCCGTCAGCGGGAGCCACGACATGAGGTTCGGGATGCCGCTGATACCGCTCGATCCGGCGGTCCACTGGCGCTCGTTGAGGATGATGGCGCGGATGACCTCGGCCAGTCCGAGGCTGGCGATGGCGAGGTAGTCCTCGCGCAGGCGGAGCGTCGGGATGCCGATGAGCACCGCGATGAACGCGCTCACGACGATTGCCGCGAGGAACCCGAACACCGGGTGGAGTCCGAGTCCGAGCGGGGAGTTCGGCGCGGTCAACAGCGCGGCGCAGTACGCGCCGATACCCCAGAAGGCGGCGACGGAGAAGTTGATGAGCCCGGCGTAGCCCCACTGGACGTTGAGTCCGAGCGAGAGCAGGGCGTACATCCCGACGAGCGCGATTTGGAACAGGAGGAACCGCGGCCCGATGACGCCGGCGAAGACGCCGCCGACGAGCAACACGGTGATGAGTCCGAGCGTGGCGAAGATGCGCCGCTCTGTCGCGTCGCGGACGAACGTCTCGCTCACCCACGAGGAGACGGCGCTCATCCGCTCTCACCCGCGATTCCGCTCGGGCGAACGAGCAGGATGGCGACCATGATGACGAACGCGACCGCGGCGGCGTACCGGGACCCGACCGGGATGACGCCCCACTGGTTGAAAAGCGGGACCAGCTCGTGGACCATCCCGATGACGAGGCCGCCGAGCATCGCGCCGTAGACGGAGCCGATGCCGCCGAGGATGACCGCGGCGAAGACGATGAGCAGGATGTCGAAGCCCATCCGCGGGCGGACGAGTTCCTCCAGTCCGAGGAAGACGCCACCGGCCGCGGCGAGCGCGCCGCCGATGAGCCACATGGCGAGGATGACCTCGCTGGTCCGAATCCCGCTGACCCGCGCGAGGTCCGCGTTGTCGGCGGTCGCGCGCATCTTCCGGCCGAGGGTCGTCCGCGTCAGCGTCAGGTGCAGCGCCGCCACGAGGACGACGGTGAGCGTCACGACGACGAGGTTGCGCGGCGTGACCGCGATGCCGAGCGACTCGCGGACCCACGGAATCGGTCCCTGTCTGGGGACGCCGTAGCGCTCGGCCTCGGTACCGAACGACAGGAAGACGAGCGCGCGATAGACGAGCGCGACCCCGATACTGGAGATGAGCAGGCCGATGGAGTCGGACCCCTTCACCGGTTGGTAGATGACGCGGTCGGTGATGACGGAGATGACCGCCGCCGCCCCCATGCCGAACGCGAGGGCGAGAAAGAACCAAAGCGGCAGGCCGAACACGCCCGCGTCGCCCAGCATCGGTCGGAGGAAGCCGACCGAGAACAGCGCGGAGAACGCCCCCACGGTCATGAGGTCGCCGTGGGCGAAGTTCGCGAAGTCCGCGATGCTGTAGACGAGCGACAGCCCGATGGCCGCGAGGACGATGATGCTCGAAAACACCACGCCGTTCGCGACGTACTGGAAGGGGCTGATCTGGAGCGGTATCACGGCTCGGGAACCCTCCCGGCGGTCGTTCGGCGTCCGTTCCGTGCGTGCATGGTTAGCTCGTGATGTAGTCGCCGAAGACGTACTCGTGGTCCTCGACGTTGTAAATCTGGTAGTAGCCCGGCGGGTCGCCGTTCTCGTCGAGGTCGACCGGACCGCTGACACCCTGATAGTTGATGTCGCTCGGCGAGCCGCCGTCGCGCAGGACGGCCGCGGCCTCCTCGAAGTTGAAGACCTCCTCGCCCTCGGGGCGGGTCACGTCGCGGACGACCGACGAAAGCGCCTCGCCGGTGAACTCGTCGGCCGCCTCGATTGCGAGCGCCGCGACGGTCACGGCGTCGTAGGCGTACGCCGACCAGACCGTCGGCGTCGCGTCGTAGTTCTCCTCGAACGCGGCGACGAAGTTCTGGTAGTTCTCCTGGTCCTGCGGGGCGCTCTCGGTGATGCCCTTCATCCCGTCCATACTGCCCGCGGGCGTGTTCTCGATGATGGAGTCGGCGACGGTGGACTCCGCGCCGTAGTAGTCCACGGACGTGTTGTAGCCCTGGTCGAAGCCCTCGTTGACCATGACGGTGTACTCGTTCGCGTACGTGAGGAAAATCCACGCCGAGGCGTCGGTCGATGCCATTTCGGTGAGGATACCGCTGTACGACGACTGGCCCTGGTCGTGGGGCTCGTTGTAGGCGACCGTGCCGCCGAGTTCGGACTCGAACGTCTCGGCGAACACGTCGGACAGCCCCGTCCCGTAGTCGTTGTTGATCCACGTGACGGCGACGGTGTCGTGGCCGTCGTCGCTGACGAGGCCGGCGAGCGCTTGCCCCTTCGCGGCCCCCGAGGGGCTCATGCGGAGCAGTTCCGGCCGCGTCGTGAGTTCGGGACTCGTGCTGTTCTGGCTGATTTGGACGACGCCGGCGTCGTTGGTGACGCTGTCGTGGATGGCGATGGAGACGCCCGAGCCGACAGAGCCGATGAGGAGCGGGACGCCGTCTTGGTTGACGAGTTTCTGTGCGCCGTTGACGCCGCCTTGGTTCGTACTCTCGTCGTCCTCGACGGAGATGTTCAGGGACGCGCCCTCGGAGCCGATTCCGACCTCGTTGACTGCGGCGAGCCCGAGTTCGCGGCCGCGGGTGTTGCGCTCGCCGTATGGGGCGAGCGACCCGGTGAGGGAGTCGACCATGCCGATAGTGTACGACGACCCGCTACCGCCGCTTTCCTCGGTGGCCGTGGTGGTCTCTTCGCCGCCGCCACCGCCGCTCTCCGCGGTGGTCGTCGCCGCGGTGGTCCCTTCTTCTTCTTCCCCTTCGAGACAGCCGGCGGTCGCTCCGACGAGCGAGAGACCCGACAGCTTCAGCAGCGTTCTGCGGTCCATGTCGTGTGGTGACATAACAAGCAATGCTCTCCAGCTATCGTAAATATACCTGTAACCGCCCATGGTCGGGGCGGAGAAATCCGACGGACGGAACGAACGTTCATAGATTATTTCAGTAATATTTTTCAGAATGATTTGGTAGGGTCGCTCTTTAGGGTACGTGTCTCACAATAGCGGGACGTGATACCCCCCATCGCGAACAACTTCGTGGCGGGCGAGACGGCCGACGGTGCAGTCTCGCACGTCGAGTCGCTGAACCGCGACGGTATCGCGGGGATACTGAACCTGCTCGGCGAGCACTACACCGACCGAGCGGACGCCGACGCCGACGCCGACGAGTACGTCGACCTCGTCCGCCAACTGGGCGCGACGAACCTCGACGGCTGTGTCTCGGTGAAGCCCTCACAGATCGGCCTCGACGTCGGCGACCGCGCCTTCCGGGAGAACCTCGACCGCATCGTCGACGCCGCGGACGCCGAGGACGTGTTCGTCTGGGTCGACATGGAGGACCACGAGACGACCGACGTGACCCTCGACGCCGTCGACGACCTCGGCCACCGGACGGGCGGGAACGTCGGCGTCTGCGTGCAGGCGAACCTCAAACGGACGCCCGACGACCTCGAACGCCTCGCCGACGTGCCGGGGAAAGTCCGTCTCGTCAAGGGCGCGTACAACGAGCCTGCGTCCATCGCGTACAAAGAGAAGTCGAAGGTCGACGAAGTGTACGAAGAGCTCCTCGAACAGATGTTCACCGAGTTCGACGACGGCGTCGCGGTCGGCAGTCACGACCCGCACATGATCGCGCACGCCCGCCGCCTCCACGAGCGGTACGGGACGCCCTACGAGGTGCAGATGCTCATGGGCGTGCGCGAGGACGGTCAGCGCGACCTCGCGGCCGCCGACATCGAGACGTGGCAGTACGTCCCCTACGGAGACAAGTGGTTCTCCTACTTCTACCGACGCGTCCGCGAGCGGAAGTCGAACGCGCTGTTCGCGCTCCGGGCCGTCGCCGGCATCTGAGCCGGGACTGGTATCCCGATTCGTCCCGCGCTACTGCGGGTCGAGCAGTTTCGATTCCGCCTTGCGCAGGTGTTCGAGGAGCGTCGTCTTCGAGATGTCCATCTCGGCGGCGAGTTCGCGGGTCGACACCTCGCGGGGCCAGCGGTAGTATCCTTCTTCGCGCGCGAGTTCGAACGCCTGCCGCTGGCTCCGGGTGAGCGTGTCGAGTCGCCGACTGCGCTCCGGTTCCGCGCCCTCGGACGTGGAGATGGAGGCGACGCGAATCTCCGCGCCGGTCTCGTCCATGATGGTCTCGATGCGGGGCTGTATCTCCTCGCGTACGCCGGCGAACCAGACCTCCCACCGCTCTCGCCCGTTTTCTATCCGCGTGGGGGCGCTGTGGACAAACCCCTGCTTGAGTAGCTCCGGGCACATCATGTCGCTCGGGTCGTACTCCAAGAAGAACTCGCGGGCGACCGGCCCGGGCGCGACGTGCTTCCCGCGGGAGTCGAACCGCTCTTGGAGTTCCAACACCTCGCCCGTGAGATTCGAGTCGGCGATGACGTCGAGGAGCGTCTCGACTTCCTCGAGCGACTCGCCGTAGGCGGTGAACAGCCCGTTCGACCGCTCGACGCCCGCGGTGGGGGCGTCGTAGATGGCGTGCGCGAGGATGCCGCCGTCGTACTCGCTGGTCGATTCGATGGCCCAACAGTTCGGATGCCACAGGTCGAGCGTGAGACGCGTGCCTTCACCTGCCGTGCGCTCGCTCATACACCGGGTAACACGTCGCTACGTAAGATGTTGTCTGTGGTCACTCGGGGGCGGGTCGGCGCGCCGGCCCGAGCGCGTCCCTTCCATGGGAGGGTCCGGGGTTATTAATCCCAGTTACGAGTCTAGAGTCATATGGCGCAGGACGAATATCGACACTACATCGACGGCGAGTGGACGGACGGAACAGGCGACGAGACGTTCGAGAGCACGAACCCCGCGACGGGCGAGTCGCTGGGGACGTTCCGACGCGGCACCCCCGAGGACATCGACGCCGCGGCCGCCGCGGCCGACGAGGCCTACGAGGAGTGGCGCGAACTCTCGCACATCGACCGCGCGGAGTACCTCTGGGACATCTACCACGAACTGCGCGACCGGACCGAAGAGCTCGGGGAAGTCGTCACCAAAGAGTGCGGCAAAGAGATTTCCGAGGGCCGCGCCGACGTCATCGAGGCGTACCACATGGTCGAGTGGGCCGCGGGCGACGCCCGCCACCCCAAAGGCGACGTGATTCCCTCCGAGATTCCCGCCAAGGACGCCTACATGCGCCGCAAGCCCCGCGGCGTCGTCGGCTGTATCACCCCGTGGAACTTCCCCGTCGCCATCCCCTTCTGGCACATGGCCGTCGCGCTCGTCGAGGGCAACACCGTCGTCTGGAAGCCCGCCGAGCAGACGCCGTGGTGCGGCCAGATTATCGCCGAGATGTTCGAAGACGCCGGCATCCCCGACGGCGTGTTCAACATGGTGCAGGGCTTCGGCGACGCCGGCGCGAGCATCGTCGACGACGACCGGGTCGACTCCGTGCTCTTTACCGGCTCCGCCGAGGTCGGCCACGAGGTCGCCAGCAAGGTGGCCCAACAGCCCGGCAAGCTCGCCGCCTGCGAGATGGGCGGCAAGAACAACATCGTCATCACCGAGAAGGCGGACCTCGACATCGCGGTCCACTCCGCGACGATGTCGTCGTTCAAGACCACCGGTCAGCGCTGTGTTTCCTCCGAGCGAATCGTCGTCCACGAGGACGTCTACGACGAGTTCAAGGAGCGCTTCGTCGAGAACGCGAAGAACGTCTCGGTGGGCGACCCGCTCCGCGAGGACACGTTCATGGGCCCCCTCATCGAGGAGGGCCACAAGGAGAAGGTCACGAACTACAACGAACTCGCGGAGAAGGAGGGCGTGAACGTCCTCGTCGACCGGACCGAACTCGACGCCGACGAGATTCCCGAGGGCCACGAGGCGGGCAACTGGGTCGGGCCGTTCGTCTACGAGGCTGACCCGCACGACGACCTCCGCTGTACCCACGAGGAGGTCTTCGGTCCCCACGTCGCCCTGCTGAAGTACTCCGGCGACATCGAGGACGCCGTCGAGATTCAAAACGACACCGACTACGGGCTGGCCGGTGCCGTCATCTCCGAGGACTACCGGCAGATTAACTACTTCCGGGACAACGCCGAGGTCGGCCTCGCCTACGGAAACCTCCCGTGTATCGGCGCGGAAGTCCACCTCCCGTTCGGCGGCGTGAAGAAATCCGGCAACGGCTACCCCTCGGCCCGCGAAATCATCGAGGCCGTCACCGAGCGCACCGCGTGGACGCTCAACAACTCCAAGGAGATTCGCATGGCGCAGGGTCTCTCCGCCGACATCAAAACCAAAGAAGACGAGTAAGGTCGGTCACCCACCACGGCCCCGCATCTGTCCCACGCTTTCGTTCCGTCGTTTCACCCGTCCTCCGTAGACTCCATCTTCTCGTGAGCATCCGCCGCGACGTAGACACCGGGCGTGTCCGTCTCCTCGACGGTCAGCGTCACTTCCTCGTCTTCCTCGGCCGGGTGGTCTGTCACGACGGTCACCGCCTCGATGGGGTCGCGGCGGACGAACGCCCAGACGAGGTCGAGTATCGAGGGGTGACCGCCCTTCCGGACGACGAGCACGTGGCGCGAGTCCGCCAGTGCCCGGAGTTCGGGCGACAGGTCCTCTTCGTCGAGTTCGTCCGGCGGGATGGCGTGCAGCACGTCGCCTCGAATCGTCTCGGTCATGGTGGCACCACGAGGTCCGGAGGAAAGAAGCGTGCGCTCTCGGGCTGTCGGGCGGTCACCGTCGAGGCGCAGTCGGGGCTCTCGCTCGGAGCGAAGCGGTCGTCAAAAGGCGGAGGCGAATTCGCCTCCCGCCGAATCTCGCGTCACCAGTTGGCGAAGTGAGACGAGGGGGAGTGCGCTCCCACCGGGCTTGGGAGCGCGAAACGACGCGGCCACGTCGTTTCGGATGCCGCAACGGACCCCGAAACGTTGCGGCGGGTGCGGCGGATGTGGAGTCGCCGACGACTGGCGAGAAAAGCGCCTATTGCGTCGGCGACTTTCGCTAAGGAGCCGCGATGTATAAACCCACCGCAACACCCGTTCTCACACCCCGTGAGAACACGATTCTCGCCGTGTCGGTCGCCCGGTCGCCGACGGGGGTGGCGGCCGGCGAGCCCGTCGCCGGCCTCAGGCGGTCGCCTCGAACTCGCGTCGGAGCGCCGCTTCGAGGTTGTCGAGTTCGCGGTCGAGGTTACGCTCGAAGAACGCCTCGACGCCCGGCAGACGGCCGTCGACGATGAACTCGTTGACGAGTCGGCTCCCGCCGTCGTGTTCTTCGATAGTGTGTTCGCCCGTCACCCGCATCACCCGCGACTTGCCGACGAACTTGACGTGGGTCGGCTCGTCGACCTCGATGTCTTCCGTCTCGACGGTCACTGTCGAACGGACGAGCGGAATCGGGAGTTCGAGATACCACGTCGCGTGGCGGCCGTCGTCGGCCACGTCGAAGCGGTCGACGACGCTGATAGCCCCCGCTCGCTTGGCCGGGTCGGCGATAAACTCCCAAACGCGCTCGCCGGGAGCGTCGAACTCGAACGTTCGTTTCACGCGGACGGTCATGAGATACCATCACACCTCCACAGTAAAAAGCCGTGGAATCGCTTCAGCTTCGGGTCACGCGCCACGTCGTCGAGCGGGCGCGCCCCCACTTCTCGATTTCGACGTCCTCGGACTTCTCGGCCAGCCGCGGCAGGCGGGACCCGACCTGTTTCGCGGTGAGACCGATAGCCTCGGCGATGTTCTTCGCCCGGAAGTAGCCCTCACCGCGGCTAACGCTGTCGCGGAGATAGGCGAGAATGCGTTGTTCCTCGTCGGTGTACTTAGTCATCCTCGGGCCGTCTAGGGAATGGGCGTTATTAACGGTTACCCGTGTTCCTCAGCGTCGATAATTACTGGAACAGATGCGCGCCGGAGACGGCCAGCGAGGCCGCGATAATCGCCACCATGAACCCGAGCGCCTTCGTCAACTGGTCCGGTCCGGCGACCATCAGCCCTGCGCCGACGAGCGTGAGCGCGCCGAACAACGCCGCAAAGCCGATGGACTTGTCGGATTGCACCGTCTTGGTTGCCATGCTTCCGACCTTCGCGGGTGCGCACTTAGTTCATTCGACACCGCCTGCCGTGGGGCGGTATGGCGGGGCGCGAGCGTGCGGAACGGTCCCATGAGCCGGCGTCGCGCTCGGCCGTTCGACATATGTACCACCAGTCTCGTGTGTCCACAACGATGGGTCTGACATCCGCGCTGTTCGGCGGCAAACTCCGTGTCGCACTCGTCGCGCTGGTGCTCGTCGCGGCCGGCGTCGGCGGGGCGTACGCGACCGGCGTCATCGGCGCGCCGAGCGTCGACCGGGTCGACAATCGGTTCGCCGGCGTCAACGAGACGGCGACTGTCATCGACACCGACCTGTACGTCTCGAATCCGAACCCGCTTTCGGCGAACCTCTCGGGGCTCGAAGTCGACTACGGCGTCGAGATGAACGGGATTCGGATGGCGACCGGGGAGAAGGAAGGCGTCGCTGTCGGGCGGGGGACCTCGGCGGTCCCGCTCCGGACCACGCTCGAAAACGAGCGCATCCCCGAGTGGTGGGTCTCGCACATCCAGAACGGCGAGCACACCGACCTCGCCGTGGACGCCAACGTCACCTCGGAGACGCTCGGGCGGACCTTCGAAGCGCCCGAGATATCCCGGAGCATCGACACCGACCTGCTGTCGGCGTTCAACTCCACCGAAACCCGCGAGATAAACGCGGGGTCGCCGGTCGTCTCCGACCCCGTGTTGTACGTCAACGAGACGAGCGCCGAGTGGGGCGAGTCCACGAGCGAACGCACGGCGCTCGAACTCACGTTCGTCGTCCACAACCCCAAGCCGTACCCGGTCGCGGTCTCGGAACTCGGCTACGACATCTCGATGAACGACGTGGCCGTCGGAGCGGGAACGACGAACTCCGGGTACGTCATCTCCCCGCGGTCGACCGAAACCATCGAGGCGACGACCCACATCGAAAACGACAGACTCGACGAGTGGTGGGTCACGCACCTCGAACGCGACCAGACGACCGACCTGCGCATCGATTTCTACGCGAACCTCGACGCCGGCGGCACGACGCTTCGCGTCCCGCTCGACCCACTGACCTACGAGAAGACGTTCGAGACGGACATCTTCGGAAACAAGGCGTCGGACGCAGAGAACGGAACGGCGACCGAGACGACGACCGAGGCGACCGAGGCGGCGGCGACCGAGTCGGCGGCGACCCAGACGAGCACGGAAACCGCGACGACGACCGAAACCGCGGCGACGACCGAAGCCGCGACTGCAACCGAGACTTCGACAGACGCCCCAACGACCGCAACGGCGACGTCGTCAGACGGCGGGACCACGACGACCGACGGCGGCCTGCTGTAGCGGTCGCGGCGAACTGGGCGGTCATGACGGAGGTACCTCCCCTCGTTCGCCTCGTCCTGCCCTGCCCCGTTCCGTCGAAGAATCCTCGGTGATTCCTGACCCAGCCGACAACTCTTTATCGTCGGCCGAGATATTCGATGATATGACACGGAGTACCCACGCTCCTGATCGAGTTCTTCTCCCGTAATGAGAACCCTGTGTCCGTCGAGAGCGACGACGAAACCATCGTCGTCTCCTTTGGCGACCAGTCCTGTGAACTGTCCCGAGACGCCGCCGCCGACCTACAGGAGGCCATCGGTTCGGCGCTGACCGAGAAACGGGAGTTCTTCCGCACGGCCGGCGAGTACCGCCGAGACGGCAGTTACGTCGTCTCCCGCCGCGGCGCGGACTCCACCGGCAACGCGAAGGTGTTCACCAGTTTCGACGAACTGCGCCGCCTGTACGACCGCCTGCCCGAGCGCTTTACCGCCGAGGACATCGGGCGCACCGGCATCACCGGGTCGCGCCGCCACATGATACTCCGGCACGTCGGCGAGCATCCCGCGTTCGACTGCCGTATCGCCAGTCGGAACCCGCTGACGGGCGAAAAAGAGTCGTCCGAGACCGAGAACAACGAGGCGATGGAAGTCGTCGCCGACTGAGCGAGACGGCCGCGGCCGCTTTTCGGTACCTCACTCTATGGTGACGTGGTCCGACTCCTCGTTGAGCGCGAGGTTCGACGCGATTTCGGCGTTCCGCATCGCGTACTGCGCGGTCTGTTGGAGGCTCACGAGCACCTCGCGAATCTGGAGGAGCTTCTGGTTTTCCATCTCCGGGAGGTCGTTGAGGATGTCGCGCTCGCGGTCGCTTATCTCGCGGAACAGCTCTCGGCACTCGATAGTGAGGTCGTAGTCGCGCTCGACGACCGCCCGCACCGCGGTCGTCGTAATCTCGTCGACGTGGTCCGTGAACTCGCGGATGCGCCGCATCGTCGACTGGTCGACGTCGATGGTGTGGCCCTCGGCGTCCATGACGATGTTGGCGATGTCCTCTGCGTTGTCGGCGGTCAGTTCGAGGTTCTTCGCCACCGAGCGGTAGCCGATGAGCGGGAAGCCGGAGTCGAGGCCGACCGCCCGCGCGAGGTTGGGGTTCTGGTAGGACGTGAAGATGAGCCGAAGCAGGAGGACGAAAATCTTGTTCGCCTGCCGCTCGCGGTTGAGCGCTCGCTGGGCGAGGTCGGGGTTGCCGTGGGCGAGCGCCTTGACGGCCTCGCCGCGCATCGTACTGCCCGTGTTTTCGAGGCGTTCGAGCAGGTTGTCGAGGGTGAAGTCCTCCGCGTCGACCGAACAGCGAATCGCGATTCGCTCGGGCGTCTCCTCGATGACGCCGAGGCCCATGAGCTGGGTTTCGGCCTTGTAGACGGCGTTGATGTGGTCCGAGTCGAGCGCGCCCTCGCTTTTCTCGATGTGGATGACGCGCCGCCCGAGGACGTACTGCGCCACGATGGCGCGTTCGAGCGCCTCCGCGTTCAGACTGTCGGCGCGAATCGTCGCCTTCGAATCTTCGGTGTTGACCGATTCGGGAAGAACGGTCAGCGTTCCTTTCCCGCTCGTCCGAATGGTCACCTCGTCGCCCTTCTCGACGTTGTGTTCCTTGGCCCACTCCGCTGGAAGCGTCATCGCCAGCGTGGAGGGACCGAGACGCTGGACTTTCCGGGTCTCCATGCCAGTCAGAACCCATCCAATGACCTTAAATCTCACTATATTACACCCGCTATGAATAATGGGTGGTGGTGTTCATTGGAGATGATACTAAATATTAAATCACTACGGGTCCGGTGAGCCACCGGACGCATCCGCGGGCTCTCCGGGAAGACGCGACCCGGTCACTCGATTTTCATCATCCGGCGCTCGACGCGGCCCACGCGGACTTTCGTCCATCCGCGGAGTTCGGCGTCGAGGTCGGGGTCGTCGGTGTCGACCCGGAGGACCGGAATCGCGTCGAGTTTCGACCGGGAAGCGACGACCGACACGTCACAGCGGCGAATCACGGCCGGGGAGAGTTGGGGGTTGCCGCGGCCGAAGACGAATCCCTGTCCGCCGATGGGGGTGACGACGATGACGTTCTCCTCGCCGAGGTTATCGAGGATTTCGGCCTCCGTCGCGTCGCGGGCGAGCACCTCGCCGTCGCGGTAGACGTCGACGCCGAGCGGCGACCCGTCGATGCCCAGCTCGGCTTTCACCGTGCCGACGGTGCTTCCGGGGCCGAGGACGTAGGTGACGCCCGTCGTCGCGCGGATGTCGTCGGCGACGCCCGCGGCGAGCGCTTCGACGGTGCCGCCGCCGGTCTGTTTCGACGACTGGAGGTCCTCGGCGACGGGGACGTGCGCGACCGCCCGAAGCTCCGGTCTGACCTCGCCGGCGCGGTAGTCGTCCTCGTCGATGTCCATGACCTCGCGGGCCTCGGTCCGCTCGAACGACGTGACGACGTGGGCGGCGTCCTCGGGTGAGACGGCGAACACCGACGAGTAGACCTTCACGCCCGCGGGAACGCCGAGCATCGGCACGTCGGTTCCGTCGAGCGCCTCGGCCACGTCCGCCGCGGTGCCGTCGCCGCCGACGAACAACACGAGGTCCGCGTCGGCATCGACGAACGCTTCGACGGCGGCGATAGTGTCGGCCGCGCTCGTCTCGTCGCCGGACGGCTCGCCGAGCACGTCGGGCTCGAAGCCCGCGCCTCGGGCGACCGCCGCGCCCATCTCACCGCCCCACGCGAGCAGTTCCGCCTCGGGGGCGGCCTCGAAGAGTCGGTCGAGCGCCCGTCGCGCCCGCTCTGGCGACCGCGGCTCCGCGCCGCGCGCTCTGGCCTCCGCGACTTTCCCGTCGGTTCCCTTCAGGCCGACCCGGCCGCCCATCCCCGCGACGGGGTTGACGACGACACCGATTCGCATGACTGAACGAACCCGCGCCCCGGGGAAAAGCGACGCGGTAGCTGGCGAGAGAGTAGCCGGCAAGAGGCGACCGGGTCGCGCCCCCACGGATTCGCGGACGGACACGCCGCGACAACTGTCGCCAGAACCTCACCGTTTAAGAACCGGACGTGGGAACTGTCACCTATGATTCCGCTATCAGCCAGCGAGCAGGTGTTGCCGACCTCGGAGACGGCCGCGACCGTGCTTCTCGTGGGTATCCTCATGACCGCCGGGTGGCTCTGGTACCTCCAGCGCTGACCGTCGGCCCGACCGCCCCTATTCTTCGTACAGGTCGACCCGCGCTTCGAGCCACGCGGCCGCCGACTCGACGGTCTCCTCGTCGGCTCCGGCGAGCTTGATTCTGACGTGGTCGCCGGGGTAGCTCCCGACAGTCACGCCGAACGTCGATTGGACGGCCTCGAACCGCTCGATGAGCGAACTCTCCGGCTCCGAGGTGTGGACGAATCGGACGTGGGTCCGCTCGCCGTCGAACTCGTCGGCGACCCGGGCGAACATGGCTTTCATCTCGCCGGGGACGCCGGGGAGCACGTACACCGACCCGACGACCGCGCCGGGCGCGACGCCCTCGTCGTTCGGGAGCATCCGCGACCCCGCGGGGAGGTCGGTCGTCCCCTCTACGAGGTCGGCCGCGGAGTAGCCGCCGTTCGTCTCCAGCCACTCCTCGGCGTCGGCGTTGCGCTCCAGCGAGCGCCCGAACGCGGCCGCGACGCTCTCCATCGTCACGTCGTCGTGGGTCGGCCCCAGCCCGCCGGTGACGACGACGGCGTCGTACTCGGCGTGGTACTCGTTGACCACGCGGGCGATGTCGGCGACGCGGTCGGGGACCGTCGTCACGCGCTCGACGGAGACGCCCCGCGCCGTCAGTTCCTCGCAGAGCCACGCGGCGTTCGTGTTGACGGTGTCGCCGGCGAGGAGTTCGTCCCCGACGGTGACCACGGCGACTTTCATACCCCGAGCTAGCGGGTTGCGAGGCAAAAAAGCGTTCACACCGGCGAACCGGGTCGCCCGGCCGACGCCGAGAGCGGGAGCGGGGTCCGGGTTGGGTTCCAGTGGGGTCGCTCAGCGGTCGTCGTCTTCCACGTCCAAGCCGAGTTCCTGTCGGCGGTCGCGGAGCGCCTGAATCTGCCGGCGGTAGTAGAGTATCCCCGCGCCGCCGACGAGCACCGAGACGGCCGCGACGGCCGCGAAGATGCCGAGGTCGCGCTGGAGGTAGAACTGCACGACGACGTTCCCATCGGTCACCTCGTCCCACCGGATGTGGAGTCGGTCGTCGACGACCTCGGTGTCGTAGCCCGACGGTCGGACCGACCCGAATATCGGGAAGTCGACGCGGCGGTCCGCGGGCAGGACGACCTCGTAGCTCCCCTCGACGAAGACGGGAAGCGAGAACCGCTTGGGCGTCGAGGGCGAACTGAACGCGAGTTTGCCGTCGTTCTCGGCGTCCGCGGGGAGCGTGACGTTCGTGATGCGGTCGTTCTGCGTCACGTCGCCGCCGCGGGCTTTCAGTTCGGTCCCGTTGACGACGGTGCCGTTTTCGTAGCGGTAGCGGACCGCCTCGACCGAAAGCGGCGTCCGACTGCCGAAGCCGTCGAACCGGTAGAGTTCGACCGAGGAGCTGTTCACCTCGTAGACCGCGCGGAACCGGCCGTTGTCCTGTACCGTGATGTGCGCGTCGGTCTCGGCGGTCCACGCGTAGTCGCCGTCGGGCGCGGCGTCGAGACGGTCGTTCGAGACGCTGGCGGTGCCGCCGAGACAGCCGGCGGTCACGAGGAGGAGGGCGAGCGCGGCGATACCGACGAGGAGTCGCCTGTTCATCCTCTTACTGACCGATGACGCACTTCAGCTCCGACGGGAGGTACGAGCCGATGCTCGCGAGGAGGCCCGGCGGGTCAGTCTCGTCCCGGCAGACGATGCTCTGTTCGAGGAGGCCGAGTCGCTCGACGGTCACGATGTCCTTCGCGTGGCCGGCGCGGTTGACCGTCGCGCGGACCTCGCCGCGGGTCGCGCTGTTGACGTTGACGCGACCGCTCCCGCGGGTCCAGTCGTAGAGGCGGTCTATCTGCTCGTCGGCCAGCCGCGAGGGCTCCTCGTCGCCGCCGTAGACGAACGTCAGCGGCATGTGCTGGACGAGGCCGAAGCGGTCGCGAACCTGGGTCGCGGAGCCGCGGCCGAGGCCGAGTTCCTCGGTCGGGATGCGCACCTCGATGCCCGCGTCGAGCACGAAGCCGTCGTCATCCCAGTGTTCGAGGGTGCCGACGTAGGTCTCGCCCGCCGACAGGTGCGGCGTGACCTCGCCCCACTCCTCGCGGAGGACGTTCCGCGCGACCGTCTCGTCGTCGCCGGAGACCGTCACGGAGATGAAGCCGTCGTCGCGGACGCCGATGTCGTACTCGACGTCGAGGTCGCCGATGTCGTTTGCGACGAGCGAGGTGAGGCTGTCGAGCGCCCGCTCGCGGGCGTCGCCGTCGATGTAGCACTTCGTTGCGAGAACGACCATTCAGTTCGTCCCCGTCACTTCGACGTTGAGCTCGTCGCGGAGCTCTTCGATGCGTCGCTCCATCGCGTCGACGAGGTCGTCGTTGTCCATCGGTTCGAGCGGCGCGCCCGTCTCGGGGCACTGGAAGCCGTGTTCCATCGCCTCGGAGAACTCGAAGCGGATACCGGCGGGCTCCGAGAGGTAGAACTCGTGGTTGCGCTCGTAGTCGAGACGCTCTTCGAGCGCGTCGAGGAGGCGGTACATCTCCTCTTCGAGGTTCTCGGGGATGTTCTCGTAGTGAAACGTCCAGAGGTAGGTGAGCCAGCCGGAGTCCTCGTCGCGAACGCGGCGGTACGACGCGAGGTCGTTCTCGTAGAGGATAAACAGCGCGCGTCGCACGTCGTTGAGTTCGAGCCGCAGTTCCTCGGCGAGTTCCTCGTCGGTGACCTCGCCGTCCGGGGGTGCCGCCGCGACCGGCATCCCGGTTGGCCCGACCAACTCGTGGAGGTACTTCTGGATAACAGGGTCGTTCAGTAACTCCTCAAAAGCCATTGTGCGAAATGGCGTCAGGAACGCCATTAAGTCTTATTACTCCCGGACAGTGGAGAACCGCCAGCGGGCGCGCCGACGCCTCCGATTACTCCTCGTCGGCCGGCACGACCTTCTTGCCCGTCGCCATCGGGACGACCCGGTTTTCGGCGTCCTCCCACTCGCGGTCGAGTTCGCGCCCGTCGAACAGGCGGTCGAGGAACACCGCGAGGCCGGCGACCTCCGAGTGCGGCTGGTTCGTGACGCCGACGTTCCAGTCGGCTCCCTCGTACACCTCGAAGGGGACCTTCTCCCCGCCGACGACGACGAGAAGCGGTTCCTCGGCGTGCGCCTCGCGGATGTCGGCTTCCACGTCCTGAACGCGCTCGCCGTACATCGTGAGGTGGACGACCGTGCCCGCCCAGTTGCGGATGACGCCGTTGAGCGCCTCGGTGAGTTCGACCTCGAAGGGGCCGCCGAACCGGCCCGTGATGTCCTCGACCGTCTCCACCGAGTGGCCGGCGTTGTCCGGGAAGATGACCCGGTCCGCGCCGAGCGCGCGGGCCGTCAGGCCGACGTGCGTCGTCATCCGGTCGTCGCGCCCCGGTCGGTGTCCGTACCGGAGGACGGCGACCTCGGGTTCGTTGTGCATGTCTCTCCGAAGACGGCGGGGGGAAGTGGTGCTTTCGGAACGCGGGCGGCGATAACCGGGGCCGGGGTGACGGCCGTCACCGAGGCCCGACCGAGCGGCGCGGAGGGGAAACGGACTTATCACTCGGCCGAATCATCTGAGCCATGTCGCTGGAACTCTCCGACAAGCGCGTCCTCGTGACCGGGGGCGCGGGTCTCGTCGGGTCTCACCTCGCCGCGCGCCTCTCCGAGGACAACCACGTCGTCGTCGCCGACGACCTCTCGAAGGGGGACCGAGAGCGGGTCCCCGACGGGGTCGAGTTCGTACAGGCCGACATGACCGACCCCGACGACGTCGCCGAGGCCGTCACCGAGGACCTCGACATCGTCTTCCACTTCGCGGCCTACACGGACACGAACTACGGCAACCCCCGTCAGCTGTTCGAGGAGAACACCGAGATGACCTACAACGTCCTCGAACGGATGCAAGAGGTCGGCGTGTCGAACATCGCCTTTACGTCCTCGTCGACCATCTACGGCGAGGCCCCGCGGCCGACCCCCGAGGACTACGCCCCCCTCGAACCCATCAGCATCTACGGCTCCTCCAAGCTCGCCGACGAGGGCCTGCTTTCGACGTTCGCCCACTCCTACGACTTCACGGTCTACATGTACCGCTTCGCCAACATCGTCGGCCCGAACCAGCGCGGCAACGTCATCCCGGACTTCATCGAGAAACTCCTCGAAGACCCCGAGACGCTCGAAATCCTCGGCGACGGCCGCCAAGAGAAGTCCTATCTCCACGTCGAGGACTGCATCGACGCGATGTGCCACGTCGTCGAACACGCCGAGCGCGACTACAACGTCTACAACCTCGGCACGCGGACGACCACCTCCGTGACGACCATCGCCGACATCGTCGCCGACGTGCTCGACCTCGACCCCGAGTTCGAGTACACCGGCGGCGACCGCGGCTGGACCGGCGACGTGCCGAAGATGCGCCTCTCCATCGAGAAGCTCTCGGCGCTCGGCTGGGAGCCCGACGGGTCGAGCGACGAGGCCGTCCGCCGCGCCGCCGAGGAACTCGCCGAGGAGCTTCGCGCCGAATACGAGTAACCACGGCCAACAACCACGGCCGACAACTACGGCCAACAACTACGGCCAACAACCACGGCCGTGACCCGCGGTCGACGCCCGGGGCGACCCCGACAGGCCGCCCCGGAGCGAGCCACCTTTCTACCGCGACTCCCTACCCCGGAGCGTGCAGGTCGTCGGCTACGATACCGGTACCCCCGCGCTGTTCGTGAGCGCGAGCGACGGCATCGACTCGGTCGCGCTCGCCCCCGGCACCGAACTCGACTACCGCCTCGGCGACCGCCACTGCGCGGGCACAGTCCACGACGACCGCCACGTCTCCTGCGACAACGACCGCGCGCCCTACTGCGCTGACCACCGTCACACGTGGGTCTGCGCGAAGTGTACCGGGACGTGTCTGAAAGACGAGATGGACTGCTACGAGGACCACGCGGTCTACCTCGCCGCGTTCGCTCCCGACACGTTCAAGGTCGGCGTCACCCGCGAGTGGCGGCTCGACACCCGCCTGCGCGAGCAGGGCGCGGACCGCGCGGCCCACGTCCGAACGGTCTCGGACGGCCGCGTCGCCCGCGAGTACGAGGCCGAACTGGCGACCGAGATTCCCGACCGCATCCGCGTCCCGACCAAAATCGAGGGGTTCGGCCGGTCGGTCGACGCCGCGGCGTGGGACGCCCTCCTCGCCCGGTTCGACCCCATCGAGACGTTCGCGTTCGATTACGGCCTCGACCTCGACGGCTCGCCGGTCGCAGAAACCGTCGCCACGGGAACCGTCCGCGGCGTGAAGGGGCGCGTGCTCGTCCTCGACCACCGCGGGACGACCTACGCGGTGGACCTGCGCGACCTCGTCGGCCACGAACTCGACGACGGCGGGACCGACCGCGACCTCCAGTCGAGCCTCGGCGCGTTCGGGTGAGAGTCACGAATTTCAGAGACCGTCAGCACTTTCCGGGAGGACGGCCAATTCGCTCTCATGGCTGACGACGAACCCGCAGACGAGACGCAGACGCCCGACGAGGGCGACGACGGCGAAGAAGAGAAGTCGTTCCGCGAGCGGGTCGAAGAGATTCGACAGCGCCGCGAGGAAGAGCGCGAAGAGGGCGAGCGCCCCAACCCCGAAGAGATGATGGGCGGCGGCGGCCCCGGCGGCATGGGTGGCGGCGGCGGCAACCCCTTCGCGCAGATGATGAGCGGCATGATGGGCGGCGGCGGCCCCGGCGGCATGGGCGGCGGCGGTATGGGTGGCGGCCCCGGAGGTATGGGCGGCGGCCCGCGCGACCCCGAGGAGGGAAGCGGGAGCGACGAACAGCTCGTCCGCGAGGTCCGACAGCTCCGCGACGAGGTCCGCGACGTGAACCGCGAACTGCGCCGCATCGCCGACGCGCTCGAAGACCGCGACTGACGCGGTTTCGCAGTCGGTCTCGTTCTTTTATTCCGACGCCAATCGGTCGTAGAGCGCCGCGAGTCGGTCGACAGAGCGGTCGACGCTCACCTCGTCTCGGCGGTCGAGACAGCGCGCGCTGAGTGCCTCGCGCTCCGCGAGCGCCCGCCGAATCCCGCGTCGGAACCCGTCCAAATTACCGGACTCGTAGTGGTAGCCGGTCACGCCGTCGAGGACGGTGTCTTCCAGCGCGCCCTCGTTGACGCCGACGACGGGCGTCCCGCAGGCGTTGGCCTCCAAGGCGACGAGTCCCTGCGTCTCGACCGGGCTCGGAAAGCAGAACACGTCGAGCGCGGAGTAGAACGCCGGCAGTTCCTCGCGGTCGAGGAAGCCGAGGAAGCGAGCGTCCACGCCGAGGTCGTCGGCGAGGGCGGACAGCTCGTCGCGGGCGGGACCGTCGCCGCCGAAGACGAGCGTCGCGTCGAGGTCGGCCGCGGCGCGGACGAGTTCGTCGAGGCGCTTCTCGTAGCCGTGTCGCCCCGTGTAGCCGATGAGCGGCCCGTCGCCGAGGTCGTAGCGCCGGCGGAAGTCGTCGCCCTCGACGGGCTCGAACCGCTCGACGTCGATGCCGTTCGAGAGGACGACGATTTCGGCCGCGACGCCGACCTCGTCGGCGAGGCGGCGCTCGGCGTCCTCGCTCGGGACGATGACCGCGTCGGCGCGGTCGAAGAACCACCGCTCGTACCGCTCGGCGGTGCGCTCGACGCCGCGCTCGATAGCGCCGACGGAGCTGAGGTACTCGGCGTACTCGCCGGTCGGGGTGTGGTAGGTCGCCACGAGCGGGAGGTCGCGCCGGCGGGCGAGTCGGAGGCCGGCCAGTCCGAGGCCGAACGGGGTGTGGGCGTGGACGACGTCGACGTCGTCGACGGCCGCCGGAATCCGCGGCGCGCCGATTCGAATCCCCTCGTAGAACGGGAACGGAAGGCTTCGAACGCCGTACTCGCCCGGTTCGGGGTCGTAGTCGTCGTCCGCCGGGAACACCACGTCCATGCGGCCGCCGCGGCGGCGCCACCGCTCGCGCCACGTCTGAATCGTGTAGGCGACGCCGTTGACGGTCGGCAAGTACGTGTCGGTGAACGCGGCGACCGACTGCATGGCCGTTCGTGCGACCCCGACGGGATAAACCGTTGTGACTTCCCGCAGGGGTGTCGTGTGTTACCGTGCCCATTCCCAGATAGCCGGTTATCTCGCCCGTCAGTCGGCGAGTCGCCCGGCCAGCGCGTCCTCGTACGTCTCGACGAGCCTGTCGCCGACGCGGTCGAGGCTGTGTTCGGCGGCCGTCTCGCGGGCGTTCTCGCCGAGTCGCCGCCGGAGATCGGGGTCGCGGGCGAGCAGGTCGAGCGCCCGGCGGAACTCCGCGTCGGTCGAACACTTCAGGCAGTCGTGGCCGTGGGTGTAGAACTCCTCGAACACCGGGATATCGCGGAGGACGACCGCCTTCCCGCAGGCCATCGCTTCGAGGACCGCGATGCCCTGATTCTCGTTTTTCGTCGCGAACAGGTAGACGTCGCCCGCGCCGAACGCGCCGCGGATGTCGTCTATCCAGCCGGTGAACGTGACGTTCTCCGGGGCGTTTTCGACCCAGTACCGCACCGTCTTCGAGGCGTGCGGACCGGTGTCGTAGGGGCCGAACCACGCGAAGTCGTAGTCGGTCTCTTGGGCGAGCGTACAGAACGTCGTCAGGCCCTTGCGCTCGAAGACGTTGCCGACGGTGAAGACGGTCATCCCATCGAGGTCGTACTCCGCTCGGTACTCGTCGCGGAGGTCCTCGAAGCCGTCGAGCGCGTCGGTGTCGACGCCGTTCGAGACGGCGCGAATCGGCGCGTCGACCGGGTAGGATTCGAGGGTTCGTTTCGTGTACTCGGAGGGACAGAGCACCACGTCGGCCTGCGAGTAGAACCACTTGAGGTACTTCCCGAGGGCGGGGGCGACCGCGGTCGACCCGCGGAAGCTCTCGGCGAAGTCCTCGCGGGTGACGTGCGAGTGGAGCACGAGCGGGATGTCGTTGCGTTTGGCGTGTCTGGCCACGGCGACCGAGCCGGGGCCGATGAGGTTGCAGTGGGCCACGTCGTAGTCGCGGACGACCCCGTCGCCCCGCAGGAGGCTCGCGGCACCCGCGGCGACCGACTCGGGCCACGGGGATGTGACGACCTCCACGTCGGTCGTGGCGAGCGCCGCCCGCTGTTGGTCGGTGGCGGTTCCGATGCCGCTACGGTCGAGTTGCGAGGCGAACTCGAGGTAGTTCAGGACGCGCACAGTCGCCGTTTTTCGGGCCGGGGTATCACAGTACCGGCTTCGGTCCCCGGTGTCGGTCCCGCGTCGCGGTTCGGAACGTCTTTGTCCGGGCCGCTCGCCCGAACGTGTATGAACATCGCGGCGGAGCGCATCGACCGACTCCACGGCCTCGCCCGCGAGGCGGCGAGCGACCGCGACCACGAGCGCGCCCGCGAGTACGTCCGTCTCGCCCGTCGCGTCGCGGAGCGGAACCGTTGTGGCCTCCCGAAGGCGTTTCGCCGGTTCACCTGCGACGACTGCGACGCCTACCTCCTCCCGGGCGTCAACGCCCGCGTCCGGACCCGCGCCGGCGGCCACGTCGTCGTCAGATGCGACTGCGGGGCGACGAAACGCTACCCGTACTGACCGCCCTGCGGCGATTCCGGCAAAATCAGCTTGTTCCTGCGTGTGCACGACAACCAAACAGCCGTCAAAGCCTTACTATTGAAGCCCTCCGGCACATAGTGGAGGCCACGAATGAACACGCAGGAGCTACGAAAAGAGGCCCACGACCTCGACGTGACCGTCTGGGTGGGTAAGAGCGGAATCGAAGCGGTGGTCGGCGAACTCAACGACCAGCTGGCAGACCGGAACCTCGTGAAAGCGAAGTTCCTCCGGGCGGCGCTCGGGGGCACGACGGTCGACGAGGCGGCCGCGGACCTCGCAGACCGGGTGAACGCCGAGTTGATAGAGACAAGGGGGAAGACCGCGGTCTACCACCGATGAACGCGCTCGCACTCCCGCTCCAACTGCAGGGTGACGGCGGTACTATCGGCCGACTCCTCACCCAGCAGAACGTTCCGTACGCCGAGACGCTCGGGACGCTCCTGGGTCTCGTTCTCGGCTTCGCCGTCATCTACATCGTCGGCAAGGCGGTCGTGTCGTCCGCGCTCAACCGCGTCCTCGACCGACGCGGCGCGGACGAACACGCGAAAAAGCCCCTGATGAAGATCGCGACCCTCGTCGTGGCGTTCGTCGCCCTCGCCGCGGGATTCGCGTTCGCCGGCCTCGGCAACATCCTGCAGTCGCTCGCCACCATCGGGGCGGCCGCGACGCTCGCAATCGGTTTCGCGATGCAGGACGTCATCGCCAACTTCGTCGCCGGCATCTTCATCTTCACCGACAAGCCGTTCCGCATCAACGACTGGATTGAATGGGACGGCAACTCCGGCGTCGTGGAGGACATCTCCTTCCGCGTCACGCGGGTTCGCACGTTCGACAACGAACTGCTCACGGTGCCGAACTCGCAACTCACCGACGGCGTCATCAAGAACCCCGTCGCGAAGGACAAACTCCGCCTGCAGGTGCCGTTCGGCATCGGCTACGACGACGACATTCAGCAGGCGACCGACATCATCCTCGACGAGGCCGAAGCGCACGACGGCATCATGACGACGCCGGAACCCTCGGTCAGACTGACCGAACTCGGCGACTCGTCGGTCACGCTCAAGTCGCGCATCTGGATTTCCCAGCCCAGCCGCGCCGACTTCGTCAAGACCCGCGGGGAGTACGTCACCGCCGTCAAAGAGCGGTTCGACGAGGAGGGCATCGACATTCCCTACCCGAACCGCACCCTCAGCGGCGAGCTCTCGGTCGGCGGGATGGACCGCCTCGTGCAGTCCAACGACTGAGAGAAACACAGCGCCGACCGCGGGACCGACCTGCGGCGGTCGCCCGCACGGCCGACCCGATTTTTCTGACTCCGGACGTGTCGCTTAGCTGAAAGTAGGCGCTAAGCCCCCTTCCTCAGCGAGCGCCGACTGAAGGAAGGGCGCGAGCAGGGAGGGGATACAGCGCCGCACGGTTCTCATACACTCTACGGTTGCAGGCCCACAGACCCACGTAGTCGCAATGTTTTTGCAGTAGGGTAGCATAATATTGACCGAACCCAATGGAATACGACCTCGACTCGGGAGCGCACTCAACGTATTCACTGCACTACCACCTGATACTCACCACTAAGTATCGGCGCGGAGTGCTAACCGAGGAGCGAACCCAATTCATTCACGAGGTCATCAACGGGTTCACGGACAACTACGGTGTCGAACTGACAAACCTCGACGGCGAGGACGACCACGTACACATCCTGTTCCGAGCGAAACCAACCACAGACCTCGTGAAGTTCATCAACACGGTCAAGGGCGCGACCGCCCGCCGTATCCGCAACGAGTACGCGGACGAACTGAAGACCGAACTGTGGGGAGACTCGTTCTGGAACGACTCGTACTGCCTCATCTCGACGGGGCAGGTGTCACTGGATGTGCTGAAACAGTACGTCGAGAACCAACGCGAGTAGAATGTACTACGCCTACAAGTACCGTCTCAAGCCGTCCGACGCCCACCGTGAGGAGTTGGACCGCCACCGAGATATTTGTAGGCAACTCTACAACCACACGCTCTACCGCCTCAACGAGTACCAAGACGAACACGGTGAACTGCCGTCCATGACCACACTACGGTCGGAACTGCCCGACCTCAAGAAGTGGTGGGACGGCCTCTCGGACGTGTACTCGAAGGTTCTCCAAACCGTCGTGGAACGCCTGTTCGACAACCTCAAAGGACTCTCGGCGCTCAAGAAGAACGGCTACGGCGTCGGTCAACTCAAGTGGAAGCCGCCACGAGAGTTCTGTAGTTTCACGTACAGTCAGTCTGGCTTCAAGCTCGACAAGAAGGGCGGTCAGACTGTCCTGTCACTCTCGAAACTCGCAGACATACCGATTCGGCTCCACCGCACCATCCCCGACGACGCGACACTCAAGCAGGTCACGGTCAAGAAGGAACCGACGGGCGAGTGGTTCGCCACGTTCGGCGTCCAAATGGACTGTGAGCCACCCGAACCGCCTGAGAATCCCGAGCGGTGCGTCGGTATCGACGTAGGGATTCTCAAGTATGCCCACGACACCGACGGCACTGCGGTCGGGTCGCTCGACCTCTCCGACGAACGCGACCGCTTGGAACGCGAGCAACGGAAGCTCTCGCGGAAGCAACACGGGTCAAACAACTACGAGAAGCAACGACGGCAGGTCGCAGAGTGTCATGCTGACCTCCGACGCAAGCGCCGTGACTTCTTGCACAAACTCTCGAACTACTACGCTCGGGAGTACGACTTCGTGGCGGTCGAAGACCTGAACGTGAAGAGGATGATGGAGTCTCCGTCGAACAGTCGAAACACGGCGTCGGCAGCATGGCGGACGTTCCTCTCGTTGCTCGAATACAAGTGTGAACGGGAGGGAACGCACTTCGTCGCAGTCAACCCGAAAGGGACGACCAAAGAGTGTGCGTCGTGCGGTGTCTCGACGGAGAAGCCGTTGTGGGTCCGTGAACATTCCTGTCCCGTCTGCGGGTTTGAGGCGGACAGGGACGCGAACGCAGCGTGGAACATTCTTTCTCGTGGCCTCGAAGACGTAGGAATGGGATACTCCGAATCAACGCCTGTGGAGACTGCGCTCCCTGTGGATACACCTGTATCTGCAAAGCGCGTCGTGGAAGCAGGAAGCCCTACCCTCAAGGAGCGAACGGCGTCAGCCGGGAGCGAGTAGGGTAGGGTAGTTCACAGTTCGATGCGCTCGACGAGCCTGTCTTCAGACTTCGTGTTGACCGCGACGATGCGGACGTGTTCTTCGAGGCCGGAGCCGTCGAGTTTCGCCTTCAGGAGGTTGTCGACCTGATAGACGCCGGCGGCGTTGACCATCTCGATTTCGACGAGGACGGGCGACTCCTCGCCGGGCTTCAGGACGACGTTGTTGATGGCGCGGCTGGAGAGCGTGTTGATGCCGCGACCGCCCTTCTCGTAGGGGATGCGCGACCGGCCGCGCTCCATGTCGAGCGCGTCGGCGACGCGGATGACGCCGGCTTCGAGCGTGAGCGGGTCCTCCTCGCGGTGGTGACAGAGGATGGCGTGGAGGACTTCCGCCTTGATACGGACCGCGTCGGCGAGGTCGTAGAACTCGGGGAGGAAGCGGTCGAGCACGTCCGATGCGAGCGGAATGGAGTAGTAGGCGTGGTTGTCGCGGTGGACAATGTGGCCGATGTCGTGAAGCTGGGCCGCGAGAGCGATGATGACCGCCTCGTCGGCCTCGTCGAGCCCCTGTTCGGCCGCGCCGTTGAACTCACAGCCGCCGGCCTTGAGCAGGTCGTACAGCCGGAGCGCGCGGTTCAGAACGATTTCGATGTGCTTCGGGCCGTGGTCGTTGTAGCCCTTGCGCGTCACCGCATTCACGTTCTGCGCTTCGAGGAGCGTCGTCACCTCCTCGTCGTCGAGGAGCACAGGGAGCACCTCGTTGAGCTTCTCGTCGGGGAAGGCGTGGTCCGCCTCGGGGTCGTAGACGCGGCCGCCGTTCAGCGTGTCTTCGGTATCGCTCATGACCCGCAAGGTGGTCGCACGGAGAGAAAAGAACTTGGGCTCCGAATCAGGTACGCTACCGTGTCGCGCGGCGGGTCGGCTCTACGCGGCCTCGCTCGGCTCTTCGAGTTTCCCGGCGGCGGCCTCGACCGCCTCGTAGTCGGGCTCGACGCCGGGGTCGTCGCTGACCCACGCGTAGGTGACCTCGCCGTCTCCGTCCACGACGAACACTGCGCGCTTCGCCACGCGGTTGACGCCGAGGCTCGCGAAGTCCATCGCCACGTCGTAGGCGTCGACGAGTTCGCGGTTCGTGTCGCTGATGAGGCCGAAGTTGAGGCCGTTCTGCTCGGCGAACTCCGTCAGCGTAAACGGCGTGTCGATGCTGATACCGTACACCGTCGCGCCGACGTCCTCGAAGTTGGCCATCTGGTCGCGGAAGGTGCACATCTCGGTGGTGCACGTGCCGGTGAAGGCCGCGGGGAAGAACGCGAGGACGAGTGGCGCGTCGTCGAGGTTCTCCGAGAGCGTGAACGACTCGATGTCGCCGTCGATATCGGTAAGCGGTGCGGTGAAGTCCGGGGCGGCGTCGCCAACTGAGACCATACGGGTGGCATTCGACTCCGTCCACATTATATCACCGTCGGCGGAAATTCAGGGGGACCGCCGGTGACGGCCCGACACGGTCGCCAACATCGGCACGAGCGAGGGCGTCCGACGACCGGCCACAAGCTTTTCGTAGGAGTGACGCGCCCAGACGCGTCGATTCGGCCGATCCGGGAGTTCCGAGGCGACGACATTCCGTCTTTCCAGAACCCGTAGAAGGCAAAAAGCCTATAATTGCCACTAGGTAACGCAGAGATAGCGATGTTCGAGACCATCACCCCACTGTTCCCGGGACTCCCGGGCGGGCCCGAGCTACTCGTCGTCCTGCTCATCGTCGTCTTGCTGTTCGGCGCGAACAAGATTCCGAAGCTCGCACGGTCCTCCGGGCAGGCCATCGGCGAGTTCCAGCGCGGCCGCGAAGAGATCGAAGACGAACTGCAGGACGTGACGGGCGACGAAGACGAAGACGACGAGACCGACGAGAGTTCGACTGACTCGGTTTCGACCGAGTCCGCTTCGACCGAATCGTCGAAGTGAACGCGGCTCACTTTCTCTCTCTTCTGCCCGTCCAGTGTGAACCACGCGATTTTTGACCGGTCCTGAGAGATAGCGCCGTGGGGCGTGTGGCCTAGTGGACAGGGCGAGAGGTTCCTAACCTCTCGATCGCGGGTTCGAATCCCGTCACGCCCGTTTTCCTGCGAACGAAGTGAGCAGTGAAAACGGCACGAGGGATTCGAATCAGGGAGCGAACGGAGTGAGCGACTGGGGTTCGAATCCCACCGCGCCCGCCTCTCTCACTTCGTTCGGTCGGCCGACGCGGCGTACATCGCAAACGCTCCGCGTTTGCTCAATCCCGTCACGCCCGCTACTCTCACTTCGTTCGTCCAGCGGCCGTTCCTGAGTCCCACTCGCTCCGCTCGCGGGACTCCCGTCACGCCCGCCCCGTCCGAACTCCCCCCGCCGCGTCGCTTTGTTTTAACCAGTTCGTCAACCACCCTGCCGACCCACCCCCGGCGGGGCGAGGCGCTGGCCTCAGACGATGGTCCGTCACCTGGATGGGTGACTCACGCGACGATTAAGCCCTGATTTACCGGCCGTCGCTCCGAGTGCGAAACGACGTGAACTTATAAACAGGTATAAAAATGGGATTTAAAAAGGACTTAAATTGTGAGTTGATTGAGAAAAAGACTTTTCCATCGGCCCGAATACCCCGTCACAATGGCAACCGACGACGCCGACGGAGGGGACCGAAAGGCGTTAACGGGTGATGTAACGTCACCCGAGGAGAACGACACCGCTCCGGAGCAGGCGTCGAACGCGCACGTGGGGTCGTACACGTGGGCAGATTTTCTCGACGAATACGGCAGTGACGACGACGTAGAAGCGCTCTACGGGACCGACCCGCGGACGGGACGCGACGCGCCCGGAACGTCCCGGTGGGAAGACGACGACCGGGCGGTCGCGGCGCTCACTCGGGGCGACTGGGACCGCGTCGACCTCGACCCCGAGGAGTTCCTCGGCTGTCACCCGGTCGACGTGTCGGCCGTCGTCGGCGAACGCGGCGCGCACGCGAGAGACATCTTCGAGCAGTTCGAGGCCTTCTGCGACCCCGAGACGACGCCCGTCGTCAAGGACGTGTGGCTGTGGGAACACTACAAACGCGAGAACTACTACGAGGACGACGGCTCTCGCCCGCGAGATTCGGCGGGCGAAATCGTCCCCTTCGACGGGGAGGCGGCGCTGGGCTTCGACCCCGACCACATCGAGAACGCGCTGGCGCGGGCCGGACAGCGCGGCAAGGAACTCGACGCGGTCGTCAACGAGCGCACGGTCGACGTCGACCCCGAGTTCGACGAGGAGGCGTTTTTCTCCAGCGTCGACGGCACGACCACGCTGGCGAACCGGTACGACCTCGAAAAGGCCGTCCCGATGGAGAAGAAGACGCACTTCCGCGAGGTCGAGCGCTACTGGGTGAACAAGCCCTACGCGTTCGTCATCATCTTCCACTCCGTCAAGGAAAACGAAAAGAAGTACTACGTCGTCGAACCGTACCTGAACCGCATCGAAGACGACCTGACGGAGTTCCTCACGAACAAGCTCCGGACTGCCATCAAGTACGGCGACGAGAGCGTCGTCGAGGGCGGCCGCGACAACCGCGGGCGGGTCATCGAAGCCGAGACGTACGAACTGCTCTCGCGGTACGACCTCTACGACCCGCCGGCATCGGCGGCGGGCGGCGGAAGCGACGACGAGTCGGCCGCTGACGGGGTGACGGCGGAATCCTCGGCGGAATCATCCGGGTTCGCGTCTCGACTCGGGCTGGGCGGTCTTTTTGGCGGCGGAAACGACTCGGTGGCCGACGCGTCGACGACCGCCGCGACCACCGGGCGGTTCGGCGGCCTCGGGAGCCGTCTCGGGCTGGGCTCGGTCTTCGGCAGTCGCGCCCGAGACACCGACGGGGACGCCCCGCTCGGCGGTATCGACGGCATCGCCGCCCGGCCCGAGCGCGCGGTCCTCGCCGACGACGCCGACGACCTGAACGACTACCAAGTCCGGAAGCTCCAGTACTATCTCCGGCGGGACTTCATCGGCTACGAGCGCATCGACGGCATCAAACACGACATCAACGTCGAGGACATCTCCTGTGACGGCTACAACTCGCCGGTGTTCGTCTACCACTCCGACTACGAGCAGATCATCTCGAACATCTACCACGGCGAGGGCGAACTCGACGACTTCGTCGTGAAACTCGCCCAGCGCTCCGGGAAGGGCATCTCGAAGCGCCGCCCGCAGGTCGACGCGACGCTCCCCGACGGGTCGCGCGCACAGCTCACCCTCGGCCGCGAGGTGTCGGACCACGGGACGAACTACACCATCCGCCAGTTCAAGGACGTCCCGTTCACGCCCATCGACCTCATCAACTGGTCGACGTTCTCGCTGGAGGAGATGGCGTTCCTCTGGCTCTGCATCGAAAACGACAAGAGCCTCATCTTCGCCGGCGGCACCGCCTCGGGGAAGACCACCTCGCTCAACGCCGTCTCGCTTTTCATCCCGTCGAACACGAAAATCGTCTCCATCGAGGACACCCGCGAGGTCGAACTTCCCCAGCGAAACTGGATCGCCTCCGTCACCCGGCCGTCGTTCGCGGACGATGACAAAGGCGACGTCGACGAGTTCGACCTGCTCGAAGCCGCGCTCCGTCAGCGCCCCGACTACATCGTCATGGGCGAGATTCGCGGCGAGGAGGGCCGGACGCTGTTTCAGGTCATGTCGACGGGCCACACCACCTACACGACGTTCCACGCCGACTCGGTCGGCGAGGTGCTCAAGCGGTTTACCACCGCGCCCATCAACGTCTCGAAGACGATGTTCTCCGCCCTCGACCTCGTGTCCATCCAGACCTCGACGCGGGTCGGCGGCAACAAGGTTCGCCGGAACAAGTCGCTCACCGAAATCAACCACTACGACCCCGAAAACGACGAGATAAACGTCCAAGACATCTACCAGTGGCAGGCCGAGACCGACGAGTTCCTCCAGATGGGCTCGTCGAACACGCTCGAAGAGATAAAGTTCGACCGCGGCTGGAATCACGAGACGCTCGAACTGGAGATTTTCAAGCGGCAGGTCATCCTCGCGTATCTCATCGACCGCGGGCTCAACACCTACACGCAGGTCGCGGCGACGTTTCAGGCGTTCATCAACGACCAGGACACCATCCTCGGGCTGATGGCGACCGACGACCTCGAACGGAGCCTCGAAGACCTCCGGGAGATGGAGTCCGTCCACATCAACATCGACCCCGAAAGCGAGGCGATGGTCCCCCGCCCCGACCCGCCCGAACACGTCCGGAAGCTGGCGCAGGACATTCTCCGTCGAGCCGAAGACGAGCTGTTTCCCGACTACCGCGGCCGCGACGTCGGCGAGGTCGCGGAGGCGCTCAACCACATGCGCGACGAGCCGGACGTCGAGGCGACGCCCGGCGAGCGGGGCGAACTCGACTCGCTCGAAGGGTCGACCCGCGACCCCGAACTCGGCGAGGGGCGCGACCAGTCCGAACTCGACCCGGCCGACGACACGCCCGAAATCGAGGGCGAGAGCGGCCCCTCGTCGGTCGATGGCGAGGACGAGACGCCCGCGCTGGAAGCGGGTCCAGACGGCGACGACGGACCGGACGGCTCGGCGGACGACGCCGGCGACGAACCGGCCGGCTTCGAAGACGCCGACGGACCGTTCGGTTTCGACGACGCCACCTCGGTGTCCGACCCCAACGACGACGCCGACCTCGACGACTTCTTCGGCGCGTTCGGCATCGACGAGAGGCCGGAGTCAGAGGCGGGGCGGGCCGCGAACTCGGACGACGGGGAGAATCCGGACGACGGGGAGAATCCGGACGACGAGAGAGGCCACGAAGACGAGACGTGGGGGGGCTTCGAGGCGGCCGAGACCGACGACCCACCGGACGACGACGCGGACGCGCGCGGGTCGGACTCTGGTGAGGGGGAGTAGATGAGCAACCTCGATTCGAACACCTCGGGCGGGCTCGACCGCAGTACCGACACCCTCGGCGACGCCTTCTACCCGCTGTTTCAGCTTCTCTTCGACGCGGACGGCGAGTTCGTCGCCGACGTCGAAGAGAAGCTCCAGCAGGCCCGGATGCCCGACACCGTCGAGCTCTATCTCTCGCGGGCGCTCGCGGTCGGCGTGCTCGTCGGCCTCGTGCTGTGGCTCGTCGGCATGGTCGTCGGCTACGGTATCTTCGCGCTCGGACTCGTCTCGGCCGACGCGCTGAGCCTCGGGATTCCGGTCGGGAGCGAGGCCACGGCGGCCACGCTTCGGTCCCTCGTGATGCCCGCGGCGGTCGTCCTCTCGGGGCTCGTCTTCGGGTCGCTCGGCTTCGCCGGCGGGTTCGGGACGCTCGTCGCCATCCCGTACTCGACGGCGTCCGCGCGGAAACGCGAGATAAACATGCTTCTGTCGGACGCCGTCTCGTTCATGTACGCCCTCTCTGTGGGCGGGCTGAACCAACTGGAGATTCTGGAGGCGATGGCCCGCGCCGAAGACACCTACGGCGAGGTCTCCCGGGAGTTCCAGAGCATCGTCCAGGAGACGGAGTACTTCGGCACCGACTACCGCAACGCCATCCGCCAACAGGCGCTTTTGACCCCCTCCGACGAGCTTTCGCAGTTCCTGACGGACATGCTCTCTATCGTCAACTCCGGCGGCGACATGCAGGGCTTTCTCGACGACAAGAAGGACAAGCACCTCCGGACCGCGAAACAACAGCAGGAACAGACGCTGGAGACGATGGAGCTGTTCGGCGAGATGTACATGACGCTGTCGCTGTTCCCGCTTCTCCTCATCATCATCCTCGTCATCATGAGCATGCTCGGGGAGGCCCAGTCGAGCCTGCTGTACGCGACCGTTTACGGGCTCATCCCGCTGACTGGCGTCGGTTTCCTCGTGCTCGTCTCGACGGTGAAACAGGACGAAATCGGCGACGGCTTCCTCAGCCCCGACGACAAGAGCGACCGCCTACAGGGTCAACAGCGCGAGGGGCTCGTCCACATGGGGCTCGTCGAGAGCTACGTCGGCGAGTTCAGCCTCTTTTCGCGCATCAAGTCCCGCGAGGGGACGTTCA
Organism: Haloferax chudinovii; assembly: GCF_042663345.1. NCBI lineage: Archaea > Methanobacteriati > Methanobacteriota > Halobacteria > Halobacteriales > Haloferacaceae > Haloferax > Haloferax chudinovii. The sequence goes on from NZ_JBHTAB010000004.1 coordinate 224,757, forward strand.
AGACGAAAGAGCTCCTGCGCCGGCCGCACCTGTTTTTCAAACAGCATCCGCTTTTCACCCTCGCGCTGACGGTTCCGGCGGCGCTCGCGCTCCTCGCCGTCTCCGTCGCCGGCGGGGCCGCCCCGACGACGTGGGACGGGATGATAGCCAACCCCGTCTGGGGGACGTTCATCTGGTTCTACGTCCCGGTCTACCTCGTCGCGGTGCCGCTGACGGTCTTCCACGAGTGGAACGTCCACTCGCGGGCGGCAATCACGGGAAAGCTCTCCGACAACCTCCGCAAGCTATCGAGCGCGAACGACACCGGCCAGACGCTCCTCGAATCCATCAAGACCGTCTCCGACACCTCCTCGGGGAAGCTCGCCGACGAGTTCGAGGTGATGTACGCGAAGGTCCACTACGGGATGAGCCTCAGGGAGGCGCTCGTCGAGTTCAACAACAAGTACCACATCCCGCGGCTCGCCCGGACGGTCAAGCTCATCACGAAGGCCCAGGAGGCGTCGAGCCAGATAACCGAGGTCCTGACGACGGCCGCCCAGGCCTCCGAGAACCAAGACGACATCGAGCGCGAGCGCATCTCGCGGACCCGGATGCAGGTCGCCATCATCCTCATGACGTACGTGACGCTGTTGGCGGTGATGGCCATCCTGAAGACGCAGTTCCTCGACGTGATGGCCGGGCTCTCGTCGCAGGCGTCGAGTTCCGGCGGCGCGACGACCGGTGGGCCGAGCTTCGGCGGCGGCATCGACCCCGACCTGCTGTCGCTTCTGTTCTTCCACGGCGTCACCATCCAGGCGATGCTGTCGGGATTCATCAGCGGCTACATCCGCAACGCGGACCTCCTCTCGGGGGTCAAGTTCGTCGTCATCCTCCAGACGCTCTCGCTCGCGGTGTGGATGGTGGTCGGATGACGCGGCGAGGCGGCCGCGGCGACGGCCACCGCGAGACGAGCGGCCGGAGCGCCCGCGCCCAGACGACCATCGACTTCGCCATCGGCGTCGGTATCTTCCTCCTCGCGGTCGCGTGGGTCGTCGGCACTATCCCGCAGATTCTCGACCCCTTCGAGGCCGAACAGGACCGCCCGCTGGTCGCCAACCGCGCCGCCGACTCGCTCACCCAGCGCCTGCTCGTGGACGACGAGAACCCCGACGTGCTCGACGCGCCCTGCACCGAGGCGTTCTTCGACGGGGACCCCCCCGATGCCCCACCCGGCGACTGTGATTACGGGAGTCCCGACCCCAACGCCGCGACCGGCATCGGGGCGTCGTACGGGCTCAACGTCACGCTCTCGCGGGGCGGGAGCGTCGTCGAGACGACCGGCGAGCCGGTCCCGACCACCCGGAGCGTCGTCACCGCGCGGCGGGCTATTCTCCTCGACGGCGACCTCCACGAGCTCGCGGTGAGGGTGTGGTGACCGTGGCTCGCGCACAGGCCCACGCGCTCGAAGCGCTCGTCGCCGCGATGGTGCTCCTCGCCAGCGTCACGTTCGCGTTGCAGGTGACCGCGGTGACGCCCCTGACCGCGAGCACGTCGAGCCAACACATCGAGAACCAGCAGGCCGCCGTCGGTGACGGCGTCCTGACGGCGGCCGCCGAGACCGGCGCGCTGAAGCGAACCGTCCTGTTCACGCACCCCGAAAACGGGAGTTTCTACGGCATCGACGCGCGCGGCTACTACGTCGACGGCGGGCCGCCGACCGCGTTCGGGGCGATGCTCGACGAGTCCTTCTCGGACCGCGGCATCGCGTTCAACGTCTACCTGCACTACCTGCGCGACCGGGAGGCCCGGCGGACGACCCGCCTCGTGTACATGGGCGAGCCGAGCGACCACGCCGTCTCGCGGACCCGACTCGTGACGCTCACGGACGACGACGCGCTGACCGAGCCGGGTACCTCTCCGGGCGGTGACCCCCGCGCGGTCGAGACGCCGAAGACGCTCGAATCGGTCGACGCCGCGGCCGACGAGGAGTACTTCGTTCAGGACGGCAACGCAGGGCCGCTGTACGGCGTCGTCGACGTGGAGGTGGTCGTATGGCGGATGTGACCGACGCCTTCGAGCGCGCGAGCGACGCGGTTGGTGAGGCGAGGGAGTCGGCCGGGGAGAGGGCTCTCGGTGGCGACGACCGCGGCCAGCTGATGCTCGTCGCCGCGCTCGCAATCGCGGTGCTCCTCGTCGGCCTCGCGCTGACGCTCAACACCGCGATTTACACGGAGAACCTCGCAACCCGGACGACCGACACGAACCTCGACGGGGCGGTCGCCCACGGCGGCGCAGTCGAGGCGGGGGCGGGGACGCTCCTCGACGAGGCCAACCGCGAGGGCGGCACGTACGGCGAACTCGCCGACAGGTTCGACGAGACGTTCGGCAACTGGAGCGACGCGGCCGCGACGCTCGCCGCGGTCAGGGGGACCGCGACGGACGCCTCGTACGTCGACCACGTCGAGGGCACGCGAATCTCTCAGACCGACGCGGCGCGGAACTTCACGGACAGGAACGAGACGGCCGACTGGACGCTCGCGAGCGACGTCGGCGTCCGCGGCGTTCGGGTCAACGTCTCGCGCGACTCGCTCGCAACGAGTCGCGGGTCGGCGTTCGAACTCGTCGTCGACGACGGGACCGACGCCGTCGAGACCGAAATCTACCGAAATACGACGCAGGGGCGTGTCTTCGTGGCCGTCGAGGACGCCGGCGGGACCCGGACGACCTGTAGCGTCGCGGCCGACGCGGGCGACTACGTCACTGTCGACGTCGCCGACGGCCGACTCAACGGGACCATCTGCGACCCGCTCGACGCGGTCCACACCGACCTCGACGGCGCGGTCACGGTCACGTATCGGAACGCGGCGGAGGCCGAGGGCTCTTACGAACTGTACGTGGACGAGACGAACGCCACGGTCTTCGACGCGACGAAGTACGCGTCCGCCGGAAGCGGGTCGTCACCGGTCGCACAGGAGGCGCTGTACGCCGTCACCGTCTCGTACGTCTACGAGTCGGGCGAGACGTACGTCTCCCGCGAGGTCCGGGTCGCACCGGGTGAGATTGCGTGACGCCGCCGACGCTCTCGGGCGACCGGGGTGACCGCGGCCGGCCCGAGGAGCGCGCGCGCCGCGTTCGACTCCGCTCGACCGACCGCGGCGTCTCGACGGCGCTCGGCTACGTGCTCACACTCACCATCACGGTCGTCCTCATCTCGGGGCTGATGGTCGCCGCCGGCGGGTTCGTCTCCGACGAGCGCGAACGAGTCACGGAGACGGAACTCGACGTCGTCGGGAACCGGCTCGCGGCCGGCATCGAATCGGTCGACCGAATCGCGGCGGCCCCCGGCGAGTCGCGGGTCGAGGCGACGATTCGACTGCCGCCGAGGGTCGCCGGTACGACCTACTCCATCGAGGTGGAACCCGGGCCGCCAACCGGACTCGTGCTCACCTCGACCGACCCCGAAGTGACCGTCCGCGTGCCGGTCAAAAACGAGACCGCGCTGGCGACGAGCCGCGTCGACGGCGGCGACGTGACCATCACCTACGACTCGTCGTCGGAGACGCTGGAGGTGGTGTCGTGAGCGACCGCGCCGTGAGCGACACGCTCGGGTTCGTGTTCGTCTTCGCCATCGTCCTCTCGATGGTCGGCCTCGTCACCGCCGTCGGGATGACCGGCCTCCAAGACGCCCGCGACGTCGAGCGCGTCAACAACGCCGAGCGCGCGCTGGACATCCTCGGCGACAACATGGAGGACATCGCCGACCGCGGCGCGCCGAGTCGGGCGACCGAGGTGAAGCTCCAGGACGCCAGCCTGACGCTCGACCGGCCCGTCGAGTTCGTCGTCTCCGGAGAGCGGTCGGGGGACCCGTCAGTCAACTTCACCAACACTTACGAGGTGTCGCCAATCGTCTACGAGAGCGATTCCAGCGACGAGCGAGTCGTCTACGCGTTCGACGCGCTCTTCCGGACGCGGGGTAACAGCGGGACGTTCGTCCGCCGACCGTCGCTGGTGCTCACCAGCGAGCGGGTGTTGATTCCGGCGTTCGTGACGCGCCCCGACGAGGAGGCGACGACCTCCGTCGGCGGGTCGGGAACGTTCCTCATCCGCGCCGACAAGGCCGCGAGCGACGTGTTGGCCGCGCGGACCAAGGGCCCGTACGACGTGAACCTGACCGTTCGCTCCCCCCGCGCGGCGCTCTGGGAACGGGAGCTATCGGGCCGCCCCGACGTGACCTGCGGCGAACTGGTGGAGCCGTCGGACGGCTACCCGAGCGTCTCGTGTCACGTGAACGGGACGGCGCGCGTCCACGTCGTCTCGACGTCGGTCGACATGACGTTCGCCGACTGAGCAGAAACGGCACCGTCACCGACCGCGACCGTCGGAGCGCGGTGGACGCGCTCACTCGACGTCGACTTCGACCTCGTTTTCCGTGACGTGCAGGAAGGTGATGAACTGGCCGCCCTCGGCCTGGTCGTAGTCGAGTTCGCCGCGCGAGCCGGACTCGTCGACGCTCTGGCTGTTGCCCGGCCCGTCCGTGACGGTGAGTTCGAACTGCGGCGCGGCGAGCGAGAAGTAGTGGTTGAGAACGAAGTCCATCGAGGCGGTGTCGCCGGTGGCCTTGGAGAACGTCTGGCCGCTATCTGCGTCGTGTTCGTCGAAGGTGACGCTGTCGTAGGCCTCGCCGTCCGTGATTTCGGGGGCGAACTGCCACTTGTTCTGGTTGCCGAAGCCCTTGTCCGACTGGATGTCGCCGTAGGTCATCGTCTGCGAACTGGTGAAGTCGACGGTTATCTCGGGGTTGCTCGGCGAGCAGTCGATGCTCACCGCGTCGCTCGTGTCCGGGTCGAGGTCGGTCGCCTGCCACCCGTGGTACCTGCCGTCTTCGGTGGCGTAGTAGAGCGTCAGGTCGAACGTGCCGTCGTAACTGCCCTTCTTGCACTTGCCGTCCGCCTGCACGTGGAGTTCGAGGTCGCGCTGGTCGCCGTCGTAGTACATCCCCCACTCCATGTTCTGGAGGTGCTGGTCGTTCGAGAGCGTGAGCGTGAACGTCGAGACGCTGTGGTTCCCGGCCATTCCGCGCACGTCGACCGAGGTGCCCTCGTTCGGCATCTGAAACTCGCCGACGAGACCGAGCGTCTCCAGTTCCACGCTCGCGGTCTGGTTGGTGTCGTCGACCGTCACGGTGCCCTCGCTCCGTGACTCGAAGAACGCCGCCCAGCCCCGGTAGTGGTCGCTGTGGACCGTCACGACGATTGTCCCGTTGCTGACCGGGTTGTCGTAGCTGTCCGCTGACTCGCTGTATTCCGCCGTCTCGTTCGGATAGATGCGATGGGCGCGCTCGGTCGCCGCGACCCTCGCGGACACGTCGCCCGACGACGACCCGTCGCCGGAGACACGGACGACCGGGAGCGTCAGCGTCGCCCCGCGGTAGTGGAACTCCGGCGGCGAGACCATCGTCGTCCCCCCGTCCTGCGTGCGCCAGACCCCGCCGCCCTCGTAGGCGATGCGGGCGTCGCCGTTGCGGTACTCGACGGTCCCGAGCGATTCGTTGTAGAGCTCTTGGTCGTCGCCGGCGTCGGTGTAGTTCTTGTGGGTGATGCTCAGCCAGCCGCTGTCGTCGTCGACGACGTAGGCACCGCCGCCGGTGCCGCTGAGGTCGACGTACTGCGTTTCGCCCTCCCCGAGGGCAGAGATGGCGACCCGCGAGTCGAAAAGCGTCATCGAGTGCTCGGCGCGCGTCAGTTGGGACGCCTCTTTCGTCTCGTCGAGGGCGACGCCGCCGAGCGCGACGACGGCGGTCGTTCCGGCGACCGTGACCGCTAACAGAAGCACCACCGCAATCGGCGAGGTCTGCGCCGTCCGGTCTCTGACGACGCGATAGACCAGTGGGACTCGGGGACGACCGCTCATTACCTATCCGAAGGAGATACGGGGTGAAAACCTCGCGGGGTATCTGACAGTCTGGTAAGTAGACCCGTCTGATAGGTAGCTCTCAGCGACGCCGGGACGGTTCCGGGAACGGCGGGTGTATGGCTCACCGGACACTGAACCCGAGACTGAGGAGAACACACTTCAACAGATTGTAGTACACTTGGCGGACTCGCCGGGAGTCACGTGAGCAGAGCGAGACGGCACTGCCGTCTTGCATGCCATGCGGGCGACTCGCCGGGAGTCCCGCGAGCGGAGCGAGTGGGACGTCGGCGAGTCCACGAACGACTGACGGAGCGAAGCGACGGAAGAAAGTGAGTGGACTCGCCGGGATTTGAACCCGGGGCCTCTCCCATGCCAAGGGAGTGATCTACCCCTGATCTACGAGCCCTCAAACGCAATCATCAATTTCCCGGTCGGATAAATAAGGGCTTCGAATCGTTCGACGGCTGAGGGGTGGTCGCGTGCGTCGAACGCGCCCCGACGCCGCCGGCAACGAACCGACTCGTTTTTTCCGTCGCTAGCGGAACGACTCGGTATGACTGACGACGACGCTCCCGAAGTTCCGGTGGTGTGTGAGGCCTGCGACACGACCACTCGCGTTCCGCTCTCGGAGGTTGCGGACGCCATCGAGCGCCACAACGAACAGGTCCACGACGGCGACGACGTCGCACAGGTCGACCCCGAAATCGTCAAGCACGTGACCGACCTCGCGGCGAAGGACATGAGCGTGTTCGAAGACGAGGCGTGAGGTCTCAGAGAGGCGCTGACGCGCCGTATCGATACGTTTCAGCCACGCGATTCAAATAGACTCGCCGGGAGTCCAGAGCGAAATGAGTGGACTCGCCGGGAGTCACGTGAGTGAAACGAACGTGACGTCGGCGAGTCCACGAACGACTGGAGGGAACGAAGTGACCGAAAGGAAGTGAGTGGACTCGCCGGGATTTGAACCCGGGGCCTCTCCCATGCCAAGGGAGTGATCTACCCCTGATCTACGAGCCCGCACCCTCCGATAGCCGTCGCCCGTTTAGAAGCCCTTCGATTCCGACCGGGGCGAGTCGGGTCCGAGTCGAAACGGTTTAACCCGGCGCGCGTGGACAACCCGATGGGAATCCAGCACGGCCGCAAATCTGACTTCGCCCATTTGGGCTTGGGATTGCGGTAGTGCCCCGGTAGTCGGTGATACGACTGCGGGGTACTCGTTTCTGCGGTCAGTGCGGTTCCAACCCGCAACAATGGCACGAATGCACACCCGCCGCCGTGGCTCGTCCAGTTCGGACAAGCCGGTGGCAGACGAAGCACCGGAGTGGAGCGACGTCGACGCGGCTGACATCGAAGCCCGCGTCGTCGAACTTGCAGAACAGGGCAAGGACCCGAGCCAGATCGGCCTGTCCCTGCGCGACGAAGGCGTCAAGGGCGTTCCCGTCCCCGACGTCAAGCTCGCCACGGGCAAGAAGGTCACCACCATCCTCGAGGAGAACGACGCCGCAGGCGACCTCCCCGAGGACCTCCGTAACCTCATGGAGCGCGCCGTCCGCCTCCGCGAGCACATGGAGGAGAACCAGCAGGACAAGTCCAACCGTCGCGCCCTGCAGAACACGGAGTCGAAGATTCGCCGCCTCGTCTCGTACTACCGCGGCGACAAGCTCGACGACGACTTCACCTACAGCTACGACGTCGCTGTCGAACTCCTCGAAGCGTAACTGAATGTCCGTGACTCCCGCCGAACAGACACCCGCCGCCGACGCCGCCGCGACCCTACGCGAGGCGACGTTCGTTCGTCTCCGCGTCCACGGGAGCGGTGCCGCCGTCGCGGCCGCGGGTGTCGTCGGGCGGGCGCTCAGGACACTCGACGTCCCCTTCCGCATCCGCGCGACCGACGCCCCGGACACTGTCGCAAACGACGACGTTGTGGCGGTCGTCGGGCTGTCGGACGCCGATGCGGACCTCGAACTCGACCCGAACGACGCCGTCTCGGTCGTCCGCGAACTCGGGGTCGACCCCGACCCGGCGGTCGCGCTGGCCGGCTTCCACGCCGCCGGCGAGACGCCGGTCGACGACACCGAACTCGCGGACGCCGCGGCCGACGCGGGCGTCGAAGCCGGCCCCGGCGTGGCCGTCCCGACGGGCGACCTCGCCGACGGGCTGGCCCACTCGACGCTCGTCCACGCGCCGTTTTCGGCCGACAGAGAGCGCGCGCAGGCGACGCTCGCCGAACTGTCGCTCCCGGCCGAACTCGACGCGGACGCCCGCAGGCGCGTCGCTTCCCTCGTCGCCATCGACGCGACGACCGGCGAGGCGACCGCCCGCGCGGCGACCGCCGTCGAACGCGTCTTGGGCCCGGAAACGACCCCGAACGGACCGTTCGAAACCGTCGGCGGCTTCGCCGACGTGCTCGACGCGACCGTCCGGGAGTCGCCCGGGACCGCCGTCGCGCTGGCGCTCGGACACGACGTTCGAGACGCGGCGCTCGACGCGTGGCGCGACCACGCGCGGGCGACCCACGCCGCGCTCCGGGCGGCGACGACGGGCCGCTACGAGCGCCTCTACGCGCTCTCCTGTGACCTGTCGTCGCCGGGGCGACTCGCCACGGTGGCGAGGCTCGCCCGCGACTTCCGCTCGCCCGAGCCGACCGTTCTCGCGGTCGGCGTCGGTGCCGCGGCCCTCGTTTCGACCGGCCCCGCCGGGCTGGACGAGGACCTTGCCGCGGCCGCGAGCGACCTGCCGGACGCGTCCGCGACCGGGTCGCCGTCGGAGGCGACGATGACGTTCGACTCCGCGGCGGAGCCGAGCGCGGTCGTCGCGGCCGTCAGGGAGGTGCGCCGATGACCCGGCGTGCGACCCTGCGGACGACCCACGACGACCCCGGCATCGTCGCCGGCGCGCTCGAACCGGACAACACGGAGTCGATGCGCACCCGAGTCGAGGGGGACGAACTCGTCACCACAATCGAACGCGATTCGACCGGCGGCCTCCACGCCACGGTCGATGACTACGTCGTCAACGTGACGGTCGCCGAGACCGTCATCGAAGCCACACGAACGCACACAGACACTAACCATGAGTGAACGATCCGTCTCCAAGCAGAAGCGCGGAAAGCGATGGTACACCGTCATCGCTCCCGAGAATTTCGACCGTAAGGAACTCGGTTCGACCTTCGCGGACGAACCCGAGAGAATCAACGGTCGCACCGTCGAGTCCACCCTCGGCGACCTCAACGACGACCAGGGCGCGAACAACGTCAAGCTCACCTTCAAGATAACCGACGTGGGCAGCGACGCCGCCTACACCGAGTTCATCCAGCAGGAGCTCACCCGAGACTACCTCCGTAGTCTCGTCCGCCGCGGCGCATCGAAGATCGAAGCCAACGTCACGGCCATCACCAAGGACGACTACCGCGTCCAGGTCCAGCCCGTCGCCTTCACCACGAAGAAGGCAGACCGGAGCCAAGAACACGAGATCCGTCGCATCATGACGGAGCTCACCCGCGAGGCAATCACGGGCCACACCTACGACGCGCTCACCGAGAGCGTCGTCGAGGGTCGCCTCTCGTCGACCATCTACGGCGACGCGAAGGTCATCTACCCTCTGCGCCGCGTCGAGGTCAAGAAGTTCTCCCTCGAAGCCCACCCCGAAGAGGTCGAGGCCGAAGAGGAAGCCGCCGTCAGCGTCGCCGAAGACGACGTCGCAGTCGACGTCGACGAGGACGAAGCGACCGAAGCGTAAGCCCGTCTCGCCGACGGCTCGACTTCGAATTTCGACTTTTTCGCCGACCGCCCGCTGAGCGAGAGCCACGCCGCTCCCGGGTGTTGAATCGGGACTCGAGGGTGGGCGGTGAGTTCCGAGCTTACTCTTCGACGACGATGGTGCCGACCATGCCGGCCTGCTCGTGGGGGATACAGAGGTACTCGTACTCGCCGGGCACGTCGAAGGTGTGGGCGTACGTCTCGCCGCTCCCGATGAGTCCGCCGAGCGAGTTGGAGTAGGCGTCGCGGGCGGCCTGCTCGGTCTCGTAGCCCCCGCTCGCGAAGAACGCGGCGTCCTCGGGGAGGACGCCCTCGTAGGCGGTGACGGTGTGCCCGCGCGAACTCGTGTTGCGCCAGACGACCTCGTCGCCGACCTCGACGGTCAGCGTCGGGGGGTCGAACGCGACCGCGGTCATCCCGACGTCGAAGTCGTCGCCCGAAGCCATCAAGGTCGCACAGCCCGCGAGGCCGGCGGTCGCCGCCGCACCGGTCGCCGCGAGGAATCGACGCCGCGTCCGACCGCCGTCCGAAGACCCGTGGTCTCGCATGTCCGTCCCTCGGGACGCGACCGATAAAGGTCGCATGGTTTGCCCGCCGAACCGCCGAACGGGGCGGAACGCGCCGTCTCCGTCCGGTTCGGGCGGCGACGACGCGAAGCCGGTCGCCGGCGGACGGAACGTAAGAGGGAAAGGGAAGGTGCGCAATCGCATCGGTATGAGACCCCGATTCGTCGGCCGGTTGGGCCCCGCCGACGTGGTCACCGCCGGGAACGCGGCGCTGGGATTCGTCGCGGCGGTGTTAACCGCGGTCGACGTGCACCTCGCCGCCAAGGTCATCCTCCTCGCCGCGATGGCCGACGGCCTCGACGGCGTGGTCGCCCGACGCTACGGCGGGACCGACGCGGGGCCGTACCTCGACTCACTCGCGGACGTGGCATCTTTCGGCGTCGCGCCGGCCCTGCTCGTCGTCGCGCTCGTCCGCGAGGTCTGGGGCTTTGACAGGGCCCGGGTCGTCGTCGGCGTCGGCGTCGCCGCGCTGTTCGTCGCGGCCGCGGTCGTCAGGTTGGCGCTGTACACCGCCTACGACAGCGGGTCCGACGAGACGATTGGGGTGCCGACGACGCTCGCGGCGACGATTCTCTCGGCGGGCGTGCTCGTCGGCTTCGTCGAGCCGATGTTGCTCGTCGGCCTCTCGGCGATTATGGCCGCGCTCATGCTCTCTGACGTGCCCTATCCGGACCTCCACGCGCAGGACGCGCTCGTTATGGGCGCGGTGCAGGGCCTCGCAATCGTCTGCTCCGGGACGCTCGGAGAGGGGTTTTCGTTCGGCCTGCTGTTCTTGGCGCTCGGCTACCTGTTTTTGGGCCCGCGGTTCTACTGGGGGTGAGCGGGGCGACGGAACGGAACGTGCCTCGGTTACATCCCCATGTCCGCCGCGTCCTCCGGGACCGGCAAGTCGTGCGGCGAGACGCCGAGGAGTTCTGCGGCGTGGTCGAGCGCCATGTCGAACCCGTAGTAGCGTTCGAGTTCGTCGCCGTCGACGGTCGGGCGGACCTTCAGCATCGCGTAGCCGTCGATGTTCTGAGCGACGGCGGCGGTCCGGCCGTCGCGGTCGAATTCGAGGACGCGCTCGGAATCGGTGACGGAGTAGCGGGCGGTGACGCCGTTCGCCGCAGCGGTTACGTCGGTCATGCGAGGCGCTAGGGCGTACGGCCTGTCTAAACTACCGGTTCCGGCGGGCGGGAGACGGGACCGGAGTAGCGGCGGCCCGCGGAACGAAACTGACGTGTGTCTCTCCGCCGAGGTGGTGGTATGTGGTTTCAGAGCGGCCGCCGCCGGGACCTGTGTGCCGTCCTCTACGACGCGGGCGAGCTCCGGGGACAGAAGCTGAAGACCCGGTTGGAACGCTACTACGACCTCCGAATCGACCCCCAGTCGTTCTACGGGACGCTCGACGCGCTCGTGGAGTCGGGTCATCTCGACCGGTGGACCGAAGGCATCTACGACGTGTACGCCCTCACCGACGCGGGCGCAAAGCGGGTCGAATCATACTACGAATGGCTCGAAGCGCGGGTCGAAAACGGAGAGCGACGGACGGCCGACGCGGACGAAATGAGTGGCGCAGACGGGGCGACCGACGCGGACGAGTCGGTCGTCGACTGACGGTTACGGTTACTGCTGGAGCCAGTCGCCGATGGTGTTGCGGAGAATCTCGCTCGTCCCCTCGTAAATCTCGTTGAGCTTCGCGTCGCGGTAGTAGCGCTCCGCGGCGAAGTCTTTGGTGTAACCGTAGCCGCCGTGAATCTGGATGCCCTCGTTGGCCACTTCGCGGCTGATTTCGCTGGCGTAGAGCTTCGCCTGCGCGGCCTCCTTGACGAACGTCTCGTCGCGCATCTTCAGGTCCGCGGCCTTGTGCATGAGGAGCGTCGCGGCCTGCACCTTCGTGTCCATGTCGGCGAGCTTGTGCTTGATTGCCTGGAAGTCGCCGATGCGCTGGTCGAACTGCTCGCGCTCGCCGGCGTACTTCACGGCGTCGTCGAGGGCGGCGCGGGCGATGCCGATAGAGCGCGCCGCGATGGTGATGCGGCCGCCGTTGAGCGTCTTCAGCGCCTGCACGAAGCCGTCGCCCTCGTCGCCGAGGAGCCGGTCTTCGGGAATGCGCATGTCGTCGAAGCGGAGTTCGGCGGTCGGACAGCCCTTGTCGCCGAGTTTGTGCTCCGTGCCCTCGACGACGAAGCCGTCGTCCGCCTCGGGCCGGACGACGAACGACGAGATGCCCTTGTTGCCCGCGTCGGGGTCGGTCTTGGCGAACAGGACGACGGTGTCCGCGACCGAGCCGTTCGAAATCCAGAGCTTGCCGCCGTCGACGACGTACTCGTCGCCGTCTTTGATGGCCGTGGTCTCCATGGCCGGCACGTCGCTCCCGGCACCGGGTTCGGAGAGCGCGAACGCGCCGATGTCGGTGCCCTCGTTGAGCGGCGTCAGGTAGGTCTGCTTCTGGTCTTCGTTCCCGAACTCGTAGAGCATGTTACCGGCGAGGCTCGTGTGGGCGGCGACGATGGTGCCGAGGCCGCCGGAGCCGCGGGAAATCTCTTCGAGGCCGATGGCGTAGGAGTGGTAGTCGAGGCCGGCACCGCCGTACTCCTCGGGGAACGGCATGCCCATCAAGCCGAGTTGGCCCATCTCGCGCACGAGGTCGGCGGGGAACTCGTCGGTCTCGTCTATCTCCGCCGCGCGAGGTTTGACTTCCTCGTCGACGAACTCCGAGACCATCTCCTTGATTTGCTTCTGCTCCGCAGTGAGCGCGAAGTCCATACGTGAGTCTATCATCGACTATGCTTATGTTTTCTCCTGTGCCGTCTCGGCCGTCTGGGAGTGAACGGCCCCACGAGACTTTTTATCCCCCCTTCCGTAATACCGGTACGCTTCGAATGTCTCGACACGCCGATGCCCGGCCACCGGCAACTGATGACGACCTCGATTGGTGTCACGATGCAGTTCAGGGGGTCTCTCGCACCTTCGCCCTCACGGTCGACGTCCTCGACGAACCGATGGCGTCGCACATCTGTATCGGATATCTCCTCTGTCGAATCGCCGACACCGTGGAGGATTCGTCTTCAATCGCGCCCGACGAGCAGGCACACCTCCTTCGACTCTACGACCGCGCGCTCGACCCCGACGACGACACCACCGTCGACGAGTTCGTGCACGCAGTACAGCCGCACCTCCCCCCGGAGGGCGAACAGTCCGACGACTGGATGGTCGTCGCCAACACCGCTCGGGTCTTCCGGACGTTCGAGGCGCTTCCGGAGGACGTGCGGGAGGCGGTCACGCCGCCGGTCCGCGAACTCGTCTCGGGCATGGCGATGTTCGTCGAACGCTACTCCCAGACCGGCGGGCTCCGCATTCAGTCCCGCGAGGAGCTAGAGGAGTACTGCTACTACGCCGCCGGCACCGTCGGCAACCTCATCACGAACCTCGTGACCCGCGGCAACGTCGACAGCGAGCGCCGGTCGCGGCTCTACGACACCGCCGAGGAGTTCGGCCTGCTCCTCCAGCTCGTGAACATCGCAAAGGACGTCCACGACGACTACACCTCCGAGAACAACGTCTACCTCCCCGCCGACTGGCTCGACGAAGCCGGCGTCCCCCAAGAGGAGGTCGTCTCCCCCGAGCACAACGACCGGACGGCCTCGGTGGTCAAGCGGACCGCCGACCACGCCAAGTCGTTCCTCGACGACGCCCAGACCTACTTGGAGACGGTGCCGCTCCGCGAGGGCAACACGCTCGCCGCGTGGGCGATTCCGTTCCTGCTCGCGGTCGGCACGCTCCGCGAACTCGTCGCCAACCCCGAACACGCGGTGACGGGTGAGGGCGTCAAAATCTCCCGCCAAGAGGTGTTCGCCGTCGTCACCGAGATGAACGGCTCCGGCTCCGAGTCGCTGGCCGAGATGCGCGAGATTATCTCGCGACAGCCGTTCCACCGGGCGACGACGAACGCCGACTGACCCACGCACCCGTACCCCCGGCCGGGCCGCGGCTCCGTTTTCGCGTCTCTTCTCGCGTCGAGCGCCGCCAACGCGCCGAGCAACCGCCCCTCGCGAGCGCTCCATGTCGGAGCCGTCGCGGTCGCCGTCGGAACCGCGGTTCGAGACCCATGCGGTCCCGTGACGAACGCAGTTTGGGAGGATTTTTAGTAACCCAAGCATAACGGGCGTCTATGAGTACCGAAGAAGCACACGACGACCACGGCCATCACCTGCCGGCGGTTCAGGACTGGCCGCGCGGCTTCGGCGAGGCGAGCTGGTGGCCGTTCGTCACCGCCGTCGGTGGCGCGGGCATCTACGCCGGTGCCGGGCTGTACGTCATGGGACAGGACGGAATCGTCGGCCAGATGGCGGGTCCCGCCGTGTTCATCGGCAGTATCTTCCTCTTCCTGGCCGGGCTCTACGGCTGGTTGTACCACGCGTTCGTGAGCCACTTCTGGTCGCGCGACGCGAGCCAGAAGAGCGCATCGAAGCTCCGCTGGGGAATGATTGCGTTCCTCGGCTCCGAACTCGGGACGTTCGGGGCGCTGTTCACCTACTACTTCTTCATCCGCGCGGGGGCGTGGCCGCCGCAGGAACTACCGGAGCTAACCGGGTCACTCGTGTTGGCGAACACCGCCATCCTCATCGTGTCCAGTTTCACGCTCCACTGGGCGCACGTCGCCATCCGAGAGGAGAACCACCGTAACTTCGTCCTCGGCCTCGCGGTCACCCTCCTGCTCGGCGTGATATTCATCGGCGGGCAGGTGTACGAGTACTACGAGTTCATCGTCCACTCGAGTTTCTCTATCACCGACGGCATCTTCGGGTCGGCGTTCTACGGCCTCACCGGCTTGCACGGCCTCCACGTCAGCCTCGGCGCGGTGCTTCTCGGTATCGTCTTCGTCCGCGCGCTCCGCGGGCAGTACTCCGCCGAGCGTCACGTCTCCGTCAGCACGGCCTCGATGTACTGGCACTTCGTGGACGTCGTCTGGATCTTCCTCGTCGTCGTCCTCTACGTCGGCGCGGAAGTCGGCGCGTAACCGTTCCCGTCCGTCGCCGCGACGCCGCGGCACCGATTCTTTCGAACCGCTCTTTCCTCCGAGAGCCGCGGCCGCCGACCGTCGAGCATCGACCGTAGACCGACGACCGACCGCTGAGACTGACCACCGACAACCGACAACTGGCGGCCGACGACCGACAGTCTGACCAGCCCCGCCAGCGGCCGCTCACCCGAACTGTTCGTTGAATCGGTAGATGTCCTCGTCGACGCCGGCGACGACGAGGTCGTCGCCCGCTTCGACCCGGAACCCCGGTTCGATTTCGGTGACGAGGTCGCCGTTTCGCTCGACGGCGATGACGGTGCAGTTCGTTCGAGCGCGGACGTCGGCCCCGGCGAGGGTCCGCCCCACGAGGCCGGGGGCGTTCGTCCGGACGATTTCTATCTGGGACTGCGGGGCGATGACCTCCTCGTCGAGCACCGTCGAGGCGAGCATCCGCCCGGCGACCGTCGAGAGCGCGAGGACGTAGTCCGCGCCGGCCCGGTAGAGCTTGGCGATGCTTTCGGTCTCGTTGGCGCGGGCGATGACCTCCGTCTCCTCGGAGACGCGCTCGGAGACGAGCGTGGCGAAGACGGCCGTGGTGTCGTTGTCGAGCGCGAGGAGGACGCCGCGGGCCTCGGAGACGTTCGCTTCGGCGAGCGTCTGGGGGTCGGTGATGTCGCCGACGAGGTCCACGCCGGGCTTGTCCCGTTTGTCGACGACGAGGTGCGGGACGCCGGCGCTCGCCAGCGTCTCGGCCGCGGTGGAGCCGACCTCACCGTACCCCGCGACGATGACGGTCCCGCGGCGGAAGCGCCGCGCCGACGACAGCGTCAGCGCACGGAGCTCTTCGAGTTGCTTCTCGCGGCCGACGACGAGCAGGATGGTGTGTTCGTCGATGACGGCGTCCGGGCCGGGCGGGGAGACGAACTCCCCGGTGAACCACGCGCCGATGACGTTGACGCCGGTGACCCGCCCGATTCCGCTCTCGGCGATGGTCCGCCCTTCGACGGGACTGCCGCGCTGGACGAGCAACTCCGCGACTTCGAAGTCCTCGCCGATTTCGATGGCGTCGCCGAGCTCCGAGGAGATGGACGTGGTCGCCTTGCCCGCGAGGCTCTCGCCGAGGAGTCGGCGCGGGGAGACGACCCGGTCGGCCCCGGCGTAGCGGTGGTAGTCGGCGACCACGGGGTCTTCGATGAGGCTGACGACGCGGGCGTCCGGCGCGGCCTGCTTCGCGGTGAGGATGATGCTCGCGTTCGTCTCGTCGTCGTCGTCGGCGACGATGGCGAGCGCCTCGGGGGCGTTCGCCGCCTCCAGCGACTCGACCTCTTCGGGGTCGCCGTGGACGACCTCGTAGCCCTCGCCGTACAGTTCCTCGGCGCGGTCGCGGTCGGCTTCGAGAATCACGTAGGGGACGTCCATCGAGTCGAGTTCGTCCACGAGGGCGTCGCCGCGCGGGGTGAACGTACAGATGACGACGTGGTCCGTGTGCGTCGACGCCGCCGGCGGCGCGGTCCGCAGGGCGTCTTCGACGAGCGGGACGAGAAACAGCGGGAGCGTGAGGAAGACGGTCGTGACGCCCGTGAGTTGCATCACAATCGACAGCGCGAGCAACGGCGGGTGGTCGACCCAAAACTGGGTCTGTTCGCCGTAGCCCGTCGTCGTGAACGTCTCGACGACGACGTGGACCGCCTGGAGGAAGGAGACGTCCTCGCCGGCGAAAAAACCCGCCGCCCACTGGTACGCGATGGAGAACATGAGCATCAACAGCCCGGCACCCGCGAGATAGCGGCCGAGTCGCCGCTTCGCCTTCGACAACCCGGGGCCGTCGCCCGAAATAGACATACTCCCGCTATGGCCGCCGGTGGCTAAAAGCGCCCTGACGCGGTAGGTGCTCTATGACCCGCCGCCGAGACGCCGCGCTCGCCGGGTCGGTGTTCGTCCCCGTCGCGGCCGCGGTGGCCCTCCTGCGGACGCCGGTGACGCTCGAGCCGGTCTTCGTCGGCGTCGTCGGGGCGCTCGCCCTCGAAATCGCGCTTTCACTGCGAGCGTCGAGCGTCCGCAGACTGTGGGAACGACGGGGCGTGCGAGCCGCGTCTGCCGCGGTCGCCGCCGTCGGCACCGCCCTCGGCGTCGTCGTCTTCGGGCCGGCGTCGCTCCTCGTCGTCGCGGCCGGGCTCTCGACGTATCTGCTCCTCCTCGCGGTGGTCGAGCTCTGGAGTCGTCATCTCGACCGCGCGAACTCCCAGTGATTCGGCTCGTGGCGCTGTTACGCGAGGAACACTTAACCGCCGTCCGGCCCCCAGTACGGGTATGCGTAGCACACTGTCCGACCGCCGAGGCGACAGTCGGCGGCCGTGACGCTCTCGGACGGTGCGGCGACTCCGCGAACGACGCGTCGGACGAGACGCCGCGTGCTCGAAACCGGCGGCGCGGCGGCCGCGGCCACGCTGGGGTTCGGCGGACTGCTCGCGACCGAGTGGGTGTGGCTCGTCTCGCGGGCCGACCCCTCGCCCGAGACCGCCGCCGCGACGTGGGCCGCCGGGACCCTGCTCGTCGTCGTCGGCCTCTGCGCGTACGCCTATGCGAACGCGGACAAGAACGTCGCACTCGGCGACGGACGCGAATCCGGGTCGGCAGAACCGGGCGACCCTTACGATAGCCTCGGAGTACCGACCGCGGTCACGCTCACCCGCGGGTTTCTCGTCGCGGGGGTCGCCGGCGTCGCCGGCGTGGCGCTCCACGGGCCGCTGAGTCCGTCGTGGGCGTGGGCCGCCGCCGTCGGCTACGGCGTCGCCGCCGCGCTCGACGCGCTCGACGGGGCGCTCGCCCGCAGACTCGACCGCGTCAGCCGACTCGGCGCGCGACTCGACACCGCGGTCGACGCCTTCGGCCTGCTCGTCGCCCCCCTCGCGGGCGTCCTCCTCGGCGAGCTCGCGTGGTGGTACCTCTCGGTCGGCGCGGCGCGGTACGTGTTTCTCGTCGGTCGCCGCCGCCGCGAGCGGGCGGGCCGGCCGACGTTCGACCTCCCGCCCCGCGCGTCGCGCCGCGTCCTCGCCGGCGGCCAGATGGCCGTCGTCTCACTGGCGCTCGCGCCCGGCGTCTTCGACCCGTGGATGCCCCTCCTGACCGGCGTCGCGGCCGCGGCGCTCCTCGTTGGCTTCGCTCGGGACTGGGGGTACGTGTCGGGGCGATTCGGGCGTGTCAGCCCCGATACCGGCGGCGACGGGGAGCCCCGACGCGGCGAGGGCGACGGGAACGCGTCAGCGTCCGAGTAATCAGTCGAGTTCGGCCAACACGTCGAGGTTGTGGGCGACGTACGCGAGTTCGTCGCCCGCGAGGGCGTCGTGTCGGGCGCGGAGCCACCCGTCGAGCGTCTCGCGGTCGACCGCGTCCACCTCGCCGACGGACGCCTCGACGAAGCCGAGGATGTGGTCGAGGAAGCGTCGCGCCTCGTCGTCGTGCGGCGGGTGGACGACCCAGTCGGAGCCGCCGGCCGCGACGACGGGCGCGCCGAGGTCGGGGAGGACGGAAAGGAGGTCGGAGCCGGTGTCCGGGCCCGCGCGGTCGTCGCCGCGCATCGTCTCGTGGTACGCGCCGAGGACGTCGTCGTCGTCGGGGTGGCTCGGGCGGAACGCGGTTCGGCCGTCGAACGTGATGGGCGCGTAAAAGAGGCCGTCGTCGGTCAGCCGCGAGAGGAGCGCGGCGACCGCGCGGCGAAGCGGGAGCACGTCGAGGACCGCGTGGGCGACCACGAGGTCGATGGCCTTCGGGAGGACCGTCATCGCCTCGAAGATGTCGCTCGTCACGTAGGTGAGAGAGACGGAGCGACCGTGGCGGTCGATGCGAAAGCCGTTCGACGTCGGCTCGGCGGTCCAACCGGCGGCGCGGGCCCACTCGGCGAACGCCGCGGCCGCGTTGTCGGCCATCCCGCGCGTTCGGTCGACGAGGACGTACTTTATCTCGTCGTGCGCGTCGAAGACGCCCCACGAGAGGAGTCGCCGACACATCGCGCCCGTTCCAGCCCCGACCGAGACGACGCGGAGCGGCTGTCCCGACCGCGACTCGGCGCGCGCCTCCAGTCGGTCTTCGAGGCTCGCCAGCGTCGGTCGGTGGAGCGCGCGGTCGTCCACGGACTCCTTCGCGCGGAGGTAGTGGACGAACCGGTCGTCGTGGCTGGTCACGACCGACTCGTCTCGGCGGACTCGTATAACCGTTCTCCCGGCCCGGTCTCGGCCCGGTCCCGACAGGGTCCCGGACCCGACCAAGGCGAGCGAATCGGTCACACCGGACACGCCGAAGTGTGAGCTGAACTAAACGTTCGCTCGGTTCGCCCGGAAACTATTTGATTCGGTTCCGGTGATGTAACGCCAAATGGATAGCGAGATTATTGACGCGGTGACCGGGTGGGACTCCGCGCCCGCCGAACGAGGCTACGGTGGCCTCCGGTCGCTCGCGGACGACGGCTTCACAGGAGCCGTCGTCGCAGGCATGACGTGGGGATTCATGCTCAACGGCCGTCTCCTCGGGGTTTTCGACGGGACGGTGGGCGGTTTCGAGGGTGAATCAATCGAGGCGTATCGCGCACCGGACCCGGCCCTGCCGCTTCTGTACGCGATGCGTGAGACCGGCGGCGACGTCCGCGCGCAGTACTACACGGAGGAGACGCCGCTACAGGACGCCGACGGAACGCTCTCGGCGGGCGGCTTCACCGGCTACGTCGAACTGTCGGAGAACGTGCTCTCGGGCGACTACTACGTCGTCTACCACGGGGGGAAGTCGATGAGCGCCGCCTTCGTCGGCAACAGCAGGCGACTCATCACCGGCGACGAGGCGTTCGAGCGCGCGAGCGACGAAGTTGGAATCTACAAGGTCTACGACGTGGACCTCGACCTCGTCGACATTCCCGGCGGCGAACCCGACGAGGAAACCGACGATGCGACGGGAGTCGCCGCGGGCGGCGTGACTCCAGCGGACGACGAGGCGGCCGAGGACGACGCCGAGGACGCGGACGCCCCGACGGCCACCGACGAACCGGGAGCGACCGCGGTTACCGACGAGGACGGCGGCGAGACCTCCGAGGTCGACGACACCGACGGCGACCTCGTCGGTGACGAGCCGACGGTGGCCGACGAGCCGGAGCCGGGGGACGAAGAACCGGCCCCTGCCGCCTCGGCCGACGCGGCCGCGGACGACGCCGAGGCGACCGAGTCGTCGCCCCCCGACGACGGGGTGACGGGGTCGGCTCCCGACCCGTCTGGACCCACGAACGGGTCGCAGTCGTCGGAATCAGCCGAGGTGGCCGCGCCGTCCGCGAGCCGGTCCGCGCAGGCCGACGCCGAGTCGCGGTCGACGACGACAGATGGACCGGTCGTCGTCGACGCCCCGCAGGAGAACCCCGACCCGGCGTCTCCGGAGCCGTCCGCCGCAGACGACGCGACCGGCGACGACGTGTTCTCCGCCGAGGCGCAGTGGCGAAACGCCCGGTCGATTCCCTCGCTCGACCCCCGCGACGCCGAGGGCGAGTCCGTCGACGGCCGCCCCGGGACACCCCGAAGCCACCAGCGGAACACGACGCACGCGACGCACCGCCGCCCGTCGCAGGGCGGGGCGACCGGCGAGTCGCGACCGTCGCCGGAAGACCAGCCGACCCAGCGGCAGTCTCAGCCGGCCGAACAGACGCCGGAGGAGCCGGCCGTCGACCCGGCGGAAGCCGAGTCGCTGAAACAGCGAGTCGAGGCGCTGGCGTCCGAGCGCGACCGGCTCGAATCCGAGCGCGACGCCCTCCGCGAGGAGCGGGACGAACACCGCTCGCGCGCCGAGGAGCTGGAAGACCGCGTCGCCGAGCTCGAATCCGAGGCCGAACGGCTTCGGGGACAGCTCGACGAGGCGGGGGTTCGTTCGACCGACCGGACCATGTCGGCCGACGAGGCGCTCCGCGGGACGAACCTGTTCGTCCGCTACGCCCGAAAAGGCGAGGCGACGCTGGAGAAGGCCCACGACGGCCAGACCTCCCGCGAGGAGGTCGTCGAGAACCTCCGGCTCGAACACCACACCACGTTCGACACGGAGGGGCTCGGCATCGACGGCCAGCCCTACGAGGAGTTCCTCCACGAGACGCCCGAGTACGGCTTCGCCAAGTGGGTCGTCACCGACCTGCTCTACGAAATCGGCGAGACTGGCAATCGGTCGAGCCTCGCCGGCGTCTTCGACTCGATTCCGAAGGCCGACCGAATCGAGCTGTACGGGAGCGTCTCGATACCCCTCGGCGACGGCGAAGCCGAGTCCCGGCAGTTCGACATCATCGTCCGCGACCAGATGGGCGAGCCGCTGTTCGTGGCGAACCTGAACGACTCGCGGGACCCGGCGACCCGGCCGATGGTCACCCAGCTCATCAAGGACTCGAAGACCGTCGCCGACGCGAAAGAGACGCTCGGCTCGGCGTTCGTGGTCACGAAGAGCTTCTTCGAGCCGGGAGCGCTGGAAGCCGCCACCGAGGAGACCGGCGGCGGCCTCCTGAGCCGGTCGAAGCGCAAGAGCTTCGTGAAGCTCTCGCGGAAGCGCGGCTACCACCTCTGTCTGGTGGAGGCCCGCGGCGGCGAGTTCCACCTGAACGTCCCCGACCTCTGAGTCGGCGACCCGCTCGGCGTCGCTGTCGCTGTTTTTGCGTTCGTTCTCCCGTGAAGGGTCACGCGCGGAGCGCCGCGGCTATCGGTGCGACTGAGAAAATAGTGAAACGACCGCGGACGCCGTTCGAGCGCCGCGGATAGTGTCCGTGGTGTCCGTAGTGTCGCGTCGAAGCGTCGCTACCGCGGTCGGTCCGATGTCGTGCCCGGAGAGACTCGTCGGACGAAACAGTGATAGAACGACCGCGTGCGCCTGAAGCGTGGTTAGTTCTCGATTTCGGCCGCTTCCTCGATTTTCATCGATTCGAGCTTGCCGACGATTTCGTCGAGCTTGTCGTCGAGTTCGTCGACGAACTCCTGGGTGCGCTCGGTGGTGATTGCGCCCTGGCTGGAGGGTTCGATGAGGTTCTCTTCTTCGAGAACGCGGAGAGAGTACCGGACCTTGTGGTGCGGGTAGCCCGTCTCGTTGGACATCTTCACGATGCCGATTGGCTCACTTTCGATGACCATCTTCAGGACCTGGAGATGGCGCTCCAACATATCGACTTCCTTCTCAAGTCGGTCTATCATGCCATTTGTTAACTCTTCTTGGTAGGCTTTAAGCCTTGCCCTCCGAGCCGGCGAAAATCCGATAACCCGACCTTACTGAGGACACTAATTAACCGTTGTGTTATCCGTCGCCACGACAATGCGTGTTCATGGCGTATTTCTCGGTGACTGCGATAGAATTAGGCACATTCGTGTATTGCTCGTCGGCCGCGACCGTAATCTGTTTAGTCCGGCGCGGGGAACGGCCGACGTATGACTGTTACCATCGTCGGTTCGCAACTCGGCGACGAGGGCAAAGGCGCGCTCGTCGACCTCTGGGGCGGTGACGCTGACATCGTCGTCCGCTATCAGGGCGGCGACAACGCCGGCCACACCGTCGTCGAAGACGGCGAGGAGTACAAGCTGTCGCTCGTCCCGAGCGGGGCCGTCCGCGACAAGGTCGGCGTCCTCGGAAACGGCTGTGTCATCAACCCGCGGACGCTGTTCTCCGAAATCGACGACCTCCGCGAGCGCGGCCTCGACCCCGACGTGCGCCTCGCCAAGCGCGCGCACGTCATCATGCCGTATCACCGCCG
The DNA here is from genome assembly GCF_042663345.1 of Haloferax chudinovii. Classification (NCBI taxonomy): domain Archaea; kingdom Methanobacteriati; phylum Methanobacteriota; class Halobacteria; order Halobacteriales; family Haloferacaceae; genus Haloferax; species Haloferax chudinovii. The sequence goes on from NZ_JBHTAB010000004.1 coordinate 247,728, forward strand.
CCTCGACAACATCGAAGAGGAGGCGAAGGCCGACTCGGACCTCACCGTCGGCACGACCGGCCGCGGCATCGGCCCGACCTACGAGGACAAGGCCGGCCGTCGCGGCATCCGCGTCGGCGACCTGCTCGACCCCGACGTGCTCCGCCAGCGACTGGAGTACGTGGTTCCCCAGAAGAAAGCGCTCATCGAGGACGTGTACGGCCTCGAAGCCGGCGAGGAGTGCGACGTGGAAGCGCTCGTCGAGGAGTTCACCGAAATCGGTCGTCGCCTCCGCGAGGACGACATGGCCGTCAACTGCGGCGACTTCCTCGCCGAGCGCCGCGAGGCCGGCGACAACGTGATGTTCGAGGGCGCACAGGGCACGCTCATCGACATCGACCACGGGAGCTACCCGTACGTGACCTCCTCGAACCCGACCGCCGGCGGCGCGGCCACCGGCACCGGCGTCGGCCCGACCGTCGTCGGACAGGGCGAGGTCGTCGGCATCGTCAAAGCCTACCTCTCCCGCGTCGGTGAGGGCCCGATGCCGACCGAACTGAAAGACGACGACCGCGAGGAGGAACTCGCGGACTTCATCCGCGAGAAGGGCGGCGAGTTCGGCACCGTCACCGGCCGCCCGCGCCGCATCGGCTGGCTCGACATGCCGATGCTCCGCCACGCCGCCCGCGTCAGCGGTTTCACCGGCATCGCCGTCAACCACCTCGACGTGCTCGCCGGCCTCGACGAGGTCAAGGTCGGTCACGCCTACGAACTGGAGGGCGACGAACGCCTGACGATGCCCGCGACCACCGAGCGCTGGGGCGAGTGCGAACCCGTCCTCAAGGGGTTCGACACGTGGCCCGAAGTGGACTGGGCGGCCGTCACAGAGGAGGGCTACGAGGCCATCCCCGACGCCGCACAGGACTACCTCGAATACCTCTCGGACGAGATCGACGTGCCGATTTACGCCGTCGGCGTCGGTCCCGGCCGCGAGCAGACGGTCCACATCGAGAACCCGTTCGACGACTGAGCGCCCCGCGGTCGTCCGACCGGTGAGGACGCGTCTCCGTCCGCAGACCGTCGCCGCGACGGCGGCGAACCCGTACGCTTTTACTTCGCGCAATCCACCGTCACGACGATGAAAGAATCCCTGATGGACATCCTCTGTGACCCCCTCGACAAGAGCGAACTCGAGCTGGAAGTCGACGAGCGCGACGGCGACGAAATCCTCGAGGGGCGGCTCATCGGCACGGTCACCGGCGAGGTGTACCCCATCGAGGACGGCATCCCGAACCTCCTGCCGCCGGACATGCGCGACGACTGAGGGACGACACCTCATCGGACCTGAACGTTTTTCTATTCTCGTCTCGACGGTGAAGCCGTGTCGAACGCGCCGCTCACCGTCACGCTGAACGACGAGCGCCCACACGACCTCTCGGTAGCGCCGTCGTTCTCGACGAACGGGCCGTTCTCGGTCGAGCTCGCGAACGACGGACAGGCGGTGCACGTCCACCTCCACATCGACGACGAACTCTCGCGCGCGGCGAGCCTGTCCGAAGGAAACCACTTCGTCGACGGCGGCCAGACGAAGACCGTCGAGGTGTTCGTCACCTCGCCGCCCGAACCGGTGTCGGGGAAGCTCAAAATCGTCTCGGGCCACGGCTCCGAGACGAGGTACGTCGACGTGACCGTCGAACCCGGCTCGGGCGGCGAGCCGTCGGTCGACGTGGACGAGACGCTCTCGAAGCCCAAACAGCCCGAACCCGAGCCGAGCGTGACCGAAAGCATCGCCGACGTGTTCCCGAGCGTCGACCCGCGGGCGGTCCCGGTGTTCGGCCTCGCGCTGGTCGCGCTCGTCCTCGCGGTGGCGCTCGCCTCGCTGTTCGAGAGCTTCGCCATCACCCTCGGGGCCGGCGTCGTCGTCGGCGGCGTCCTCGCGGCGCTGGTGCTGACGATGCGGTGACGTGGACGATGCTGACGACGCGGTGACGGCGTCGGAAAAATCGGTCCGATTCCCGCTCCTCGCGGCGCGGCTTACTCGCCGTCGGGCGCGTCCGTCGGGACGCCGCCGAGGTTCCCCTCGTCGTCGAACAGTTTCGCGCGCAGGAACCGCGCCCGGTAGCGGTTCGCGCCCTCGTACACGTCGGCCTCGCGGATGTCGTCGGTGCGGTCGTCCGCGACGGCGTCGATGATGTCCTCGACCTGTTCCTTTTCGGAGGGCGTGAGTTCGAACTCGTACGTCTGGGTCTCCTCGCCCTCCAGCCGCGTCCACTTGCGTGACGCCGCGATGACGACGGAACACGGCTCACGGCACGGGAACGCGCCGTCGCCGCCGTCGACGGCGAGGTCGGTGTCGTCGTCGTACTCCCACTCGCGGCGCTTGACGCACTGGCTGTCGTCGCAGCAGGCCTCCGCGACCCAGTCGACGTGTTCGTGGCCGTCGCCGCGGTTCCACGTCTTCACGACGCTGTACATCCCGGTCTGGCGGCCGATGGCGTCCGCCCAGTGTGTCACGTCGAGTTCGCCCCGGCGCTCGCGGTCCCAGTTCGGCACCGACGCGGGGTAGAACGTCTCGACGGTCCCCACGAGGTCGCGGCCGTCGAGGTCGGGGAACACCCAGCCGCCGGCGAGGTTGTTGCCGGCCTTCAGCGGGCGGTACCGACCCTTCTCGTCGTAGGTCGCCAACTGCCGGGCCGCGAGCGGTTCGTGGTAGGCGTCGAGGTCGTCGCGGTCGGCGTCGACCTCGTCGGCGTGGCGGAGTTCGTAAGAGCGCTCGCCGTGGTCGTCGACCGTGGCCGTGACGAGCAGTTGGCCCCACTCGCGGCAGATGCCGTCTCGGAGGGCTTCGTACCGCTCGGGGACCGAGGCGGCGTCAGCGTCGGCATCGGCGTCGTTGTCGCCGCCGTCTCCGTCTCCATCGTCGTCGCCTCCCGCATCGACTGACGCGCCTTCGACCCAGCGGAGGAACGCCCGCCGCTGGGGGCTGGCCTCGCCGACGACCTCGGACCAGAAGTACCAGTTCGTCGCGTAGTCGTCGCGGTCGGCGAGGGCCTCGCGGAGCCCGCCTTCCGTGAGCCCCGAAAGCGTCGAGTCGGGCGTTTCGAGGCGGAAGCCATCGTCGCCGTGGACGGCGGTGAGTCCGTCGAGCGAGACGCCGTCACCGGTCGCCGCGGCGTCGACGAGGGCGTCGAGGTGGTGTCCCATCAGTTCGCCTCCTGCGGCGTCTTCCGGGTGCGTTCGCGCACGACTTCGAGGCTGTTACCGATGTCGGCGCCCGCGTCGGCCGCGCGTTCGAGCACCACGTCGGCCATGAGGCCCTCGGTCCCGACCGCGCCGGCGTACCAGATGCGGTGGCCGTCCACCTCGGCGGGCACGTCGTAGCCCGTGCGGTAGTCGTCGGTCAGGCCCATATCCTCCGGGATGTCCTCTTGGGTGTGGAAGCCGTCGGCGATAAACAGCGGGACGACCACCACGTCCTCGGAGTCGAAGTAGTCGGTCACGTCGTCGACCTCGGGCTCCTCGTCCATGTAGAGCGCCTGCACCTCGTCGAAGCGGTCCAGCTCCCGGATGCGGTCGGCGTGGTACTCGATGGCCTTCGCGGAGTTCTCGTTGCGCTCGGTCCCGTGACCGACGACGGCGAGACCGAAGCTCTCGCCGACGTTCGGGTCGCCGGTGACCGTCTCGGCCCGGCGGACCAACACGTCGGTCATCGCCGCGTGCGTCCCGACCGGCCCGCAGTAGTGAATCGTCTTCTCGGGCACGTCGCTCGCGGTGAGGGTGACGTGCGACGCCGACAGGCCGTCGGAGTCCCAGTCGGCCACGTCCCACCCGTCGAGACGGAGTTCACGCGGGATGACCTGCTCCGTGAAGTAGCCCTCGCTGATAAACAGCGGGACGACGTACACCTCGTCGGCCTCCACGGTCCGGAGCACCTCGCGAATCGACGGCTCTTCCTTCCAGAAGCCGGTCCGCACCTCGTCGAACGCGCCCACCTCGCGGACCGTGTCCGCGTGGTCGTAGGTAGGGGCGCTCGAATCCGGGTTCAGGTGGGACCCGTGCGCCACGATAACCAGAGCTTGCATGTCCGGGGGTTACGAGGGGACTGTCTTATGAACTTCGCATCGGAGAAAGGAATCTTCGGGTTCGGACAACTCGCGTTCGCCACCCGTTCAAGCGACGCGTCGCGGTGTAGGCCCTGTCGGCGGCTCCGACGGCGACCGACGAGCGGCGGTTTTTTGCGCGCGCCCGACCATCACGGAGCCATGTCCCTCGCCGCCGACGCGCGCGACGCAGTCCGCGCACGACCGTATCTCCTCGCCGCGCTCCGCGCGGGCGTCGTCAACTACGCCGCCGCCGCGGCCGAACTCGACCTCGGCGACGACGAGGCGGTCGCGGCCGCGCTCCGCCGGTTCGCCGACGACCTCCCGCCGCTCGAAGCCGACCCCCGAGACGCCGCCGTGACGATGCGAAGCGGCGTCGGGCTCGTCGGCGAGGACGTCGAGGAGACCGACGAAGACCCAGTGCTCTCGGTCGCCGGCGTCGACCTCGCCGGCGGCGGCCCGCTCACGGCTATCATCGCTGAGGGCGAGGTCGACCCGACCGTCCTCGCCGCCGTCCTCTCCCGCCTCGACGCCGAGTCCGTCGTCGTCGACGCCGCGGGCGTCGCGGGCGACGCGCTCGCCGTGGTCGTGCCGCGCCGACAGGGAGCCGCCGCCCTCCGTGTCGTCGAGTCGGCCGTCAGCGATTTATACACCTGATTTCCGGCTATCAACCGTGATACCCGACGGCCGGCGCTTATTACCACGGAGTCGCTGAATCCGTCAATGGTTTCGCCCAGCCCCCGCGACGACGACGGCAACATCTCGCTTTCATCCACGGAGCTCCTCGCCGAACTCGACCTCGACGCCGACGAGTTGGGCTGGCGGCAGTCGTTCGTCGGCTTCGACGACGAGGACGCCGCGCGTCTCGCCGACCTCCGGGGCGTCGTCGAGGCCCGCGACGAGGCGCTCGTCGACGGCTTCGTCGAGCCGATTCTCGCGAACGAGCGGACGGCGGACGTCATCGACCGCTCGAACGGCGACATCGACGGTCTCCGGGCGGTGGTCTCCGGCTACTACCGCTCGTTCACCGACGGGAACTACGACCAGAACCACTACGCGGCGCGCACGCGAATCGGCCTGCTTCACGACAAACTCGACATGCCGTTGCACTACTTCGGCGGGATGTTCGCCAACGTCACCGGCATCTTCGCGGACGAACTCCGCGGGCGCGCCGTCGCCGACGCCACCGAGTCGCTGTCGGGCGAGGACGCCGACCGCGTCGAAGCCGCCGTCGACGAGGCGTTCGCGGACATGATGGCGGTCGTCCGCGGGCTCAACCTCGACCGACAGGTCGTCAACGCCACCTACCTCTACTCGTACTCGCTGGACGTCCGCGAGGAGGTCCGACGGGCCAGAGAGAGCCGCGGGAACCTCGAATCGGTCGCCTCACAGCTCCACGAAGAGACCGCCGGCACGAGCGAGAGCATCGCCGAAATCGAGGGGTTGGCGGCCCGGCAGGCCGACATGACCGAGGAAATCGCCGCCGAGCTGTCGAACCTCAGCGCGACCGTCGAGGAGGTCGCGGCCACCGCCGACGACGTGTCCTCCCGGAGCGACGAGGCCACCACGCGGGCCGAGGAGGGCCGCGCCGAGGCCGGCGAGGCAATCGACGCGATGCGGCAGGTCGGCGACGACCGCGACGAGATCACCGTGAACGTCGAGGCACTCGTGGCCGCCATCGACGAGATTCAGGACATCGTCGAGGTCATCGACGAGGTGGCCGACCGGACGAACCTGCTCGCGCTCAACGCCTCCATCGAGGCCGCCCGCGCCGGTGAGGCGGGTTCCGGCTTCGCCGTCGTCGCCGACGAGGTGAAGTCGCTCGCCAACGAGTCGAAGTCGCAGGCCGAGCGCATCGGTCAGATGATAGAGGACGTGACCGACCACATCGAGGACACCGCCGAGGCGCTGTCGTCGGCCGACGAGAACATCGACCACGGCATCGAGCGGGTCGAGTCGACCGTCGAGAGCCTCGACGAGATAACCGACTCGGTCGCCGACGTGACCGACGGAATCGACGAGGTGGCGCGGGCGACCGACGAGCAGGCGACGCTCACCTCCGACATCGCCACCTTCGTCGACGACGCGGCGACGCAGGTCGACGAGGTGACCGCCGAGATAGACCGCATCTCCGAGAGCGTCTCCGAGCAGGCCGAACAGGCCGCCGACCTCGACACGGCCGTCGAGGACTTGGACCGCGAGGCCGACCTCGAATCGTTCCGCCGGCGCGCGGAGACGACGACCGACGGCGGCGTCGCCACCAGAGGCGGGCACCACGCGCTCGCGTCGGCGGCGAACGCCGACCGCGCGGTCGGAGGAGAGACGGCACCGACGACCGCGACCGGCGACCGAGTCGGCGGCGCGGGTTCGACCGCGACCGACGGCGATGCGACCGACGGCGACCCGACCGACGACGCCGGCCCGACCGACCCGACCGACCGGATTCCGGCGTTCGTCAAGCGACTCCTCTCGGAGGAGACGCTGGCGAAGATTCGCCGCGGCGAGGCCGACCGCCCGGACTGGACGAAGTAGCCGCCGCGAGGAGGTGGCGGCGGCGCGGCGGTCGCCTCGCCGAGCAGACCCCGCATCGACTCCGAACCGACTGTGTTTCCGACGGGTTGAAAGCGGTGCCGAGAGTAGCCGAGTGCGATGACCCTCTCCGTGACCAACACCCTGACGGGAGAGCGCGAGGAGTTCGAGTCGCACGGCGACGAAGTGTTGCTCTACGTCTGCGGACTGACGGTCTCGGACCACGCACACCTCGGCCACGCCCGCCTGTGGATGCACGCTGACCTGATGCACCGCTGGCTGGACTACGAGGGCTACGACGTGCGCCACGTCGAGAACTTCACCGACGTGAACGAGAAGATAGCCGCCCGCATCGGCGAGGACGACCTCGGCGACGACGAGGCGAGCGTCGCCGAGCACTTCGTCGGCGACGTGATTCGCGACATGCGCGGGCTGAACCTGAAGCGCGCCGAGGTCTACCCGCGCGTCTCCGAGCACATCCCCGAGATTATCGACCTCATTCGGACGCTCGTCGACCGCGGCCACGCCTACGAGTCCAACGGCTCTGTCTACTTCGACGTGTCCACGTTCGACGACTACGGGAAGCTCTCGAACCAGAAGCTCGAAGAGCTGGAGTCGCGGGCGACGAAAGACGAACGGTCCGAGAAGCGCAACCCGACCGACTTCGCGCTCTGGAAGGCCGGCGCGGTCGACCCCAAGACGGCCGCCGAACACCGCGACCCCGCCCTCGAACCGCTCCACGAGCCGTGCGGCGAGACGTGGGAGTCGCCGTGGGGCGAGGGCCGACCCGGCTGGCACATCGAGTGCTCGGCGATGTCGATGACGCACCTCGGCGACACCCTCGACATCCACGTGGGCGGCCGCGACCTCGTGTTCCCGCACCACGAGAACGAAATCGCCCAGTCGGAGGCGGCGACCGGTCGGCAGTTCGCCCGCTACTGGCTCCACGTCGGCCTGCTCCAGACCGAGGGCGACAAGATGAGTTCGAGCCTCGGCAACTTCTTCACGGTCGGCGACGCCCTCGACGAGTTCGGCGTCGACGTGCTTCGGACGTTCTACCTCTCGACGGCCTACGGCTCCGAACAGACGTACTCCGAGGAGACCATCGCCGAGGCCGAAGAGCGCTGGGAGCGCCTCGAACGCGCTTACGAGGCCGCCGTCGACGCGGCCGACAGCCCCGACGCCCGGACGAAAGTCGAGGCCGAGGCCCTCCGTGACACCGTGACCGAGACCCGCGAGAACTTCCGCGCGGCGATGAACGACGACTTCAACGTCCGCGAGGCGATGGCCGAGTTACTCGGCCTCGCCGGCGCGGTCAACCGCCACGTCGCCGACGCGGACGAGTACGACTACCGCGCGCTCCGGCGGGCGGTCGAGGCGTTCGAGGACCTCGGCGGCGAGGTGTTCGGCCTCTCCTTCGGCGGCGCGGGCGAGGGCGGCGACGTCTCGGTCGCGGAAGACCTCGTCCAGCTGGTCTTGGACGTGCGCGAGGCCGAGCGCGAGGCGGGCAACTACGAGCGCGCCGACGACCTGCGCGACGACCTGACGGCACTCGGCGTCGACGTCGAAGACGCCCCCGACGGTGCGACGTTCCGGTTCGAGTAGTCAGCCGAGCAGAAACAGCACGACTGCGAAGTCGTCCTGCGCCGCCGGCCGCTCTTGGGGCCGGCGTCGGGGACAGCTGTTCGCGTGTCGTACGCGCCCACCGAAACCCAGTCACATCGTAAACAGGTGCGAATCGTCGGGCACGTCGAACAGCCCCATCCTGACGCCCGCGTCGAGCCAGCCGTAGCCGTACGAAAACGACGCCAACGCGTTCACCCAGTCGTCGTCGGCCTTGAAGTGCCGGCCGTCGTCGAGGTAGGACTCGGCCATCTCCAGACAGTCGGCGGCGGCCTCGCCGAGGTGCGTCTCGTCGGGGACGGCCTGTACCGCCTCGTCGAGCGCGTCGGCGAGCATCCCCTCGTAGCGGTTCGTCTTCTCCCGTAAGTCGGCGGCCATGCGGAGTGATGCGTCGGCGACGGATACCGGTCTTTCGCTCCGCGCGCCGCGAGGACCGTGGCATGCGGTATCGTGGCGGTGGTGTAGCGCTCCTCGCAATACAGCGAAACCTTAAGACACCGGTGTAGCGAACTATCGGACATGACAGAGGACGCCGATTCGTTCGTGGAACACAGGAAACTCATCGTCGCCGGCTCGGGTATCTCCGGGCTCTCGTCGGCCATCTACGCGGCCCGCTCCAACAACGAGCCGCTGGTGCTGGAGGGCGACGAGCCGGGCGGACAGCTCACGCTCACGACCGAGGTGGACAACTACCCCGGCTTCCCCGAGGGCATCTCCGGGCCGGAGCTCATCAACAACATGAAAGCGCAGGCCGAGCGCTTCGGCACGGAGATTCGCCACGGCATCATCGAGGACGTCGACGCCTCGGAGCGACCCTTCACGGTCACGCTCAAGAACGGCGACGTGTACACCGCGGACGCCATCATCGCGGCGTCGGGCGCGTCGGCTCGCACCCTCGGCATCCCCGGCGAGGAGAACCTGATGGGCTACGGCCTGTCGACGTGTGCGACCTGTGACGGCGCGTTCTTCCGCGACGAGAAAATCATGGTCATCGGCGGGGGCGACGCCGCCGTCGAGGAGGCCAACTTCCTGACCAAGTTCGCGTCGACGGTCTACCTCGTCCACCGCCGCGAGGAGTTCCGCGCCGAGGACTACTGGGTCGACCGCCTGACGGAGAAAGTCGACGAGGGCGAAATCGAACTCATGCTCAACACCGAGGCGACGGAGCTTCACGGCACGCCCGAAGAGGGCGTCGACCACGTGACGCTCGTCCGCAACCCCGAGGGCCACCCGAGCGACAAGCTCGACGACCCCGAGACCGAGGAGTTCGACTTCGACGTGGGCGCGGTGTTCTACGCCATCGGCCACACGCCGAACGCCGACTACCTCGAGGGGACGGGCGTCCAGCGCGACGACGACGGCTACATCGTCGCCAAGGGGGGCTCCGGCGGCGGCCAGACCGCGACCGACGTGCCCGGCATCTTCGCCGCGGGCGACGTTGTCGACTACCACTACCAGCAGGCCGCGACGGCCGGGGGTATGGGCGTGAAGGCCGCCCTCGACGCCGACGACTACCTCGAAGAACTCGAACGCGAGGAGAAGCAGGCGGCCGCGAGCGCGGCCGAGTAAGCGAGCGTCGGCCGCGCGCTCGCGGGCGCTCGGCGTTCGATTCCTCCTCGATTTCTTTTCGGTTCTCCCTACGTCAGCGACCGCAACAGCCACGCGAGGACGAAGCTAATCGCCACGAAAATCAGGTAGACGCCGGGCGAGAATCGCGCGTCCACGACGCCGACCGCGTCCGCGACCGCGACGGTGAAGATGACGAGACCGACGCCGACGAATCCGTTCCCGAGGATGTTCGGGACGCCTCGTTTGGTTTCCATAGCCGCGGTTGGACTCGCCGCAAAATAAGCGTCGGGTACGTTCCCAGCGGGTGAAAGGCGACCCTCAGTCGGCCGCGCCGGGACTCGCGTCGACCCCCGCGCCGCGCTCGTCGGGCGTCAGGTAACACTGCGGGTCGGGACCGAACAGTTCACCGGTCGCCGCGAGCGACCGAAGCCGCGAGGAGCCGCGGCAGACGTCCTGATACTGGCAGGTCGCGCACTTGCCGGTGAGGTGCTGTTCGCGCTCGCGGAGCTTGGCGAGAAGCGGGTTCGACTCGTCGTCCCAGATGTCGCCGAACGGGCGGTCCCGGACGTTGCCGAGGCTGTAGCCCTGCCAGAACTGCGTGAGGTGGACGTCGCCGCGGTAGTCCACGTCGGCGACGCGCTCGCCGGTCGGGTCGCCGCCGTTGACGCGGAGGTGCCGGTGAATCCGCTCGGCGTGGTCGGCGTCGAGCTCGTCGCGGGCGTACTCGACCACGTAGGCGGAGTCCGCGTAGTTGCCGACGAGAAGCGTCTCTATCTCCTCGCCCTCGGCGTGGTACTCGCGGGTCATGTCGAACAGCCGGCGGACGGCGCGGCGCTGGGCCTCGTCGTCGAGGTCGGCGTCGGCGATGTCGCCGCCGCGGCCGCCGTAGTCGAGATGGTAGAAACAGAAGCGGTCGACGCCCACGTCGTACAGCAGGTCGACCACGTCCTCCATGTCGGCGGCGTTGTGCTCGGTGATGGTGTACCGGAGGCCGGTCTTGAGCCCCACCGAGAGGCAGTTTTCGATGCCGCGGACGGCGGCCTCGAACGCGCCGTCTTTCCCGCGGAAACGGTCGTTGCGCTCCTCCAAGCCGTCGACGGAGACGCCGGCGTAAGAGAGGCCGGCGTCGCGGAGCGCGCGCGCCTTCTCCTCGGTGATGAGCGTCCCGTTGGTCGAAAGCACCGCCCGGATGCCGGCGTCGGTGGCGTAGTCGACGAGTTCGACGAGGTCCTCGCGGACGAGCGGCTCGCCGCCCGAAAACAGCAGGACGGGCACGTCGTAGGCCGCGAGATCGTCGATGAGGCCCTTCGCCTCGGCGGTCGAGAGTTCGCCTTGCGCGGGGTCGAGGTCGGCCCCGGCGTAGCAGTGTTCGCAGTAGAGGTTACAGCGCCGCGTCGTGTTCCAGACCACGACCGGACGTTTCTGTTTCTCCTCGCGAATCTGGTCGATGTCGGCGTCGGGGTCGTCGTAGCGGAGGCCGTCGCCCTCGGCTCCCTGTCCGCACAGGAGCTTGCTGATCGAGATCACTCGGCCGACACCCCGTTTTCGGCTCCGCGGGCGTCTTCCGCGGCGTCGCCGTGCTCCGTCCCGCCGTTCGCCCCCTCGCCTTTCGCCGCGAGGTCGTTCCCGCCGAGTCGGAGGAACTCGTCGGCCGGCGCGAGCCAGAGGTCCGCGTCGCCGTCGCCGAACAGCGTCCGCGCCTGCTCGGTCGCGAGGTCCTCGGAGGGCGCGGTCACGCTTCCGACGTGGCGCATCGGCTCGGTCGGAACGTCGCGGTAGAACACTTCCCACTGGCGGCTGCCGTCGATTCGCGGTCGTCGCCTCGGGTCGCCGTCGTCGTCCATGCCGTCGCCTTCGGGCGGGACGGTCACGCTCGTTTCGCCCGTTTTCAGCGCGTGGGAATCGAAGCTTTCGACTTGTTCGGCCACTCACTAGCGCCAGCTAATGACGAAACGGGTCTCTCGGCGGTCGTTTCTCCACGCAACGGCGGCGTCGACAGGTATCGCGCTCTTGGCGGGCTGTTCGAGTTCGTCCGGCGGCGGCTCCGGCGGCGCGGGCGACGGGGGCGGCGACTCGTCCGACGGGGAAGACACCCCCGAACACGAGATGCGGGACTTCGGCGGCTGGTTCGACCGGACGGGGAACTACGACGGCGTCCACGACCTGACGGGACAGGACAGCGTCACGGTCGCGGTCGGCGCGGCCGGCAACGGCGGCGGCTACGCGTTCGCCCCCGCCGCGGTTCGGGTCTCCCCGGGAACGACCGTCGTCTGGGAGTGGACCGGAAACGGCGGGACGCACAACGTCGTCAACCGCGAAGACGGGCTGTTCGAATCGGAGCTCACCGTCTCGGAGGGCCACACCTTCGAGTACACCTTCGAGGAGTCCGGCGAGTACAGATACGTCTGCATCCCGCACGAGACGCTCGGCATGGTCGGCGTCGTCGTCGTCGAGTAACTGCGTCGTCGGAACTGTCGCCGCGTCGTCGCGGGCGGAGCGACCCGTCAGCCCGCCGGCCGACCGACGGCGTCGGCGGGGGCGTCGGCGTCACGCGGACTTCGGGGCGTCGTTCAGCGGCGCGGTACAGAGGACACAGCCGGTCTCCCGGAGCGTCCGCATCATCGGCTCGTTGACCCGGTAGCGCTCGCCGCACTCGGGACAGGTCACGTCGAACTCGCGCATCGTTGCTCACCGATTAGTGGTACGAAGCGGCGGCCCGAGGGGTCGCACCCTGCATTCGCGGGGGACTGATACCCCGTCGACACGTCTCATCTCGTCACCCCTGAAGGATGGCACCCATGAGTTTCTTCTGTGCCATGGCGAGGTGCTCGGAGAACGTCGAGGTCGTGATGCCGAGTTCGGTCGCGACCTCGCCTTTGTTCGCGCGCCGCGGGTGGTCGAAGTAGCCCATCTCGTGGGCCGTCTCCAGCACCTCGCGCTGACGGTCGGTGAGCTGGCCGCGCTCGACCAACACGAGGTCCCGCGACTCGTCGGCCGACGACTGGAGCAGTCGGCGCACGTCCACCGCTCCCGACGACTCCCGGAGGGAGGCGACCACGTCGCGGAGTGTCTCCACGTCAGGGGCGTGGAACGTCAGAAACAGCGCGCCGTCGCGCGTCTGGACGTCCACGACCGGGCAGTCGAACGCCTCGACGCGCTCGCAGGGACAGCCGATACCGCCCTCGCGGTCGAACCGGTAGACGCTCCCGTCGCCGTACTCGAACAGCCGCTCCATCTCCTCGGGGACCTCGTCGTCGTCATCGAAGACGAACTCCTCGACGACCGACCCGCCCTCGTTGGGAGCCATGCTCCGCGAGAGCGCGTAGCCCGAGGTGTCGCCCTCGGAGACCGTCGCGACGGGACAGCCGTCCGGCCCCGTCACTTTCAACTCCGCTCTGATGCCCGCTGCGCTCGTCATAAGAGTACGGAGTCGCCCCAGGCCCTGATATAAACACCCCCGATACACTGGGCCTTTATATCGTGGTCCGTTTCCAGTCGTCGCCCCCGTCAAACGGGCCGCGGTCGCTCGTGGGGTATAAAGCGCCCTGTATATTTTGGGTACCCTTCGACGGGCGACGCGGGCGAATCTACGAGTGAGCATGCAGACCGGCCTCAGACGCAAGGCGACCGGACCGAAGCCCGCCGAACTGGAGGCGGAACAGGTGCTGGAAGCGCTGTCGGACTGCGCGTGCCGGCGAATCCTCACCACGCTTCAGGGTGCGACCGAGCCGATGACCGCACAGGACCTCTCCGAGGCGTGCGACGTCCCGCTGTCGACGACGTACCGGAAAGTCGAACAGCTCTCGGAGGCGAGCCTGCTCGAAGAGACGCTTCAACTGCGGGCCAACGGGACCCACACCCACCAGTACCGGTCGAGCGTCGAGTCGGTCACGGTGTCGCTGAACGACGACCGGGGACTCGAGGTCGCCCTCGGAGGCGACCGCTGATGGGGTCGGAGCCGGTTCACCCGCCGGATTCGGGGGGCGAACACCCCGAACGGCCGCGGCTCGCGTCTCGGCTGACCACCCATCCCGACGGGCGCGAGGAGTGTACGATTTACCCGGCGGACGCGACGCCCGAAGACCAACTGACTCAGTGGCTATCGGCGTTCGAGGGGAGCTTCGTCGACGTCGACTCGATGGCGTAGCAGAGGGGAGAGAGTGACAGCAAGGTTACAGTCGGTCGGCGTCGACCCCGTCGTCGCCCCTGTGCCACGGGCGCGGGCTGTCGAGCGCCATGAGGTACTCTTCTAACAGGGTCGGGAACGCCCGCCCGCGGAGGTTTCGCAGGCCGAAGTCGGCGGCCCAACTGATGATGCCGGTGTCTTCGGTGACGACGCCGGCGTTCAGTTCGCGCGCGAGGATGAGGAGGTCGAAGTCCTCGCGGGAGTCGAGGACGCCCTGTCTGAGCGCGCCGCGGTAGTCCTCCCGGAGGTCGGAGATGACCTTGTCCACATCGGAGAGCTTCGACCCGCCGTTTGACCGCTGTTTCGACTCCTCGGCCTTGCGGACGGCCTTCTCCGAGACCCGGAGGCCGCGGTTGACCCGGTCGGACATCTCGTCGATAAAGCGGTAGACGACCTCGGCGGGGATGTACACCTCGTAGCGGTCGGGGTGTTTCTTGATGACCCACGTGTCGAGTTTGCCGAGCACGTCCTCGGAGACGCCGCGGTCGCGCAGGATGTGTTCCAACTCCGCGGCGATAGACGGCGGCATGTAACACGAGATGTTCAGGTCCAGTCGCGCGGCGGCGATGGTGTCGAGGAGCCGTTCGATTCCCTCCTCGAACGTCTCGTCGTCGTCTCGAATCTCCTCGGAGAGAAACAGCGAGGTGTCGAGCACGAAGCGTTGTTTCAGCGGGTACTCGGCCATCGTTCGTTAGTTGGTACCGCGGCACTATGACCCTTCCCCGTGGACGAAGGTGAGAGGAACAAAAAGCTCAGAACAGCGGTTCGATGCGGTCGTCGCCGGTCGAGATGAGGTCGTCGAGCGACGCCGCGCTCGACTCGCGCTTGGCGAGCATGTCGCGTTGGGTCTCGATGGCGACCGCCTGCAGTTCTTTCACCCGCGGCACGTCGTAGACGCCCGACAGGAGCACGACCGCGGCGACGAAGTTCGACCCCATGGGGTAGTCGCCGCCGCGAATCTCCATCGTCCCGGTCTCGTCTTCGAGCCACGTCCGCGCGCGCTCGATACCGCGGCGCGAGAGCACGTCCGACGGCCCGGCGACGACGACGAGGCCGCGCTCCGCGCCGGAAATCTCGCAGGGGAGCGTGAGTCGGCCGAGCGCGGCGCGGCGCACGAGGCTGGTGATTCTGTTCGTCGAGTCGCCGCCGTCCTCGGCGTCGGCCGCCCCGCCGGAGAGCCGGGAGAGAAGCCCGCGCTTCGGGCGGTCGAGCTCGACGGAGGCGTAGCCGATAGTCGAGATGCCGCCGCTGGCGAGCGTGTTGATTATTTCGGAGGCGTCCACGACGGACTCCGCCACCGCGCCGGAGCCGTCGGCCTCGCCGGCGCTAAACAGCACGCCGAGGCGGCGTGCGAGTTCGGCGTTGATACTGCCGTAGCCCGCTTCGAGCGACTCGCCGGTCTTCCGCCAAGCGTCGTTGTCGAACACGAGGAGGTTGTCGACCTCGCGGACGAACGTCTGGAAGGAGCGCGCGGCGTTGAGCGTGTAGATGCCGCCTTCGTCCCGCGCGGGGAGGATGCCGAGACCGTAGACCGGCTCGGTGTAGATGTGCTTCAGTTCCCGCGCGATGACGGGCGCGCCGCCCGAGCCGGTGCCGCCGCCGAGTCCGGCGACGACGAGAAAGGCGTCAATCTCGTGGACCGGGAGGTCGTCGACCATCGAGAGCACCTCGCCGACGTCTTCGGCGGTCACCTCCGCGCCGAGTTCGTTGTCCGCACCGACGCCGTGTCCCTTGACGCGAGTCAGACCGACGAGCACCTGCCGCGACTCGGGGATGTTTCGGAGCCCCCGAAGGTCCGAGCGGGCCGTGTTGACGGCGATTGCGTCGACGACGAACCCCGTGTTCGTCCGTCGCTCGTAGTCGACGATGGTGTCGACTACCTTGCCGCCAGCCTGTCCGATACCGATGAGTGCGAGTTTCATGGCCGTGTTTCTCTCAGAAATCGTACTACTAGACGCGCGCTCAGGGCTTGAATATACCGTGCGTAGCGCTCTGCAACGACAGCTTAACGGGAAGATAAGTCCGACGCTCGACCATCCGTGACAGTGTCGTCGTCGGCCAGTTCGCCGTCGGCCAGTTCGCCGTCGGCCGAGCCGGGGGGGCCGGCGCTCGAACTGCCCTCGCCGCCGTCGCGCTCCCGGAACGAGTCGCAGGCGAGTTCGCCGACGACCGAGAGGAGGTCGCCCGGTTCGACGACTCGGCCGCGCTCCCGCAGGCGCTCGTAGACCGCGAAGCCGTCGTCGCCGGCGTAGTTCCGCTCCGAGAACGGTCGCTGTTCGACGAGGACGAGTCGGTCGGCCTCGGCCGCGGCTTCGAGGTTGGCGAGATTGCCGTCGCCGACCTCCACGTCGGCGACGACGGTCACGTCGGCGGCGTCGACCCGCGACTGGACCGCGGCTCGCGCGGCGTCGTCGACCGGCGAGTACGGCGGCACGGTCACGAGGTCCGCGCCGACCCGGCGGGCGGCCTCGGCGTCGGTGTCGCCCTCGTTGAGCGCGCCGGCGGACAGCGCGTAGCCGGCCGCCGACAGCAGGTGGAGCGCCCGAGCGCCGGTGCCGCCCCCGCCGACGACGTGGACCCGACCGTTGGCGTCGTCCGAAGACGGCGGGAGGGCGGTCACGTACACCGAACCGGTGACGGGGTGCCGCGAGACGACCGCCTCGGCGTCGAACGCCTCGCGGAGGTTCTCCTCGGAGAGCACCGCCGCGGGGTCGCCCGCCGAGAGGACGCGTCCGCCCGATAGGAGGACGAGCGCGTCGCAGTAGTGGGCCGCGAGGTTGAGGTCGTGGATGGCCGCGACCGCGGTCGTCCCGTCGGCGACGAGGTCGGAGACGAGTTCGAGCGTGCGGACCTGGTGGTTGATGTCGAGGCTGGCGGTCGGTTCGTCGAGGAGCAGGACGGGCGTCTCCTGTGCCAGCGCGCGGGCGATGAGGACGCGCTGGCGCTCGCCGCCGCTGACCGCCGTGACGGAGCGGTCGGAAAGCGACTCGACGGCAGTCCGGCGCATTGCGGCGTCGACGGCGGCCTCGTCGCGCTCGCGCCAGCCCTCGAAGCGCCCGCGGTGTGGCGTGCGGCCCATCTCGACGACGTCGCGGACGGGGAAGTCGAAGGTGACGCTCGTGGTCTGGGGGACCGTCGCCACGACCCGGCTCGCCGCCTTCGACGACAGGGCGTGGACGTCCTCGCCGGCGACGCGGACCGACCCCTCGTCGGGCGCGAGCGAGCCGTTGAGCGTCCTGAGGAGCGTCGTCTTCCCCGCGCCGTTGGGGCCGATGAGCCCGACGAAGGTGCCTTCGCCCACGTCGACCGAGACGGCGTCGAGAATCCGGGTTCCGCCGAGGGAAACCGACACGCCGTCGAGGCGAATCGCCGGGTCGGCGTCGCCGAAGGGGTCGGCGTCGGAGGAGTCGGGAGCGAGGTCGTCGGAGCCGATAGCGGGGTCGTCGGAACCGGGGTCGTCCGCCTCGCCGGGGCGGTCGGGGTCGCTCACGGCGAGCGCACCTCCCGCGTGCGGAGCAGATAGAGGAAGAAGGGCGCGCCCACGGCGGCGGTGACGACGCCGACCGGAATCTCCGCGCCGCCGGAGCGGGCGACGGTGTCGGTGGCGACGAGGAACGACGCGCCCGCCAGCGCCGACGCCGGGAGCAACACCCGGTGGTCGGGGCCGACGAGGAGCCGGAGCATGTGGGGGACGACGAGACCGACGAAGCCGATGACGCCGGAGACCGAGACGGCCGCGGCGGTGACGACGCTCGCGGTGGCGAGGAGGAGCTGTTTCGTCCGCTCGACTTCGATGCCGAGGGCGTGGGCGTCCTCCTCGCCGAGGAGCAGGACGTTCAGGTCGCGGGCGTGGACCACGAGGACCAGGAAGGGAAGCGGCAGGACGAGGGCGAGCATGCCGACCTCGCTCCACGTCGCGCCCGCGAGGTGGCCCATGAGCCAGAAGACGACCTGCCGGAGGCTCTCACCGCTCTGGAGGAGGAGAAACGAGATGACCGCGCCGAGGAACGTCTGGATGGCGACCCCCGCGAGAAGCAGGGTCGCCACGGGCGTCCGGCCGCTCTCGGTGGCGATGAGATAGACGACGAAGGCGGTGACGACGGCGCTGACGAACGCCGCGCCCTCGAGCCCGAACGGAATCGAAAGCGACAGCACGATGGTCGCGACCGCGCCGACGGCGGCCCCGGAGGAGACGCCGACGATGGAGGGGTCGGCCATCGGGTTGCGGAAAAAGCCCTGCATCACGGTTCCCGCGGTGGCGAGCGCGAAGCCGACGAGCGCCGCGAGGAGGATGCGGGGCAGGCGGACCGAGAGCACGATGATGCGGGCGGGTCTGGGGACGGCGAACTCGAACGGCGAGGCGAACTCCAGCGTCGGCGTCGGAACCGACCCGACGACGGGGAGGGCCGTCGCGCCGCCGAGAGAGATGCCGACGGGGACGGGCAACGCGTCCGCGAGGATGGCGGCGACGGTCCGCGGCGGAATCGTTACGGCCCCGATACCGGCGCTCGCGACGACGACGAAAAGTAAGACCCCGGTGAGACCGAGCGTCCACGTGGTCGCCCGCGTTCGAACGCTCATTGAGCACAACCGCGCTTTCAGTAGGTAAATATTTATTGAACAGCCGCTGAGGCCACTACCGTGAACCGACAACTCGTCGTTGCTCTGCTCGTGTTCGCGACCGCGTTCGCCGGGGTTCCGGCACCGGCCGCGGCCGCGGTAGAGCAAGCGGCACCGCACCAGACCGGAGCGTGCACGTTCCCGGTGACCGTCACCGACGCCACGGGGACCGACGTCACCATCGCGGAGGA
The DNA here is from genome assembly GCF_042663345.1 of Haloferax chudinovii. Lineage (NCBI taxonomy): Archaea > Methanobacteriati > Methanobacteriota > Halobacteria > Halobacteriales > Haloferacaceae > Haloferax > Haloferax chudinovii. The sequence goes on from NZ_JBHTAB010000004.1 coordinate 266,525, forward strand.
CCCCGAGCGAGTCGTCACGACCAACCCGAGCGCCGCCCAAACCATGTGGGAACTCGGCGCGCGCGACGAGGTCGTCGGCGTCTCGCAGTACGCCATGTACCTCGACGGCGCGGCCGAAAAGGGGAACGTCTCCGGGTCCGGCGGCCTCAAGGTCGAGGCGGTCATCGGCCTCGAGCCCGACCTCGTGCTCGTCCCGAACTCCTCGTACAACGCCGAGCCCGACCGCATCGGTCAGCTTCGCTCGGCGGACATCTCGGTCGTCGTCTTCGAATCCGGGAAGTCGCTCGACGCCGTCGCCGACAAGACCGAGCGTGTCGGCCGCATGACCGGCAACTGCGAGGCGGGCGCGGAGCGCGCGGGCGAGATGCGCGAGTCGATAGAGCACATGCGACAGGCCCTCGACGGCGCGGAGCGCCCGGTCGGCCTCAACTCCTTTTTCGGCTACACCTCCGGGTCGGAGACGTTCATCTCCGACATCATGACGACCGGCGGCCTGCGCAACGGCGCGGCGGAGGCGAACCTCACCGGCTTCGCCCAGATTAACGAGGAGCTCGTCGTCCAGATGAACCCCGAGTACATCGTCGTCCCCGACCACGCCCCCGTGCCGAGCACGCCGGCGTACAACAGCACGACGGCGATGCAAGAGGGCAACGTCATCGTCATCGAGGCGCACAAGCTCCAACAGCCCGCCCCGCGCGCAATCGAGGCGAGCGAGGCGATTCTCGAAGCGGTCCACCCCGACGCCTACGAGCGCTACCGGCAACTCGAAACCGAGTCGGCGACGGATTCGGAATCGACCGAGACCGCGACCGCGACGACCGCGACCGCGACCGAAACCGACGCCACCGAGGCGACCGCGACGACCGGGTCGTCGGAATCGACCACCGAGGGCGACGCGCCCGGGTTCGGCGTCGTCGCCGGCCTCGCCGCCGTCGGTGCGGTCGCCCTGCTCGCGCGCCGCCGATAACCGCGCAGACAGCACCACCGTCTCCGATTCGCTCCGTCTCGACTCGGCTCCGTGAGACCACAACCGTATTACCGTCGGATGGCGGACACACGGGTATGGTCGAGAACGTCATCTACCCCGCCTACCTCGACGCCTCTCTCTCGCGTAGCGAGGGTCGGCGGGTCGCCCAGTCCGCGGCGGTCGAGGAACCGACCGTCGACGAAATCGCGAAGGCGGTCCAGCAGGTCGGCTACGACGCCGTCATCGAACGGGGCAAACGGTACTCCCGCGAGTTCGAAACCCGCGGGCGGGTCCTCGTGAACAACGCCGACGACGCCACGAAAAACGACATCGTGCAGGCGGTCGCCGCCTACGTCGGAATCCTCCGCGACTGATGCGGCGAATCGGCACGGTCTCCCGGACGGCGCAGGGCCTCGCTATCGTCCGCCTCGACGACGACAACGACACGCCGGACATCGGCACGATGGTCCTCGACGAGTCGCTGTCGACGGTGGGCCGCATCGTGGACGTGTTCGGGCCGGTCGACCGTCCCTACGTCGCCGTCACGGCGGACGACGACTCGCCCGCCCGGCTCGTCGGGAGCAAGCTCTACGCTCGCTGACGACGCCAGAGCGCAACCCCCATACCACTCGGGTGGGAACCCCCCTCCATGTCACGCCGCGCCTATCGGGGTGTCGCCCTCGCCGCCCTCATCTTCCTCGTCGTGCAGGTGGGTGCGCTCGCCCTCGTGCCGACGTTCTTCGAACAGGGGTACCAGACGGTCGAAAACCCCGCCGACCCGACGAACAGCCTCCTCTACATCGGCGCGATTATCGTCATGACCGCGTTCATGCTCGCGGCGTTCAAGTACGACCTCGACCAGCTCATCCGCCTCGTCATCGTCTTCACGAGCGGCCTGCTCGCGTGGTACGTCTTCGCTGCGCTCATTCCCAACGCGCTCGTCGCCGTCGGCCTCTCGGCGGCCGTCGCGCTCGCGCTTCTGGTCTACCCCGAGTGGTACGTCATCGACGCCGCCGGGACGCTCATGGGCGCGGGCGCGGCCGCTCTGTTCGGCATCAGCTTCGGCCTGTTGCCCGCCATCGTGCTCCTCTCGGTCCTCGCTATCTACGACGCCATCAGCGTCTACAAGACCAAACACATGCTCGACCTCGCGGAGGGCGTGATGGACCTCCGCATCCCGGTCGTGCTCATCATCCCGACGACGCTGTCGTACTCGATTCTCGACGACGAGTTCGCCCGCGACACCAACGAAATCGGCGACGGGGAGAACGCGACCGACGAGGGCGAACCGGCGGCCGCGGCCGGTGGCGATACCGAGACTGAGACGACCGCCGTCGCCGACACCGACACCGACACCGACACCGACGAGTCCGATTCCGGCGACCGCGACGCCTTCTTCATCGGTCTCGGCGACGCGGTCATGCCGACCGTGATGGTCGCCTCGAGCGCGTTCTTCTCCGAAGCGCCGTCGCTCGGCCTCGGCGCGCTCCCGGCGCTCAACCTCCCGGCACTCCTCGCCATGGTCGGGACGTTCGCCGGGTTCGCCGGGCTGATGTGGGCCGTGATGAAGGGTCGGGCGCACGCCGGCCTGCCGCTTCTCAACGGCGGCGCAATCGGCGGCTACCTCGTCGGTGCGGTCGTCGCTGGCGTTCCGCTCGTCTCCGCGCTCGGACTCGCGCCGTACCTGTGAACTACCCTACCCTACTCACTCGCCGCTGACGCGGCTCGTTCCTTGAGGGTAGGGCTTCCTGCTTCCACGACGCGCTTTGCAGGAACTGTGGTGGTTCCCGTAGGGAGCGCAGTCTCCACAGG
>NZ_JBHTAB010000005.1:0-218644 GCF_042663345.1 Haloferax chudinovii
TCGACGGGTAGAACCCGATTCGTTTTTCTTGCAGGACCGGTTTGTGGGCATCGAGGGCGCGTAGCTCAGTCGGACAGAGCGTCGGACTTCTAATCCGATGGTCGCGGGTTCGAATCCCGTCGCGCTCTTTTCGTTGTGGGAGACCGCCGAGCGACAGCGAGGCGTGTCGGAACGCCACGCGCGGGATTCGAATCAAAGAGCGACTGCCCCCTCGTCGCGTCGCCCCGAACACTGCCGAATCGTCGTGAACACCGCGACCTCCCACCATTCTCATTACGTGTTGGATAGTTGTCTCGTGTATGGTCTTTGCGTCCGACTCCCCGTTCGGGGGGCGATTCGAACAGACGATAGACGACGCGGTCGTCTACGGCGACGCCGAGATGGAGTCCGTGCTCCACGAGGGACCGGTCCGCGTGCTCGTCAACGGGTGGGTCGAGGTGCCGGGCGGCCGGTATCTCTCCCCGCACGCGGTCCATCACATCGACGCGCGAGTCCCCGAGTGACGACGGTTCTCAGACGACGGCCAACTCTCGTCCACATTCCGGGCACTCGTCGTCGACGATGGTCACCGGCGCGTCGCAGTCCGGACAGAACTCGCGGTAACACGCTCTCTCGCCCATACCGCTAGCTCGTTCGGCGAAGGAGATGAAGGTTGGGCGGCAATCCCGGCGCGGCGGTCATTCGTCGGCGACGTCCTTTCCCGGGTCAGCGAAGTTCGCGCCGAGTTCGGCACCGTAGCGCCGGGCGTAGACACCGGGGACCGCGAGCAGGTCGGTCGGCGCGCCGGATTCGACCACGACGCCCCCGTCGGCGACGTGGACGCGGTCGGCGTCGCGGACGGCGGCCGCGCTATCGGTCGCCACGACGAGCGGGGCGTCCGGTCGACGCATCGCGGCGAGGGTGGCCCGGAGGTTCGATGAGGAGGTGCTGTGCGGCGCGCGGACGAGCGGGACGACACCGGGGAGGAGCGCGCTCGCGAGCGCCGCCGCCTCGGAGAGACGGGGCGCGACGACGGCCAGAAACGGCGGTCGATTCGCGGGCGTGGTCGCGTCCGAGTCGGCGTCGGTCGCCGGGGTCTCGGGTGGGGACATACGTCCCGACAGAGGCTGTCTCGAGAGATAAGTATAGAGCCGAATACCGGCGTTTCACGAATCTTACCGGACGTTTTATAGATATTTGCCAACTTCTGTTGCGAACCGCTTGCCGATACGCCTACCGTCTCGGGGCGGCAGACGACGCCGCGTCGCGGACGCTCGATTAACGGCGTCCCAACCGACGCGCGAGCGGACAAAGCAGACGCTAACGGACGTGAAGCCGCAAAAAACGTCGTGAATTCGGCCGAGCGATTCGAGTCGATGCGAAGTCGGGGTGTGGGTGTATGGTGGCCTCTCTGGGCGCGATTTACATCGGCGTCACCGAGCGAAGCTCGGTGGCCCACGTGAAATTGGATTACCTACTCCAATTTCACATGGCACCGCCCATGCCGCCCATACCGCCCATGCCACCCATGCCGCCGCCCATGCCGCCGGGCGCGCCGCCTTCGTCGTCGTCGCCGCCGGTCTGGCCACCGGAGAGGTCGCCAGCCGCGATGACGTCGTCGATGCGGAGGATCATGACTGCGGCTTCGGTCGCGGACTCGATAGCCTGGGTCTTGACGCGGAGGGGCTCCACGACGCCCTCTTTTTCCATGTCGATGACCTCGCCCGTGTAGGCGTCGAGGCCGGCGGCGAACTCGCCGCCGTCGTGGCGCGAGCGCAGGTCGACGAGGGAGTCGATGGGGTCGAGACCGGCGTTCTCGGCGAGGGTGCGCGGGATGATGTCCAGCGCCTCGGCGAACGCCTCGACGGCGAGCTGTTCGCGGCCGCCGACGGAGTCGGCGAACTCGCGGAGCTGCAGGGAGAGCTCCGTCTCGGGCGCGCCGCCGCCGGGGAGGACCTTCCCGTCTTCGAGCGTCGTGCGGACGACGCCGAGGGAGTCCTCGATGGCGCGTTCGAGCTCGTCGACGACGTGCTCCGTGCCACCGCGGAGGATGAGCGTGACGGACTTCGCGTCCTCGACGTCCTCGACGAAGATGCGCTCGTCGCCGCCGACGTCCTTCTGTCCGACGGAGCCGGCGAAGCCGAGGTCGTCGGCCTCGATGTCGTCGAGACTGCTGACGACGCGGCCGCCCGTCGCGCGGGCGAGTCGCTTGAGGTCGGAGGACTTGGCGCGGCGGACCGCGAGGATGCCCTCCTTCGCGAGGTAGTGCTGGGCCATGTCGTCGATGCCGTCACCGACGAAGACGGCGTCGGCGCCGACCTCGACGAGCTGGTCGACCATCTCTTTCAGCTGTTTTTCTTCCTGGTCGAGGAACTGCTGAAGCTGGTCGGGGTCCGTGACGTTGACTTCCGCGTCGATTTCGGTCTCGCGGACTTCCAGCGCGTCGTCGAGGATGGCGATGTTCGCGTCCTCGACGGCGTAGGGCATGTTCTCGTCGACGCGCTCTTTGTCGACGATGACGCCCTCGACGAGCTCGGAGTTGTCGATGGTGCCGCCGACGACCTTCTCGATGGAGACGTTGTCCGTGTCGATGCCGCCTTCGTCCTTGACGGCCAGCACGGCGTCGACGACGAGTTCGGCGAGCAGGTCCTTCGCGGACTCCGCGCCCTTGCCGGTCATCGCCGTCGCGGCGATCTTCTGGAGGCTTTCGCGGTCGTCTTCCGTGACCTCGATAGCGTTGTCTTCGAGGACTTCCTTGGCCTTCTCGGCGGCCTGGCGGTAGCCCTGCGCGATGGTCGTCGCGTGGACGTCGGATTCGAGGAGGTCCTCGGCCTGGTCGAGGAGTTCGCCGGCGATGATGACGGCCGTCGTCGTGCCGTCTCCGACCTCGTCTTCCTGGGTCTCGGAGACTTCGACGATCATGTTGGCCGCGGGGTGGTCGATGTCCATCTCCTTGAGGATGGTGACGCCGTCGTTCGTGACCACGACCTGCCCGCCGGAGTCGACGAGCATCTTGTCCATCCCCTTGGGGCCGAGCGTCGTGCGTACGGCCTCTGCGACGGCCTTCCCGGCCGTGATGTTCATCGACTGCGCATCCTGTCCGGATGTGCGCTGGGAGTCCTCGCCCAGAATGATCATGGGCTGACCCTGCTGCATTCGCTGGCTCATAGTCATCGCTTGATTGTTTGTGATTCTATAAAAAAGCTTCGTTTATTGGTATGGCAAAACGCAACACGGTGGGGCGGTCGTCCCCCGGCGACGGCGGCCGGTTTCGACGGTTTATGAGTCGGTTATCGTCGGTTTCGTCGGGCGGTCTGGCCAGTCCGGAAGCGAGTGCGGTGAAAAGACGATGCGGGCGAGTGCAGTGTCGGCGGTGGACTCGTCGGCGGTGGCGTCTCAGTTGTTCTGCCGGACGTTGAAGCCCTGGGTCAGTTCGTTGTGCTTCCGTTCGAGGAAGGAGTACACCGCGCCGTGGGGCGCGCCGTCGAGAATCATCTCGACGGCCCGGCGGACGACCTCGACCTCCTCGGGTTGGCCGATGATGCCGAGCGTCGAGCCGTAGATGACCACGTCGGCACCCGTCAGCTCTTCCATGAGTTCGCGGGTGCGGCCGTCCTCGCCGATGAGGCGGCCCTTCTGTCGCCGCATGTCGTTTTTGTTTCGGGTGTGCCGGTCTATCTCGATGAGTTCGAACATCATCATCTCGTCGTCGAGGAGCGCCATCGCGTCCTCCGGGGCGAAGCCGCGGCCGACCGCTCGAACCACGTCGGGAGCGACCATACCGAGTACGGGGTCGCCGACGCTGTCGATGGCGACGCTTCCGTTCTCCGAGTCCACGTCGAGTCGGACTTCCGCGCGACTCTCTATCTCTCGGAGCGTCGAGCCACCTTCGCCGATGAGAACACCGATTCGGTCCTGCGGCACCTTGACGTGCTGCATATCACCCGATACCCGGCGGAGTGGTTTAAGCGTTCGCTCGGCGACTCGCCGCGTGTCTCGGTCGCACACCCGTCTCGCGGCGGGTCTGTGTCTCTCCTCGGTTCACTCGGCTCCGCCGTCCCCGTCTTCGGCCTCGTCGGCCGTGACGAACTCGTACAGCGAGTCGCCGTCGGCGTCGGCCCCCTGCCGCCGGAAGAAGTTGGCCACGTTGCGACAGTCCCGCCGGAGGAACTCCTCGGCGTTGGGGTGGTGGACCGTGACGGCCTGTCCGAGGTCGATGACGACGAGTTCGCCCTCGTGGATGATGAGGTTGTACTCCGAGAGGTCACCGTGGACGAGGCCGGCGCGGTGGAGTCGGCGCATGTACTCGCGGACCACCTCGTAGGCGGTCTGGGGGTTCTCGACGCGCACCTCCGAGAGCCGTCGCGCCCGGTCGTCGACGACGCCGACGAGTTCCATCACGAGGACGTTCCGTTGGACCGCGATGGGGTTCGGCACCCGGACGCCGGCGCGCTGGGCGCGTTCGAGGTTGGCGTACTCCTTTCTGACCCACGCGCGGACGACCTGCCCCTTGTCGTGGCCGATGTTCTCGAAGCGCGGGTCGCCTTCGAGGTAGTCGCGCATGTGCCGGAAGTCGGAGGCGTTGATGCGGTATATCTTGACCGCCACGTCGGTGTCGTCCTCGCCGAGCGCCTCGAAGACGTTGGCCTCCTTGCCTGTCGAAATCGGGCCGCCGAACGCGTCGATGTACCCGTCTTGGACGAGTTTGTAGATGGCGGCGAAGGTCGCGTCGTCGAACACCGACTGCTCGACTTTGAACTGGTCGGCGTCCTTCAGTCGAATTCGGAACTCGTCGAAGTCGCGGTCCTTGCGGCGCGCGATGCGGTCCGCCTCGTCGTCGGAGACGTCTATCTCCTCCCACTCGTCGCCGAACGCCTCGCCCTCTTGGGGTTCGACCATGCCGAACTCGTCAGTCATTGGACTAGGGCTACGGGAGGTGAGATAAAAAGGGCACAGGCTCCGGGTCGGTATCGGTCGGCGGTCGGTTGCCGGTCGGTCGGCGCGGTCTCGAACGCCTTACTGGATGTGGCCTTCGCGGCGGAGCTGGTCGGCCTCGGACTTCTCGTAGCGCCACGACACGTCGGCCTTCTCGTCCTGCCAGTCCCACGGTTCGACGAGCACCACGTCGTCTTCTCGAATCCAGATTCGCTTCTGCATCCGTCCGGGAATGCGAGCGGTCCGCTCGACGCCGTCGGCACAGCGGACGCGAATACGATTGGCCCCGAGCATGTTCGTCACGACGGCGAACACTTCGTCGTCGTTCGGCATTCGAAGGTCTCGGCGGCTCTCGTTCTCGTCGTCGCTCATGCGCGAGCGTTCGACGTGGGTATGGTTAAATCCGCCGACGTTCGACCGGTAGGAAGCGGACGGAACGACGCGTTTAGGGCGCTCCCGACCCGCCGTCGTCGTATGCTCGACAAACTCGGCACGAAGGGTATCGCCGGCGTCGTCTCCCTGCTCTTGGGTATCGGTATCGTCGCCTATCAAGCGCCCGTCGTCGCGGCGGGGCTCGCGTTCGTCGTCGCCGGTCTCGGTCTCGTCGCCAGCGGCCTCGCCGAGGGCGTAATGAAGATGTTCGGGATGGCCTGACGGGCCGCCGATTCCCGCGTTGGCTCACTCAGCTATCTTCGCGCGGCCCGGTTCGATGAGTTCGTCGAGGTAGTCCGCGAGCGCGCCCTTCGCGTCGGCCGGGTGGAGCTCGCCGGATTCGAGGTCGGCCTCCAGCGATTCGTAGTCGTCGTAGTCGAGGTTCCCGCCGTACTGGTCGGGGCGCTCGACGACGACCCGTTCGAAGCGCGGGAAGACGTGGTACTCGAAAATCTGGAGAACGGGGTTCTCGCGTTCCTCGCCCTCGTCGGTCGGGTCGGGGTCGGCCGTCGGCGGGCAGAACGCGCCGTTGACCTTGTCTTCGATGTCCGCCGCGGAGTCCTCCATCGAGATGGTGACGCCCTCGGAGGAGGACATCTTGCCGATGCCCGTCCCGAGGTCCGCGATGAGCGGCGTGTGCATGCAGGTCGGCGACTCCTCGCCGATGCCCGGGAGCGTGTCGCGGGCGAGCATGTGGACCTTGCGCTGTTCCATCCCGCCGATGGCGAGGTCCACGTCGAGGTAGACGATGTCGAGCGCCTGCATGATGGGGTAGACCGCCTGCGCGACGGTGACGCCGTCGCCGCTCTTGATCTCGGCCATGGCGCGTTCGGCGCGCGAGAGCGTCGTCTCCAGTTCGAGCGCGTGCAGGTCGAGGACGTAGCTCTCGTCGAGCTGGTACTCCGAGCCGAGGACGAACTCCGTCTGGCTCTCGTCGAGGCCGTAGGCGATGAACTGCGCTTTCATCCGCTCGGCCGTCTCGCGAATCTCCTCGAACGTGCCCTTGCCGTTGAGGTAGGCGTGTACGTCCGCCAGAAGCACGACCACCTCGAAGCCCGCCGCTTGGAGGTCGATGAGCTTGTTGGCGGTGAGCATGTGACCGATATGGAGGACGCCGGAGGGCTCGTAGCCCACGTACGCTCGCTTGCCCTCGGGGTCGTCGGCCAGCGCGCGCACTTCGTCCTCCGTGACCACTTCGGAGGCGTTCCGAGTGATCAGGTCGTATGCGTCCATACGTGTTCGGTGTCGGGGGCGTGGCATATGACTTCTGGAAGCCGCTCGCGGGCGAAACGGACAACACCCACCGGTCCCAACTCCGGGTGATGTCCGACTCAGGAACCACGACGCGTGCGCCCGCCATCATCTTCGCCGCGCTCATCCTCGTCGTCTTCGGCCTGCTCGCGGTCATGTGGGCGTCGGTCCGCGGCGGCGACCTCCTCCCGTACATCCTCGGGTTCGCCGTCTACTTCCTCGCGTTCCACGTCTACCTCCCGTACCGAGTCCACAGGGACGCGACGCTCAAGGGACGAAACGCGACGTTCTGGGCCGTTGTCGCCTTCCTCCTGCCGCTCGTCGGCGCGGCGCTGTACCTCGTGGTCGCCGTCGTCGTCGGCCACGACGCGACCGACTGAAAACCCGACTCGACGCTATCCGCGCCGGTTCTCGGCGCGGTGTTCGGAGATGATCTGGTCGACCATCTCCTCGCGCTGTTCCTTCTGGCGCTCCTCGGCCCGGTCTTCCCAGTCGTCGATGGCGGCGGCCACCTCGGACTCCTTCGCCACGGCGAGTTCGTCTATCTCCTGAATCGTCACGCCGTCGGCGGGTGCGACCGGCACGTCGGCCTCGAACAGCACCTCGTCTGCGACTTCCGAGAGGTTGCCCGACCGGAGGACGACGCGGGGGTCGAACGCGGCGAGTCGCTCGGCGGTCGTCCGCCCGGCCCCGCTGGCGTCGCGGAGGTAGACCACGTCGCCGCCGGCGATGCCGTACTCCTCGGCGGTGTGGTCGAGCGCGCCGTTCGTGAACTGCTCGACGATTTTGACCGGCACCAAACTGCCGTCGGTGTTCACCTCCGCGAAGTTCGAGTGGTCGAGCTTCCACAGCGACTTCAGTTGGTCGAGCTTGTCGGCGAGCTCCGCCTTGTCGGATTCGAGCGACTCGACTTTCCGCTCTAACCGGCCGTTCTCGCGTTCGAGCCGGGTGACCTCCCGGCGCTCCCGGGCCTCGCGACGCTCCTCGCGGCGGGCGTCCGAGAGCTCCTGTTTGTACTCCTCGATGGTCTCGTCTTTCTCCTCGATGGTCGACTTCAGGTCCTCGACGTGCGATTCCAGACGCTCGACCCGCGACCGCAACGTCCGAATCTCGCGTTCTTCGGGCGTGAGCTCGGGTTCCTCGTGAGCCTCCTCGTCGGAGTCGTCGCCGCCGTCGTCGGGGTCGTCGCTCATCTCTCGGAGGACGGCCTCGACCGACTCCTCGCTCCCGAGCACGCGGGCGATAACCTCCTCTCTGTCCACGTCGGCGGGCACCTTCCGTGAGATGCGCTCGAACTGGTCTTCGTGGTCGTCGAAGGCGAACAGCGCCGCGGCGAGCGCGTCGCGCTCGTGGTCGTTCTCGTAGTCGACCTCGCGGGTCCGGTGGAGCTTCTCGTCGACGGGGAGGTCGCTCGGCGGGGCCCAGCCGGCGGCGTCGAAGCTCCGCCGGAACTTCTCGACCGTCTCGGGCATCGGCTGGACGTCGGCGGCGACGAGACTGGGCCGCCCGCGCTCGATGAGCCACTCGATGACCCCGGCGGTGTCGGCGGTGCGCGTCGAGTGCACGTCGAGGACGCGGCCATCGAACCCGACGACGGCGACGGCGGTGGTCGTGCCGGGGTCGATGCCGACGATGACGCGGTCGCGGCGCTTCACGAGGGGTTCGAACTCGATGCCGTCGCGGCGCTCGCGCTCGATTTCGACGCGGGTGTCGCCCGAGCGGTGGGTGGACACGGGAATGTCCTCGGGCCGCGCCTCGACGGTGAAAAGCGCCTGCGAGTAGCCGCCGTACTTCTCCGTCACGTCCCGCTCGTAGTCGAGGTTGGCCTCCTTCAGCGCCGACTCGACCTCGCGGGTCTGCTGTTTGACCGACCCGTGGATGCGGCGCGTGTAGCGGTCCTGACTCCACCCGCCCTTGCCGGTCGAGCGGCCGCGAGAGACCTTCACGGTCGTCGTGTTCTCGAAGGCGGCGACCTCGTAGCCGACGTTGCCGAGGGCGAGCAGGGCCGCGGCCTCGGCCTCCTTCATCGGGTCTTTGCCGTAGGGGACGCCGTGGCGCGAGGCGACCCGCGAGAGCGGTTCCGGCCGCTCCGCGCCGGTCACCTGCACCAACTGCGTCCCGTGGGGGAGCCACCGCAGGAACCGGACTAAATCGTCCTTGTCGGTCGCCAACTCGTACATGTTGTCCGTGGCGACGACGCGCGGTTCGTCGCGCTCGATGAGTCGGCGTAACTTGCGGAAGGAGACCACGTCTCGTTCGATTCGGACCTCGTCTGACTCGGTGTCTCGGGTGTCCAACACGACCAGCGCGTACGACGGCGAGTCGCCGCGGATATCGCCGCTCTGGATGTCGACGCCGAAGACGACCGAGTCGAGCGCACTCGTCCGGTCGTTCACGACGGCGACTAGGGCCGCGCCGAATATATACTCCACGCCGGTCGCGGGTGCCGACTCGACCGGGTGTCGCGTTTGCGCGACGCGGCCGTCGAGTGGGTTCCGCCGGGGACACCGCCGCCGCGACCCACGGCTGACACGAAACAAACAAGTCTCGGCTATTTGAAATGGAACTGATGAGTTCTGACATCCCCGACCCGCCGTCGGTGACCTCCCGGTCGCTGACGCGCATCGCCCTCATCGGTGTCGTCGCCCTCCTCCTTATCGCCGCCCCTATCGCCGGGCTCCTCGCGTGGGAACCCGTCGAAGAGGGGAACGTCAAGGTCGTCAAGAAGTGGGGCGCGACCACCGGCACCGTCTTCGAACCCGGCGCGCACTTCGTCAACCCCGTCTCGCAGTCGACCTCGTCGCTGTCGGTGCGACCGCAGTCGTACACGATGTCGTCGTCGACGAGCGAAGGCGACAAACGGGGCGACGACGCCATCACGGTCCTGACCGAAGACGGCCTCCGGACGGACATCGACGTGACCGTCCGCTACCGCATCGACGCCGGGCAGGCCGTCGAGTTCTACCGCAACTACCGGACGCTCGACACCGCCGAAGAGCGACTGATTCGTCCGTCGATTCGGTCGGTGCTCCGGACCGAGGCGGGCCGACTGCCCGTCACCGTCATCTACACCGGCGAGGGCCAGACCCAACTGAAGGCCGCCGCCGAGAAGGAACTCGCCGAGGAGTTCGCCGAGGACGGCCTCATCCTCGAAGCGGTGCAGGTCCGCAACGTCGAACTCCCCGCCGAGTACGCGCAGGCGGTCGAACAGAAGGAAATCACCGAACAGCGCCGCCAGCAGAAGCAGGACGAACTCGCCGTCGAGGAGTTGGAGGCCGAGCGCAAGCGCATCGAGGCGCAGGGGCAGGCCGACGCCAACCGCATCCTCGCGGAGTCGCTGTCCGACGAGGTGCTGGCCCAGAAGTACATCGAGAAGCTCGACGAGACGGACACCGTCTACATCCCGGTCGGCGACGGCGGTTACCCGCAGTTCGTCCGGTCGCTCGATAGCGACCGGTCGTCCTCGTCGGATTCGTCGTCGAGTTCGTCCGCCGGTTCGTCGTCGGATGATAACTCGGCGTCGTCGAGGTCGTCGTCCTCGTCCGGCTCCGAAAACGAGACGAGCAACTGACACCGCCGATGCGTCTCCTCCGCGAACTGGCCGCCGCGGTCGTGTTGCTCGTCGTCGTCGGCGTCCTCGCGCGCTCCGGCGTCGGTCGGTTCGTCCTGCCGGTCGTCGGCCTCGCGGTCGTCGCGGCGCTCGCGGCGCTCCTGTCCAAACGCCCGGCGTATCCGCGGACGGCGGTCGGCCCGCGGACGAGAATCATCGAATCGGCCGTCGAGGCCGCGGACGCCGCCTGCGTCGAGTGCGGGTCGCCCGCGACGACGCGCCGGCGGTACGTCCGCGAGTGGGTCGTCCTCGGGGTCCCGGTCGTCCTCCTCGACGACGGCGACAACCCCGTCTGCGACGACCACCGGGACTGAATCTCTTTTTTTCGCGCGTCTCGCCGTCCGGCTACTCCCCGGTCTCGGCCCCGCCGCCGTCGCTGTCGGCGTACGGAAGCTCCAGTTTCTGGCCGTCTTCGGCGACGAACGCCTCGCCGTCGTACACCTCGCGGGCCTGTTCGAGAAGCGGGCTCGGGTCGGCGGCGTAGCGGGCGGAGACGTGCGTCAGCGCGAACCGTCGAACGTCGGCGTCGCGGGCGATTCGGGCGGCCTCGCGGGCGGTCGAGTGCGCGGTCTGTTTCGCCCGCTCGGCCTCCTCGTCGGTGAACGTCGCGTCGTGGACGAGCAGGTCGGCGTCGCGGGCGACCTCGACGGTCGAGTCGAGCGGGCGGGTGTCGCCCGTGTAGACGACGGTTCGCCCGGGCCGGGGGTCGCCGACGACCCGCTCGGAGCGCACGACGGTCCCGTCTTCGAGCTCCACGTCCTCGCCGGCGTGGAGGCGGCCGAACGCCGGGCCGACGGGGACGCCGAGTGCCTCGGCCTTCTCGCGGTCGAACCGGCCGGGGCGGTCGTCCTCGACGAGGGCGTAGCCGACGGAGGCGGTCCGGTGTTCGGTGTCGAACGCGCGGACCTCGTAGTCGTCGGCGCGGTAGGCGACGTTCCCCGGTCGGACCTCGTGGACGGAGACGTGGAAGCCGGGCTGGTAGCCGCCGGCGTGGACGAGGTTTTCGAGGTGGCGCTTGCTCCCCGGCGGGCCGTGGATGGCAAGCGAGGCGTCGCGGTCGTTGAAGTCGAGCGTCTGAATCAGGCCGGGGATGCCGAGGATGTGGTCGCCGTGGAGATGGGTGACGAACAGGTGGCTGACGCCGAACCCGGTCCCGTAGCGCATCATCTGGCGTTGCGTGCCCTCCCCGCAATCGAACAACAGGCGCTCGCCGTCGCGGTTCACGAGGAACGCGCTCGGCGCACGCGCCGTGGTGGGGACGGCCCCGCCGGTCCCGAGGAAGGTCGCGCGCATGGACATGCACCACAATGATCGCGGCGGGACTAAACGTGCGTCGAATCCGTCGCGGCCTCGGGGCTCGCCCACAGGACCCCCGAATCCGTCCGACGCCCCGGACCGACCGATTCTTACCCGACCGTCTGCTACCGGAGTCCAATGGACGCGCCGCTGTGGACTGAGACGCACGCGCCGGGGCTCGACGACCTCCCACAGCCGGAGGTCCGCGACCGCCTCCGACGCGCCGTGGACGAACCGATGAACCTCGTCGTACAGGGCCCGCCGGGCGTCGGCAAGACCGCCGCCGTCCGCGCGCTGGCCCGCGAGGCGCACTCGGACCCCGAAAACGACCTCATCGAACTCAACGTCGCGGACTTCTTCAACCGGACCAAAAAGCAGATTCGCGCCGACCCGCGGTTCGAGCAGTTCCTCGACGGCCGCAGTCGCATGGCGAAACGCGACATGATAAACCGCGTGCTCAAGGAGTCCGCCAGCTACGCCCCGATGTCCGGGGAGTACAAGACCATCGTCCTCGACAACGCCGAGTCCATCCGCGAGGACTTCCAGCAGGCGCTCCGCCGCGTGATGGAACAGCACCACCGGACCACGCAGTTCGTCATCATCACGCGCCAGCCCTCGAAGCTCATCCCTCCGATTCGCTCGCGGTGTTTCCCGGTTCCCATGCCCGCGCCCGACGACGAGGCGCTCGAAGCGCTTCTCGCCGACATCCTCGACGCCGAGGGAGTCGACTACGACGCCGGCGGCCTTCAGTTCCTCACCGACGCCTCGAACGGGAACGTCCGCAAGGCAATCCTCTCGGCCCAGCGGACGGCCACCGAGGCCGACGAGGTCACCATGTCCACGGTCCACGCCGCCCTCGGCGACGTGGGCTTCGACGACGAGCTGAAGACGCTCCTCATCAACGCCCGCGAGGGCGACATCAAGGACGCCCGCAAGACCCTCACGACGCTCCTCGACGACGAGGGCTACGAGGGGCAGGAACTCCTCCGCGACATCCTCCGCGTCGCCGACTCCACCCCCGAGCGCTTCGCCGGCGGCGAACTCGCCCGCCTGCACGAACTCGCCGGGCAGGTCGACCTCGACATCTCGACGGGCATCGACGACCGCCTGCACATCACCCACCTCCTCACGAGTTGGGGCGCGGACGTCCGCGGCGAGGCATAATGCAGTTCGCACCCGGCTACCGACGGTTCGCGCTTCCCGCCTTCGTCGGCGCGGCGGTCGCGGCGGTCGTCTTCCCGCCGCTCGGGGCCGTACTTCTCGCGGTCGGCGCGTTCGTCCTCTGGTTCTTCCGCGACCCCGAGCGCTCGCCGCCCGACGAACCGGGCGTCGTCGCCCCCGCCGACGGGCGCGTCTCCGTGATTCGCGTCGAGGACGGCCGCGTCCGCGTGGGCGTGTTCATGAACGTCACCGACGTGCACGTCAACCGCGCGCCCGTCTCCGGCGCGGTCCGGACCGTCACCCACCGCCCCGGCGCGCACAGGCCGGCGTTCTCGAAGGACTCCGACCGCAACGAGCGCGTCGACATCGAACTCGGCACCGACGGGGGCGACCACGAGGTGTCGCTCATCGCCGGCGCGTTCGCCCGCCGGATTCACTCGTACGTCGCGCCCGGCGACGAACTCGTTCGCGGACAGAAACTCGGACACATCGACTTCGGCTCGCGGGCGGACGTGCTGTTGCCGCCGGAATACGGCTCCGGGGACGTGGTCGTCGAAAAAGGCGAGTCGGTGCGGGCGGGCGAGACGGTGCTGGCGCGGCGATAGCCGGACGAGCGTCCGGGCTATCCGCCGACACAAGATAGTTGTTCTGACAGAAAATACACAGTTCATGCACCGCAGACGGGTCCTCGCGTCTCTCGGCTCGCTCGCCTTCATTTCCGGGTGTCTCGGCGACCCCACCGAATCCTCAACTGAGACGACGACCGAAACGACGACAACCACGACCACGACCGCCACCGACTCGGAGACCACCGAATCCGGACAGGCGGCAACCACCGCGGACGACTGCGGGTGGCCGCAGTTCTGTGAGGGGTCGGAACTCGTTCGCGTCCGGGTCAGCGGCGGTTTCTCCGGCGAGGTCGTGTTGCAACCCGCGTGCCGCGAGGACGACATCGAACTCTCGTCCGGCGAGACGGTGACGCTCACCCGGCAGGTCGACGCCGAGACCTGCGACGTGACACTCCTCGTCGACGGCGAGGTGGCGTACGACGAACGGATTCGGGACTACGAGTTCGTGATGGTGCGCGTCGGCTCGGACGGCGACCTCACGCTCCAGAAGGAAGTGCTGTAGCTGTCTCGGCCCGCTTGACTACCGGAGCGTCTCGACGGCGAGCATCGCCACCGAGACGACGAGCGAGAGGACCGACACCACGAGGGCGAACTGATAGTACGGATTCGAACCGTTCGGGTACGACAGGAGCGAAAACAGCAGGAACGCCGACCCCATCGCGACGATAGTCGCCGCCCGCGGGTCGGGGTCGTACGCCTCGGCGACAGCGGTTCGAACCCTACGGAGCATGCGCTCGCTTCGACGCGCTGGCGGATAGCTATGTCGGGCGGCTGAATGGACACTGTTGATTGCGACGGCTAGTCGGCCGCCGATTCCGCTCACCGATGCAGGAGATGCACGTACCGTACCAGCGACCGGTGGACCCGCCGCTCGAACACCCGTTCGACCTCCCAGCCGGCGTTCTCGGCCTCCTCCGCCCACAACCGGTCGGCGACCATCACGCACTCTGGGGCGACCCGGCGGACCTCAGCCAGCGCCCCGCCGACGAGGTCCGAAAGCGAGTGGCGCGCGATTTTCGACTGCCGGCCGTAGGGGGCGTCGAACACCGCGCCGTCCATCGAGTCGTCGCTGAAGGGGAGCGCGGTGGCGTCGCCGCGGACCACGTCGCCGGAGCCGACGTAGTGACGGAGGTTCTCCCGCGCGCCGCCGACCATCTTCGCTTGGGCGTCGACGCCGACCACGTCGGCACCGACGAGGCCCGCTTCGAGGAGGACGCCGCCGGTACCGCACATCGGGTCCAGAATCCGGGCACCGGGCTCCGCGCCGGCCATGTTGACGAAGGCGCGGGCGTCCACGGGAGCCATGCTCCCCGGCTGGAAGAACGGTCGGTCGGTCGGCTTCCTGTCGGCGAAGTCGCGGACGGCCTCGACGGCGGTCCAGCCGACGAGACAGGCGTCCTCGGAGAAGTAGACCCGAAGCTCGTGGTCGGGGTCGTCCAAATCGACGCCGAAGCCCCGCTCGACGAGCGCCGACCCGAGTTCGCGCTCGGCGTCGGTCGTACTGATATCGGTGAGCCCTCGCACGTCGCGGGCGCGGACGGCGACGGTCCCCTCGCGGTCGACGTTCGCCGCCGCGACGACGGCGCGGGCGGCCTCGATGTCGGGGTCACACCGCCCGACCAGTTCGACGACGCGACGGGTGTAGGCGAGTCGCCGCGCGCGCTCCGGTTCGACGCCGCGGGCGGTGGCGAGGCCCGGGGCGACGACCGTCACGCCCGTCGCGGCCGCCTCGGCCTCGCGGGCGGCGAAGGCGTCTTCCTCGCCGGCGAGTTCCAGTCCGTACACGCTCGGACCTGACGGGCCGCGGAAATGAGGGTATCGGTCGTCGTCGCGCCCGCGGGCGCGCCGGCCGGCCCGGACCGACCGCGACCCCGATGAACCCGACAGCCCGACGACGGCGAGACTTATACTGGACGCTCCGAATCCCCCCGCATGGCCTCTCTCGACGCCATCCTCTGGGGCGCGGCGGCACTCACCTACGGGCTCGGTGACTACGTCACGACCGTCCTCGGAGTCAGGACGGCCGGCGTGCAGGAAGGAAACCCCATCGTGCGACGCATCTCCGGGGGCGACCCCGGCCCCGGCTCGTTCGCGGCGTTGAAGCTCGTCTCAGTCGCGCTGTTTTTCGCCGCCTACTGGGCGCTCAGGCCGGCGGTCGCTCGCCTCGCAGTTCCACTCTCGTTGACAGTTCTCGGCGCGGTCGTCACCGCCCGAAACGCCCGGATTATTCGCCGCCGCGCGTAAGTTGTCAATTCCCTGCACCAATCTTTTTAAACCTTAAATACGTGCCTTAAATCGTTGTATGACCGACCCCAAGGACACAATCAACATCGAAAACGTCGTCGCCTCCACGGGAATCGGCCAAGAGCTCGACCTCCAGAGCGTGGCGATGGACCTCGAGGGCGCCGACTACGACCCCGAGCAGTTTCCGGGACTCGTCTACCGCACGCAGGAGCCGAAGTCGGCGGCGCTCATCTTTCGGTCCGGGAAAATCGTCTGCACCGGCGCGAAGTCGACCGACGACGTCCACGAGAGCCTCGAAATCGTCTTCGACAAGCTCCGCGAGCTTCAGATTCCGGTCGACGACGACCCCGAAATCACCGTTCAGAACATCGTCACGAGCGCGGACCTCGGCGAGAACCTGAACCTCAACGCCATCGCCATCGGACTCGGGCTCGAAAACATCGAGTACGAACCGGAGCAGTTCCCCGGGCTCGTCTATCGCCTCGACGAACCCAGCGTCGTCGCCCTTCTGTTCGGGTCGGGCAAACTCGTCATCACGGGCGGCAAACAGCCGAAAGACGCCGAGGCGGCGGTCGACGTCATCATCTCGCGCCTCTCCGAACTCGGTCTCCTCAACGGGTCGTTCTAACGCAGTGGGTCGCCCGGCCGCACCGCGCGACCGGAACTCGAATCGACCGAACCTAAGTCAGTCGCGTCCCTCGGGCCGATATGGACGCGCTCACCTTGCAGACGGCCGCCGGTGCGCCGGTCACGGCCGTCGCCGGAACGTTCGCGCTGTTCGCGCTGTTCCTCTCTCTCACCGCCCACATCGCCGCGCGGAACGTCCTCGGCGACGTGGAACTCAAGAAGGCGTTCGCCATCGGGCCGGCCCCGGCGGCCATCGCCGTCGTCTTCACCACCCTCGGCTGGAACTCCTTCGTCGCACTCGCGCTCGCGCTCGGCCTCGATTTCGGCTTCGTCAAGTTCCTCTACGGCCGGTCGAATCGCCTGTCGGCGTACGTGGTGACCATCCACTTCGTCGTCTCGGTACTGCTGGGCCTCGTCCTGTTCGGCCTCTCCGCCATCCTGATGACCGCGCCCGTCTGAGGCACCCGCCGTACCTTCTTGACCGAGGCCGTCGAACCCCTCGCCGTGTCTCCCCGTCGCCTCCTCTGGAACGACACGGAACGCCGGCCCCGCGCCCCGTTCCGACTGCTCGCGACGCCCGTCGTCTTCGTGGTCGTCTCGCTCGTGGTCGGACTCTCGCTCTCGGCGGCTCTCGGCGACCTCGCCGAGTCCGGCCGGTTCGTGTCGCTCGTCGTCTCGCTCGTCTCGGTCGGCGCGAGCGGTCTCGCCGCGCTCGTCGTCGCGCGGTACGTCGATAGGCGGACCGTCGCGTCCCTCGGGCTCGGACTCGACCGCGAGTGGGCGGTCGACCTCGGATTCGGCCTCGCGCTCGGGGCGGCGTTGATGACCGCCGTCTTCGTCGTCGGCGTCGCCGCCGGCTGGATTGGGGTCTCTCCCGCCCCCCTCGGCGTCGACCGACTGCTCGGCGTCGGCTCGCTTCTGGCGTTCTTCGTCGTCGTCGGCATCGCGGAGGAACTCCTGCTCCGGGGCATCGTCCTCACCGACGTCGCCGAGGGCCTCCGCTGGCGGTTCGACCCGGACGCGGCGGTCACCGGCGGCCTCGTGATTTCGTCGGCCGTGTTCGGCGTCGCCCACTACACGAACCCGAACGCGGGTCTGACGAGCACGCTCAGCATCACGCTCGCGGGCGTCATGCTCGGCCTCGGCTACGCGCTCACCGGCGACCTCGCCATCCCGACGGGCGTCCACATCTCGTGGAACTTCGTGCAGGGCGGCGTCTTCGGCTTCGCGGTCAGCGGCCTCGACTTCGGCACGTCGCTCGTCGAGACGACCGAACGCGGCCCCGACGCGATTACCGGCGGCGCGTTCGGCCCGGAAGCCGGCCTGCTCGGCGTCGGCGCAATCGTCCTCGGCGCGGTCTGCATCGCGGCCTACGTCCGGGCCCGTCGCGGCGACCTCGGGTTCGACCCGTCGGTCACGGTGCCGGAGTTGCGCTGGAAAAAATGACGGCCGCGACGGGCAGGAGGCCGCGTCGCTTACTCGACGAGCCGCTCGATTTCGGTGACGAGGATGTCGCTCGCGCCGACGTTCTTCAGGTCGCTGACGACCTCGAACACGTCGCGCTCGTTCACGACGGCGTGGACGGCCACGGTCGAGTCGCCGGCGACGTCCATCACGGTCGGGCCGCCGAGACCGGGGATGACCTCCTTCACCGCGTCGAGTTTCTCGCGCGGCGCGTTCATCATCAGGTAGCGCTTGCCCTCCGCCGAGCGGACGGATTCGAGCGCCATGAGCAACTGCTGGACCTTCGGGTCGTCGACCACGTCGGGGCGGGCGAACAGGCGAACCGACGACGACAGCACCTCGTCGATGACGGCGAGGCGGTTCACCCGGAGGGTCGTCCCGGTCGAGGTGATGTCGATGATGGCGTCGGCCATCTCGACGTGGGGCGTCAGTTCGGTCGCGCCCGTGACCTCGACGACCTCGGCGTCGATACCCTCCGCCTCGAAGTAGGTCCGCGCGATGTGCGGGAACTCGGTGGCGACGACCTTGCCCGACACGTCCGCGACGGTCTCGATGTCGCCGTCCTCGGGCGCGGCGAGGACGAGCCGACAGTTGCCGTACTCCAAATCGAGCAGGTCTTCGAGTTCGTGGCCCGACTCGCGGACCTGGTCGAGGCCCGTGATGCCGACCTCGGCGGCCCCGTCACGGACGTACTCGGGGATGTCGGCGGCGCGGGCGAACAGCACGGTCACGTCGGGGTCGACGGTCCCGGCGTAGAGTTTGCGCTCGGCACCGTTGTCGAGGTGCAGTCCCGCACGCTCCAGGAGTTCAATCGTCGGTTCGTGCAGGCGGCCCTTGTTGGGCACGGCGATTCGCATACCTCCCCGTCACGGCCCGGAGGTAATTGACTTTCGCAAGCCGGAACGGTTTTTGACACGTCTGTGGATTGTCACGTATGGCTCTCGTCACGTTCGCCGGCGCGCTCGTCGGCGTCTCCCTCCTCGGTGCCGGCTGGTCGCGGCTCAGCGCCGGGTTCCACGAGCGTCGCGATTCGTCTATCCAGCGGTTCAGAAAGCGGGTTCGAAGCAACTGGCTCTACGCCGCGATACTGTTCGTCGGCGTCGTCTGGTGGACGAACGCCGACCGGGCGCTCCTCGCGGCCGTCGGCCTCCCGACCGACTGGCCGTGGTCGATTCTCGGCTGGGCGCTCGTCGGCGTCGGTGCCGCGGTCGTGGCGACCGTCTCGTACATGGGCGCGTTTCCGGTGGCGAGGCGCGTGCGCGGCGTCGATATCGGCGCGGGGACGGTCGCCGCGAAGATGTTCCGCTACCACCTCGTCATCGCGGCGCTCGTCTTCTGCGTGGTGACCGTGATAGAAGTCGAATTCCGGGTCTTGGAGACCAGCGGCCTGCTCACCCTGTTCGCGTTCGTCGCCGCCGCATACGTCTTTTCGGCACCGCTCGTCGGCGTCTCGCAGACGACGGCGGTCCCCGACGACGCGACGCGCGAGCGACTCGACCGCCTGTGCGACCGCGCCGGTCTCTCGGTCGCTCGGATTCGCCTCCTCGACGGCGGCGGCCACCGCTCGGACCACCTCGTCCGCGGTCCGCTCGGTCGGAAGACGCTCTTTCTCACCGACTCGCTTCTCGACCGCTACGACGACGAGACGGTTTCGGCGCTCCTCGCGGTCGACGCCGGGCGGGTCGCTCGGTACGTCTTCGAGCTTCGGTTGTTCACGGTGGGCGTGGTGGCTGGGCTCGTCTTCGTGGGCGTCGCGTGGCCGCCGTTCGGATTCGCCCTGTCGTTCTTGGTCTCCGCCGGAATCGGCGTGATACTGTTCGTGACCGGCGAGTACGCCAGTAAGCGACTCATCTACCGGGGCGACGAGGCGGCGGCAGAACGGCTCGGACGCGCGGCCGTCGCCGACGCGCTCGACGCGACCGCCGACGAGGTCGACACCGGCCGCGCGGGGTCGCGTCTCTCGTTCGAGCCGTCGCTGGCGTCGCGCATCGAACGACTCCGAGACGGCTCCGAGGCGGGCGAGGTGTAGAGATGTCGACGCCCCCTGCGGACCGACGCTATCCCTCGACGAGGTGGTCGAGCAGGCGGTCGAACCGGTCGACGAACCGCTCGGGGAGCGACGGCGACACGTCGTCCAACAGTCGGGTCGTCCGCTCGGGGTGGGTGAGGACGAGCGTCACGCGGTTGTGCAGGTCGCGCTCCTTGCGGACCACGTCGCGCTCGACGAGGTGGTCGAGGTGCCATTCCAGCGTACTGCGCGCGACGCCGATGTCGTCGGCCACGTCGTCGGGTCGGGCGTCGCCGTGTTCGAGGAGGTGGCCGAGGATGTCGCGGGCGGTCTCCCGGCGGACGAGCGCGAGCGTGCCGCGCTCCCACGCGTCGAACTCCGGGGGAAAGTAGTGCGTCCGCCCGTAGAACTCGGCGCGACGAACCGTCTCGTCGGAGAGCAGTCTGCGGACGTGGTGTTGTACCTGGCCGGGAGCGAGGTCGAGCGCGCGAACGAGCTCGTTGAAGTGGACTCCCGGACTGTGCTTGATGTGGTCGGCGACGCGGGTTCGTGTCTCACTCATGGGTCGTTGACCCCCGCCTCGCGCTCGATGCTCCGGGCGTAGTAGATGGCCGCGAGGACGAGACCGGCCATCGCGAGGTCCAAGAGGTGTTCGACCACGTGGTGGTCGAACTCGGAGAGGACGCCGGTGAGCGTCAGCGCCGCGACGGCCGCCCGCGACGCGAACGCCAACAGCGCCAGCGCGACGAGCAGGTGCGACCGCGTCCGCCGCCGGAGGAAGACGGCGACGCCGAGCGCGGCCAGCGTGACCGACGAGACGCCCGCGAGGACGACGACAGCGGTCATCCACGGACCGCCCGCTTGGACGTGCCCCGGAACGAGCGCGAGGTTCGACGGGGGCTCCATGTCCCCCGATACTGGGGGTTCGGACCTAAGGGGGAGTGCTCGTTCTCGATTTTCGGGAATCGGACTACCGCCGGTATCCGGCCCGCTCCGCGCCGAAACGGCTGTTCGCCCCCCGCGGCCGCGAGACGGTGGATTCACCACCCCGCCGACCCGAACGAGCGACATGAACACGCTCCGAATCGCGGGCGGACAGGTGCTCCGCCCCGACGCGACGGTCGAGGACGCGGACGTACTCGTGGACCGAGACGAGGGAACCGTCCTCGACGTCGGCGCGGACCTCGATACCGACGCCGACGAGACGCTCGACGCCGAGGGCTGTCTCGTCACGCCCGGCTTGGTGAACGCCCACTGCCACGTGGCGATGACGCTCCTGCGCGGCTACGCCGACGACAAGCCGCTCGACGCGTGGCTCCGCGAGGACATCTGGCCCGCTGAGGCCGCGCTCACGCCCGAGGACGTGCGCGCCGGCGCGGAACTCGGCCTCGTGGAGATGATTAAATCGGGGACCACCGCGTTCGCGGACATGTACTTCCACGTCCCCGAAATCGCCGCCGCGGTCGAGGAGGCCGGCCTCCGCGCCCGCCTCGGCCACGGCGTCGTCACGCTCGGGAAAGACGACGCGGACGCGCGGGCCGACATCGACGAGAGCCTCGCCGTGGCCCGCGAGTTCGACGGCGCGGCCGACGGCCGGATTCGAACCGCCGCGATGCCCCACTCGCTGACGACGGTCGCGGAGGAGTACCTCCGCGAGTTCGTCGCCGACGCCCACGACGAGGGCATCCCGGTCCACTACCACGCCAACGAGACGACCGACGAGGTCGACCCCATCGTCGACGAGCGCGGCGAACGTCCGCTCGCGTACGCGAAGCAACTCGGCATGCTCACCGGCGACGACTTCCTCGCCCACGGCGTCCACGTCGACGACGCGGAAATCGACCTGCTCGCGGAGGCGGGCACCGGCGTCGTCCACTGCCCGGCGTCGAACATGAAGCTCGCCTCCGGCATGGCTCCCGTCCAGAAACTGCTCGACGCGGGCGTCGCGGTCGGGCTCGGCACCGACGGCGCGGCCTCGAACAACGACCTCGACATGTTCGACGAGATGCGCGACGCCGCGATGCTCGGCAAGCTCGCCGCGGACGACGCCAGCGCCGTCGCCGCCCCCGACGTGGTGCGGATGGCGACCGCCGGCTCCGCCGCCGCGGTCGACCTCCCCGGCGGCGCGCTCGAAGTCGGCGGCGCGGCCGACCTCGCCGTCGTCGACCTCGACGCGCCGCACCTCACGCCCGCCAACGACCTCGTGAGCCACCTCGCGTACGCCGCCCGCGGCGCCGACGTCCGCCACACGGTCTGCGACGGCCGGGTGCTGATGCGGGACCGCGAGGTGCTGACGCTCGACGAGGACGCCGCGATGGCCCGCGCCCGAGAGGCGGTCGCGTCGCTCCGCGAGCGCGTCTGAACCGCCGCCGTCCGGCCCGCCGCCGTCTGAAGCCCTGCCGTCTGACCCCCCACCGTCTGACCCCCCGCCGTCCGGTCCGCCCGCACCGCCCTCCGACCTCGCTACCCGGCCAACTCGATGCGCAGTCCGTCGTCGGTCACGCTGACCTCCATGCGCTCGAACGTCCGGTGATACTGTGCGACGTGTCGCCCGTCGCTGTGGTCGACCATGATGGACTTCTCGAACAGCGAGGCCTCGTGAAGTCGTTTGACCTCTCGGTAGGCCGTCGACAGCGGCACGTCGGCCCGACAGCTCAGCTCTTTGACCGTCAGCGGTTCGTCGGCGACGCGGAGGAGGTCCGGAACCGCGGGGGCGCTCATCAGGGCGAACAGCTCCTGTTCGGCGAGCGTCTTGCCGTTTTCTATGACGAGCATCGGCCCTCGGCGATACAATCTCCCGGTTGACACTTGTAGATTCGGGGGCGGCGACCGCCTTCGGTAGGGTTTTCGGACCCCTCTCCGAACCTACGGGTATGAGCGAACACTACGCTCCCGTCTCCGAGCACCTCGAAGACGTTGCCGAGGGTTCCTCGGCAGGCCACGAAATGGAATTTCGTGACGTCGAGGCCGCCCGGACCGAGGGACGACGCAAGATGGACTGGGCGCTCCAGCACATGCCCATCCTGCAGGAGCTCCGCGAGCAGTTCGAGTCGGAACAGCCGCTCGCCGGCGAGGTCATCGGGATGGCCATGCACGTCGAGGCGAAGACGGCGAACCTCGTCGAACTGCTGGCGCTCGGCGGCGCGGAAGTCGCCATCACCGGCTGTAACCCGCTTTCGACCCACGACGACGTGTCGGCGGCGCTCGACGCCAACGACGACATCACCTCCTACGCCGTCCGCGGCGTCGGCGAAGAGGACTACTACGCGGCCATCGACGCCGTCATCGCCCACGAGCCGACCGTCACGGTCGACGACGGAATGGACATGGTGTTCACCATCCACGAGGAGTACCCCGAACTCATCGACACCATCGTCGGCGGGGCCGAAGAGACCACGACCGGCGTTCACCGCCTCCGCGCGATGGACGAAGACGGCGAACTGAACTACCCCGTCTTCGCCGTCAACGACACGCCGATGAAGCGCCTGTTCGACAACGTCCACGGCACGGGCGAGTCGTCGTTGGCCACTATCGCCATGACGACGAACCTCTCGTACGCCGGGAAGAACGTCGTCGTCGGCGGTTACGGCTACTGCGGCAAGGGCGTCGCCAAGAAGGCGTCCGGCCAGAACGCGAACGTCATCGTCACCGAGGTCGACCCCCGCCGCGCGCTCGAAGCCCACATGGAGGGCTACGACGTCATGCCGATGGAGGAGGCCGCGGCGGTCGGCGACGTGTTCATCACGACCACCGGCAACCGCGACGTCATCACCCGCGAGGACTTCGAGAACATGAAAGACGGCGTCCTGCTCGCCAACGCCGGGCACTTCGACATCGAAATCGACCTCGACGCACTGTCGGACCTCGCCGTCGACGAGTACGAGGCCCGCGACGGCGTCGACGCCTACGAACTCGAAGACGGCCGCCGCCTGAACGTCCTCGCCGAGGGCCGCCTCGTCAACCTCGCGTCGCCCATCGCCCTCGGCCACCCGGTCGAGGTCATGGACCAGTCGTTCGGCGTGCAGGCCGTCGTCGTCCGCGAACTCGTCGAGAACGGCGACGCCTACGACGCCGGCGTCCACGACGTGCCCGACGAACTGGACCGCGAGGTCGCCGAAATCAAGCTCGAAGCCGAGGGCATCGAGTTCGACTCGATGACCGACGAACAGCGCGAGTACATGGGTAGCTGGGCCCACGGGACATAGCACTTCCACGGTACTTCCCCGATTGAGTGGTTGTGACAACATTTATGTTATTGGTTGGGCTACACTCAATCGTGAGGACGGAAGGGAAGACGATGATCCCTCTGTGAAGGGGTATGAGACTTCCTAGCCTGTCCGACCAGTGGAAGAGAAGACGATGATCCCTCTGTGAAGGGGTATGAGACTTCCCAGCCCACTGAGTTTCTTAGTTTAACACTGAATCTCGGAGAGAAACCTCTCCGCACTCTGGCAGTTTCCGCTCTTATAGTTTGTTCGCAGGCTGTATGCCATCATATCTGAGACTTGTATTCCGGGTGTTTTGGCGCTGTCTCTCGTGTTAACTTCGATATCCGGAATCTCTAGTTGACCATGCTGTTGCAGTGCAGACGATACTCGTGAGGCGGGCGTATTCCACACTTCCGCGTCAGGGACTAAGCGTATCGTGTCGATATCGCTGAGGTCGATTCGTGCGCGATGGTGGAGCGGGTTGAGGATTTTTGCAAGTGCAAGCGTTTGTAGCGCTTGCGGAGCGTCAGGTCTCGGGAGATAATCAGCTAGCAATTCGGTTCCGACAGTCGGATTAAGATGATGATACGTACAAGCAAACGGTCGTGCGTGATTCCATGTCGTTCCGTCATGGCCGACTGTCCCATCGTTATAACTGTACTGTTCTAAGTTCCGCAAAAGCTCTCCAAGATGTTCGGTTGGTAGACTTGTCCCTTTGAGTTCATTAACTGTGCCACCGTATCCGTAACTGGTCGTAAGCGATTCAACTAACTGGCTCACCGCATTTTGGAACACGTTACCCGGTCGACTACTGGAAACACACCAACACCCTGCCACAACGTAATGGCTCCCCTGCGCGTACTGCCCGCTTTCGTCGACAAAAATGTACAGTGTTTCGCTCATCAGGACCAGTCTACCTACTGTGTCGGAATTTGTAGGTCGAAACGGTATATCTCATCTGGTTTGAACCGCAGTCGAACGCTCTACTGGCGGACTGCTCCGCCTATTTTATCACAGCGACTTACTGACGTATGAGCATGTCTTCGAACAGAAAGGGAGACCGACGCGAGCGCGAACTCGTCAACGCTCTCGACGAGGCCGGGTTCGCGGTCATGCGCGCTCCCGCCTCCGGGAGCGCGACGACGCGCGAACTCCCCGACGTGCTCGCGGGCAACGGCGAAATCTTCTACGCCATCGAGGCGAAGGCCTCCAGCGGTCGGCCCATCTACCTGAGCGGCGAGGAGGTCGAAGCGCTCGTCTACTTCTCGCGGAACTTCGGCGCGAAGGCCCGCATCGCCGTCCGATTCGACCGCGAGGACTGGTACTTCTTCCACCCCGGCGACCTCTACGTGACAGACGGCGGGAACTACCGCGTCAAAAAGGAGACGGCGCTGGCGGAGGGCGAGGACTTCGAGTCCTTTACCGGCGGCCCGACCCAGACCAGACTCGGCGGCGACTGAGGCCGCGGCGCGGCGTCTCGTTCTCGGCTCGCTGTTCTCCGCTCACGCCCGAGCGAGTCGTCCGCCGAGCGTGCGAGCGCCGACGAAGCCGCGTTCGACGCGGCTGAGCCGCGAGGCGGGGAACCGATAGACGTGCAGTTCGCCGAGGTCGGCGAGGCCGGCGTTCACCGGCAGTGAGTCCAGATACACGGCCTCGAAGGCCGGTTCGTGGTCGCCGTAGTCGCGATTGCTCTCGTACGCCGAGACGAGGCGTCCCGTCTCGGTCGGCGTCTCGTCGGCGCGGGTGCCGAGCGCCCGCGTGACGACGAGGAGGCTCCCGCTCTCGCGGTCGTGGACGAGGTCGCCGGCGCGGTGTTCGTGGTCGGGACAGAGCTGTGGGCCCGTCGCGTCCATCGGGACGAACGTCTCGTCGCCGCAGACGGCGCAGGTGGCGCTCCGGCGGCCCGGCGGCGGGACCTCGCCGCGGGTGATTTCGATGGCGACCCGGCGGAGGTGCTTACAGCGGGCGCGCCGGATGGCGTTGTCGGGGCAGGTGCAGGTGCGCGCCTCCACGTCGACGACGTAGGTGCCGCCGTCGGTTTCGACGACGTAGCGACCGTCGCGGAGCGGCCGGACGGCCATCGGTTCGACGCGGGCGCGGCGGGCGCGCCCGACCAGTCCGTCGGACGGGAGCGTGGTCTTGCGGCGCACCGAGCGGCGAGTCGACGCGGGTGTGTGTGCGATGTGCGTCATGGTGGTGCGGGAGTCCGACCCTCCGAGCGTCCGTTCGGGGTCGGTTTCCGTCACCTGAGTGTCGGTTCCCGAACGACCTAAACCCTCGTTCCGCGTGGAAAATCGGGCGCGTGAGTGGCTCTCGTCGGGCATCCGCCCATCGAAGACCTTTTAGAACGGCCGCGGATACGTCGTCGCATGGCTATCGAAGCGGAGATGCGGCGGAAGATTGCCGTCTCCATCGTCGCAGTCGGGGTGTTTGTCGCGCTCCTCGTCGGCATCGGTGCGACCTACAACCAGAGTGGACTCGTCTCCACCGGCGGGTTCGCACTCGTCGGCGCTATCACGGCGTTCGTCCTCGTGATGGCTGGTATCGGCGTTTGGCTGTCGCGTTCTTCCTAACCCGGCCGGTCGGTTTCGGTGACGCGGTCGCCGTCGTGGGGGCTCGACGCGTCGCGGCGACGCTCGGCGGTCCCCTGACGGCCCGCAGAAACGCTCTTCGCACCCCTCGTCAGTCGGCGGCTTCGTCCGCGGCGGCCGCGTCGGTGTCGGCCGTCGCCGTCTCGAAGTAGTTCATCGGGTGCTTGATGGTGTCACAGCGCTCGTCGCGGTTCACACAGAGGTCGTACGCCTGCATCGTCTCGCAGGTCGGCGGCGCGTACTGCGACCCGCTTGAGTCCGCGAGGACGGTCGCCCGCTTTGTGAGCTCCTCGGCGTTCGCGTCGCCGACGACGCCGCCGACTGCCTCGGGTTCGAGGCCGACGCCGACGAGGAACGCCGCGAGCGCGAACGCCGCCTCGTTCGGGAGCGACTCGCCGTCCTGCGCCCGCGCCAACAGCGCCTCGACGCAGGGCGGGAAGTGGTCGGGGTCGACCGCGTCGACGTAGACGACGTTGACCGCGCCGCGGTCCGAAAGCAGGTTCCGCAGGCGCTCGACGTGGGGTTTGAGCGCGTCGGCGAGTCGGTCGCCGGCGTCGCTCCCGCGGACGGCGAAGGGAAGCCCCTCGGCGACCCGGCGGCGGACCGCCTCGCGGAGCAGTTCCGAGAGCTCCTCGCGGGTGACGCGGACCGCGCCGTCGGCCAGCGAGCGGTTGACGAGCCGCCACTCAGCGCCCCAGTCGGTGTCGGAGTAGGTCAGGTACGGCCCAACGTCGACCCAGTAGTGGTCGGGCGCGCGGCGGCTGTTCCGGTTCCGGTTCGACTCGGCCCGCACCGCGTCTTCGAGGTCGAACTCGCGGAGGAAGTCGTCGAGGCTCGCGCGGGCCTCGCCGTGGACGTCGTCGTCGCCGGCGTCGAAGTCGGCGAGCATGCGCTCGTAGGCCGTGTCGGCCTCGGCGCGGGCGTACTTGTCCACCGCCGCGGGCGTCTCGACGAGCGAGACGATGATGCGCGAGATGGGGTACGAAAGCAGTTCCGTCTGGGTCTCCCACGCGTAGGCCTCGTCGGGGTCGGGCTCGACTGTGCCCTCCATGAGGGCGCGTTCGACGCGGTCGACGCCACGCTCGACGGCCGGGGCGTCCTCGGCGACGAGCGTCGCGATGGCGACGTCGGCCGATTCGACCGCCTCTCTGGCCGCGGCGAAAAACGGGTATCGGGCGTGGAGCGGGCGCATCCGCATACCGCCACGTTCCGGGTGCCCACCGATAAACGCGACGGATTCGGCGGTGGCGACCGTGGGTCGTGCGGTCGGTTCTCGCGGTAGGGGGCGACCGACGGCGACGGCGCATCACACAACCTATTACGGACCACTTCCTCAGGCTCTCACGTGCCGCACTTCGACTACCCGTGTCCGGACTGCCGCGCCACGACCAGTCTCCACGACGCCGACTGTCGCTTCGAGGGGACGCCGTGGGTCGAAGTCGAGCGCGCCTACGTCGACGTCGTCTCCGTTCTCACGGGCGGCCCGTGCGACGAGGAGACGCTCCGCCGCGAAGCGCCGGGCGAGTGGGGGCCGCTCCAGCAGGCCGCGCTCCGCCGACTCAAGCGCGACGAGCGGGTGTCGGAAGCGAACTCGGGCGTCCTCCGGCTCCTCACCGCCGAGGAGTTCAGAGAGGAGGTGTCCGAGCCGACCCGGGAGCCGATGCGGACGCTCCACCAGTACGGGAGCGTCCCCGGCTGTCACGACAACGCCGTCTTCGCCATGATAGCGTGGTACGAGATGGTCGGCCTGTCGTGGCCCGAGACGCGCGAGAACGTCGTCAACTGGCTCCGGGACACCGGCGCGTGGAACCGCGGCGGCTTCGAGGAGGCGACGCCCGCCGAACTCGTCGAGAAGAAGCGCCACGTCTACGACGCGGGCTACGGCTGGAAGGAAAAGGCCGTCTCGGCCAAGCGCGTCATCGACCGCTACCGCTCCTGAGGCCCGACCCGTTCCGTTCTCGCTTCGACCCGGTTGTCCCTTCGAGTCGCTTCCAGTTTCCGACCCGCTCGGCGTAACTGTTAGGCGCTTCTCTCGCGTCTGTGGTGTCGTGAGTGCCCCCGAGACCGCCGTTGCTTCCGACGCCGAGATTCCCGAGGAGACCCGAGGGACGCGACGCGCCCTCGCGGTCGTCATCGCCGTCGTCTTCATCGACCTCCTCGGCTTCGGCGTCGTCATCCCCATCCTGCCGTTCTACGTTCGGAGCTTCGGCATCAGCGACGTGTACATCGGGTTCTTGGCGGCGTCGTACTCGCTCATGCAGTTCCTCTTTGCGCCCGTCCTCGGTCGCATCTCCGACCGGCGGGGCCGCCGGCCGGTCATCATGCTGTCGCTCGTCGGGAGCGTCCTCGCGTGGACCGTCTTCGGCGTCGCCGGCGAAATCGACCTGTTGTTCGGGACCGTGCTCGCGGTGGCGACCCTGTTCGCCTCGCGGATGCTCGCGGGCGCGATGGGCGGCAACATCGCCACGGCGCAGGCGTACATCGCCGACATCACGCCGCCGGCGCGTCGGGCCGGCGCGCTCGGCCTCGTCGGCGCGTCGTTCAGCCTCGGGTTCATCTTCGGCCCGGCCATCGGCGGCCTGATGGCCTCCGACCCGGTGGTCGCGCTCGCCCGCGACCTGTTCCCGCCGTTCGTGCCCGCGACGCGCTTTTCACTACCGAGTTTCACCGCGGCGGCGCTGAGCCTCGTGAGCCTCGGCTTCGCGTCCGTCTTCCTGCGCGAACCCGAGCGGACCCGCGCGCCCGCCGGTACGCCCGCGACGACGCTCGTCTCGCAGTTCCGCGCCGCCCTCGCCGACGACGGCCTCCGGGGACTCGTCGTCTCCTTTTTCGTCGTCTCGGTCGCCTTCTCGGGGATTCAGGTCATGTTCATCCCCTTCGCCGCCGACGTGTACGGCTACGGCGAGACCGAAACGGCGCTGTTTCTGACGTACATCGGCCTGCTCGGCACGCTGAATCAGGGGGTCGTCGTCGGCCGACTCGCCCGGCGGTACTCGGAGGCGAAACTGGCGGTCGTCGGCGCGGTCGGACTCCTTGTCTCGCTCGCGTTGCTCCCGTTTTCGCCCGACATCGGGGCGTTTCTCCCCGCTGTCGGCGGGCCGCCGTGGCTCACCCGCGAACTCGTGGCGCTCCTCCTCGTCGGGGCGCTCCTGTCGTTCGGCAACGGGACGCTGAACGTCTCGCTGTCGACGCTCGTCTCCACGTCGGCGTCGGCCGACCAGCAGGGCAACGCCTTCGGCGTCACGCAGGGCGCGGGGAGCCTCGGCCGGACGCTCGGCCCGCCGTCGATGGCGGCGCTGTACGTCCTCGCGTACTGGTCGCCGTTCGTCGTCGGGGCCGTGCTCATCATCCCCGTGGTCTACGTCCTCGCGGCCGTGGCGCGCCGCTCGCGGGCGGAAGCGCCCTGACTGCCGCGGCCGTGACACGGAACGGTCACCGCTCGAAGCTCGTCGCGGCCCGCAAGTGTTAGGAGCGCTGAGTCTGAGGTCTACCCGTGCCTTCGGTCGTCGCCGTCTCGCCGTTGGTCGTCCTCTGTTTCGTCGCGGCGCTCGTCTCCGTCTCCATCGCGGCCGTCGCTTGGCGCGAGGGCACCGAACCCGGCTCGAAGTCGCTTTCGGTCCTCCTGTTTTCGGCGGCGCTCTGGGCCGGCTCCTACGGCGTCGCGCTCACGGTGTTCGACCCCGAACTCCGGGTCTGGTTCCAACTCCCCATCGATATCGCACAGGCCGTCATCGCGCCCGCGTGGTTCGCGTTCTCGCTTTCCTACACGGGGCGGGGCGAACTCCTCTCGCGGCGGCTCGTCGCCGCGGTCCTCGTGTTTCCGGCCATCACCGTCGTCGCGGTCGCCACGAACCCGAGCCACGGCTTGCTGTGGACCAACTACCATATCGACCCGGTGTTCGGTGCGGCCACGGTGCGGTTCGACCCGAACCTCTGGTACTATCTCCACGCGGTGTACGGCTACGTCATCATCGGCACCGGGTTGGTCCTCGTCATCGAGATGCTCGTCGAGCGGCTCTCGCACTACCGCGAGCAGGCGGTCACGCTCGCTGTCGGCTCGATTGCGCCGACGGTCGCCCACGTCGCCCACACCTTCGGCATCGGCCCGCTTCAGATGGTGAACTTCACGCCCATCGCGCTCGCCGTGACGGGCGCGACGTTCGGCCACGCGCTCTATCGATTCCAGCTGTTCGGCCTCTCCCCGGCGGCGGGACGACTCGGCCGCCGCGCCGCAATCGACGACGTGGCCGTCGGCATTCTCGTCCTCGACCGCGAGCACCGCGTCGTCGACGCCAACGAGGCCGCCTCGTCGCTCCTCGACGTCCATCCGGACTCGGCGCTCGACTCGCTGTCGTCGGTGCTTCCGGGCGTCGACCTCGACGAGGACCGACAGCTCGTGGACGTGACGGTCGACCGCCGCCGCCGGACCTACGAGGTGACGCTCTCGCCGGTCACCGACCAGCACGGCCGCCGCCTCGGTCGGACCGTCACCGTCTCCGACGTGACGGGGCGGGTCCGCCGTCGCCAGCGCCTCGAAGTGCTCAACCGCGTCCTCCGGCACAACCTCAGAAACGACATGACCGTCGTCATCGGCTACGCCGACATCCTCGCAGAGCGGCTTCCGCCGGACCAACACGGCCCCACCGACACGATACGCACCCGGTCGAACAAGCTCCTCTCACTCGGCGAGAAGGCTCGGACCGTCGAGCGCGTCATGGCCGGTATCGACGATGGAAGTCGCTTCGACGTCGCCGCGACGGCCCGCGACCGGGTCGCAGAGCTCCGAGCGGCGTTCGACGCCGGGTCGGTCGACGTGGCCGCCCCCGAGTCGCTTCCCGTCTCCGGAAGCGAGTCCGCGGCGAAGCTCCTCGTCGACGAACTCGTCGAGAACGCGCTCGAACACGGCGGCGACGACCCGACGGTCGGCGTGTCGGTCCGCGCGGTCGACGCCGACCTCGTCGTCGTCGTCGAGGACGACGGCCCGGGCGTCCCCGACTACGAGCGCTCCGTGGTCGAGGCCGGCGGCGAGTCGCCGCTCCAACACGGTAGCGGGCTCGGGCTCTGGGCGGTCCGGTGGACGGTCGACGCGCTCGGCGGCGAACTCACCTTCGACGTGAGAGACGGACGGGACGAGTCGGACGGAGGTGACGGGGACGCGACAGACGAGTCGGCGAGTCACGCCGACACCGGCACGACGGCGACGGTTCGACTGCCGTTTTGGTGTCGGGACGGCGCGGACGACGCCGACGCTGGCGGGTGAGAATCGAGAGAAACGAGTGGGACGGCTCGGGTGGTCGGGAAATCGGGAAACGACGCGATGCCGAAACGTCCGCTCAGTCGCTCTGGATGCGCGGGGCGAGCATGTACGTGATGGTGCCCATCCCCTCTGCGATCTGGTAGTGAAGCTTGACCGGGAACTCCTCGCCGAGTTCGACGGTGACCTCGGCGTCGGTCGGAATCGCCTTGTTCATGTCCTTGAGGTAGTCGAGCGAGAACAGCGAGTCGGCCGCGCCGGCCTCGATGCTGATGAGGTCCGCGGGGGGAAGCGACAGGTCCACGTCGTCGGTGTCGCCTTCGGCCTCGATGTGGAACGTCTCTTCGGCGCCGTCGACGCGGAGGCGGATGTGGTCGGAGACCATGTCGGCACCCTTGATACCGCGGTCGAGGTGCGTCCCTTCGAGGACGATGTTCGCGGCGAGGTCGAGGTCCGGAATGTCGGGTTCCTGGCGAATCGAGTCGGGGTCGATGAGCGCGAGCGTGTACGATAGCCCGTCGATGCGGATGTTGAGCTTGCGGGTCTCCTCGTCGAGCGTGAGGTGGATGAGGTCGCCCGAGCCCGCCATACCGGCGACCTCTTCGAGGCGCGAGAGGTTGACGCCGATGACGCCGCCGTCGGCTTCGTAGGATTCGAACGCCGCCGCGTCGAGCGTGAGGTCCACCATGCCGACGTTCGCGGGGTCGACAGCGCGGATGGAGAGACTCTCCTCGTTGAGTCGAATCTTACACTCGTCGACGAGGACGCTCACGGAGTCGAGCGCGTCCCGGAGCGTCGCGGCGCTCACGATGGCCTTGAACATATGTGCCGTCGTACGACAGCGGTCTTAAAAATACTCCTGATTTGGACTCACCGCAATATGATGTTCGCACGCTCTCCCGCGTGCGCGCTCCCGCGAGCACCCCACCGTTCCCCTCGGCTCTCCATGCGTGTTGTTGTCACTGTCTTCGAACATAGCTAATCCGACGATTTCGACGGTTTTGAGCTTCAAAGCACTCAAATAGCTGATTGTGTAACTCCAACCCATGGGGAACGACGAGACGAACCCAGCCGCCCGCCGACGAGGTGCCGAGAGATGAGCGACGCCGCTGATGTCGACGCCGACGACGACGACGCGACTGCGACCCGCGTCGCCTTCGTCTGCGTCCAGAACGCCGGCCGGAGCCAGATGGCGACGGCCTTCGCCCGCCGGGAGCGCGACGAGCGCGGCGTCGGCGACCGAATCGAGGTCGTCACCGGCGGCACCGACCCCGCCGACCACGTCCACGACGAGGTCGTCGAGGTCATGGGCGAGGCGGGGTTCGACCTCGCCGACGAGACGCCCCGCGCAATCGACCGAGACGAGATTATGGGCGTGGACATCGTCGTCACGATGGGCTGTTCGGCCGAGGGCATCTGTCCCATGACGTGGCGTGGCGACGCCCGCGACTGGGACCTCGACGACCCAGACGGGAAGGACCTCGATGCGGTTCGGGCGATTCGCGACGACATCGAGGGGCGCGTCTCGGCGCTGTTCGACGAACTCGTCGGCGACGACTGACCCGTCCGCCTCGACGCCGACGCCGCCGGATATGAGACTGTTCCGCACGCTTCACGGCGCAAGCCGAAGCCGGTATACGGCCTGATACGCTACTGATGTCAAGACTATGGCGCGCAAGGACCACTACTACAACAAGGCCAAACAGGAGGGCTACCGCGCCCGCTCGGCCTACAAGCTGAAGCAACTCGACGGGGACGCCGGGCTGTTCGGCCCCGGCAACACCGTCGTCGACCTCGGTGCCGCCCCCGGCGGGTGGCTCCAAGTCGCCTCCGAGGAGGTCGGCGACCACGGCAAGGTCGTCGGCGTCGACCTCCAGCGAATCCGCGGTATCGACCGCGACAACGTCCAGACGATTCGCGGCGACATGACCGAAGACGAGACGAAAGAAGAACTGACGGCCGTCATCGGCGAGCGCGGGGCCGACGCCGTCGTCTCCGACATGGCGCCGAACATGACCGGCGAGTACTCGCTGGACCACGCCCGCTCCGTCTACCTCGCCCGGCAGGCGTTCGAGGTCGCACAGGAACTGTTAGCGACCGGCGGCGACTTCGCCGTAAAGGTGTTCGACGGCCCGGACGTCGCGGACCTCCGCGCCGACATGGAACGGGAGTTCCAGTACGTCCGGTCGATGCGCCCCGACGCCTCCCGCGATAGCTCCTCCGAGCAGTACCTCGTCGGCAAGCACTTCCTCACCGCCCCGGTCCGCAAGGGCGACGAACTCGACGTGGAAATCGTCGACGTGGGAAGCGAGGGCGACGGCATCGCCAAGGTCGAGGAGTTCACGCTGTTCGTCTCCGGGACGGAAACCGGTGACACGCCGACGGTCCGCGTCACCGACGTGAAACCGCGGTTCGCCTTCGCCGAACCAATCGACGACGAAGACTGAGCGCGCCGGTTCTGCACGCCGATTCCGCGCGTCGAGTCCGGCGGGTCTCGCGCCCGCGGGCCACCGCGTCGCGGCCTCGTCGCCTCCGCAATTTGTGTCTAACTTCGGGCAAGCATTATCCCCGTTTGACACGACTCTGCTCGTGTCACCCATGTCAGCAGATACGACGACCACCGACTCGCAACCGCTGTTCACCGGCCTCCCGTCAGGCATCGTTCCGTACGTCGCCATCCTCGGGGCGTTGGCGTCCGTGTACGCCCACTTCTCGCTCGCGCCGGTGTTGATGCAGTTCAACCAGACGCAGGCGATTTTGTTCGTCCTCGCCGGCGTCGGGTTCCTCGCGGGCATCGCCGTCTACCTGAGCAAGTTCTGGCGGCGCGAGTTCTACCTCGTCGCCATCGCGTTCGCGCTCGCCCAAATCGTGGCGTGGGTCGTCATGAGCGGGCGAATCAGTGAGATGGCGATTCTCTCCAAGAGCGGCGAGGCCGTCTTCGCCGTCGCGGCGGCGTACCTCTATCTGAACGCCTCTCCGGACGCCGACGGGACCGCCTGAGCGCGCTCTCTTTCCGCTTCCGCGACTCGGCGTCTCGTCGGTCTCGCCCGTCGGTTTCAGTCGTACACCACGAGGTCGAGCCGAAGTCCCGTTCGACACCCCTTCCACCCGCCGCGACAGGTCCCGGTGGCGAGGATATCCCCGAACGACGTGTAGGTCCCGCAGTTCGGACAGCGAACCCCCATCTCCATCCCGTCTCGCTCGGTG
The DNA here is from genome assembly GCF_042663345.1 of Haloferax chudinovii. NCBI lineage: Archaea > Methanobacteriati > Methanobacteriota > Halobacteria > Halobacteriales > Haloferacaceae > Haloferax > Haloferax chudinovii. The sequence goes on from NZ_JBHTAB010000005.1 coordinate 34,897, forward strand.
AGCCTGTGGCGGTGCTCGTCGGTCATACATCGTGTGGTATGCTACCAAAAAATATAAGCCGTCCGTCGGTCCGGGCGGCGTCTCAGTCCGCGACCCAGCCGTCGGTCGAGGACTCGTCGTCGCCGCGGAGGAGTGCGACGGCTCCGTAGACGAACGGTGTGTCCACGATTGCGATGAGGAGTTTCAGGAGGTACTGACCGACGGCGAGGCCGATGAGGACGTTCCACGGGAGCACGTCTCCGATGCCGAGGACCGTCGGCGCGACGTAGAACCCGACGCCGACGAAGATGACCGTGTCGATGGCCTGACTCGTCGCCGTCGAGACGATGTTTCGGAGCCAGAGGAACGAGCCGTCGGTCATCTCGCGGATGCCGTGGAAGACGATGACGTCCCAGTTCTGACTCACGAGGTACGCGAGCAGGCTCCCGGCCACGATGTTGGTCCCCGACGAGAGCACCGTGGCGAACTGCGCGGCGAACTCGGGGTTGGCGGCGGGCGCGGCGATGGTGCTCCAGACGAGGCCGAGGAGGACGAAGTTCATGGCGAAGCCGACGTTCACCATCACCTGCGCCGCTCGGCGGCCGTACAGTTCGGAGTAGCAGTCGGACGCGAAGAAAGTGAGCGCGTACGCCAGCGCCGCACCCGGCATGAGGATGGCCGCGCCGACGAACGGGAGTTCGCCCACCGCCGACGGCAGGGGAATCGAGAGCAGTTTCGACGCCGTCAACTGCGCCGTCGTCAGCGCGGTGACGAACAGCCCGACGAGGGCGACCTGCCCGACGGCCGAGCGCCCCTCACTCATCTTCGACGAGGCGGTTGTGTCGGTCGTCGATTTCGTCGAGGATGTCGAGCGTCTTCCGGATGGACGCCCGAACCGCATCGCTCCGGTTCACGAACTTCTTGTCGTCGCCGACGTGCTCGTCTAGGTCGCCGAGCAACTCGTCGGGAATCTCGACGCTTATCTTGGCCATATTCAGGGATTCTCGTGAGAATACTTAACGCCTTTTCAACGGTCTCAACGGCGATTTTTGACGCGTCTTCGGTCGGCGAGTCGGCCGTCGGTCCCGGGCGACTCCCGGTCACTCCGCCGCGCCGCGGGCGGGCGAGAGGTCGCGCCGGCCGCCGACCGTCAGCACGAACAGGAGGCCGAGGCCGATGCCGTAGGCGGCCATCAGCGGGAGCGTCACCATGAACATCGTGGTGATGCTCGCCGGGGTGAACACCGCCGAGATGGCGAGGATGAACACCGTGACCTCGCGCCAGCGCTTCCGCATCATCCGGTAGCTGATGCCGGCGGTGTTGAGAAGCACCATCAGGATTGGGACGTCCGCGAGGAGGCCGATACCCGCGGTGGTGAAGAAGATGAGCCAGAAGAAGTTGGTGATGCGGTAGCTGATTATCATGTTCGCCGCGAGCGCGTCCTCGACGAGGAACGTGATGACCGTCGGCGCGACGTAGCTGTAGCCGAGCGCGAAGCCGCCGAGGAGGCCGCCGGCGAGCGCGCCGGTCCACAGGAAGACGGTCTGGCGGCGCTTGCGGATGATGTTGCGCTCGCGGAGCGCGGGCCACGCGAAGTACGCGAGGAGCGGAAGCGTCGCCAGCACGGCCAGAATCGTCGAGAACTTCACCTCGAAGATGAGCGCCTCCATCGGGTGGAGCGCGACGACGTTGAGCACTTCTTCCGGCGTCACGACCGCGGGGAGTCGCCCGAGGAAGTCCTCGTAGACGTCCCTGATACCGCCCGTGTAGAGCCAGCCGAACGTCACCGCGAGGACGACCATGAACCAGCCGACGACCCAGAACGCCCGCGAGGTGAGGGAGTCGACGATGAACGCGATGTCGGTGTAGTAGCCGCCGATGTCGTCCTCGTCGGTCTCGCCCTCGGTCAGTTCGGCGAAGAACGCGCCGCCCGCGCGAGTCGTCCGGTCTTCGAGTTCGCCCGATTCGTCTTCGGCGTCGGCCGCCTCGGCCTCGCGGTCCGCTTCGGCCTCGTCGAACCGGTCGATGAGTGCCTGCGCTTTGTCCTTGTCGCCGTCGTCGATGGCGGCGGACGCGAGGCTCATAATCTCGTCTTCGTCGCGGTCGGCGAAGACCTCGGGCGGCGCGGCGCGGACGCCCGCCACGTCGAGCGCCGAGAGGTCGAGCTTCGAGGGGTCGCCGACGCCGACTTCGGTGCGTTCGATCCGCTCGATGTCGCGGTAGACGAGGTAGGCGAGCCCGAACGCGAGGCCGACGACGACGCCGGCGACGACGAACGCGCCCAACGCGAGTTGCGAGCCGGGGTCGAGGAACACGTAGTCGCTTCCGACCGCGGCGAGGCCGTCGTTGACGAGTTCGACGCCGCCGTACTCGTAGAAGGCGTAGACGAGGAGGCCGCCGACGACGCCGACGCCCGCGAGGAGGTTCCAGTGGTGCGCCGCCGTCGCCTTGACGTCCATCTTCTCGCTCCCGCGTTTGGCCGTGACGACTACGCGGGCGAGATAGAGGCTGAACGCGTACAGCGAGATGACGGGCACCGCCCACATGATCTGGGTGAACGGGTCCGGCGGCGTGAACAGCGCGCCGAAGGCGAAGATGCCGACGATGGCGTGCCGCCACTTGTCGCGGAACAGTTCGTAGGGAACGATTTCGGCGTAGGAGAGCCCGGTCATCGCGAGCGGAAGCTGGCTCGCGAGGCCGAACGAGAGCGTGAGCAGGAAGATGAACTGGGCCCACTTCACGATGGAGTAGCTCGGCGTGAAGCCGGCCGACAGCGCGTTCTGCGCGAGGAACGCGAAGGTGAACGGGAAGAAGACGAAGTAGCCGTAGGCGACGCCCGCGGCGAACAGCACGACCATCGTCAGCCCGATGAGCGCGAGCTTCCACGGCGCGACGGGCGACTTGGGCCACGCGCCCCGGGCTTTCAGCGCGTCCCGCGAGACGTAGATGAACGGCGGGACCGCGAAGAGAATCCCCACGACGAGGCCGATTTTCGCCTGCAAGAGAATCACGTCGAACGGCGTCTGGGCGATGATGCTGACGTTTCCGGAGACGCTGGCGTCCATCTGCGCCTTGGTCACGCCCCGGAAGAATCCCCAGACGTAGAGTCGGAGCGCGTAGAACGTGCCGAGGAACCCGACGAGGAAGACGATAAAGACCTTCTGGAGGTCCTTTTGCGCCGCTCGGAGCATCGCACCGGCGGTCTCGCGGCCTGCCGCGATGGTCTGTTGGGTGTCCTCGTCGAGGGCGCTGGACATACGTACGTGGCGAAAGCAGTCTGGCGGTTATCAATCTTTTTCACCGCGGGCGTGATTTCGGCGACTTCGGCGCGCCTCCTCGGCGCGATGCGAAAAGACCTATAACTGGCCGGAAGCGTAGGACACCTGAATGGCGGACGAGGAGCGCGACACAGGGCTCTCTGCGGCCGACGACGAGACGGACGCCCCGGACGACGCCGACCAGCGCTCGTCCGACGAGTCTGACGACGGCGGGCCTTCGTCGTCCGACGGTCCGGTTTACGGTCGAGTCACCCCGCGAGACGAGGCCGTCACCGACGGGTCTGACGACGGCGAGACGGACGACGCTCCCGACGAGACGGACGGCGACACCGACAGTGATACCGACGGCATCGACAACGCCGACGACTCGGACGACACTGACGACTCGGACGACAGCGACGACTCGGACGACACTGACGGCTCGGACGACGCCGACGACTCGGACGACGCCGACGACTCGGACGACAGCGACGAGCCTCGTCTCCTCGCCGACGACGAACACACGTCGCACGTCCCCGAGGGGACGTACGACGATTCGCGCGAGGAGCCGGCCGACGCCGCCGGACCGGACCCCGCGCCCGACGGTGCGAGCCCCGCTCTTTCGGGCGAGGACGAGGTGAGCGGGGTGGCCCCGTCGCCCGCGCCCGTCGAGGACGACTTCGACGACGAGGACGTGGGCGGACTCGTCGGCGAGGCCCCCGAGAGCGACCAGGAGATGCCGCTGACCGCACACATCGAGGAGATGATTCGCCGGTTGGCGGTCGTCCTCGGCGTCGCGGGCGCGATTACGCTCGTGCTCTTTCCCGGCGCGGACATCCTCAACGCGCTCGTCGACACGCAGGCCGCCTTCGGCGTCCACATCCCGAGCGCGACCGACGTCATCAACTTCCTCTGGAACGCCCACATCCCCGGCGCGGAGACCATCGTCGACCGCCGGCCGCGACTCTACGGGCCGCTCGAACTCATCCTCACTAAACTGAAGGTCGCCGGCCTCGCCGGGACCGTCATCGGCCTCCCCGTGTTCGTCTACGAGACGTACCTGTTCATGCGCCCCGGCCTCTATCCGAAAGAGCGCAGATACTACCTCGCGGCCGTGCCGACGAGCCTCATCCTCGCGCTCGTCGGCGTCCTCTTTGCGCACTTCGTGGTGCTCCCGGCCATCTTCGCGTACTTCACCTCCTACACCGAGGGGACCGCGGTCGTCGCGTTCGGCCTCAAGGAGACGTTCAACCTCATCCTCATCCTGATGGGCTACATGGCGGTCGTCTTCCAGATTCCGCTGTTCGTGGAGCTGGCCATCATGATGAACCTCGTCACCCGGAAATGGCTCGAAGACCGCCGCCTGCTGTTCTGGGGCGCGTTCCTCGGCCTCGCGTTCCTCGTCAGCCCCGACCCGACCGGGATGGCCCCCATCATCATCGGCGCGACGATGATCGTCCTGTTCGAGGGGACGCTCGCGGCCCTGCGCTGGACCGGGAACTGAGCCAACGCACACTGGCGTACGTCACTCGTCCGATCCGTTTTCACGCCGCGTCCGACGACGCCGCCGCCTCCCGCTTCTCGGCCGCGACAACTCCCTCGACGCGCGTCTTCAGCCCCTCGTTCATGGCGACGAACCCCGCCCGGGTCCGCTCGCCGACGAACCGCAACAGGAGCCCGGCGAGGACGCCCGAGAACGTCTCGGTCTGCTCGAATCGGGTGCGCTCGCCGCCGTCGAGCGGTTCGAGGCGGAACCGGTGTTCGCCGTCGAACAGCCCCGGGACCACGAGGTGGCCGAGCCAGCGCAGTTCGCGGTGCTTCTCGCAGTGGGTCACGTCGGGTTCGAACTCCGACTCGCGGCCGCCCGGCGGTCGCAGGTGGACGGTGAGCGTCGCGCCCTCGTTCGGCCGACCGGCGATTCGCATGAACGGGTTCCACTCGGGGTAGCGGTCGAAGTCGACGAGCGTCTCCCACACCCGTTCGGGCGGGGCGTCTATCTCGATGTTCGTTTCGAGTTCGTGTGCCATACCCAACAGTTGGCGCGCCGAGACCGTGAATCTCGCGCGGAACGTTCATTGCCGGTGAGGAAAGAGACGGACGTATGGCAACCCTCCTTCTCGCCAGACACGGCGAGACGACGTGGAACCGCGCCGGACGCATACAGGGGTGGGCCCCCGTGTCGCTCACCGAGCGCGGCCGCGCGCAGGCCGACGCCCTCGCGGGCCACGTCGCGGACTCCTACGAGGTCGACCGCCTCGTCTCCTCCGACATCGAACGCGCCCAAGAGACCGCCCGCCCCGTCGCCCGCGAACTCGGCGTCGAACCCGTCCTCGACTCGGCGTGGCGCGAGCGCGACGTGGGGTCGCTTCAGGGGCTCGAATTCGACGAGCTCACGGACCGGTACCCGCAGTACTCTCTCGCGGCGGTCGGCGCGCCCGCCGCCCGCGAGCGCCCCCCGAGCGGCGAGAGCCTCGTCGAGGTCCGCCGCCGCGTCCTCAACGCCCGCGAGGGACTCGCCGACTCGCTCGCCACCGACGAGACGGTGCTCGTCGTCAGCCACGGCGCGCCGATTCGGCTGTCGCTCGGCGAGGTAAGGGGGCTCGATGTCGTCGAGGCGATGCTGTCGCAACCGCTCGACAACGGCGGCATCTGCGAGCTCGAAGTCGAACTGAGCGACGACGGCGACGAACCGCTCGTCCACGTCGTCGCCGAGAACGAGACGCGATTTCTGCCGACGTAGGCCGTTCTGCGGTCGATTTTCGGTGCGCCCGCGGCGCTCGCGTTTCCTCCCGATTCCTCCCGAGTCCTCGCGTTCAGCTTACTTCCGCATCGGGTAGTCCTGCGCGAACACGTCGTCCACGAGGAGGTCGTCGTCGCCCGCGTCGGCGTCCGTCTCCGCCTCGGCCGCGGGGCTGACGCTCCCGGTCCGGTAGCCGTGGAGGTCGAGCGTGACGTGGTCGAAGCCGGCGTCCTTCAGGTGGTCGCGGGCGGCGCGGACGAAGTCGGCGTCGAGCGCGCGGTCGAGTTCCTCCGGCGCGACCTCGATGCGGGCGAGTCCGTCGTGGTCGCGGACGCGGAACTGCTCGAAGCCCCACGTCCGGAGAATCGTCTCGGCGCGCTCGACCCGCGAGAGCCGTTCCTCGGTGACTTCGAGCCCGGTCGGAATCCGCGAGGAGAGACAGGCCATCGAGGGCTTGTCGGCGACAGAGAGGTCGTAGTCGTCGGCGATGGCGCGGACCTCCTCTTTCGTGATGTCGTGGGCCAAAAGCGGCGACAGCACCTCCAACTCCTCGACGGCGCGGAGGCCGGGTCGGTGTCCCTCGCCGGGGTCCGAGGCGTTCGTCCCGTCGCAGACGGCCTCGATGCCGCGGTCGCGGGCGGCCTCGTACATCCGGCCGAGGCGCATCGTCCGGCAGTGGTAACACCGGTCGTCGTCGTTGGCGACGAAGTCGGGGTTGTCCAGCTCGGAGAACTCGACGGTCAGGTGGTCGATGCCGATTTCCTCGGCGACGCGCTTCGCGTCGTCCAACTCTGCGTCCGGCAGGGTCTCGCTTTTCGCGGTGCAGGCGATGGCGTTCTCGCCGAGCGCGTCGTGGGCGAGTGCCGCGACCACGCTGGAGTCCACACCGCCCGAAAAGGCGATGAGGACGCTCTCGCGCTCCGCGAGCGCCTCGCGTACTGCGTCGGCCTTCGCCGCGGCGTCTCGCTCGCTCATGGCCTCCCTTCCCGGCCGACGGGCAAAAGCCCCTCGCCCCCGGCGCGAACGACCGCGAAGGGCGACCGAGTCGGCGAACCGGACGCGACAGACGCTCTCTCGGCGGGCGTGACCCGCCCGTCGTCCCGGAGTCCCCACCCCGCGACTTTTTGTCCTATGCCGCGATAGGTCCGGCCGAATGGACTTCGAGACCATCCCGGGCGTCGGCGAGAAGACCGCCGCCGCGCTCGCGGAACTCGACGACGCCGAGCGAGCGCTCACCGACGGCGACGTGGCGGCGCTCGCGCGGGCACCGGGGCTCACGGAGGGCAGGGCGGCGGCCATCGCCCGCGGGGCGATTCGCCGCGACCACGACGACCCCGGCGGCTTCCTCGCCACCGACCGCGCCTCGGAACTCTCCCGCGACGCGCTCGGTCTCCTGCAGGCGCGGACGGTCACGACGTACGCCGAGAAGCGACTGGAGACGCTGTTTCCGACCGGGTCGGCCTCGCGCATCGAGGAGGTCCGGGCGTTCGCCGCCGACGCGACCGACCTCGACCCCGACCCCGACGTGCTCGCGGCGCTGGCGGGCGTCGAACCCCTCGCGGACCCGAAGCCGCGTCGCGTCCGCGAGCGCTGTCTCGCCACCGCCGACGCGGAGCGCTACGCCGCCGCCAAGGAGGCGTTTCCCGAACTCTCCATCGAGGTCGTCGAGAACGGCCGCGACATCGCCGAACTCGCGCGGTCGTACTCGACCGTGGTCGTCCTCGACGAGTCGTTCGCCGGCATCGACGTCGACGGCGACGTGCGCGTGCTTCCCGACGCCGCCGAGCGGACCGACGAGGTCGTCCCCGAGCGACTGCTCGCCTTCTTCGCCGCGAACCGCGAGGCGCTGGAGGCGGCCGCCGCGGTCCACGAAGCGGCCGGTCTCGACCCGCCCTGTGACCTCGCCGCCCTTCGCGACGCGCTCTCCCGGTTGGCCGACGACGGGACCGTCCTCGGCGACGCCGAACTCGAACGCCTCTCGAACGCGGTCGACGACCTCGACACCGCCGTCGCGACCGCCGAGTCGGTCGCCAACGACCGCCTCCGCGACGTGATTCGCGAGCGCGACGTGACCATCGAGGGGACCGACTTCCTCTCGCTGGTCGAACAGGGCGCGCGCGTCGACTCCCTGCTGTCGCGCGAACTCGAAGAGGAGTTCGACGAGGCGCTGGCCGCCGCCCGCGACCACCTCGTCGAGTCGCTGTCGCTCCGCCCCGGCGAGGCCGACCTGACGGAGCGGGTGTTCCCCGAAGACCCGTCGTTCCCGCTCGGCCACGACGAGGAGGCGGTCGGCCGCCTCCGAACCGAACTGAAGGCCGCCCGCGACCGCCGCGCCGCGAAGCTGAAAGCCGACCTCGCCGCCGACCTCGGCGACCTGCGCGACCCCGTGGAGACGCTGGTCCGCGACGCGCTCGAACTCGACGTGCGCCTCGCCGTCTCGCGGTTCGCCCGCGACTTCGACTGCGTCTTCCCCGAGTTCACCGGCGCGGCCGGAGACGTCGGGACCGGCTCGTTCGCCATCGAGGCCGGCCGCTCGCCCCTCCTCGACGTGGACTTCGCGGACGTCGACCCCGTTGACTACGAGGTGTCGGGCGTCACGCTCCTCTCGGGCGTCAACAGCGGGGGCAAGACCTCGACGCTCGACCTCGTGGGACTCGTCGTCGTCCTCGCCCACATGGGGCTTCCCGTCCCCGCCGAGTCGGTTCGGCTGTCGCGCTTTTCCGAACTCCACTACTACGCCAAGTCGCAGGGCACCCTCGACGCCGGCGCGTTCGAGAGCACGCTCCGCGACTTCGCCGCGCTCACCGACGGCGCGGCCGACCGACTCGTCCTCGTGGACGAACTGGAGAGCATCACCGAACCCGGCGCGTCGGCCAAAATCATCGCCGGCATCCTCGAAGAACTCGCCGAACAGGGCGCGGCGGCCGTGTTCGTCTCCCACCTCGCCGGCGGCATCCGTGAGGCGGCGGACGTGTCGGTCGCGGTCGACGGTATCGAGGCCGTCGGGCTGGAGGGCGGCGAACTCGTCGTCAACCGCTCGCCCGTGAAGGACCACCTCGCGCGGTCGACGCCGGAGCTCATCGTGGAGAAACTGGCCGGCGAGAACGAGACCAGCTTCTACGGTCGCCTACTGGAGAAGTTCGACTGACGCGGTCGCCCGAGGCGACACACGATTTATCTTGACTCGCCGACAACTTCGCCCGTGCCCTCCGATTCGCTCTCCCCCGAGGAACGACAGCAGTACGACCTCGTCTACCACGCCACGAAGAACGCCGTCTGGGACGTGCTCGGGACCGCAGTGTACCTGTTATTTCTGGTGTTCGGCGGGCTCGTCGTGCTGTTCGGCTTCGTGCTCCCGGCGCTGGGCGCGCTCTCGCAGACCGCCGACTCACCGGTCGCCCTCGGCATCGGCGCAGTCGGACTGATTCTGCTCGTCGCCATCGGCTACCGAATCGTCCGGCTCCTTCAGTAGGTGACGTACGGGCCGTGACCTCCCATCGGACCGCGGCGGCGACGCCCGTCTGTCCCCCGTCGGACGCCGCCGCGATAAACGATTAAGTCCCCCGCGCGTGGTACTTTACTCGATGAGGGAGGACCCCGAAGAGGGGATGCTGTCGTGGGACGAGACGGTGTTCCGCGACGAACACGTCTTCGAAATCGACCACGTTCCGGAGACGTTCAACCACCGCGAGAGCCAACTGCGGAGCCTGAAGTACGCGCTCCGGCCCGCGGTCCGCGGCTCTCGCCCCCTGAACACGATGGTGCGTGGGCCGCCGGGAACGGGCAAGACCACCGCGGTCCAGAAACTGTTCGGCGAGTTGGGCACGCAGTCGGGCGTCCGGACCGTCCGGGTGAACTGCCAGGTCGACTCGACGCGCTACGCGGTGTTCTCGCGGGTCTTCGAGCACATCTTCGAGTACGAACCCCCGTCGTCGGGCATCTCGTTCAAGAAGCTGTTCGGCCAGATAACCGACCGCCTCGTCGAGGACGACGAGGTGCTCGTCGTCGCGCTCGACGACGTGAACTACCTGTTCTACGAGAACGAGGCCTCCGACACGCTCTACTCGCTGTTGCGCGCCCACGAGGCGCACTCCGGCGCGCGCATCGGCGTCATCATCATCTCGTCGGACCTCTCGCTCGACGTCATCGACGAACTCGACGGGCGCGTCCAGAGCGTCTTCCGACCCGAGGAGGTGTTCTTCCCCCGCTACGACGTAGACGAAATCGTCGACATCCTCCGGAGCCGGTCGAGGCGCGGCTTCCACGAGGACGTCATCGGTGCGCCCGAACTCGACCAAGTCGCGGAGTTCACCGCCGACAGCGGCGACCTCCGGGTCGGCATCGACCTGCTCCGCCGCGCCGGCCTCCACGCCGAGATGCGCGCCTCCCGCACCGTCGACATGGATGACGTGGAGGCGGCCTACGACAAGTCGAAGTACGTCCATCTCTCGCGGTGTCTGCAGGGGCTTTCGGACCCCGAGCGCGAACTCGTCCGGGTCGTCGCCGAGTACGACGGCGAGCGCGCCGGCGCGGTGTACGACGCCTTCAACGAGGAGACCGGCCTCGGCTACACGCGCTACTCCGAGCTCGTGAACAAACTGGACCAACTGGGCGTCATCGAGGCGCGCTACACCGAAATCGAGGGACGCGGCCGCACCCGCGCCATCTCGCTCGCCTACGACGCGGACGCGGTCTTAGACCGCCTCTGACGCGTCGCGTTCAGGTCCATTTTTACTCGCCGGCCGAGTCGGCTGAGCCATGAAGACTACCGGCGGAACCGACGCGCAGAAGCGCCGCGCCGCGGCGGCGGCGGTCGAAGCGGTCGAAGACGGAACCGTCGTCGGCCTCGGCACCGGCAGTACCACCGCCTTCGCCATCCGCGCCATCGGCGACCGCGTCGCCGACGGCCTCGACGTCCGGGGCGTCCCGACCTCCTTCGCGGCCCGCGAACTCGCCCGCGAGTGCGGCATCCCCGTCGCCGACCTCGACGAAGTCGACGCTATCGACCTCGCCGTCGACGGGGCCGACCAGGTGGCGACGACCGACGGCGCGCTCGTCAAGGGCGGCGGCGCGGCCCACGCCCGCGAGAAGGTGGTCGACGCCTTCGCCGACCGATTCCTCGTCGTCGCCGACCCCTCGAAGACCGCGGAAACGCTCTCGCACGCCGTTCCCATCGAGGTGCTCCCGTCGGCGCGGACGACCGTCTCGGCGGGCGTCTCGGACCTCGGCGGCGAGGCGACGCTCCGCCGCGCCGAGCGCAAGGACGGCCCCGTCGTCACCGATAACGGGAACCTCGTTCTCGACTGCGAGTTCGGCGCGATGTCGGACCCCGAGTCGCTCGCGGCCGACCTCGCGTCGCTCCCCGGCGCGGTCGAACACGGCCTCTTCGTCGGCCTCGCGGACGCGGTCTACGTCGGCACCGACGACGGCGTCGACGTGACCGAGTTCTGATTCGGCTGGCCGGGCGCTCGAACGGGCACCTTCGACCGGCTCGGCTCACGGGTCGAGCCGACTCCCTTCGGGGACACGGCTGATGCTCACCGACCGGCGATAAAAGAACGAGAGGTCTAAAGACCGAGTTTACAGGTCGCGGGGCTGGACCGTCTTACGGTCGTTCTGCTCAGCGCGGCGAGCAGCGTCTTCGAGAAGCTCCTTGACTTCCTCGTCGAGAGCGTCGTAGAAGTCCGAGGCCACGTTCTTGTCCTTGAGCGCTTCCTTGACGGCTGCCTTGACAATGAGGTCTGCCATACAGAATGTCCTACCGATTCTCCTTTAATAAACTTTCCTATATTGGACGTTAATACCGCCGGATTTGGGGGTTATGGCGCTTCTATGAGGACGGATTTCTCGGGAACAATCTCCACTTATATATGCTTTATCCTCGCGAGGGCGGAACGACGGGTATGAGTACGCCTCGGGCCAACGTGCGGCCATGCGCGACATTTTGGAGGCGGTCGCGGACGGTTCGCTCTCGCCCGCCGAGGCGGAGGTACGACTCTCCGGGTACGCGACGACCGACGCCGGGCGGTTCGACGCCGCCAGAGAGACGCGGCGCGGCGTCCCCGAAGCGATTCTGGCGGAGGGAAAAACACCCGACGAGACGGCGACGCTGGCCGCCGCGGCGGTCGAGACCAGCGGTCGGGCGCTCGTCACTCGGGCCGACACCGCCCACGCCGAGGCCGTCGCCGACGCGCTCCCGGACGCCGATATCGACCGCGACGCCCGGGCGAAGACGGTCGTCGCGGCCGCGCCGGCGTTCGAGCGCCCCGACCTCGACGCGAGCGTCGCCATCGCCACCGGCGGCACCTCTGACGCCGAGGCCGCGGGTGAGGCGGCCGCCGTGCTCCGCGAGATGGGCGCGGCCGTCGAGCGAATCGAGGACGTGGGCGTCGCCCACCTCGGCCGCGTGCTCGACCACCTCGACACGCTCCGCGAGGCCGACGTGGTCGTCGTCGCCGCCGGCCGTGAGGGCGCGCTTCCGACCGTCGTCGCCGGCCTCGTCGACACCCCGGTCATCGGCCTGCCCGTCTCGACGGGCTACGGCCACGGCGGCGACGGCGAGGCCGCCGTCCTCGGGATGCTCCAGTCGTGTACCGTCCTCTCCGTGGTGAACGTCGACGCCGGCTACATCGCCGGCGCGCAGGCCGGACTCATCGCCCGCGCGGTCGCCGACGCCCGCGACGACGACGCCTGAGCGGGCGGTAGCTGTCCCTCCGTGATCGTGCGCGATTTCGCGTGCGTACGCACACGCGCGAAGCCCTCATATAGGTGGGGTACTGTGTATCATACACCGGCTTGGTGGCTGCCGGACCGCAACAATGCCAGTCTGTGACCACTGCGGGTCACACGTCTCCGAGCGCTTCGCACGCGTGTTCGCCGACAAGAACGGCCAGGTTCTCGCCTGTCCCAACTGCTCGGCGAACGCGGGTATCGCGGAGGTCGCTCGACACCGTGCCCGCACTGCATGACCACTGAAGCGATAAAAGACCACCACGCGAAGCCAACACCACGTGCGCGAGGTCGGGCGGAGGGTTCATACCCGCGCCCCTGAACCATTCTCTCGTGCACTTCGTCTACGTCATCGAGTGTAGCGACGGCTCGCTGTACACCGGATACACGACCGACGTGGAGCGACGCGTCGCCGAACACGACGCCGGCGAGGGCGCGAAGTACACCCGCGGACGGACCCCGGTCGAACTCGTCCACGTCGAGGCGTTCGATTCGAAGTCGGCCGCGATGTCCCGCGAGTACGAGATCAAACAGCTCCGCCGACGGGAGAAACTGCGGCTCGTCGAGTCGTGAGCGCGTTCCCTACCCGTCAGCTCGTAACGTAGTTTTTTGCCCCGCCGCGGAGTGGTGCGCGTATGGACGAAATCTCATTCGGGACCGACGGGTGGCGCGCCACGCTGGACACCTTCACCGACGACCGCGTCCGCGTCGTCGGACAGGCGGTCGCGGACTACCTCGCCGACGAGGGGTTCACCGCGCCGGTGCTCGTCGGCTACGACGCCCGCGAGACCTCCCCCGGCTTCGCGGAGTCGCTCGCCGAGGTCGTCGCCGGCAACGGCTTCGACGTGCTCCTGCCGGAGCGCGACTGTCCGACCCCGCTCGTCGCCTACGCCATCGCCGAGCGCGGCCTCTCGGGGGCGCTCATGGTCACGGCCTCGCACAACCCGCCGGAGTACAACGGCGTGAAGTTCATCCCCTCGGACGGCGCGCCGGCGCTCCCCGACGTGACCGACGCGGTCGCCGAGCGCCTCGCCGAGCCGGACCTCCTGCCCGAGTCCGAGCGCGGCACCATCGAGCGCGTCGACGTGGTCTCGCCGCACGCCGACCACGCGATGGACCTCGTCGGCGACGACCTCTCGGACCTCACGGTCGTCTACGACGCCATGCACGGAAGCGGTCGCGGCGTCACCGACGCGCTCCTCGAAGCCGCCGGTGCGGAGGTCGTCCGCCTCCGGTGTGAACGCGACGCCGACTTCGGCGGCATCTCGCCGGAACCCTCCGCGGAGAACCTCGACGGCCTCGCCGAGGCGATGGCCGACCACGACGCGGACCTCGGGGTCGCCAACGACGGCGACGCCGACCGCATCGGCATCGCCACGCCCGACCGGGGCGTCCTCGACGAGAACCTCTTTTTCGCCGCCGTCTACGACTACCTGCTCGAATCGGACGCCGGGCCGGCCATCCGGACCGTCTCGACCACGTTCCTCATCGACCGCATCGCCGAGGCCCACGGCGAGGAGGTGTTCGAGACCGCGGTCGGCTTCAAGTGGGTCGCCGACGGCATGCGCGAACACGACGCGCTCATGGGCGGCGAGGAGTCCGGCGGCTTCTCCGTCCGCGGGCACGTCCGCGAGAAGGACGGCGTCCTCATGGGCCTGCTCGCGGCGGCCGCGACCGCCGAGGAGGACTTCGACGCCCGCCTCGACCGCATCGAGGCCGAACACGGCGAAATCGTCGCCGACAAGATAAGCGTCGCCTGCCCCGACGCCGAGAAGGCGCGTGTCATCGGCGAGTTGGAAGGCGTGCTCCCCGAGACGGTCGCCGGCCGCGACATCGCCAAGGTCGTCACGCTCGACGGCTTTAAACTGCTCTTGGAGGACGGCTCGTGGCTCCTCGTCCGCCCCTCGGGGACGGAGCCGAAGATGCGCGTCTACGCGGAAGCCGGGAGCGAAGACGCGGTCTCGTCGCTCCTCGAAGCCGGTCGCGAACTCGTCGAACCGCTCGTCTGAGCGGACCGCGCTCAGAGGTCTCGTCTCTCTTCTTCGTCGCCGACCGGTCTGACGACCCCGCGGTACGCCGGCGTGAAAAGCGGGAGCGTCTCCGCGTGCTCGGTCAGAGAGACCCCGTCTCCCGCCGACTCGACGAGGTCTGCGGCCCGAAGCTTCGGCAGGTGGACGTGGACGATGCCGACCTCCGCCTGCTGGACGACCTGCACGTCCACCTCGTCGGGCGGGAGGTCGGTCGTCCGAACCGCGAGGGCGACCGCGAGGTCCCAGACCGACGCCGGCTCCGGCCGGTCGTGGAGGTACTCCAGCACGTAGCGGCGCGACGGGTCCGCGAGCGCCTCGAAAACGCAGTCCCAGTCGGTCAGGATACGGTCGCTCCGGTCTCGGTGTGCCATGGCCTTGACTCCCTAGCCCTTGACGACCGGCGGCTAAATCTATGTCGATTGTTAACGACCCACATCTTCAGGGTCGGCGGCGCGGCCGTCACTCGTCGCGCAGGACGCCGCGAAACCGCCCCTCGCCGCCGTTTCGCTCCTCGATGTCGAATCCGAGTGCCTCGTAGAACGGGCGGACGCCCCCGTCGAAGTCGGCCACGAGTCGGCCCCGGCGGTCGAGCGCCGCCCGGACGAGTTGGGTTCCGACGCCCCGACCGCGGCGACTCGGCGAGGCGGCCACGGCGTCGACGTAGTCGCCGTCGAGCGCCAGCGCGCCGACGACTCGACCGGATGTCTCGGCGACGAGGCAGTCGCCGGCGGCCAGTCGGTCGCGGACCTCGCCCGCATCGGCTTCCAACAGCCCGGCGTCGAACACGCGCATCACGGCCACCAGTTCGTCTGGGTCGCCCTCGCGGACTGTGGTTGCGTCGCCTCCGTCGGCCGCACGGTCTCTCTCGGTGTCGTCCATCGCCGACTACCCGCCTTTGATGAGGCGGAGCACCTGCACGCGGTCGACTTCGACGGGCTGGTCTTCGGGGACGGGGCGGCCGTCGACGAGGACGGTCACCTCGTGGGGGCTGAGGTCCACCGCTCGCACGAGGTCCGCGTAGGTCCCGCCGTCGCCGACGGCGACCTCGCTCGTCCCCTCGCCGACGACCTCGACGGTCACGTTCATGGTCGCTCGTGGGTCGGGTGCGGGTTTCAGTCCGTCGGCTCGGCGTCGGCCGGGGGCGCTCTCCGTCTCGGACGGTTTATGTGCGGGGCGGCCGGTAGAACGGATATGAGCGAGGCCGCGGAGTCGGGCGACGCCCCGGCGGGTCGAGAAATCTGGATCGAGAAGTACCGACCGCAGACCTTCGACGACGTCTACGGACAGGACGACATCGTCGAGCGCCTGCGGAGCTACATCGAGCGCGACGACCTGCCGCACCTCCTGTTCGCGGGCCCGGCGGGCGTCGGCAAGACCACCTCCGCGACGGCCATCGCCCGCGCCATCTACGGCGACGACTGGCGCGGCAACTTCCTCGAACTCAACGCCTCCGACGAGCGCGGCATCGACGTGGTCCGCGACCGTATCAAGAACTTCGCGCGCTCGTCGTTCGGCGGCCACGACTACCGCGTCATCTTCCTCGACGAGGCCGACTCGCTGACGAACGACGCGCAGTCGGCGCTCCGCCGGACGATGGAGCAGTTCTCCGACAACACCCGGTTCATCCTCTCGTGTAACTACTCCTCGAAGATTATCGACCCCATCCAGTCGCGCTGTGCGGTGTTCCGTTTCTCGCCGCTCGGTGACGACGCCGTCGCGGAGCAGGTCCGCGACATCGCCGCGGCCGAGGACATCGAGGTCACCGAAGACGGCCTCGATGCGCTCGTCTACGCCGCCGGCGGCGACATGCGCCGCGCCATCAACTCCCTGCAGGCCGCCGCGACGACCGGCGAGGTCGTCGACGAGGAGGCAGTCTACATGATTACCTCGACGGCCCGCCCCGAGGACATCGAGGAGATGGTCCGGGACGCCATCGACGGCGAGTTCACGGCCGCGCGCAAGCAGTTGGAGACGCTCATCGTCGACACCGGGATGGCCGGCGGCGACATCATCGACCAGCTCCACCGCTCGGTCTGGGAGTTCGACCTCGACGAGCGCGAGGCCGTCCGCCTCATGGAGCGCATCGGCGAGGCCGACTACCGCATCTCCGAGGGGGCGAACGAGCAGGTCCAACTCGAAGCGCTCCTCGCGTCGCTCGCGCTCTCACAGAACTGAACGCGGTACACTGAACCGGCCGCGTCGACCGCCGCGGTCTCCGGTTTCTCCGCTCGTTTTCACTCGCCCGTCACGCCCGGAACTCGAAGCGCGCGCCGCCCGTCGTCCCCGAAGTCACGATGGCCGTCCAGCCGTGGGCCTCGGCGATGGATTCGACGATGGCGAGGCCGTAGCCGATGCCGCCGTTGTCGGTCGTCTCGCCCGGTTCGAACACCACGTCGCGGCGGTCGGGTTCGATTCCGGGGCCGTCGTCTTCGACGTAGAAGCCGCCGTCGACGCCGCCGACCTCGACGCGCACGTCGCGGCCGCCGTGTTCGACCGCGTTCCGAAACAGGTTGGCCAGCAGTTCGGCGAGGCGGTCTTCGTCGGCGTCGACGACGATCGACTGGCAGGTGACCAACTCGGCGTCGGCGGTGTCGGTGGTCGCCCACGCCTGCCGGGCCACCACCCCGAGGTCCACGCGCTCGGTCTCGTCGACCAGTTGGCCGCGGCGGGCGAGCGACAGCAGGTCGTCGATGAGTTCCTCCATCTGTTCGAGCGCCCGCTCGGCCGTGTCGAACCGCGACTCCTCGCCGGTCTCGCGGGCGAGGTCGAGGTTTCCCCGGGCGACCGAAAGCGGGTTCCGCAGGTCGTGGCTCACGATGTTCGCGAACTCTTCGAGCCGCTCGTTCTGTCGTTCGAGCTCGCTTTCGCGGGTCTTCCGCTCCGTGATGTCGGTGTAGATGGCGTAGCCCGCCCCGCGCTCCTCGCCGGGCGACAGCGGGACGACGTTCAGGATGAACTCGCGGACGCCGCCGTCGGTCCGGCGGCGGACCTCCCCGCGGTAGCTCTCGCCGGTGGCGACGAGGAGTTCGGGAATGGTCTCGTCGGCCCCCGGTTCGGGCACCGGCTCCGGCTCCGGCGGGACGATTCGCCCGAGGAGGTCGCTTCCGACCACGTCGTCGGCGTCGTAGCCGAACGCCGACTGGAACCCCCGGTTCACGTCGCGGACCGTGAGTGCGCCGCCCTCCACGTCGTAGGCGACGGCGGCGTCGGAGACGTGTTCGAACAGCGCTGTCGAGCGGTCGCGCTCCTCGCGGAGCCGCGACTCGGCGTGGATGCGCTCGGCAGTGACCGCGACGTGCGCCATGAGGAGTTCGGCCAGTTCGGCGTCCCGCTCGTCGAACGCGGCGGGCGTGAACGCGGCCGCCTGAAAGACGCCGACGTCGCCGATTGGAACGCTCAGGACGGCGCGGTACATCCGCTTGACCGGCCGCGCCTCGGGGTGGTCACGCACGTCGTCGGTGATGTCCGTGGTCCCCGACAGATACACCTCGGCCGCGATGCCGCCGTCGTCGAGCGGGACGCGCTCCGCACCGTCGGCCGGGGCGTCGGACGAGATGGCCGTCGGGACGATGTCGCCGTCTTCGACGACGCCGACGTAGCTGATGTCGAACTCCAGGATGTCGTCTGTGATTTCGACGGTCCGCTCGAACAGCTCGTCGAGGCTCGTCGCCGCGGCCAGTTCGGTGGCTCCCCGGTGGAGTCGCTCGGTCTGCTCGCGGCTCTGTCTGACGGCGGCCTCCGACTCGATTCGGCTCCTCGTCTCCGAGACGTACGACACGAGGAGTTCGGCCAGCGCGAGGTCGGTCTCGTCGTACGCGCCGACCTCGTTGGAGATGGCTTGAAACACCCCATCGTCGCCCGCGGGCACGCTCACCGCCGAGCGATAGCTGGGGTCGTTGGGGTCGGCTTCAGGATGGTCGCGCACGTCGTCAACGAGAAACGAGCGTTTGGTTCGGTACGTCTCCCCCAGCAGGCCCATCTCGGCGGCTATCGGTCCCGTCCCGACAAGGTCGTCGTTGTTGGCGACGACGTAGAACCCCTCGTCGTCGTGGTGGAAAAACGAGCTGTTGTCGAATTCGAGGATGTCCTCGGTGAGTCCGATGGCGCGTTCGTACAGTTCCTCGACCGTCTCGGCGGCGATGAGTTCCGTCGTCCCCTCGTAGAGCCGTTTGAGGCGGTCCCACTCGCGGTCGTTCCTCGGTTCCGCCGCCCGCTCGACGTCCCCGCCTGCGCCCGCGTCGTCGCCGGACGCGAGCAACCAGCGGACCTGCGATTCGAGTGCGGCGCGGTCGCCGCGTCTGACGTAGGCGTCGAATCGGCCGGGCCGGTCGACGGCATCGGGCGGCACGTCGGTGTACAGCACCGTGGGCACGCCGTCGCAAACCTCCGCGTCGGGGGCCGCGACGACGACGCACGCGGCGTCGCTCGGACCGTTATCGTCACTCGGTGACGCCACCGTGACCCCGTCGCCGAGGTCGATGCCGTCGAAGTCGCCGTCAACGAAAACCGTTGGGTCCGTCGCGTGCACGGCAGTCTTCCTATTGAACGACAACGAGAAATATAATCGTTGCGGCATGTTTTCAATGAGCAAGAACGCGCCGCGAGCGGTCCGATTCGGCGGCGCGGCGCTTTGACCCCGCCGGAGTACTCAGTTTAGCGACCAGAAGCCGTAGGTGAGCGCGGCGGCGAACCCCGTCCACAGGAGATAGGGGACGAGGAGGGCGGCGGCGCGCCGGTCGACGGCGGCGAACTCGCGCATCGTCGCCAGAATCGCCGCGAGGAGGACGACGATGACCGCGAGGCCGAGTGCGGGGGACTGCAGTCCGAAGAACGCCGCGGACCACGCGACGTTGACGACGAGGTGCCCGACGAAGACGGCGAGCGCTCGCTCGCGGCGGGGGTGGTCGCGGCGGGAGACGAGCCACGCGGCGACGCCCATCAGGGTGAAAAGCGTCACCCAGACCGGGCCGAACACCCAGTTCGGCGGGGCGAGCCACGGCCGAGCGAGCGTCGCGTACCACGAACCCACGGCGGTGACGGTGAAGACGCTCCCGAGCGCGCCAGCGAGTTGCGCGAGGACGACCCACGCGAGCAGTTCGACCGCCGGCCGCCGCCGGAGTGAAGCGAGTTCCATACCCCTCGTACGCTCGGGAGGGAAAAGAACGACGCGGCCCGTGCGGGCGAAATTGAAGGGAATCGGGCGTCTGCGTCCATTTCCCGGAACTGTTTTACCCGACGGTAGACCAGAGTTTGGCAATGAGCGAACTCGAAGCGGAGTACCGCCTCGACTACTTCGAGGAGGAGGGCTTCTACCGGAAGCAATGCCCCGTGACGGGCGTCCACTTCTGGACACGAGACCCGGACCGCGAGACCTGCGGCGAACCGCCGGCCGACGACTACACCTTCATCGACAACCCCGGCTTCGACGAGGAGTACACTCTCGAAGAGATGCGCGAGAAGTTCCTCTCTTTCTTCGAGGACCACGACCACGAGCGCATCGACCCCTACCCGGTCGCCGCGAACCGCTGGCGCGACGACGTGCTCTTGACGCAGGCCTCTATCTACGACTTCCAGCCGCTCGTCACGTCCGGCGAGACGCCGCCGCCGGCCAACCCGCTGACCGTCTCCCAGCCCTGCATCCGGATGCAGGACATCGACAACGTGGGCAAGACCGGCCGCCACACGATGGCGTTCGAGATGATGGCCCACCACGCGTTCAACGCCCGCGAGGAGGCCGGCGACAAGTACGCCTACGAGGGCGAGGTCTACTGGAAAGACGAGACGGTCCGCCTCTGCGACGAGTTCTTCGAGTCGCTCGGCGCGGACATCTCCGAAATCACCTACATCGAGGACCCGTGGGTCGGCGGCGGCAACGCCGGGCCCGCCTTCGAGGTGCTCTACCGCGGTGCCGAACTCGCCACCCTCGTCTTCATGTCGATGAAGCAGGACCCCGACGGCGAGTACGAACTCAAGGACGGCAACACCTACTCGCCGATGGACACCTACATCGTCGACACCGGCTACGGGCTCGAACGGTGGACGTGGGTGTCGCAGGGGACGCCGACGGTGTACGAGGCCGTCTACCCCGACATGATAGAGTTCCTGAAGGACAACGTCGGCATCGAGCACACCGACGAGGAGGAGGAGCTCATCCACCGCGCGGCGAAGCTCTCGGGCCACCTCGACATCGACGAAATCGACGACCTCGCCACCGCGCGCGCCGGCGTCGCGGGCGAGCTCGGCGTCGACGAGGCCGAACTCACCGCGCTTCTCCGCCCGCTCGAAGACATCTACGCCATCGCGGACCACTGCCGCACGCTCGCGTACATGTTCGGCGACGGCATCGTCCCCTCGAACGTCGGGACGGGCTACCTCGCCCGCATGGTCCTCCGGCGCACCAAGCGCCTCGTGGACAACCTCGGCGTGGACGCCCCGCTCGACGAGCTCGTGGATATGCAGGCCGAGCGGCTGGACTACCAGAACCGCGACACCATCCGCGACATCGTCCGTAGCGAGGAGCGCAAGTACAGACAGACGCTCGAACGCGGCTCCCGCAAGGTCCAACAGCTCGCCGACGACTACGCCGACAAGGACGAACCCATCCCGGTCGACGAACTCATCGAGCTGTACGACTCCCACGGCATCCAGCCCGACATGGTGCAGGAAATCGCCGAGGAGCGCGGCGCGACCGTCGACATCCCCGACGACTTCTACTCGCTCGTCGCCGACCGCCACGAGCAGGTCGACGACGGGGTCGAGGCCGAGGAGCGCGACGACCGCCTCGGCGACCTGCCGGCGACGGACAAGCTCTACTACGACGACCAGGAGCGCACCGAGTTCGAGGCCGTCGTCCTCGACGTGTTCGACCGCGAGGAGGGCTACGACGTGGTCCTCGACCAGACGATGTTCTACCCCGAAGGCGGCGGCCAGCCCGCCGACCACGGCTCGCTCGCCACCGACGACACGACCGTCGAGGTGACCGACGTGCAGATGGTGGGCGACGTGGTGCTCCACCGCACCGACGACGACCCCGGCAAGGGCGAGTTCGTCCGCGGCCAGCTCGACGCAGAGCGCCGCAGTCGGCTTATGCGCCACCACACGGCGACTCACGTCATCGGCCACGCCATCCGGTCGGTCCTCGGCGACCACATCCGGCAGGCCGGCGCGTCGAAGGGCGTCGACCGCTCGCGGCTCGACGTGACCCACTACGAGCGCATCACCCGCGAGGAGGTAACACAGATAGAGCGCGTCGCCAACGAGATCGTGATGCGGAACATCCCGGTCAAACAGGAGTGGCCGGACCGCCGCGACGCCGAGAAGAAGTACGGCTTCGACCTGTATCAGGGCGGCATCCCGCCGGGCGAGCAGATTCGCCTCATCCACGTCGGCACCGACGTGCAGGCCTGCGGCGGCACCCACGTCAAGCGCACCGGCGACATCGGGGCCATCAAGGTGCTGACCACGGAGCCCGTTCAGGACGGCGTCGAGCGCGTCGTCTTCGCGGCGGGCGACGCGGCCATCGAGGCCACCCAGCGCACCGAGGACGCGCTGTACGGCGCGGCCGACGTGCTCGACGTGAACCCCGCGGACGTGCCCGAGACGGCCGAGCGCTTCTTCACCGAGTGGAAAGAGCGCGGCAAGACCATCGACCGTCTGAAGACGGAACTCGCCGAGGCGCGCGCCGCGGCCGGCGCGGACGAAATCGACATCGACGGCACGCCCGTCGTCGTCCAGCGCCTCGACGGCGACGCTGACGAACTCCGCGCGACCGCCAACGCGCTGGTCGAGGAGGGGAACGTCGCCGTTCTCGGCTCCGCCGCGGGCGGGAGCGCCCAGTTCGTCGTCGGCGTCCCCGACGACGTCGGCATCAACGCCGGGCAGGTCGTCGGCGAACTCGCCGGCAAAGTCGGCGGCGGCGGCGGCGGCCCCGCGGACTTCGCGCAGGGCGGCGGCCCCGACGTGGACGCGCTCGACGACGCGCTCGACGAGGCCCCCGACGTGCTCCGGACGGTCCTGAACGCCTGAGTCGCTCCCGCGGCTCCCGCGAGTTCGCTGTTTTGCTGTTTTGCTGTTTCGCGTCCGAGACGGACGCCCTAAGTCGCTCGCCCGCCGAGCCTCCGGTATGCCCACGGCAGTCGCGGACGGGGTCGAACTGTACTACGACAGCGAGGGCGACGGCGAGACGGTCGCCTTCGTCGGCGACGCGGGCTACGGCGCGTGGCAGTGGGGCTGGCAACACGCCGCCGTCGCCGGCCCCTACGAGAGCCTCGTGACCGACCTCCGCGGGGCCGGCCGCTCCGACGCCCCCGCGGGACCGTACTCGGTCGAGACGTTGGTCTCCGACCTCGTGGCCGTCCTCGCGGACGCGAACGTCCGGAAGGCCCACCTCGTCGGGTTCGGTCTCGGCGGGCTGGTCGCGCTGGAGGCCGCGCGGACGACGAACCGCGTTCGGAGCCTCGTCCTCGTCGGCACCGCCGCCTCGGGAGCGGGAATCGACCCCGACCCGCTGTCCGCCGCACCCGGCGACCCGGCCGCACTCCGCGAGTCGCTCGCACCGGCGCTCTCCGAGGCGTTCCGCGCGGAACAGCCCGAGGTGGTCGACCAACTCGTCTCGTGGCGCGAACGGGAAGACGCCGACCCGGAGGCGTGGGCGGCGCAGGCCGCCGCCGTCGCCGACTACGACGCCGGCCCGCTGTACGAGGTGACGGTTCCGACGGTCGTCCTCCACGGCGACGACGACCCGGTCTGGCCGGCCGAGGGGGGCCGCGCGCTGGCCGAGGGACTCCCGCGCGCCGAGTTCGAGTCGTTCGCGGGCGCGCGGCACCTCGTCACCGTCGAGCGGTCTCGACTCGTCAACGACGCGCTCGTCTCCTTTCTCGACTCGGTCGGCGACGACTGAGCGTCGCTCCGGCGCGTTCGACCCGTGTTCGCCCCGCGGTCGCCGCCGCCGTCGCCCCTCACAGATGCCGGCAGCGAGCGTTCCGGGCGCAACTTCTTTAGAGCCACACCGATTGTCTCTCCACGATGACTCGCCCGCGACTCGCGTTCTTGGACGCCTCCCACGGCGATTCGAGCACGTCACGAAACTTCAGGCGCGAACTCGACGCCGACCTCGTCGAGTTCGACGTGACCGACGGCCGTCTCCCCGACCACTTCGACTACGACGGCGTCGTTATCAGCGGTTCGTCGTCGTCGGTCTACTGGGACGAGCCGTGGATTCGAAGCCTCGTGTCGTGGGTCGCCGACGCCGACGAGCGCGGCCTCCCCCTCTTGGGCGTCTGTTTCGGCCATCAGGTCGTCGCGGCGGCCCTCGGCGGCACCGTCGAGGACATGGGCGCGTTCGAACTCGGCTACAACGAAATCGAGCGCACCCGTCCCGACGACACCGACGACATCCTCGCCGGCATCGACGAGCGGTTCACCGTCTTCACCTCTCACGGCGACCGGGTGACCGAACTCCCGTCGGGCGCGGACCTCCTCGCCGAAAACGAGTTCGGCGTCCACGCGTTCCGCCGGAACCACGCCTTCGGCGTCCAGTTCCACCCCGAGTACGACACCGACACCGCCGAGGCCATCGCCCGGCAGAAGGAGTTCCTCCCCGACGAGCGGATTCGGTCGGTCGTCGACGGCATCACGCCGGAGAACTACGCCGCCGCCTGCGAGGCCAAGCGCCTGTTCGACAACTTCGTCGGCTACGTGAACCGGGCGAACGCGGGCTCGGTCGAATCAGCGGCCTGAGCGTCGGGACCGTCGCCGGCCGTTTTCGAGCCGTATCCGAGTCGCCGCCGGGTCGCGCCCGACTCGCTTTCGTCACCGACTTTCCGGTCGTCAGTCCGCCGTGAATCTCGACCGAGCGAATCGCTTTTCACCGGGCCGGTCGCAGGGTCTATCATGCTCGATTATCTGGAATTGGAGGGCGACCTGACCGGCGAAGAGAAACTCGTCCGCGACGAGGCCCGGCGCTTCGTCGACGAGCAGGTCAAACCCGACATCGGCGAGCACTACGAGGCCGGGACGTTCCCGACCGAACTCATCCCGCAGATGGGCGAACTCGGCTTCTACGCGCCCAACCTCGACGGCTACGGCCTCCCCGGTCTCGGCGAGCGCGCCTACGGCCTCCTGATGCAGGAACTCGAAGCCGGCGACTCCGGCCTCCGGTCGATGGCGAGCGTGCAGGGGTCGCTCGTCATCTATCCCATCCACGCCTACGGCTCCGACGAGCAGAAACAGCGATGGCTCCCGAAGCTCGGGTCGGGCGAGGCGGTCGGCTGTTTCGGCCTGACCGAACCGCAACACGGCTCGGACCCGTCGGGGATGGAGACCCGCGCCGAGCGCGACGCCGACGGCTACGTCCTCAACGGCTCGAAGACGTGGATTACGAACTCGCCCATCGCCGACGTGGCGGTCGTCTGGGCGCGTGACGTGTCGGCGGAGGGGTCGCCGGTCCGCGGGTTCCTCGTCGAGACCGACCGCGACGGGGTGGCGACGAACGAAATCGAGGGGAAACTCTCGATGCGCGCGTCGGTCACGGGCGAAATCGGCCTCGACGACGTCCGGGTCCCCGAGGAGGATGTCCTCCCCGGCGTCGAGGGGATGAAGGGACCGCTTTCGTGTCTCACGCAGGCGCGGTTCGGCATCGCGTGGGGCGTCGTCGGCGCGGCGCGCGACGCCTTCGAGGACGCCCGTCAGTACGCGAAGGACCGCGACCAGTTCGGCGGGCCAATCGCGCGGTTCCAACTCCAGCAGGGCAAACTCGCGGAGATGGCGACCCAAATCACGAACGCGCAACTGATGGCCCACCGCCTCGCCGACCTCAAAGAGCGCGGCGACCTGCGACACCAGCAGGTGTCGATGGCGAAGCGTCACAACGTCCGCGTCGCCCGCGAGGTGACCCGAACCGCCCGCGAGATGCTCGGCGGCAACGGCATCACGACGGACTACTCGCCGATGCGCCACATGGAGAACATCGAGACCGTCTACACCTACGAGGGGACCGACGACATCCATACGCTCGTCCTCGGCGCTGATCTGACGGGAATCGAAGCATTCGAGTAGGACTCGGGAGCGGACGCCCCCGCGGCTTTCGCGGTCGTGCGTGAAACATGACAACAGTGCACATACATTTATGTCTCCACGTCCATAGGTTACGATAGAGGCCCCACAATGACCACATCGGCCCAGGACCGTCCGACGGCGCTCGACCTCTCTCGCGAAGAGACGTGGGTCGTCCACGCCGCGTTGCTCGACGCCATCGAGCGGGCGGTCGATGCAGACGAAGAGCCGACGCCGGCCCCCGGCCTGCTCGCGCGGGTCGAGGCCGGCGACGAGGATTTCGACAGCGCCGAACTCGACTATCTCGTAGATGCCCTCCGAACGTATCGGACACAGGCCCCCACCCGGGACGACCACCACATCTCGCGCGTCCTCGAACACATCGAGGCCGCGCGGGTATAGTCGCCCGACTGACGTTCGCCCGCTGGTTTCTTTTCGCCGCCGAAGCCCCCAGCGGCTGTCTTCTTCGGGGCCCGTCGCTGACGCGTCCCGGTCGTCTCTCGGCTGTCTCCCGACGACTGACACCGACACCGACCTCGACACCGACACCGACCTCGACACCGATACCGACCTCGACCCCGATTCCGTCTCCGATTTCTCGCATCGTCGATGCGGACGTTTTAGTACCCGGTGCGGCCAACGCCCGGCGATGGCTATCGACTCGAACTTCGACCAGAACCGGGAGCGAGCGGGCGACGAAAACGGCGTCGCCGTCTGGGGGCCCGTCGAACCGCCGGCGAAACTCGGCATCCACGGTACCCACGTCGCCGTCGACTACGACATCTGTCTCGCGGACGGGGCGTGCCTCGAAAACTGCCCCGTCGACGTGTTCACGTGGGTCGACACGCCCGACCACCCGGTGAGCGAGACAAAGGTCGAACCGACCAACGAGGACCAGTGTATCGACTGTATGCTCTGTGTCGACATCTGCCCCGTCGACGCCATCGACGTGGACGCCTCGCGGCAGGCCTGACACGAAGACCAGACGTTATCTCCCCGCGCCGCGTCGCGTCGGCTATGGGTCTCATCCACACCGCGCTCGTCGTCTCGGACATCGACGCCACGCTCGACTTCTACGCCGACCTCGGCCTCGAACGGACCAACGAGTTCGAACTCGACGGCGTCAGGAACGTCTACGTCGGCAGTGACGACACCGACATGGAACTGCAGTTCAAGTACGACCCGAGCTCGGCGGCGCGCGTCGAACCCGCCGGTATCGACCACGTCGCGGTCGAGGTCGCCGACGCCGACCGCGCGTTCGAGGACATCGTCGAGGCACAGTCGCCGGAGGTCGTCAAGCCACCGGTCGACATCGACCCGGCGAACGCCCGCGCGGCGTTCGTGAAGGACCCCGACGGCTACGTCGTCGAACTCGTCGCGCTCGAAGACTGACCCGCCCCACGCCGCCGACCCGTCTCAGACGCCGATTTTCGCCGACGCCGACGGCTCGACCACCCCCCGACTCGCCGCGGCGAACAGCTATTTGTTGCCAGAGCGTCAATACGAAGTCGCTATGTCCGAGGACGTAACTGCGCTGTTGAAGCGCGCCTATCAGGACGAGATCGAGACGGTGATGAACTACATGACGAACTCTATCGTCCTCGACGGCGTCCGGGCCGAGGAGATAAAGCAGTCCCTCCAGACCGATATCCAAGAGGAGCTCACCCACGCGGAGCAACTCGGGAACCGACTGAAGCAACTCGACGAGAAACCGCCGGGCTCCGCGTCCTTCGAGGCGCGCCAGCACGACCTCCAGCCACCCGAGGACAGCACGGACGTGCTCGCCGTCATCAACGGCGTCCTCGCGGCCGAGGAGGACGCCATCGAGACCTACCGCGCGCTCATCGACGCGGCGGAGGAGGCCAACGACCCCGTCACCGAGGACCTCGCCGTGACCATCCTCGCCGACGAGGAGGCCCACCGGACCGAGTTCCGCGGCTTCAAGAAAGAGTACGACCGCGAATAGGCCCACTGGACGCCGACCGACTGGCCAGCGCACGAGGGTTCGACAACTCTCTGTATTCACTATTTTCGAAAAATGTGTCACCATCAACCCGTATCTAATAAATTATAATCTGTTACAGAAGTAGTATTCCCAGTTCTTCGAAAGGGGGGTTTGTTTTTATCAATCCGTCGCTCGAACGACCGGTATGAGCACTGAACGCGGCAAGGGAACGGTCGCGGTCGTCGGCGGCGCGGGCGCGGTCGGGTCGAGCACGGCGTTCGCGCTGATGGAGAGCAGTCTCGTGGGCGAAATCGTCCTCGTCGACATCGCCGAAGAGCGCGTCGCGGGCGAGGCGATGGACCTCAACCACGGGTCGTACTTCACGTCGCCGGTCCGGGTGCGGACGGGCGACTACGAGGACTGCTGGGACGCCGACGTGGTCATCGTCACCGCCGGGGCCAGCCAGAAACCGGACGAGACCCGCCTCGACCTGATGGAGCGGAACGCCGACATCTTCGCCGACATGATTCCGCAGATTACCGAGGGGCTGAACGACGACGCCGTGATGCTCATCGTTACCAACCCCGTCGACGTGCTGTCGTACGTCACGTGGAAGGTGTCGGACCTGCCGGCCGAGCGCGTCATCGGCTCGGGGACCGTCCTCGACACGTCGCGGTTCCGCCACTCGCTCAGCCGGGAGTTCGACCTCGACCCGGCGAACGTCCACGCCTACGTCATCGGCGAGCACGGCGACAGCGAGGTGCTCGTTTGGAGTTCGGCGAACCTCGGCGGCATCCCGTTCGAGTCGTACGCCGAGAGCCACGGCGTCGACGACATAGATGCGCTCAAGGCCAGCGTCGAAGCGGAGGTGCGCGAGGCCGCCTACGAGATTATCGAGCGCAAGGAGCGGACGAACTACGGCGTCGCGCGCTCGGTGGCCGCGACCACGGAACGCATCCTCGGCGACGACAACTCCATCCTCACCGTCTCGACGCTCGTCTCGGGCGAACACGGCATCGACGACGTCTACATGAGCCTCCCGTGTACCGTCAACCAAGGCGGCGTCCGCGACGTCCACGAGTTCGACCTCTCGGCGGACGAGACGGCGGCGCTCCGGGAGTCGGCGGGCGTCATCCGCGAGTCTCTCGACCGCTTGGACCTACAGTAAAATAGCCGCGCCGCCGACTCAGTCGGCCGACGCGGGCGTCGTATCCGTGCCCGCTTCCGTCGCCGCGGCGGTCTTCGCGTCGAGGGCCTCCACGACCAGTTCGGCGATGTCCACGACGTCGATGTCGTCCTCGTAGTCGCCGGTCTTGCGGCCGTCTTCGTACATCGTCGCGCACATCGGGCAGGCGACGACGAACCGCTCCACGCCGCCGGCCGTGTCGTCGAGCGCCTCGCGCAGGCGCTCTTCGGACGGCTTCGACTCCTCGTCGTGGTCCATCCAGAGGCCGCCGCCGCCGCCGCCGCAACAGAACGACTGGTCGCGGTTGCGGGGCATCTCGGCGAGTTCGACGCCGGTCGCGCGGATGACCTCGCGGGGCGCTTCGTACTCGCCGTTGTAGCGGCCGAGGTGACACGGGTCGTGATAGGTGACCGTCTGGGCGGCGAGTTCGTCGCCCGCGAGGCCGAGGCGGTCGTCGCCGACGAGGCGCTCGACCAGTTGGGTGTAGTGGTACACCGGGTAGTCGAACGAGTCGTCCATCTCCGGGTACTCGTTTTTGAACGTGTTGTACGAGTGCGGGTCGGTGCAGACGATTTTGTCGAACTCGCAGTCGGCCATGGCGGCGACGTTGTCCTCGACGAGCATCTCGTAGAGACCCTCCTCGCCGACGCGGCGCACGTCGTTGCCGTCGTGTCCTTCGTCCTCGTAGAGGATACCGTAGGAGACGCCGGCTTCCTCGAAGATGCGGGCCAGCGAGCGGGCGACGGCGCGGTTGCGCTCGTCGTAGGAGGGGTAGTCGCCGACGTACCAGAGGAACTCGACGGGCTCCTCGCGGGCGTCGGGCACCTCGAAGTCGAGGTCGTCGGTCCAGTCGGGGCGCTTGCGCTGTGGGTCGCCGAAGGCGTTGCCGTTCTGGAAGATGTTCATCATCGCCTCCTGTACCGGCTCTTGCTGTTGGCCCGTCTCGGTGAGTCGGCGGTTCATCTCGGTGAAGTGCGTCAGGTGTTCGATATCGACCGGGCAGGCGTCCATGCAGGCCATGCAGGCCATGCAGGACTCCATCGACTCGGCGTCGACGACGGAGGTGCCGCCGTCCGCGACGATGTCGACGGAGTCGCCGCCGGCGTCGACCGACTCGCGGTAGGTCTTCAGGTCGAGAATCACGTCCCGCGGGTCGAGGTTGCGGCCGGAGGCCTTCGCCGGGCAGGCGTCGGTACAGCGGCCGCACTTCGTGCAGGCGTCCATGTCGAGCATCGCCTTCCACGAGAAGTCGTCCTCGGAGACGTAGCCGATTTCGTCCGGCGGCGTGTCCGCGGGCACCGCCGGGAGGCGCGTGCCGGCCTTCTCGTCTGCGGTGACGACGTTGGCGAAGGAGGTGAGCATGTGCAGGGGCTTGGCGTAGGGGACGGCGGCGACGAACGCCAAGGCGAGAAGCGCGTGGGACCACCAGCCGACCCAGTAGAGCGTCTGCGCGAGGCCCTGTCCCATGCCCGCGGTCTCGAACGCGAGGGCGACGAAGTAGCCGACGAAGCTCACCGTCTCGAAGTCGGGAAAGTCGGTGCCGACGATGCGGATGCCTTCGAGGACGTAGCCGCCGACGCCGAGGAGAAAGAGCGTCCAGACGAACGCGGCGTCCTCGAAGCCGGTGTGTTTCCCCCACAGCCGCGGGTGTCGGACCCCGTAGCGCCGCCACAGCGCCATCCCGACGCCGACGACGAACGCGAGACCCATGAAGTCCATGACGAACGAGTACGAGCGGTAGAAGTCGCCGACGAAGAAGGAACTCCCCGTCAGCCGCCGCCACACGTCGATGTCGATGGCGAGGATGGTCGTCCCGATGAGGAGCGTCAGGAAGCCCCACATGATGAACGCGTGCATCACGCCGGCGAACCGGTCGCGCTTGAACTGCTTTTCGTTGGAGAACACCACTTTCGCCGCCCGAACCGTCCGCCCCGGCAGGTCGGACAGTCGGTCGAAGGGGTCCTCGCCGCCGCGCGCGTACCGAGCGAACCGCTCGTACACCCCGTAGAGGAAGACGAGCGACGCGATGACGGCGAGACCGTAGAAGACCGCCTCGCCGACCGGACTAATCGTCCAGAACGTCTCCCGTGTAACATCCGCCTGTGCCGCAAAGTCCATAATCATTCACCGGAGAACGGCGGGTTAAATCTTGTCACCCGAGGCGTGTCGGTCGGTGGATTACGGCCCCCCGGCGACCTCAGAGCGCGGCGCTCGCGAGGAGCGCGGCGGCGAGGACGAGTCCGGGCGCGTCGCGCCGACCGAACCGAGTCTCGGGGAGCGTCGGGTTCCACGCGAAACACCGAGCGCGGAGGGCGAGCGCGAGCGCGTCGGCCCGCGCGAACGACCGTCGGAGGCCGCCGGCGGCGACGAGCGAGAGCCGTTCGTCCAGCCGTCGTTCGCTCCCGAGGCGGGCCGCCTGCGCCTCGCGGACGCGGCGCAGGTCGCGGCGGACCAAGGGGAGAAACCGGAAGACGAGGGCGACGCCGACGCCGAGGGTGACGCCGACGCGACCCGGAACGAGTCGCTGAATCGCCGCCCGGGACTCGCGCACGGGCGTCGTCCTGACGTACGCCGCCGCGACGAAGAAGACCAAAAGCACGCGGACGCTGGCGAGCGCCGGCTCGACGGCCGCCTCGGGGTCGAACCACGGTGCGCCGAGGCGGGCGGCCTCGACGACCGGGCCGAGCGCGAGGAACGGAATCGCATAGCGGAGGTCGCGGAGGGCCGAGATGGGGGACGCGTCGGCGGCACGGAGACAGCTCGCGGCGACGACCCCGAGGGCGACGAGCCCGGCGGGCGTCGTGTGCGCGAAGCCGGCCGCGGCGAAGGCGACCTGCACCGCGAGCTTGGTCCGCGGGTCGAGTCGGTGGGCGAGGCTGTCGCCCGGTTCGTAGGTCAACACGGCGGTCGAACGTCGAGGTCGGAGAGGCGGTCTGCGGCCTCGTCGGGCGCGGCGTTGAGGGCGACGTCGCCGTCGGCGAGGACGACCACGCGGTCGGCCAGTTCGGCCACGTCGCGCAGGTCGTGGGTGACGACGACGAGGCTCGTCTCCTCGGCGCGGAGGTCGCGGAGGCGCGCGAGCACGGAGCGCCGGGCGGGTTCGTCGAGGCCGGTGAACGGCTCATCCAAGACGAGGTGGTCGGGGCGCATCGCCAGCGCGCCGGCGATGGCGAGCCGTTCGACCTCACCGCCGGAGAGGGCGTCGACGCGCTCGTCTTCCCGGCCGTCGAGGTTGACCGCGCCCAGCGACTCGCTGACGCGGCGGTCGATTTCGTCGCGGTCGAGGCCGAGGTTCTCCGGGCCGAACGCCACGTCAGCGCCGACGGTCGCGGCGACCAGTTGGTCTTCGGGGTGCTGGAACACCATCGCCACCGCGGTCCGGGCGGCGACGAGGTGGTCCGAGACGGACCGGCCGTTGACCGAGACTGTCCCCTCGTCGGGGTCGAGCAGGCCGTTGAAATGCCGGACGAGCGTGGTCTTGCCGGAGCCGTTCGCGCCCGCGACGATGACGCACTCGCCGTCGTCGACGGTGAGGTCGACCCCGTCGACCGCGACGGTGTCGCCGTAGCGGTGGACGAGGTCGTCGACGCGAATCATCTACTGGGCGGCGACGGCGTCGGAGCGGACGATACCGACCGCGGCGGCGATTTTGAACGCCTCGGCGGGGATGAACGCGGCGGACGCCGTCCAGAAGGCGGATTCGAGACCGACGCGCTGGACGTACGCGAAGCCGAGCGTCCCGACGGCGTAGACGACGACGGTGCCCGCGACCATCGCGCCGACGAGTCGGACGGTGCTCACGCGGTGGTCGCCGATGTCGACGCCGCCGTGGACGACGAGGCCGACGACGGCCGCGGCGACGGGGTACGACCAGAGGTAGCCGGCGGTCGGCCCGACGAGCGGCGCGAGCCCGGCGGAGCCGCCGGCGAACACCGGCGCGCCGAGGCCGCCCGCGACGAGATAGAGCGCGATGGAGCCGCCGCCCCAGACGGGGCCGAGGAAGATGCCCGCGAGGAAGACGACGAGCACCTGCATCGTCACCGGAATCGGCGAGACGGGGTTCGGGAACGAGACGTAACTGCCCGCGCCCATGAGCGCCGCGAACAGGGCGGCGCGGGCGATGTTGCCGACGAGTTCGTCGCCGACGAGTTCGACTGACTCGCGTTCGGTTGCCATGCCAGTCGCTGTCTCGTAAACCCAGTTTAACTTATCGGTTTACAGAGTGCGCGGGCGGGGAGCCGGTTCGAGGCACGTCGGTCGATTCGAGTCGTCTCGCCGGCGCTCGGGCGGCTCTCGGGTCAGCATCATTAAAGACGCTGGACGTGCCATTCTCAGGGTATGGACGAGAAGACCGCCGAACTCCGCGACATCTTCATCGAGGCGACCGGCTCGGACACCGTGACCGAACAGCAGTCCGAGTCGCGCGGGTCGCTCGCCGACGTGGACGACCCCGAAGCGGTCCGCGAGCGCGTCCGCGACATCGTGGCGACGATGCGCGAGCGATACGCGTTCGACGCCGATTTCGACGACGACGCGCTCGTCGCGCTGGTCGTCGGTTTCTTCGACGGCGACTCCGACGCCGACCTCGCGGTCGAACTCGACGCGTCGCCCGAGGCGGTTCGCACCGCCCGGTTCGACCTCCACCTCGTCCGCGACGCCGACCGCGAGTTCCCGTTCGACGCCGACCGCTTCGACAACCTGCTCGTCGACGGCGCGGACGACGAGACCATCGCCGAGGCCCTCGACGTGCCCGTCGAGGTCGTCGCCGAGTGCCGACCCGTCGCCGAGGCGGATATCCGTTCGAGCCGGGCCAACTACCGCTTCCGTGACGACTTCGCGGAGCTGTTGACCGACGACGACCTCTCGAACCGGATGGCGGAAGACGCCCGCCGCGACGGCCTCCGCGAGGCGACCGAGGACATCGAGACCGACGTGTCACTGTAGCGGTCGGTCAGACGACGAAGGTTCTTAACCGATTGGGGACATACCCCTGTGCCATGGCGCAGGCCCCCCAGAACCGAGACCTGACGGAGCGGTTCATCGAGTTCTACCGAAACTACTATCGAGAGGAGATCGGGACGCTCGCACAGCAGTACCCGAAGGAAAAGCGGTCGCTGTACATCGATTACGACGACCTCTATCGGTTCGACGCGGAGCTCGCGGACGACTACATCACGAAGCCCGGCCAGTTTCAGGAGTACGCGGAGGAGGCCCTGCGCCTGTTCGACCTCCCCGCGGACGTGAAGCTCGGGCAGGCGCACGTCCGGATGCGCAACCTCCCCGAAACGGTCGACATCCGGAACATCCGGGTCAACGACGACCACATCGGGACGCTCATCTCGGTGCAGGGCATCGTCCGCAAGGCGACCGACGTGCGCCCGAAGATTACTGAGGCCGCCTTCGAGTGCCAGCGCTGTGGGACGATGAGCTACGTCCCGCAGGGCGACGGCGGCTTTCAGGAGCCACACGAGTGTCAGGGATGCGAGCGTCAGGGGCCGTTCCGCATCGACTTCGACCAGTCGAACTTCATCGACTCCCAGAAACTGCGCGTTCAGGAGTCTCCCGAGGGCCTGCGAGGGGGCGAGACACCGCAGAACATCGATATCAACCTCTCTGACGACGTGACCGGCAAAGTCACCGCGGGCGACCACGTCACCGCCGTCGGCGTCCTCCACATCGAACAGCAGACCTCGGGCAACGAGAAGACGCCCGTCTTCGACTACTACATGGAGGGCATCTCGCTCACCATCGAGGACGAGGAGTTCGAGGACATGGAAATCTCCGACGAGGACGTGGCCGAAATCGTCGAGCTCTCGAACGACCCGGCCATCTACGAGAAGATGGTCGAGTCCGTCGCGCCCGCCATCTACGGCTACGAGCAAGAGAAGATGGCCATGATTCTCCAGCTGTTTTCGGGCGTCACGAAGCACCTGCCCGACGGGTCACGGATTCGCGGCGACCTGCACATGCTGTTGATAGGGGACCCCGGGACCGGGAAGTGTGTCGACGGCGACACCCGCGTGACGCTCGCCGACGGGCGCGACGTGCCGATTCGAGAGTTGGTCGAATCGAACCTCGACGACCCGAAACCAATCGACGACGGCGTCTGGGACACCGCGGACTTCACCGTCCCGTCGCTCGGCCCCGACGGAACGCTCGCGCCGCGACAGGCGACGAAAGTCTGGAAGCGAGAGGCCCCGGACCGGATGCTCCGTATCCGGACGAACACCGGCCGCGAAATCGAGGTCACCCCGTCCCACCCGTTGTTCACCCGTACCGACGGGATGACGACCGCGGTCAGAGCGGACGAGCTAACCGAAGGCGCGTTCCTCGCGGCACCGCGTTCGCTTCCGGCGACGGGTCGGGACGAACTCGACGTCGAGTTCCGCCGGTCGAAGTCGCATAACGCGATCCGACTCGACCTCCCGGACGAGTGGCAGCCATGGCTCGCCCGGCTCGTCGGATACATCGTCGCCGAGGGGTACGTCGAACGACGCGACGATTCGACCGGGTTCGTCTCAGTCACGAACAACGACCGCGAAGTGCTCGACGACGTGGCAGACGCGTTCGACCGTCTCGGCGTCAACTACTTCGAGCGGTCCCCGCACGAAGAAAAGAGCGCGCGGGAGGTCATCTGTGGGTCCGGAGAGTTCGTGAGCTTCCTCGAAAACCTCTGTCCGATGCTCTTAGCCGGGTCGGCCGAGCGACGAATCCCGGAACAGATCATGTCTGCGAGCGCGAACACCGGCCGGGCGTTCCTCCGCGCGCTCATCGAGGGCGAAGGCCACGTCTCGGCGAGTCAACGAGAGATAACGGTCGCCTCGATGAGTCACGAACTCCTCGAAGACGTTCGGACGCTCCTGCTCACCACTGGTATCCGGTCGCAACTGCGCCCACGACACAACGGGAGCTACCGGCTCCGAATCAGCGGCGACGACTTCGAGACGTACGTCGACGAAATCGGATTCGTGACCGAACGGAAATCGCTCGCAACCGCCGAAGTCGCGGGAACCAACGGGAACACGAACACCGACCCGATTCCCGCCGGCGGAGAGCTTCGGGAACTCCGCGAGGCACTCGGGCTCACGCAGACCGAGTGTGGGCTTCCGCGGTCGACGTACCAGCACTACGAACGAGGCGACCGTAACCCGAGCCGCGGAAGCCTCGCTCGCGTCGTCTCGGCGTTCGAAGATGCACTACTGAGCCGAGACGGCGAAGAGGCACGAGCGGTCGCCGACGGTGGCGTCTCTGTCACAGACCGCGTCTCTGAGCTCCGGTCGCTCGTCGACGGTACCGTCGCTTGGGAGTGCATCGAGTCGATAGAGCGCGTCGAACCCGCCGAAGAGTGGGTGTACGACCTCGAAGTCGAAGGCACCCACAGCTACGTTTCCAACGGGCTCGTCTCGCACAACTCCCAGATGCTGTCGTATATCCGCCACATCGCGCCTCGCTCGGTCTACACGTCCGGTAAAGGGTCGTCCTCGGCGGGTCTCACCGCCGCGGCCGTCCGCGACGACTTCGGCGACGGCCAGCAGTGGACGCTCGAAGCCGGCGCGCTCGTCCTCGCGGACAAGGGTATCGCGGCGGTCGACGAACTCGACAAGATGCGGCCCGAGGACCGCTCTGCGATGCACGAGGGCCTCGAACAACAGCAGATTTCGGTCTCGAAGGCCGGCATCAACGCGACGCTGAAGTCGCGGTGTTCGCTCCTCGGCGCGGCGAACCCGAAGTACGGCCGCTTCGACCAGTACGAGCCGATCGGCGAGCAGATCGACCTCGAACCCGCGCTCATCTCCCGGTTCGACCTCATCTTCACGGTCACGGACGACCCCGACCCCGACGAGGACTCGAAGCTCGCAGACCACATCCTCAAGACGAACTACGCGGGCGAGTTGAACACCCAGCGGACGAACGTCGCCAACTCCGAGTTCACCGAACAGCAGGTCGACGCCGTCACCGACGAGGTCGCGCCCACCATCGACGCGGACCTGCTTCGCAAGTACATCGCCTACTCGAAGCGCACCTGCTACCCGACGATGACCGACGAGGCGAAACAGGTCATCCGCGACTTCTACGTGGACTTCCGCGCCCGCGGTGCGGACGAGGACGCGCCCGTCCCCGTGACCGCCCGGAAGCTCGAAGCGCTCGTCCGCCTCGGCGAGGCCTCGGCCCGCGTCCGCCTCTCGGACAAGGTGACCCGCGAGGACGCAGAGCGCGTCACGGGCATCGTCGAGTCCTGCCTGCGCGACATCGGTATGGACCCCGAGACCGGCGAGTTCGACGCCGACATCGTCGAGACGGGTCGCTCGAAGACCCAGCGCGACCGCATCAAGAACCTGCTCGAACTCATCCGCACCATGCAGGAAGAGTACGAGGAGGGCGCGCCCCACGAGGAGGTCCTCGAACGCGCCAACAGCGAGCTGAACATGGACGAGAAGACGGTCAACGACCAGCTGGACAAGCTCAAGATGAAAGGCGACATCTACGAGCCTCGCGGCGACGTGTACCGCGCGACCTGAGCCGTCGCTCGGCTTTCGCGCCCGCCCGCGACTCGGGTCCGCCCGGAACCGACGAACTTAGTGGAGCGTGCGCTGAGGGGACAGACGACCGATGGACCGAATCTCCGCCATCCGCAACATCGAAGACGCCATCCGCGACCTCGAATCGGGTGACGCGGACCTCGCCAGCACCGAGCGGCGCGTCGTGACCGTCCTCCGGACGTTCGCGACGGAGTTCGAAGACGACGCCGGCGACGGGACGCTCGACGCGTGGACGGCCGTCGGCGACGACCGCGCGGAGGGGCTCGTCGTCCTCGCCGCCGACGCCGCCGACGCGCGGGCGCGGGTCAGAGACCTCCTCGACGAGGCGACCGGCGACGCCGACGACGTGTCGTTCTCGGTCGAGGAGGTCTGAGACGCATCTCGCGGGGATTCGAATATGAGGCTTAGCACCACGCACCACCGTCCGCACAACCGCCAGACGAGTGACCTGCGGTGCCGCTGTCGAACGATTTTTCTCCCGGCTCCGTGACCGGGCGTGCGTGCTGTTGGTCGTGACTTACTCGCAGGCGGCGCGGACGACGCTTCGGAACATCTGTCGGACCCACGAGGAGGTGGTGGTCCGACGGCTGGGTCGCGCCGCGCTGTTCGACGAGACGGAGTTGGCCGCCTTCCTCGCGCTTCGGCTTCGGGAGAAACACGACGAAGCCGTTCAAATCGAGCGAACCGAGCCGTTCAACGAGTTCGCGGCCGTCCCCGATGCGGTCCGCGAGGCCGCGGCGGCCTACGAGGACCGCGAGTCGCCGGCGACGCCGTACAGCAAGTTCGCCTCGGGAACCGACCACCCGTCGGCCGCGGAGATGAAGCGCCGCGAGCTATGAGGCTCCGACTCCCCGACGGGTCCGTCTACGAAGGGTCGGCAATCGACCTCGCCAGCGAATCGGTCGACATTGACGCCGACGCCGTCGTCGCCGCGGTACGGGCGGACGACGGGACCGACGCGACGGACCCGGGCCCGCTTCGAATCGACTGCCCGTCGCCCGGTCCCGGTCACGACCGACTCGGCAGAGTCCCCGTCTCCGCGTCGTCTCCGTCTCGCGGATGGCTCCTCGCGGCGGTCGGTCGGTCGCGCGGCCGCCGCGCTCCCGTCGCCGACGACCTCGCCCGACTCGAAGCGAGACTCGCCGAGCACCGCGACCGTGCGGCCGAGGAGGTGGAGGCGGACGAACGCGAAGGCGTCGACACCTCGGCGGCCGCGCTCCGAGACGCCCGTCGCCGCGTCGCCGCCGCCGGAGACGACGAATCTCGACTGAGAGAGCGCGTCGCGACCCTCCGCGGGCGGGTGAACGCCCACCGTGACGCCGGCGACGACGAGGCGACCGCCGCGGCGCGCGAGGAACTCGTCTCGGCGGCGACTGAGCTCTCGGAAGTCGAGACAGAGCGCGTCGCGGCCGAACAGCGGCTTTCGGCGCTCGAACGCGCGGTCAGAGCCGACCGAGACGGGCGGGAGGCGCGACTCAAGCTCGCAGACGCGGTCGAGAACCGCCGCCGCGAGGCGCGGGCGCACTTCGCGGCCGAACTCGGCGAGGCGTTCGAGGCGGCGCTTCGAGACCTCGCGTCGCTCCCGGCGACGGCGACCCCGGCGGTCGACTCGCCGCCCGGGCCGGCGGCCCTCGAATCGGACCCCGTCGCCCGCGCGCTGGCCGCCGTCCGCCTCGCCGACCTGTCCGCGCCGGTTGTCCTCTCGTGCGGCCGGTTCTCGGACGCCGAGGCCGCCGCGGACTGGCTCGGCGTGCCGGTTGTTCGGTGTTGACCGCCCGACGGTCCGCCGGGTCGCTCCGGGCGTTGATTTATATACGAAGCCGCGGCCACCCCCGCTATGCACACCGATATCGACGTGACCGCGGACGACGGCGTCGCCCTCGTCTCGGTCCGAATCGACAACGACTCGCCGGTCGCCCGCCGCCTCAGGGTTCGCAACCGCCTCGATGGACCGGTGCTTCCGCCGCGTC
This sequence comes from Haloferax chudinovii, assembly GCF_042663345.1. Lineage (NCBI taxonomy): Archaea > Methanobacteriati > Methanobacteriota > Halobacteria > Halobacteriales > Haloferacaceae > Haloferax > Haloferax chudinovii. The sequence goes on from NZ_JBHTAB010000005.1 coordinate 74,325, forward strand.
GCGCCGGCGTTCCCGAACCCGGCTGGGACGACGAAGGCTTCGACGGCGTCGTCCCCGCGGGTTCGACCGTCGCGCTCGGCTACGCCGTTGCCCTGTCGCCGTCGGCCGACCGCGACGTCGCGCCCACCGACGTCGACAGTTCCCCGGAGCGTGCGGTCGACATCGAGGTCCTCGGCCGCGCCGACGAGTCGGAACGGGCCGCCGATTCGACGCCCGAGGACGCGGTTCGGACGCTCGGTTCGGCGCGACCGCCGGCCGACGCGGTTCCCGTCTCGTCTGACCCGTCGTCGACGGTCGCCGAGTCGGGAGCGCCTGAGTCGGCGACGCCCGAACCGACTCACGCGACGACCCCCGAGTCCGGCGACGAGCGACCCGACTCGCTTTCGCAATCGGAACGGGCCGCCGCCTCCGACCGCACCGGACCGTCCGAACGGCCGACGGACGCCGACGTGTCGTCGGCGCTCGAGGCTCGCGAGGCGCGCGGGCACGAGACCGACCAGTCGGTCCAGTCGGCGTCTCTCGCGACCGTCGAGCGTCGCATCGAACTCGCCGAGCGACTGGACGGCGCGTCGGTCGCGGACGCCGCGGCCGCGCTCTCTGAGGCCGACGCCGGCGTCGAGGCGCTCGACTCGCTCGACGCGGACCGAGCGCGCCTCCGCCGGTTGGCGGCGCGGGCGACGGCGCTCGCGGACCGCGCGGCCGACGCCGACCCCGACGCGGACGCGCTCCGGAGGCTCGCGTGATTCTCGCGGTCGTCTCCGGGAAGGGCGGCGTCGGGAAGTCGACGCTGTCGTTCGAACTCGCGGCGGCACTCGGCGCGGTCGTCGTCGACGCGGACCTCGGGATGGCGAACCTCCCGTACGCGCCCGGCCCCGACCTCCACGACGTGCTCGCGGGGCGGGCGGACCCGGTCGAAGCCGTCCGCTCGGGCGGGCCGGTCTCGATACTCCCGTGCGGTCGGACGCTCGCCGGCGCGCGCGCCGCCGACGTTCGCCTCCTCGCCGATGCGCTTCGCGCGGTCGAGGCGGCCCACGGCGACGTGGTCGTGGACTGTCCCGCCGGGATGCGCGCCGACACCGGCGTTCCGCTCGCCGTCGCCGACGCCTGCGTCGTGGTCGCGTCGCCGAAGGGCTACGCGCTGGCCGACGCGGTTCGGACCCGCGAACTCGCGCGGGAACTCGGGTGCGGACTCGCCGCCGTCGCGGTCAACCGCGTCGTCGACGCGGTGCCCCTCGACGCCTTCGCCGACGTGCTCGGTGCGCCGGCGACGGAGGTCCCAGCGGACGCGCGGCTCTCCGAGGCGGTCGAGCGGTTCGAGCCGGTCGTCGCGTCGTCGCCGGAGAGCCTTCCCAGTACTCGGATTCGGGAGCTCGCGGACGCGGTCCGGGTGAGCGGTCGGTAGAAGCGTCGTCTCGGCTTCGGTTCGGTCGCGCGACAGTAGGTCGGTTCTCGGTTCGTCGCTTCGGCTTCGATTTCGGTCAGCGAGCCGCCACGGCCACAGTCCGCCGTCCCCGTCTCACTCGCGGAGCGCCACGTACGTCTTGCGGAGCGTCACGGGCGTCACGTCGCCCACGTCGGCGGCCTCGGCCTGCGTGCAGTCTTCCCCGCGGTCGCACGCGGCGGTGTAGAGACACGCGGCGGCGACGCCGCAGGGGTTCTTGCCCCCCACGAGCCCCGCGTCGCGGGCGTCGGCGACGTACTCGCGCGCCCGCCGTTCGGTGTCGCTGTCGAGGTCGAGTTTGGTCGCGAACCGCGGCAGGTACTCGGTCGGGTCGGCGGGCGCGACGGGGAGGCCGAGGTCGCGGTTGAGCGCGCCGTAGGCCGCTTGGTGCTCCGCCTCGGTCGACTTCGACACGTCGCAGACCTCCTCGACGCTCCGGGAGACGCCGGCGACGCGACAGGCGGCGTAGACGCAGGCCGCGGCGAACCCTTCGAGCGAGCGACCGCGCAGGAGGTCTTCGTTCTGGGCGGACTCGAACAGCGAACACGCCTGGTCGCGGATGTGGTTCGGGAGCGACAGGGCGCTCGTCACGCGGCGAATCTCGGTGAAGGCGTACACCTGATTGCGCTCGCGCTTGGTCGAGATGCGAGCGCGGTTGTGCTGACGGCGCATGCGGGCGAACTGCCGGCGCTTGCGGCCCTTGATACGCGTCGAACGGCCGATTTCGGTCGACAGGCCGCGGTCGTGGCGCGACCGGGTAAGCGGCGCGCCGGTGCGGGCGGGGTTGCGGTCGTCGTCGGCGAACGAGCGCCACTCGGGACCGTGGTCGATGCGGTACTCCGAGACGACGAGGCCGCAGTCCGTACAGACCGTCTCGCCGGCCTCGAAACCGAGGTGTCCGTCGCATTCGGGGCAACCCTTGGGGGAGCGTGCTTCACTCATCACAATTGAAAATCGGTCTCGAAGAGGTATTTAAACACGGGTCAAAGCGGGGTTCGAACCCCGCTCTCGGCTGATAGAGCCTACCGGTTACCGGTACGTTTAGCTATCAAAGTTGATATTCATTGGCAACGCTTTTGATGGAACGGTGTTGAACTCCGGTCAATGGGGTTGTCGGATATCGCCGCCGCGTTAGAGACGACGACGACTGAACAGCGTTCGCGCCGCGTCCCGACCGTCGACGACACCGAGGTTTCCCTCCGCGAGCGCTTCGAGGCGCACGCAGACGCGCTCCCCTGTGCGCCTGCGGCGGCGGAGCGGGTTGTCGAAGCACACGGCTCGGGCACGTCAATCGGAGAGAGCGCGCGCGACGCGGGCGTCGCGCCGGTCACGGCGGCGAAGCTCTTGCACCGTTGCGGCGAGGCGGGCGTGACGCCCCTCGCGCCCGAGGCGCGACGCATCGTCCGCGATTGGGTCGACGGGCGAATCTCACGGGCCGACGCGCTCGCGCTCACCGGTGCGGAGCCGTCGGAGTTCGCGCTCGCGACGTACATCGAGACGCACGACCCCATCGCCCCCCTCGTCGAAGCCGTCGAGGGCGCGCTGACCGACCGCACCGACGCGGCCGTCGCCAAGCGCGACTCGCTGGCCGAGACGATGAGTTCGGTCACCGACATGCAGTTCTGACGCGGGACGCGCCTCCCCACCCCTGTTTTCGGCTCGGATTCCGAGCTCGCGAGCGGCGGCGCTCGTCGGCTGTCTGTCGCTCCGTCCGAAACGCGGTCGATGCTCCGCGCGCTCAGCGACGGACGTACTCGCTGACCGAGCCGAGGACCCCGTCGGTGGCGGCCGCAGATTCGATTTCGACGTCGAGGAGGACCTCCGCGACCGCGCCGACGCCCGCCGCGAGTTCGGCGTCATCGCGGCACACCGGCGCGTCGGCGATGCCGTCCGCCTCGGTTTCGGGGACGACGACGTCCGCGTCGCGGAGTTCGCCGAACGTGGAGACGACGGCGTCGACGTCGGTGCCGATGTCGGCGGCCCGCGCGCTGAGGCGACCGACGGCGTCGGCACCGCGGTCCGTGGCGGGTGCGACGAGCGCGACTCGGTCGCAGGCCGCGGCGGCGGCGACCGTCTGGTTCGAGGCGAGAAGCGGCGCGTCGACGAGGACGTGGTCGAAGCCGTCTGCGGCCTCGGCGATGCGCCCCTCGAACGCCCGCGCGGCGTCGGGCGTCATCGCCCGCGCGAGTCGCTCGAACGGGGCCGCGGCCGGGCAGACGGCGACGCGCCCCTCGGCGTCGGGGTCGAACGCGACCAGTCCCGATTCGAGCGGCACGTCCGCGGCGTCGGTGACGAGCGCCGTCGCGTCGGGGTCGAGCGCCCCCGAGACGTAGTCCGAGAGTCCCTGCGTGGCGAACGCCGCGTCGAGGACGGCCACGTCGCGGCCGTCGTCCGCGAGCGCCGCGGCGAGTTCGAGCGTCAGTCGGGTCGTCCCTGCGCCGCCGGTGGCCCCGACCAGCGCGCTGGTGGTGGGAATCGACATACTGCGATTGCTCGGGTGCTCAGATTAATAGCTTCGGTCGCCCGCCGTCAGCGCCGCCGGACGCGCGACTACGCCGTCCACTCCCCGTCGGCCGACTCCGGTTTCGAACCCCGTGGGTCATCCGCACAGGCCCGGTAGAAACAGACTTTGTAGCTCCGTCCGACGAGCGTGGTGACCGTCGAGCCGACGGCCACGACGGCGATGTCGACCGCCGACATCGGCGCTTGAAACGCCGCCACCGCGCCGGCGACGGTGGTCGCCCCGTCGAGGGTGACGAACCAGAGCACCGGTAGGTCGACGACCGAGGTCGCGACGGTCGCTACGACCGCGTAGCCGACGACCTGCCGGAGGTTGCCGAAGACGAAGTCGACGCTACGGCTGAGCGACCCGGCCGCGGTCTTCCCGTCGAGGACGACGGCGGTGTCGAAGAAGGTGAAGACGTAGACGACGGCCGCGAAGACCGCGAAGGCCACCCCGGCGGCGGCGAGTTCGACGAGCGTGAGGCTCGCGGAGCCGTTCAGCACCGCAGTGACTCGGTCGAAGCCGAGAGACCCGATGAGCCCCCCGAGGACGACCATCGCGACGACGAGCACCACGAGGCCGGCGAGAAGCGTCGCACCGAGCAGGCTGACGTAGTAGCGCTGTGCCGCGGTAGACGCACGCAGGTCGGTGTCGGAGCCGGGACGCGCGCCGTCGATAACGGTGTAGAACGCGCCGGTAAGCGCCGGCAGGGCGAACAACTGAAGAATCGAGCCGACGGCTCCGGCCGAGCCGGAGGCGTTGTTCAACGCGGTGATAACCCCGAACGCGAGGGCGAACGCGACGAGCACCGGCGTGTCGGTGACGATGCGGAGGGCCGTTCGAAACGATTGGAGGACTGTCACGCCGCTCGGTACTCGCGGCGGCCATATGTGTGTTTACATCGACACGATTGGCGAGTGAGCGCGGCGTCGGCAGGAACGAGGTCGGTGCCTTCAGCCCGAGATGGCCGCCTCGATGTCGGCCAGTTCTTCGTCGGAGAGGTCGGGTCGCTCGCCCGCGACGGCGTGGATGGGACTGCCGCCGTCACCCTCGAACCGCGGGACGATATGGACGTGGACGTGGTCGACTTCCTGCCCGGCGGCGGGGCCGTCGTTGATGCCGACGTTCGTCGCGTCGGCGTCGACGGCCGCCTCGACCCGCGGGAGGAGGCCGTGCACGGCGGCAAAGAGGTCGGCCGCCGCGTCGGCCGGCACCTCGTCGAGGCGGGCGTGGTGCGCTTTCGGGACGACGAGCGTGTGGCCGGGCGCGAGCGGGTTGGCGTCGAGGAACGCAAGCGTGTGCTCGGTCTCGTGGACGATTCGGCCGGGGATGTCGCCGTCGACGATGGCACAGAAGATGCAGTCGGACATACGTCGGATGTCGATTGGTGAGGAAAAGAAAGTTCGGACCGGCTCGGGGTCGGGGCCGAGTCAGTACCGCTCGGCGGACCGTTCGCGGTCGGCGTCGGTGCGCGGCTCGGTCGACGCGGCGGTCTCAGGGGAGAAGCGATTCCAAGTCGGCCAGATACTCGTCTAGCTCGTAGCCGAGACGCGACAGCCACACGTCGCGGTACGAGGGGTGCAAAAGCGGGACGACGGTGTAGCCGAACCGCTCGCTCTCGACGGGTTCGAGGACGACATCGAGAAAGCCGTCCAGCGAGGTGTCGTCGAGCGCGAGGACGCTTTCGGTCGCGTGGCGGCCGGTCGGGACCACCACCTCGGGGTCGACGGCTTCGAGTTCGGAAACGAGGTGGTCGCGGCAGTTCGCCTTTTCGGCGGCGGTGGGCGCGCGGTTCGACCCCTCGCCGTCCGAGGGGAAGCACTTGACGGCGTTCGTGTAGAAGACGCCCGACTCGTAGCCGACGGCGGCCATCGTCTCGCGGATGCGGCGGCCCGAGTGCCGGGCCGTGTAGGACATCCCGGTCCAGTTGCCGCCCCGCCAGCGGTCGGCGTCGGGGTTGCCCGCGCCCGGCGCTTCGCCGACGACCATCACGGTCGCGTCCGCGGGGCCGACGCCCCACGAGATGCGGTTTCGGCAGTCGACGAGCGCCGGACAGCGCGCGCAGTCGGGTTCGAGGACGAGCGTCTCGTCGGCGTCGGGAAACCGGGGGTCGGCGTCGGCCATCTACTCCGTCAGGGGGAGCACGATGCCGAAGATAATCGGCGAGAACAGCACCAGCGCGATGCCGAGCCACTCGGCGTCGAAAAACAGCGTGCGCTCCCAGCCGGGGATGGCACCGCCGCTCACGGCGAGGGCGGCTTTCGCGCCGATAGCGCCGAACAGGAACAGCGCGAGCCCCAGTCCGAGGCCGGTCTTGGTCATCCGCGGGTAGTCGATGTTTCCGTAACGTCCCATAGTATCCCGAGATGCGGGGACTGGCAAAACCGTTTCGAGAGAGCGTGTGGTCTGTTACCGTTCGAGTTCGTCGACGAGAACCGGCGCCACGGACACCTCGCTCACGTCGCGCTCGATGGTGTCGGTGCCGACGACGCGTTCGATACCGGCGCGAGCGAGTTTCGTGCGGGCGTTGCGAGCCAGAAGCGGGTGGACGGTCGCACAGAAGACGCGCTTTGCCCCGCCGTCGGCGAGGACGGCGACGGCCTCGCTCATGGTCGAACCGGTGGCGATGATGTCGTCGGTGATGACCACGTCGCGGCCCGCGAAGTCGGCGTCGCTCGGCGTGATTTCCACGTCGGTCCCGGAGTGGCGCACCTTCTCGAAGTAGTCGGTCTCGCCGTCGCCGTAGGCGTCGCGAACGGTCTCTGCGATATCGATGGCTCCCGAGTCGGGCGACAGAAACAGCGGGTCGTCGAGGTCCGAAAGCGGTTCGGCGAGTCGCCCGGCGGCGTCGACGATCTCGACGGGTACGTCGAAGAACTCCGTGACGGCGTCCTCGTGGGGGTTGACGAGCACGACGCGGTCGGTCGTCGTGCTGACGGCGCGGGCGACCGCACGTGCCGAAACCGGGTGGCCGGCCTCGAACGCCCTGTCCTGTCGGGCGTAGCCCATGTACGGGATGACCGTCGTGACCGCCGATGCGCCGGCCTCCCGGACGGCGTCCTGCAGTTGGAGCAGTTCGACGTAGGCGTCGTTGCTGGCGGTGCTGGCGACGATGGTGGCGGCGTCGGCGTCGAAACCGGGGACCGCGGCCAGCGTCTCGCCGTCGGGGAAGCGGTCGTACTCGACGGCCGCGAGCGACTCGCCGAGTTCGGAAGCGAGCGCGGCCGCGAGTGCCTGCGAGGATGCGCCGGGTACGAGCATACCCGTTCGTCTCTCGTGGGGGGTAAAACCGCTTTTCGTTGCGTTCAGCCCCGTCGCGTGTCAGCGAACCGCGACGCCGACCGCGTCCAACCCGAGTACCTGCGTCCGCCAGTCGCCACCGGTCAGCCGAACGCAGAAGCTCCCCGCGTCGGTGACGGCGTAGGCGGCCCGGGCGTCGTGGGCGAGCGCGACGACCGTCTCGCCCAGCGGAATCGGTGCGGCCTCCCACGCGCCCGATTCTTTGTCGCGCGCGACGACGCCGTTCGGCCCGACCGCGTGGGCGCGGCCGTCCGGTATCGACGCGACGGCCGAAAACGCCCCGTCGAGCGCGTCCATCCAGCCGTTGCCGAGCGCGTACAGCCCCGAGTCGGTCGCGGCGAGCGGGGTCCCCGAGTCGCCGCCGAGCCGGCCCGCGGGGTCGGACACGTCGTTCGCGTCGTCGAGGCCGACGTGCGAGAGGCCGTCGTCGCCGACGCGGTAGACGCCGTCGCCGGCCGCGACGAGGCTCCCGTCGAGGGCGCGGACCGCTTCGACCTCGCCGAGGTCGGTCCACCCGGCCTCGTCGAAGCGGGCCACTCGGCCCGAGTCGTCCGCGGCGACGACGCGATTGCGGTGGAAGCCGACGGCCGTCGCGGGGCCGAAGTCGAGTTCGTGGTAGTCGCCGCCCTGCACGAGCAACACGTCCTCGTCGGTGGCGATGGCGACTTCCCCGGGCGACCCGGCGGCGTCCCGGGCGGTACACCGGCGGTCGATGCGGAAGCCGCCGACGAGGTCGTCGGAGACGTCGACGGTCACGACCCCGACGCCCGCGGCGACGTACGCCGTCTGCTTGCCGGACTTGTCCGCGTACACCCGCTTTTCGTCGATAGAGAGGTCGAAATCAGCCATCCGTTGGCCCGAGGTTCGCGGCGGGGTTCGGAAAGGATTGTGGTCGTTCCCGCGGCGCGGCGACGGGCCGAACGGGCGTGCGAGTGAGACCTGAGGTTACAGGAACTCTCGCACGTCGGAGTACCACATGTCGTGGTGGTCGAGTTCGCCGAGTGCCTCGGCCACGTCGACCGCGAGGACGTGCCAACAGCGCTCGCCCTCGTCGGGGTCGAGGTTGTACCGGGAGTCCTTGCAGGTACAGCCCCGGTCTTCGACCACGTACTCGTCGTCGTAGCCGACGACCACGTCGAAATCGCGGTAGCGTTTCACCCGTCGCTCGGAGACGGCCTCGATGGCCGTGACGCCCCGGTCGCCGTGGGCGTCGACGATGGCCTGCACGATGTTCGGCGAGAGTCGCCCGGTCTCCGCGAGCGCCGCTCGCCAGTCGTCGGCCGGGTCCACGCCGGCGACTTCGTCGGTGGCGGTGAAAACGCATTCGATGCCGCGGGGTGGCCCGACCGCCGCACTCGCGTCGCACACTCGCATCGCAACCGGTTTCCGCCCGCGCGGGCGACTGCGGGTATGCACGTGAGCGAGGGAGGCGTCGAAATCGAGGTTCCCGACGCCCGCGACGGGGCGTCAGCGGGGACCGGCGACGATGTCTTCTACAACCCCACACAGGAGTTGAACCGGGACATCACCGCGGCCGTCCTCCGCGCCTTCCGCGAGCGCGAACCCCGCGCCGAGAGCTACCTCGACGCGATGGCCGCCTCTGGCATCCGGGGCGTCCGCGCCGCCGCCGAGGGCTACGACGTGACCTGCGCCGACCTCGACACCGACGCCGTCGAACTCGCCCAGTCGAACCTCGACCGCGCCGGCAACGGCGGCGAGGCGGTCCACCGCAACGCCAACGCCCTCATGTACGACTCCGTCTTCGACGTGGTCGACCTCGACCCCTTCGGCACGCCGATGCCCTTCGCCGACCCCGTCTTCGCCAACACCCGCGACCTCGTCTGCGTCACCGCCACGGACACCGCCCCGCTGTGCGGCGCACACCAGAAAAGCGGCATCCGGAAGTACGGCTGTCTCCCGCAGAACACCGACTACCACCCCGAGATGGGGCTTCGGACCCTCCTCGGCGCGATGGTCCGCACCGCCGCCCGATACGACAAGGCCGCCGTCCCGATTCTCTCGCACGCGACGCGCCACTACGTGCGGGCCTATCTCGAACTCGACGAACGGGCGACGAAGGCCGACGAACTCCTCGAATCGACCGGCTTCGTCTACCACTGCGAGGACTGCCTCCACCGCGAGGCCGAGCGCTCGCTCATCGCCCACCCGCCCGAGTCGTGCGCCAACTGCGATTCGACCCGGATTCTCGAAGCCGGTCCCATCTGGCTCGGCCCCGTCTCCGAGCCGGCGTTCGTCGCGGCCGTCCGCGACGAGGTAACGGACGACTTCGGCACCGCGAAACGCGCCCGAAAGCTCCTCGACACGCTCGCGGTCGAACTCGACGCACCGACCCATTTCGACCAGCACCGCCTCTGTAAGCTCTGGGGTCGGTCGGCCTCGAAGATGGAGACGTTCCTCGAAGCCCTCCGGGAGGCCGGCTACGACGCCACCCCCGCACACTACCACGGCACCGCGTTCAAGACCGACGCGACGGTCGCTGAGATACGCGAGGCGACCGCCGCGCTCGACCCCGAAGCCTGACTCCGAGTCCCGTCCCCGTGTCTCGAGCGGTGAGCGGCCGTAACCGGCGCACCTCGCCGCGTCGGCGGGTAGCTTCTTTGCCTCCCGTGTCGTTTCCGTGATACGTGAGCGCCACGATTCGAACCGCCGTCCCCGTCGCACGGGCCGTCGTCGACACGATTCGGGAGAAGGAGATTTCGTTTCTCGCGGCCAGCATCTCGTACTACGCGCTCGTCTCGCTGATTCCGCTTCTCGCCCTCGGCGTCGTCGTCGCCACGGCCATCGGCGGCGCGGAGTTGCAAGCGCAACTCCAGACGCTCGTCGAGCAGTACCTCGTCCCGACCGGGCAGGACCTCGTCGAAGAGGCTCTCACCGACCGAACCGGACAGGGAAGCGTCGGGGCGGTGAGCCTCGCGCTGACGGTCTGGGGGGCGCTGAAGCTCTTTCGCGGCCTCGACATCGCCTTCTCGCGCATCTACGGCTCCGAGGCGGGGGGGTTGGTCGACCAACTCCGCGACGGCGCTATCGCCCTCGCCAGCATCGGCGTCGGCACCATCGGCGTCGCGGTGCTGACCGCGCTCGTCGGCCTGCTCGACGTGCCGTTCCTTCGACTGCTCTCGCCGCTTTTGTTGCTTCTCACGCTCTGTGCGGCGTTCTTCCCGCTGTACTACGTCTTCCCCGACGCCGACCTCTCGCCGCGACAGGTCGTGCCGGGGACCGTCTTCGCGGCCGTCGGCTGGACTCTCCTCGGGGTCGGCTTCGGCGTCTACGCGTCGGTCGCCGGGGGGTCGGTCGCCGGCGCGCTCGGGACGCTCCTGTTGCTCGTGACGTGGTTCTACTTCTCGGGGCTCATCCTGCTTTCGGGCGCGGTCGTCAACGCGGTCCTCGCGGGGGTCGACGGCGACGCGCCGCACGCGGAACCGCGTGACCCGCCGGGGGGACCGCCCGGTGTGGACCGGCAGGTACAACATACGGGAGGCCGACATGACGCTCGTACGGATATGAGCGACGACCGAGGTGACACCGATGGGCCGCGGACGGACGACGCCGGCGAGGAGACCGGCGCGTCCGTCTCCCCGCGCGGCGCTCCCGACATCGAGGAGCTGGAATCGCAGGTCGAGGAACTCCGGGCCGACCTCGATGCGTTCGAGGACGACGTGACCGACCGGACGGTCGAAAAGCCCAAGCTCGAAGCCGAGTTGAAGCGCTACGTCCGTCGCCGGATGCGCCGCGGGAAGGCCCGCGGCTGGGGCCCGTATCTCGTGCTCGGCTACGGGGTCGTCCTCACGCTCGGCGCGTTCTACTACCTCCAGTCGGACCTCATCGCGGTCGTCGCCATGCTCATCATCTTCCTGTCGACGCTCGGGCTCTACGTCCTGTTCGTCATCTTCGGCATCGGCCTGAGCGCGCTCGGCGTCCCCGGGCGCGCCGTCGACGCGGTCCGCGAACGCCGCGGCTGAGATGTTCCGGTTCGCACTCTCCCTCCAGACCCGCGGGTTCGGCGAGCTAGCGCTCGCTGACGCGCCGGACGCGCTCGTCTTCCTGTTCGGTCTCGTCACCCAACTCGGCGACCAGTGGTTCTTCTTCGTCGCGTTCACCTCGCTGTACTGGCTCTGTCGGCCCCGAATCACGGCGCGCCCGCGGCGGACCGCGGCCTCATTCGTCGGCCTCGCACTCGGGTCGCTGGCGCTCGTCACCGCGCTGAAAGTCGGCTTCGCACTACCGAGACCGCCGACCGCGGCCGTCGCCGACGCCCCCGCGTGGCCGTCGCCGCTCTCGGAGTTGTTCGTGTCGTTTACCACCGACGACGGCTTCGGCTTCCCGAGCGGGCACGCCCTCGGGACCACTGTCGTCTACGGGGCGGCGGTCTCGCTTCTCGACCTGTGGGACCGCCGTCGCCGACTCGTCGCCGCGGCGGTCGTCGTCGGCACCGTCTCGCTCTCGCGGGTGTTCCTCGGGGTCCACTACGGCGTCGACGTCGTGGTCGGTGTCCTCCTCGGTCTCGGCTTCCTGAAGGCGGTCTTTCTCGCCGCCGGCGCGGACGACCCCGACGCGGCCGGCCACCTCGACCCGGCGCGCCTGTTCGCCATCGCGGCCGGCCTCAGCGTCCTCGCGCTCGCGGTGGTGTTCGCCACGGGTCTCTCCGGGCACACCGAAAACGCCGCGGCGGCGCTCGGGGGGTCGCTCGGCGGCCTTGCCGGTTGGACGCGACTCACCGACCACGAGTCACTGCCGACGCTGTCGCCGCCGGTCGCGCTCGTCGCGTTCCTCGTCGCGGGCGGCCTCTGGGTCGGCGTCGACGTGGTCGACGCCCCGGTCCCGGTGACGGTGCTCGCCACCGCGACGGTGGTCGCGTTCATCCTCGTCGCGCCGCGGGCGTACGACCGTCTCGGACTCGGCGACGGGTCCCTGCGGGCCGACTAAGGCCGCGGTTTCGGGCTGTTATCCGACTTTGATTTTGGCCCGTGTCGCTTCTGGTTTCTCACCGACTGCGATACCGGGCGCTGTCGCTCTCCGACGAGCGGGCGCGAAAGAAAAATCGGTGTTGGGCGTGCGCGACGCTTAGAACGTCTCGAGGTACCGGTCGAGCTCCCACTGGGAGACGTCGACGAGGTAGTCCTTGAACTCGGAGCGCTTGGCTTCGACGAACTTCTCGTAGACGTGGTCGCCCAGGGCGTCCTGGATGACTTCGTCCTCTTCGAGGGCGTCGACGGCGCCGCCGAGGTCCTTCGGGAGCGTCTCGATGCCGTACTCTTCGCGCTTCTCCTCGTCGAAATCGTAGATGTTCTCGCGGACCGGGTCGGGGCAGTCGAGGTCCTTCTCGACGCCGTCGAGACCGGCGTGGATGAGCGCGGCGAACGCGAGGTACGGGTTACAGGACGGGTCGGGGAAGCGGGCCTCGATGCGCGAGGCGGCCGGCGTGCGTGCGGCCGGCTTGCGGATGAGCGCCGAGCGGTTGCGGTCGGACCACGCGATGTAGACCGGCGCTTCGTAGCCGGGGACGAGGCGCTTGTAGGAGTTGACCGTCGGGTCGGCGACCGCCGTGATGGCGGGCGCGTGGTTGAGGATACCCGCGACGAAGCTCTTCGCCGTGTCGCTCAGGTCGAACTCGTCGTCGCCGTCGTGGAACGCGTTCTCGCCGTCCTGGAACAGCGAGATGTGAGTGTGCATCCCGGAGCCGTTGATGCGCGGGATGGGCTTGGGCATGAACGTCGCGTGGAGGTCGTGTTCGGCCGCGATGGCGCGGACGACAGACCGGAAGGTGGCGACGTTGTCGGCCGTCGACAGCGCGTCGTCGTACGTGAAGTTGATCTCGTGCTGACCCTCGGCGACCTCGTGGTGCGAGGCTTCGATGTCGAAGCCCATGCTTTCGAGGCCGTAGATGATGTCGCGGCGCACGTCGGACGCGAGGTCCTTCGGCGCGAGGTCGAAGTAGCCGCCGGCGTCGTTCGTGACGGTCGTCGCGCGGCCGTCTTCGTCTTCTTCGAACAGGAAGAACTCCGGTTCGGGGGCGACGTTCACGTCGTAGCCCAACTCTTCTGCGCGCTCGATGGCGCGCCTGAGGACGCCACGCGGGTCGCCGCTGAAGGGCTCGCCGGTGGACGTGTTGAACACGTCACAGATGAGGCGGCCGGCGGCGCTGTTTTCCTTCTTCCGCCACGGGAGGACGGCGAACGTCGACGGGTCGGGCTCGAGGCGCATGTCGGACTCCTGGATGCGCACGAAGCCGTCGATGGAGGAACCGTCGAAGTAGATGCCCTCGGTGAACGCTTTCTCGGCCTGCGAGGCCGGGATGGAGACGTTCTTGACCGTTCCGAGAATGTCGGTGAACTGCAGTCGGAGGAAGTCGACGTTCTTCTCTTCGATTTCGTCGATGACTGCCTGTGCCTCGTCGCTCAGGCCGCCGTCGGTGAGTGCGTTGTCTTCCGTCATTTTCCTGAACACGCGATTCGAACACCCGCACTATAAAGACCTTTCCGCTTAATGCAATTCCCCGCGGTGTGCCACAGAATTGGATATTCGTAAAATTCTAATGCCCTCGGACGGTCCTTGGATGTAATGACGTACGAAAACCTCGACGCGAAGCTCATCAACGCGCTCCTCGGTGACGGTCGAGCGAGCCTGCGAAGCCTCGCCGAAGAACTCGACGTGTCGGTGACGACCGTCTCGAATCACCTGCGAGACCTCGAAGACGAAGGCGTCATCGAGGGCTACACGCCGCGGGTGAACTACGACGCGCTCGGCTACGACGTGACCGCCGTCATCCAACTGAAAGTCGAGGGCTCCGCGCTCCCCGAAATCACAGAGCGCCTCCGCGCGGAAAAGCAGATGATTTCCGTGTACGAGGTCACCGGCGACTACGACATCATCGCCATCGGCAAGTTCCGCGACACCGACGGCATGAACACGCAGATCAAGAAACTGCTCACCGACGCGGACATCCGCGAGTCCAACACGTCGGTCGTGCTCAACGCCGTCTCCGAAAACGAGCAGTTCGACCTCGAACTCGACCAGTAACGCCGTCAGACGATTCGCGTTTTTACGTCGCGCATCTCGGAGTCACAGTAGGGACACCGATACCTCGTCTCGAAACCGTCGGGCGTCGTCGTGGTCGCCGTTTCTATCTCGTGGACCGCCACGTCGCGCCCACACTCTCGACACTGAACCGCTGGCATCGACTCGTGTTCGTCGATTATTCGAAATAAACCTACTGGGTCATGCGTATTGTTGTCACACGATTGTCTATAGACGGAAGGGCACCGCTTCGACTGGAACATCCGTGAGTTTTGCTCGATACGGCCGGCGTTCCGCCCGCGTTTCCGCACCGTTTTCGACGACCGCTCGAAGGCTCTTGTTTCGACTGGAAAACCCGCCGACTCGAGTCGATTCCCCGGTCGATAAACTGGAGGTGAAATGTTGCGAGTTGTCCGCTACCCGGGCGGAGCCGCCGACTCGGTCAGAACCCGTCTTCGAAGACGAACGTGCCGTTCCGCTGGACGACCTCGCCGTCGACCTCGATGACCGACTCCTCGGACATGTCGACGATCATGTCGACGTGCTCGGCGCTCTCGTTGATCTCGTTGTCCGCGCCGACCGTCTCGGGGTACGCCGAGCCGACGGCCATGTGGACGGTGTCGCCCATCTTCTCGTCGAACAGCATGTTGTAGGTGAACTGGTCGATACTGCGGTTCATGCCGATGCCGAGTTCGCCGAGGTAGCGCGCGCCCTCGTCGGTGTCGAACACGCCGTCTAAGACCTCCTCGTTGCCCTCGGCGGAGTAGTCGACGACTTCGCCGTCCTCGAAGCGGACGCGGACGCCGGAGACCTCGCGGCCCTGCCGGTACAGCGGCAGGTCGAAGTAGACCTCGCCGTTCACGGAGTCCTTTACGGGCGCGGTGAACACCTCGCCGCCGGGGAGGTTGTGCTCGGCCGTGTCGTTGATGGCGGTGTTGCCGGCGATACTCATCGTCACGTCGGTCTCGTCGCCCGACGTGATGCGCACTTCGTCGCCGTCGTTGAGGATGTCGACCAACTGCTGTTGGAGTTCGCCCTGCGCGTCCCAGTCGAGGGTGACGGCGTCGTAGACGAAGTTCTCGTAGGCCTCGGTGCTCATGCCCGCGAGCTGGGCGCTTCCCTTCGCGGGGTACTGGGTGAGACACCAGCGCTTCGAGAGCATCTCGCCCTGTACGGGCTTGTAGGCGCGCTTGTATGCGGCGTTCGTCTCCGGCGGCACGTCGCTCTGTTCGGTCGCGTTCGTCTCGCCGCGGACGCGGATGATGACGTCGGTCTCCTCGTAGAGCGCCAGCAGGTGTGCGGGCGTCTCGTAGTCGTCGTCGCCGGCGCGGAGGAACGCGCGGGTGAATCGTGGGTTCGCGTCCATCGCGACGACGTTCGCGCCGCGGTCGCCGAGCAGTTCGTGGACGGCCGTGACGAGGTCCTCGGCCGCCGAGGGCGCGGAGACGACGACGTTGTCGCCGGCCTCGACGCTCGTGGAGTGGTCGACGATGGTCTGTGCGTGCTCGCGGATGCGCGGGTCCATACCGCGTCGTGTGTGTCCTCGGGGCAAACACCTTTCGAAGCGCAAATATTGCGACACCCCCCGGCGGTCGCCCGGCGGACCACCGATTATTTCTCCGTCCGCGCGGTCTCTCCGCCCATGATAGACCTCCGAAGCGATACCGTCACGCTCCCGTCCGACGAGATGCGCGAGGCCGCCCGCGACGCCGCCGTCGGCGACGACGTGTACGGCGACGACCCGACCGTGAACGAACTCGAAGCGCGCGCCGCCGAGGTGGTCGGCACGGAGGCCGCGCTGTTCGTGCCGTCGGGGACGATGGGCAACCAAATCGCCGCCCGCGTCCACGCCGACCCCGGGCAGGAGGCGCTCGTGGACGAGAAGGCGCACGTCTACAAGTGGGAGGTCGGCGGCTTCGCCCAGCTGTCGGGCCTACAGGTCCGCGCCTACGACGCCGGCGAGCGCGCCGCCCCGACGCCCGAGCAGGTCCGCGACCACGCCCGCGAGGAGTCGCTTCACGTCGCCGGCACGGGCGTCCTCTGCCTCGAAAACACCCACAACGCCCGCGGCGGCGTCGCGGTTCCGAAAGCCGATGTCGACGCCGCGGCCGACGCCGCCCACGACCTCGGGATTCCCGTCCACCTCGACGGCGCGCGCCTGTTCAACGCTTGCGTCGCCCTCGACGAGGACCCGAAGGCGATGGTCGAGCGCGTCGACACGGTGATGTTCTGTCTCTCCAAGGGACTCGGTGCACCCGTCGGCTCGATGCTCGCCGGTCCCGAGTCGTTCGTCGAGGAGGCCGTCCGCGTCAGAAAGCAGTTCGGCGGCGGCATGCGGCAGGCCGGCCTCATCGCCGCACCGGGGCTCGTCGCGCTCGACAACGTCGACCGCCTCGCCGACGACCACGCGAACGCGACGGTGCTCGCCGAGGGTCTCGACGCCGTCTCCGGCCTGTCGGTGCCGACGCCCGACACGAACATCGTCGTCATCGACTCCGAGGCCGCCGGGCTGACGGCCGAGGCGTTCGTCGAACTGTGCGACGACGCGGGCGTCCTCGGCGGGACGTTCGGCGAGTACCACACCCGCTTTACGACGAATCTGAACGTCTCGCGGGCGGACGTCGAAGAAGCGGTCGAACTCGTCGCCGACGCGGTCGAATCGCGGTAGGTCAGGGGAAGCCGCCGTAAGTGGCGGTCGGCCGGTGGCGGCCCGCTCGGCTCGTTCGGATTACAACTCGGGTTCGATGTAGACGAAGTGCACCCGGTCGTCGGCCGCCCTGAGTTCGGACTCGATTTCGGTGATGTGGTCGTCTAACTCCTCGGTGTCGAGTTCGGGGTCGAAGCTCACGTCGAGGGCGACGAGCAGTTTCTCCGGCCCGACGTAGCTCGCGCGGAAGTGGTCGACGTGGACGACCCGCGGGTCGTTCTTGACGATGTCGCGGAGGGCCTGTTCCTCGTCTAGGGGGACGCTCTCGCCGATGAGCAGTCGCTTGTTCTCCCACGCGAGCGCGATGGCGAAGCCCATGAGCAGTATCCCGATGAGGAGCGCCGCGCCGGCGTCGAACAGCTCGTTGCCCGTGAACTCGGTGAGGCCGATGCCGACGAGCGCGAGCACCGCGCCGGTGAGCGCGACGGTGTCTTCGGTGAACGCCGTGAGCGTCGTCACGTCGCTCGTCTGCCGGAAGGCCTCGACGAGGCCGCTCCAGTCGTATTCTTCTATCTGCCGGCGGAGTTCGGCGTGCGCCTTCAGGAAGGCGTAGCTCTCGAAGGCGATCGCCCCGAGGAGGATGGCGACGTTGACCAACACGGGCTCGATTTCGAAGCCGAGCAGGACGAGCGCCTCGCCGCCCCCGCCGTGGCCGGGGTGCATCAGGGCGTCGTAGCCGTGTTTGGCCGACTCCCAGCCGGCGATGCCGAACAGCATCACGGAGACGAGAAACGAGTAGAAGAACTGCGATTTCCCGTGACCGAAGGGATGCGACTGCGTCTCGCCGCGCTTGCTGTCGCGGATGCCGATGAGGAGGAACACCTGGTTGCCGGTGTCGGAGATGGAGTGATACGTCTCGGAGAGCATGGAGGGACTCCCGGTCGCGAGATAGCCGAGGAACTTGAGAATCGCAATCGCCGCGTTCGCGAAGAGCGCGGCGACGACGACGGACGTACTGCCTGCCATATCGTGGGCCACTCCCCCCGCTCGGATAGAGCTACCGACGGAGAACCGGGACACCGCTCGCCGACCGCGGCGGTCCCGACCGACCCGACGCCGCAGTCGGTAGGTTTCAATCCCTCCGGCTCCTACCCCCGCGCATGCTCGTCGTCGTCTCCGACACCCACAGCATGGACGGTCATCGACTGACCGACAGAACGCTCGACGCCGTCCGCGAGGCCGACCTCGTCGTCCACGCGGGCGACTTCATGCGCGAGTCCGTCCTCGACGCGTTCATCGACGAGGCCGACAGCTTCCTCGCGGTGTACGGCAACAACGACGGCTCCGAGATACGCGACCGGATTCCCGCGGCGCGGAACGTCACCTACGGCGGCGTCGAGTTCGCAGTGACCCACACCCGCCGCGGCGGGAACACCGCGCTGTCGATGTTCGGCCGCGAGCGCGGTGCCGACGCGGTCATCTTCGGCCACAGCCACCGGCCGGGCTTCGACGGCACCGGGCCGATTCCGCTCCTCAATCCGGGGAGTCACGCCCAACCGCGGGGCAACCGGAAGGCCCACGCGGAACTGGAGGAACTGCCGGACGGCGGACTCCGCGGGCGACTCGTCACGGTCGACGGCGACACCTTCGAGACGTTCCGTATCGTCCCCGGCGAATAGCGGGACGAGGTCCGGTGGAGGTCCGGTGGAGGGCCGGAAGAATCAGCGGGAACAGACCGGAGAGGGTCTGTTGGGGGAGTCCGAGGCCGCGCGGACGACGGGATGGGGGGCAGGGGCACGGATGGCAGTCCCGTCGCCGTTGGAGGCCACGCGCGACCCCGTACTCACTCCTACGGGTGACGGTATCAAATACGCACCGTAAGCTCAAACAGCCGTTTTAGTCACGCAGTACGCCCACCGCGACCCACGCGAGAAGCACGGTCAGCCCGCCGAGGAAGAACAGTGTTCCCGGGGAGAGCGACCCGATGGCCCCCGCGAGCCCGTTCGACCCGCTCGTGAGCTGTGCCGCGGTCTCCGTGGCCGTCTGTGCGACCGTCGTGTCCGGAATCGGCGTCTGCGTCGGCGTCGCGGTCGCGGTCTCCGTCGCGGTCCGTGCGGCCTCCGTCGCGGTCTGCGCGGTCTCCGTCACCGTCGGCGTCGACTCCACCGCCGTCCGGGTCGCCTCCGCGGTCTGCGTCGTCGAGTCCGCGGTCGTCGTCGCCTCGGCGATGCTGAACCCGCCGCCGTCGGTCGTCGTCGCCGTCCGCGTCGCGGTCTCCGTGGCCGTCCGCGTCGCGGTCGGCGTCCGCTCGGCCGCCGCGGTCGTGGTGGCCGAATCGGTCTGATAGGTCGCGTTGAGGCCGCTTCCAGCCCCGCCGCTCTGGCCGGCTTCGGAACCGCCAGCGCCGTCCGCGCCGCCGCCCGAGGTGCCGAAACCGAACGGGAGAACCGACCCGGAACGGGCGAGTCGGTTCACGACGGCCGCGCCGACGCCGAGGACGCCGACGCCGCCGATGAGGCGCGTGAGCGCGCCTTTCAGTCCGTTCGTCTCGTCCTCGCGCCCGGCGACGACGACGAGCGCCCGGTCCGCGGGCGCGTACACGTTCATCTCGCGGCCCTTCTCGGAGTATCTCGTGTCCGCGACCTCGATGAGGTCGGCTTCCGAGAGGTTGCCGAGGTGGTACTGGACGTTCTGGAGGGACGTGTCGACCTCGGTGGCGAGCTCGGAGGGCGTCGCCGGGGACTCGTGGAGCGACGCGAGGACCGACCGGGCGGTCGACGAGGTGAGCGCGCCGAGCAGGTCGTCCGCCTCGTCGCTGTCGAGGCCGATGACCTTGGGGTCTCGGTCGCCCCGGTCATCGTCCGGGTCGCCCGGGGTGGAGGGGATGAGGTCGGCCATCGAATCGGCGTTACTCGCCGCTTCCCAAGAGTGTTCGTATTCTTTCACGACGCGTCGCCGAAATTGCTATACCTCGTGCCCGCCGAACCCACCCACATGACCGACCCTTTGGTCGTAGACGGCCTCGTCGACTTTCTCGCGGGGAACCCCGTGTTCGTCGGCCTGCTCGTCGCGTTGTTGCTCTTCGTTTTCTTCGGGTATCTCCTCGTCCGCCGGACGCTCCTCGGCCTGAGTGAGGGCTATGACGAGGCCCGCCGCTGATATGGACCGGACAACTCCCGACACCCGCCGAGGTGTGACCCCGTGGTAGCCGCCGGAACGCTCGCCACGTTCGTCGTCGCCGCGCTCGCCAGCCTGTTCATGGCGTGGGCCATCGGCGCGGGGTCGTCGGGGTCGACGCCCTTCGCGCCCGCCGTCGGAGCCAACGCCATCTCGGTGATGCGCGCGGGCTTCATCGTCGGCCTGCTCGGCTTCGCCGGGGCGTTCCTGCAGGGTGCGAACGTCACCAACGCGGTCGGGACGGAACTCATCGGCGGCGTCACGCTGACCGCCGGGGCCGCGGTCGTCGCGCTCCTCACCGCGGCGGTGCTCGTCGCAATCGGCGTCTTCGCCGGCTACCCCATCGCCACCGCCTTCACCGTCACCGGCGCGGTCGTCGGCGTCGGCCTCGCCATGGGCGGCGTCCCCGCGTGGGCGAAATACCAGCAGATCGTCTCGCTGTGGGTGCTCACGCCCTTCGTCGGCGGCGGCGCGTCGTACGCGACCGCCCGACTCCTTCGCGCCGACGGCGTCTCCGAGCGATGGACTGTCCCCGCGCTCGCCGGTCTCGTCGGCCTGCTCGTCGCCAACATGGAGTTCGCGGGGCTCGGCGGCGCGTCGGGGTCGGCCTCGATTGCCCGTGCCGCCGCGGTCGAACTGACCGGCCTCGGGGGCCTCGGCGGCCTCGGCGAGACGGTCTGGTTCGTCGCCGCCTCGCTTCTCGTCGCGCTCGCCGCGGCCGCCGTGGTCGGCCGCTGGGTGACGACCGACAAGACCCGGGGCCAGCGACGGTTCCTCCTCGTCCTCGGCGGTCTCGTCGCCTTCTCTGCCGGCGGCAGTCAGGTCGGCCTCGCCATCGGGCCGCTCGTCCCGCTTCTCGACGCGGTCACGGTCCCGCTTCCGGCGCTCCTCGTCGGCGGCGGACTGGGCCTCCTCGCGGGGTCGTGGACCGGCGCGCCGCGCATGATTAAGGCGCTCGCGCAGGACTACTCCTCGCTCGGGCCGCGGCGCTCTATCGCGGCGATGATTCCCTCGTTCGCCATCGCCCAGACCGCCGTCGCCCTCGGAGTCCCCGTCTCGTTCAACGAGATTATCGTCAGCGCCATCATCGGCTCCGGCTACGCCGCCGGCGGGTCGGGCGTCTCCGGGCGGAAGATGCTGTACACAGTCCTCGCGTGGGTCGGCTCGCTCGCCCTCGCGCTCGGACTGAGCTACGGCGTCTTTACGCTCGTGTCGAGCGTACTCGGTGTGTGAACGTCCGTGCGCTCCGCGTCGCGCTCGCTAGCCTCGTTTCCGCCCTCTGGGCCGTCTTCGGCGTCTACCACATCGGGATGGCGGTCGTGACCCGCATCTCGCTCCGCGGGTTCGCCTTCGGGACCGTCGGCCTCGGCGCGTTCGCGCTGGCGATTCGCTTTCGCGGGCGGGCGCGACGGCTCGGCGACGGCACCGCCGACGCGACCGGACTGGTGTTTCTCGCGCTGGCGTCGCTGGTGCTCGTGTTCCTCTCGTTTACGCTCCTCGGTTGAATCGCGGCGGATGACGGGCTGAAAACGAGTTCGGTCGGGCCGAGACGAAGTCGGTTCGGTCGGGCGTCGAGACGAGTCGAGTTCGGCGGTCGGAACGAACTGGGTTCGTCGGGTCGACCGGTCAGGTGTCTGGTTCGACTTCCGCTTCCTCGTCGCCGCCGTTTTCGTCTTCGTCTTCGTCGCCGTCGGCGGCTTCGATGCCCGCGTTGGTCTGGATGCGTGCTTTCATGATGCGCGTGTTGTCGACCTGCTCGATGCGGATGATGATGTCGTTGTAGCTGATCTCTTCGCCCTCCTCGACGAGGCGGCCGGCGCGGTTGAAGATGAAGCCGGCGAGCGTCTCGAACTCCTCGCCCTCGGGGAGTTCGATGTCGAGCATCTCGTTGACCTCGTCGATGTTGACCTCGCCGCGGACGAGGTAGGTGTTCTCGCCGACTGCCTCGAACGGCTCTTCCTCGTCGCCTTCGAGGATGTCGCCGACGATTTCCTCGACCATGTCTTCGAGGGTGATGAGACCCTCGGTGGTCCCGAACTCGTCGATGACGACGACCATCTGCATCCGCGTGTCCTGCATCTCGGCCATCAGTTCGTCGACGTTCTTCGACTCGGGGACGTGGAGCGTCGGCGAGACGATGTCGGCGATGCCGACGCCGCGTTCGCCGTAGTACTTCTCGCGGACGAGATTTCGGATGTTGACGATGCCGATGATGTTGTCGAGGTTGCCGTCGTAGACGGGGACCCGCTCGTGGTCGGCCTGCACGCACGTCTCGATGGCCTCGTCGATGGTCGCGTCCTTCGGGACGGCGGTCATGTCGAGGCGGGGCGTCATGACCTCCTTGGCGATAGTCGAGTTAAACCGGAAGATGCGGTCGAGCATCTCGCGTTCTTCCTCCTCGATGACGCCCTCGCGCTCGCCCGTCTCGATGAGGTTCTGAATCTCGTCGCGGGTGACGTACGTCGTCTCGATGGCGGTCTGCCCGCCGGTGATGCGGTTGACGAGGCGCGTCAGGTGGTCGAACAGGATGACGAGCGGGAGCAACAGCAACTCGGCGTACTTCAGGGGTCGCGCGATGCGGAGCGACCACGACTCGGTGTTCTCGATGGCGTAGGACTTCGGCGCGCTCTCGCCGAACAGGAGGACGAGCGTCGTGATACCGAACGTCGAGATGAGGACCGACTCGCCAGCGCCGAAGTCGAGGACGGCGAGGAGGCCGGTCGCCAGCGACGACATCGCGATGTTGACGATGTTGTTGCCGACGAGGATGGTCACGAGCAGGCGGTGCGGGTCGTCTTTGAGTGACTTGACCCGCTCCGCGCCGGGGATACCCTCCTCGACCATCGAGTCGACGCGGTGCTTCGCGAGCGAGAACATCGCAATCTCGGAGGAAGAGAAGAACGCCGAGAGGCCGACGAGGACGATAATCGCAGCCACACCGAGGACTGTTATCGTCGTATCGTCCAGCGGCATGTTCGAGACCTGTGCGGCCGCGAGTGTCGTGGCTGGAAGTAACTGTAGCGGCGGCAAACCCATGTAACGACACTGTCTTGCGCGGGACCGAAATTAAGAGTTGCCCTCGAAAACGCCTCGTTCGGCGTCTCGTTCGCCCCCGTCGGACCGGTCAGTCACGATATTGCGGCGCGGATGCCCGCGAGCGAAGGGCTTAGGCGACGCTCTGCCCAACAGCCGCCCATGTCCGACGAGCAACCGGCGATTACGCTGTACCGACTGCAGGCGTGCCCGTTCTGCGAGCGGGTCGTCCGCACGCTCGACGAGCAGGGCCTCGCCTACCAGTCGCGGTTCGTCGAGCCGATGCACTCCGACCGGAACGTCGTCAAGCGCGTCTCGGGCAAGCGCTCGGTCCCCGCCATCGTCGACGACAACACCGGCGTCACGATGTCCGAGTCGGCGAACATCGTCGAGTACCTCGAACACACCTACGGGGAGGGAGCCTGATGCCCGACTTCGACGTCGTCTCCCTGCCCGACCACGACGCGCCGGCGGTGGGCGACACCGCCCCCGACTTCACCCGCCCGCTCGTCAACGCGGAGTTCTGGGAGGACGCCTCGCTCTCGGACCTCACCGACGACGGTCCCGTCCTTCTCGTGTTCCACACGATGGCGGGCGCGTTCCCCGCGACGTACGTCTGGAACGAGCTCCGCGACCGCGGCGTCCCGGAGGACGTGCAGACGGTCGGCGTCTCCATCTCGTCGCCCTACGAACACAAGTCGTTCCTCGAAGCGCGCGGCGTGGACGCCCGCTTGTTCTCGGACCCCGCGGCCGGCGTCGCGGCCGACTACGACCTCGAACACGACCTCGACGGGATGGCCGGCGTCACCGAACACCGCCCCGCCGTGTTCCTCCTCGACGAGGACCGAACGGTCCAGTACCGCTGGGTCGCCGACGAGTGGCCGGACTTCCCGGACTACGAGGGCATCGCGGACGCCCTCGACGACCTGTAGGCCGCCCACCCGATTCTCGCCGCGCCGACCGCGCTCCCATCCGCGCGGAATCGCCGTTTCGTCACGCTTTTTCGCCCGTTGCCCGTCGGTTCTCTCATGAGTGACGACGACGTACAGCGTGCCGCCGCCGCCATCCGCCGCGGCGAGGCGGTCGTCTACCCGACCGAGACGGTCTACGGCATGGGCGCGGACGCGACGAACGCCGACGCGGTCGAACGCGTCTTCGACATCAAGGGCCGCGACCGAGACAAACCGCTTTCGGCCGGCTTCCCCGACGTGGACGCCGCGCTGGCGCACGTCGCCGCCGACGCCCGCGAGGAGGCGTTCATGCGCCGGTTCCTCCCCGGCCCGGTGACGGTCGTCGTGGAGCGACGCGACAGCCTCCCGGACGCGCTCGTCGCCGGGAAGGACCGCGTCGGCGTCCGCGTCCCCGACCACGAACTCGCGGTCGACCTCTTCCGCGCGGCCGGGACGCCCGTCACCGCGACCAGCGCCAACCGCTCCGGAACCGGGAGCATCACCCACCCCTCACAGCTCTCCGACGAGATTCGGGACGCGGTCGCCGCCGTCCTCGACGGCGGGACGACCCCCGGCACCGAGAGCACCGTCGTCGACCCCGGCCGCGGCGTCGTCCACCGCCGCGGGGCGATGGCCGACGACATCGAAGCGTGGTTAGACGAGCACGCCGACAACGCGTAGCCCGACGAGCACACTGACGACGTATCCCGACGAGCACACTGACGACGTAGCCCGACGAGCACACTGACGACGTAGCCCGACGAGCACGCAGGCGAGGCGACCCGGAGTTACCACGGGAAGCGCCTCATCGACCGAGTAACGACGACAGCGACCACGTTTTCACGCCGCACCGCTCCCGGTAGGCGCACGACTCGCACTTCGCGGAGTCGCGAAGCCGCGACGGGACGAACTCGAGATTGCGGGCGACGCGGAGCGCTCGTCGGTAGGCCGCCTTGTTCCCCGTCGTGAGTCTGACCGTTCGGACGACGCCGACCGCCGGGTACTCGACCAGCGCACGCGACACCGACGCCTCGCGCTCCCACGCGAGCGCCTTCGCCAGCGCGACGGCCCTGACGCGCTGGGGTTCCCAGACGCCGCGCTCGGGCGGTTCGCCCGGCGAGACGAGGGAGGGAATCGGCACCGGCGGTCGGTCGCCCTCGCCGTCGGGCGAGCCGACGAGTTTGTGCGCGACGCCGCGGCAATCTTTCCCCGTGAGGAGTTCGTCGCGGGCGACGGGGTCGGTGAGCGCGTCCCAGTCGTCGCGCTCGCGGAGTCGAGCGAGGTGCTCGCGGTACGCCGCCGGCGACACCGAAATCGGACGCGCCGCGAGCGCGTCGGTGGGGGCGTCGAGCAGGTCGGGGTATTCGAAGGCGAGCGCGCGAACGTCGGCGACTGCGGCCGGCGGCGCTCGGTCGTCGTCGCGGCGGGCGTAGTAGAGCTGTCGCGGGCAGTAGGCGGCGCGGGCGAGATCGGACGCGGCGACGAGGCTGGTGGACACGGACCGGCGTGGCCTCCTCATCGGTTAAGAGCGTTTGCACGCGACCGTTCGACCGGCTCGTCGGCGAGCATCGCCTCGAACCGCATCCAGTTCGCCGCCGTGCATGAATTAATACGGCCGCGTCCCTTGGCGTACTGACATGGCATCGACGCCCTCATCCTCCTCGTGGCTCCGGATGACACGGCCCGAACTCGCCGTGTTCGTCTCCGGGGTCACGAGCATGGGGCTGGAGATTCTCGCCGGGCGGATGGTCGCTCCCGAGTTCGGTAGCAGTATCTACACGTGGGGGAGCATTATCGGGGTCTTCCTCGCGGCGCTGAGCCTCGGCTACCACCGGGGCGGACAGCAGGCCGAACGAGCGTCGAACGGCGCGCTCGCCCGCGTCTTCATCGGCACGGCCGCCTACATCGCGGGCGTCATTCTCCTCGGCGACCTGTTCATCCAGTCGACCGCCGGACTCCCCGTCCCGAGCCGGTTCGCGTCGCTCCCCGCCATCACCCTCCTGTTCGGGCCGCCGACCTACTTCCTCGGCTTCATCAGCCCCTACGCGGCGGAACTCTCCGGGCGGTCCGACGTGGGCGCGGCCTCGGGGCACGTCTACGCCGTCGGCACCGTCGGCAGTATCATCGGCGCGTTCGCCACTACCTACTTTCTCATCCCGTCTCTGAGCGTCACCAACATCGGGCTCGTCTTCGGACTCGTCTCGGTCGTGACGGCGCTCGCGCTCGCACGCCCCGATATCGGCCGAGAGGAAGCGGTCTGGAGCGTCGGCATCGCGGCCGTCCTCGTCCTCGCGTCGCTGACCGGCGGCATCGGTCTCGACTCCCGCGGCACGACCGTCTACCACACCCAGACCGCCTATCAGGAGCTTCGCGTCGCCGACGCGGGCGGGACGCGGACGCTCTACCTCGACGGCCAGCCCCACAGCGCGATGGACCTCGACGACCCGACGCGCCACGTCTTCGACTACACGTCGTACTTCCACGTCCCCTTCCTCTTGTCCGACGACGTCGACCGCGTGCTGTTCGTCGGCGGCGGCGGGTTCACCGGCCCGCGTGTGTTCTTGGAGACGTACCCGAACGTGACCGTCGACGTGGTCGAACTCGACCCCGAAGTCGTCTCCGTCGCCGAGGAGTACTTCGGCGTCGAGGAGTCGCCGCGGCTCAACGTCCACACGATGGACGGCCGGCAGTATCTCCGGGAGACGAATCGGACGTACGACCTCATCGTCCTCGACGCCTACCGGAAGGACAAGGTTCCGTTTCAGCTGACGACACAGGGGTTCATGCAACTCACCTCGGACCGCCTCGACGAGGACGGCGTCCTGTTCGCCAACGTCATCTCCGCGCCGAGCGGCCCGGCCTCGCAGTTCTACCGCGCGGAGTACAAGACGATGCGGTCGGTCTACCCGCAGGTGTACAGCTTCCCCACCGCGGGGAGCGTCGTCGTCCAGAACATCGAGGTGGTGGCGACGAAAGACGAGACGCCCGTGACGGCCGCGGAGCTACAGGCGCGCAACGAGCGGCGCGACATCGGCATCGACCTCGCGGCCGAACTCACGTCCTACCGGAACGACGAACCCACCGACGACGTGCCGCTTCTCACCGACGACCGCGCGCCCGTCGACAGCCTCTTGGACCCGATGGTCGGACAGCGCTACGTCATCCAGCGGACGAACGAGACCGAACAACGCGAGGCCGACGGGAACGCAACCCGAAGCGCTGTCACCGGGCCGGCCGTAAGGGCGGCGTAGGCAATGGTCCACGACAGAATCCACGCAAGGGAACCGACCCACGACCGCGACCGCTGGACCGAGGGCGTCGTCACGTCGGCCGCCGAACGCGACGGCCATTGGGTGGTCCGCGCGCGCCCGGCAGACAGCGACCGACCGGGTGACGAGACGGCCGAACGTGAGGGCGGCGACTCGGTCGAACTGGTCGTCACCCTCGCGGTCCGCGACCTGTTTCTCCCCCGACTCGATGTCGACGCCGGCGAGTCGCCCGTCGGCTGTCGGTTCTGGTACCGAAAGAAGCGGCGGTAACTCCGCGACCACGGCGGTCACGACTGCGAGGCCTGCGATGAACATGACCCCGCCGAGGACATCGAACGGCTGGATTGACATCCCGGTCGAGAGGTCTCCCGCTCGCCGCAAAAGTCCTCTCAACGCCGTCTCGCGGTTCGCGTTTGGTCATTGAAACGCAGTAGCCGCCATCCTGTGGGCCCCACCACTGGGATTCAATCCCACAAGGGTTCTACTGAAACTGCTTGCACGTCTGGATTCTCAAGCATTTGCTCGGGCTTCAATCCCACAAGGGTTCTGCTGAAACACTCATGGACCCACTGGAACCGTCACAGACGCCGACAGCTTCAATCCCACAAGGGTTCTGCTGAAACCCCCGTCAGCGACGTGGTCTCGCCGGACCCGAATGAGCTTCAATCCCACAAGGGTTCTGCTGAAACCGGTAACAATCTGACGACAGACCAGACAGACACCCGGAGCTTCAATCCCACAAGGGTTCTGCTGAAACACGCGGGTAGCGGATGGTCCCAACATCGGCGTGGCGGCTTCAATCCCACAAGGGTTCTGCTGAAACCGGACGACGCACTCGAAATCCTCCGATATCATCGCTCGCTTCAATCCCACAAGGGTTCTGCTGAAACCGGTGGACTTGTTTCGTACTCATGCTTTCTCACGGGTTCAATCCCACAAGGGTTCTGCTGAAACGATCGCGGGATCCCGGAGGTGCCAGACCGATGAAGGGCTTCAATCCCACAAGGGTTCTGCTGAAACGACAGTGAAGTCCCTGATGCCCTTGATGGAGTAGTCGCTTCAATCCCACAAGGGTTCTGCTGAAACCATCCCCGACGCCTGGATCGCCGACTACGGCGAGTCGCTTCAATCCCACAAGGGTTCTGCTGAAACTCGTGTCTCCCGGCGCATCGGGCGCCGAGTCTGTGTCAGCTTCAATCCCACAAGGGTTCTGCTGAAACCGACTTCCTCGTACGTCATGCGTTGAGCCTCCGGCGGCTTCAATCCCACAAGGGTTCTGCTGAAACCGCGGTAGATGCGTTTCAGGCCGCCGTGCTTCGGGTCGCTTCAATCCCACAAGGGTTCTGCTGAAACCGGTCGCCACCATATTGCTGGCCGTTCCATCGGGAGCTTCAATCCCACAAGGGTTCTGCTGAAACCGGGTGGCTGTCGCTCAGCGGGCGTCCTGTGGACGAGAGCTTCAATCCCACAAGGGTTCTGCTGAAACCGAGCATAGCGAGGATGTCCGAGCGCGTCAGCGGCTTCAATCCCACAAGGGTTCTGCTGAAACAAGAGTGGCGCATCACCAACGCCGATCTCTGGGCTTCAATCCCACAAGGGTTCTGCTGAAACCTGGCGTTCTCGGCTTCGACGTCTTCGAGTCGGTCAGCTTCAATCCCACAAGGGTTCTGCTGAAACCGTTCTGGTGGCGGCTTACTCCTCAACCGAGTCGAAGCTTCAATCCCACAAGGGTTCTGCTGAAACCTTCGAGTTCGCCGGCGTCGTCGGCTTGGACCTCGCTTCAATCCCACAAGGGTTCTGCTGAAACTACCGCGCGATTAAGGAGACCAACAGCAAAACGGAGCTTCAATCCCACAAGGGTTCTGCTGAAACCGGATGCCCGTCGCAAGCGTCTCGTTGAGTTCCAAGCTTCAATCCCACAAGGGTTCTGCTGAAACCGTTCCGTGACGACGTGAAAGGGGCGGGCAACCCGATGCTTCAATCCCACAAGGGTTCTGCTGAAACAGGACCTCGTCGGCGCTGTTGAGAACGACGAGTTCGCTTCAATCCCACAAGGGTTCTGCTGAAACTCCTCAGGCACGCCCGAAGAACGAGTGCTCACCGAGGCTTCAATCCCACAAGGGTTCTGCTGAAACTCTCTGGCATCGCTGTCGGCGAGGACTCGATCCTTCGCTTCAATCCCACAAGGGTTCTGCTGAAACGCGGTTCGGACTGCGCTCGGCGCTGGGTGTGCGCTCGCTTCAATCCCACAAGGGTTCTGCTGAAACCCCCGGCGAGATCTCTGACGCGGTCCAGGAGGCCGCTTCAATCCCACAAGGGTTCTGCTGAAACTGCGAGAGCACAGGACACACAGATGAACGCG
Source organism: Haloferax chudinovii (assembly GCF_042663345.1). NCBI lineage: Archaea > Methanobacteriati > Methanobacteriota > Halobacteria > Halobacteriales > Haloferacaceae > Haloferax > Haloferax chudinovii. The sequence goes on from NZ_JBHTAB010000005.1 coordinate 104,042, forward strand.
AACACCGCTTCAATCCCACAAGGGTTCTGCTGAAACCGCGGGGCGCGCCGACTATGGCGTCGCCCAAGAGGGGCTTCAATCCCACAAGGGTTCTGCTGAAACCATCCCGAATTCACGGGGATAGACGGCTGTACATGGTGAAATCATATCAACGTTTCTGTCGACCCTCAATACCCCCGCACCCCCCGGGGGGTCGACGGAATCGTGACCACACGGAGGGCACTCGCAAGACTCACGCGCAGACCCCCGTCTGTTGGGATGGAAAGTGGCGGCAAAACGGGCCGCTTTGTTTATAAACCCAATGGGACCGCCCGGATTTGAACCGGGGTCACGGGCACCCAAGGCCCGAAGTATACCAGGCTAACCCACGGTCCCGCATATACGACTCTCCCCGTCGCGGAGTAAAGGGTTTCGTTCCGCCCCGTCAGGTCAGGGGGAAGAAGTACGCGACACCGACGGTCGTCACGACCCCGAGAAGCAACTGTAGCGGGCCGCCGACGCGGATGTAGTCCGTGAATTTGTAGCCGCCGGGGCCGTAGACAAACAGGTTCGTCTGGTAGCCGACGGGGGTCATGAAGGCCGTCGACGCCGCGAACATGACCGCGAGGACGAACGAGAACGGGTCGGCTCCGAGCGTTGTCGCGGCCTCGATGGCGACCGGAATCATGAGCACGACGCTCGCGTTGTTCGAGATGACGTTCGTCAGGAGCGCGGTCACGAAGTAGAACACCCCGAGGACGGCGATGAGGGGGAGGTAGTCGCCGGTCATCACGACCAGTTCGGCGAGGAGCTCGGCGGCCCCGGAGTTCTCCATCGCGATGCCGAGCGGGATGACGCCCGCGAGGAGGAAGATAACGTCCCACTGGACGGCGTCGTACAGCTCCGTCGGGCGGAGGCACTTCGTGGCGACCATGGCGAGCGCGCCGAGGAGCGCGGCGACGACGATGGGCAGGAAGTCGAGCGCGGCGAGCGCGACGACGCCGGCGACGATGCCGACGGCGACCGGAATCTTCGACTCGCGGTAGTCGTGGCGCTCGATTTCCTGGGCGACGATGAAGTTGCGGTTGTTGTCGAGGCGCTCGATGCTCTCGACGGTCGCCTGCACGAGAAGCGTGTCGCCGACGCGGAGCGGGAGTTTGTCCATCCGCCGGCGGATGAGTTCGCCGCCGCGGCGGAGCGCGAGCACGGTCGCGTCGTACCGCTGTCTGAAACTCGCCGAGGCGAGCGACTCGCCGACCAGCGCCGACCCCGGTGCGACGACGACCTCGACGAGGTTCTGGCCGCGGTCGGCGAGTTCGAGTTCGTCTTCGGTGACGGTCGCCGGCACGAGGTCGAGGCCCTCCACGTCGAGCAGTTCGACGAGCGTGTTGCGGTCGGTCCGCAGGGTGAACACGTCGCCCGGCTGAATCTCCTTCGGGCCGAGCGGTTCGAGAAAGACGCTCTCGCCGCGGATGAGCTGGAGGAGGTCGACGTCGAACTCGGTCTCGACGAGCGCCCGTTGGACCTGTTGGCCCACGAGCGGGGAGTCCTCGCGGACGACGACCTCGGTCAGGTACTCCGCCATCTCGAACTCCTCGGTCAGGTCCCGTCGGGGCTCGATTCGCTCCGGGGTGAGCCGCCGGCCGACAGTCATGAGATAGACGACGCCGACGGCCATGACCACCGCGCCGAGCGCGGTGAACTCGAACATCGTGAACGGCGCTTCGCCCGTGATGCGCGAGTAGACGTCGCTGGCGAGGATGTTGGTCGAGGTCCCGATAAGCGTCAGCATGCCGCCGAACATCGACGCGTACGACAGCGGTAAGAGGAGTTTCGAGGGGGAGGTCCGTCCGCGGTCGGCGAGGTCCGTCACCATCGGGAGCAGGATGGCGACCGCGGCGGTGTTGTTGATAAAGCCGGAGATGGGACCGACGAGGCCGACCGTCGCGCCGAGTTGCCGGAGTTCGCTGTCGCCGGTGAACGTCGATATCTTCGCGCCGAGAAGTTGGATGATACCGGTCCGCTGGACGCCCTCGCTGAGGATGAACATCGCGAGGACGGTCAGCGTCGCCGTGTTGGCGAACCCTGAGAGGGCGTCGCCGGGGTAGGACTCGAACAGGACGATTGGCGCGCCGAGCATCCCCGCCGAGGCGAGCGCCTCGGAAGCGGGCTGAATCAGCATCAGCGACACCATCACGCCGATGGCCGTCACGTCGACCGGGACGGGCTCGGTCGCGAAAAACGCCAACGCGACGAGGATGACGGCGAAGACGGCGAGGATGTCCGGCGTTATCGCGACCACGCGGTCATCGACGCGGTGGCGGCCAAAAAGCGTGCGGGATTCGGAGTGTTAGCCTCGGCCGAGGGCGTCCGAGTTCACCGGCCTTCCTCGTCGAGTTCGAGGTCGGCGACGATTTCGTACGGCGACGACCCCTTTCGGATGCCGTCGAGGATGGCGAACGCCTCCCTCGGCGAGAGGAACTGCCGGGTCACGGCGAGGCCGAGCGGCGTCGGGTCGAGGCCGTCGATGAAGCCCCACTCCAGGAGCTTCCCCACCGCGTGCGTTGTCGGCAACTCACCGAGCATCCGGTTGTTGAGCGCCTTCGCCTTCTTGCCGGCGACGACGATGTTCGCCAGCGTCTCCTCGACCGCCGAGGACTGGTCGTACACCGTCCGGACCTCCTCCATCTCGCCTTTGAGGAGCTTGAACGCGACCTCGTCTTCGGTCATCTCCATCGTGTTGTGATAGCTCGCGTCGGGTTCGACGAGCAGGTAGACGACGCCCTTGTCGTGGTAGTCGGGGCGACCGGCGCGGCCGAGCATCTGGCTGAACTCCTGGACGGAGAGCCACTCGATGCCCATCGCCAGCGTGTCGAAGATGACCTGCGACGCCGGGAAGTCGACGCCGGCGGCGAGCGCGGCGGTCGTCACGACGGCCGCGAGGTCCTGATTGGCGAACTGTCGCTCCACGCGCTTTCGCTGGCCGTAGTCCAGTCCGGCGTGGTACGCCGCGGCGTTGTAGTCCATCTTCCGGGCGACTTCGTGACACCGCCGCCGGGAGTTGGTGAAGATGATGGTCTGGCCGCGGTAGCCCTTCGAGGACTTCGAGTCGAACGCCTGCCGCACGAGGCGGTTCTCGATGCGTGGCTTTTCCTGGCCGTCGGCGAAGGTGACGTGGCGTTCGATGGGGACGGGGCGGTCCTCGTACTCGACGAGGTTCGCCCGGAGGTTCTGTGCGAGCCACTTCGGGTTGCCGACGGTCGCAGAGAGGTAAATCCACTGCGCGCCGCCGTAGCTCTCGCGGCGCTTCGCGCGGGCCTCGCAGTAGTGTTTCAGACGGGCTATCATCCCGTCGAGGCGGTGGCCGCGCTCCTCTTCTTTCAGGGTGTGGACCTCGTCGATGACGACCGTGCCGATGTCGCCGAGGTCCTTCCCCGTCCGGAGCGCGTGGTCGATGCCCTCGTAGGTGCCGACGATGACGTCGGCGTTCGGGTCGAAGCGGTTGCCATCGTCGTTGATTCGGCTCGCACCGACCCGGATGGTCACCTTGCCGAGGTGGCCGTAGCGCTCCTTGAAGTCCTCGTGTTTCTGGTTGGCGAGCGCGACGAGCGGGACGAGAAACAGCATCTTCCCGTCGCCCTTCAGCATCCGGTCGATGCCGGCGAGTTCGCCGACGAGCGTCTTGCCGGTCGCCGTCGCGCTCACGACGAGCTGGTCGTCGCCGTCGAGCAGTCCGTTGTCGATGGCGAGGCTCTGGACGGGGAGCAGGGTGTCGAAGCGCTCGGTCAGCATCGACTTCAGGTTCGGGTGGAGGTCGAGCGTGCTCGTCTCGACCAGCTCCACGTCCTCCGTCGTCGCGCTGATGGTGTCGAACTTCGTCAGGTCGGGGTCCAACTCGCCCTGCAGTAAGTTCGTGATGCGGGTCAGGTCGCCCGTCTCGTACAGCAGTTCCTCTAAGCGCTCTTGGGCCGCCTGCGTGAGCCCGCCCGCAAAGGAGAGTTCGCCCTCCAGCTCCTGGACGGCGCAGTCGCGGCAGATGTGCTCGTGTTCGGCCTTGATGGCCGTGTCGTCGGTGATAGGCGAGTACCGGCCGTTGACGGCACAGCGGCGGCAGGTCCGCACCGTCAGCGCCTCAAGCTGGTAGCCGTCGAACATCTCTTTCAGCTCGTCGCGGCCGTCTTTGGGCGTCTGCTGGGAGATGCGGATACGGGCGGCCGACCGGGCGAGTTCGACGAACTGGCTCGGGTCGCGCGGCGAGTCCTCTCCCTTCCGCGTCACCAGAAAGCGCAGGGGGCGGGGCCCCGCGTTCGTCTCTTTGAGTTCGAGCTTGCCGCGGAGCACCCGCTTTCCGTCCCGGCGGGCGACGACGAGGTAGTCGTCTCCCGTCTGGTGGAGAAACAGCGTGTCGACGCGGGTGACCTGTTTAGACACGGTGCCTGCTACGGCGACGTGGTATTTCAGCGATTCGCCTGCGACCGCTCAGATTCGATAGCGACCCGCACACGGCTTCGTACCGTGTCTCCTCGCCCCCGGCCTCCGAGGGCCACCGACGGCCGGCCACGCTCAGGCGTCGGCGTCGTCGGCGAGTTCGATGGCGTCGTCGCCGTTGGGGACCGCACAGAGGAACGCCCCCTCCTCGTCGGACTCGTTTCGGTACCAGTGGACGACGCCGGCGGGAATCAAAAGCGAGTCGCCGGCTTCGACCTCGTACTCCTCGTCGCCGATGCCGACGACGTACCGGCCCGACAGGACGTACTGCTCGTGTTCGACCTCGTTGGTGTGTTTCGGCACCGACGCACCCGAATCGAGGACGAACCGCCGGATGGCGAAGTTCGGTGCGCCGTCGGCCTCGGAGACGAGGACGCCCTTCGACATCCCGTCGGCCGCGTCGACCGCCTCGTACTCGATGTCCGCGCTCCGCTTGACCACCGGCTCCGGTCGGGAATCGCTCATGTCTCCCCGTCGATTGCCCGCCCGCGTAAGCATTTCCCCGTCTTCCCGCCCTGACTGCTTAAGTTCCCTCCGGGGTTACTACGGGTATGCGAGGAATCCGCATCGGTAGCGTCTTCGGCATCCCGATAAAGTTGGACCTCACGTTCCTCATCGTTCTCCCGCTTTTCGCGTGGCTCATCGGCTCGGACGTGACGAATCTTGCGCTCGTCGTCAACGACCTCTTCGGCGCGAGTATCGACGGCGCGGCCATCTCCGCGGGGTCGATGCAGTGGGTACTCGGGAGCGCGGCCGCTATCGGGTTGTTCGCCGGCGTTCTGCTCCACGAGTTCGGTCACTCGCTCGTCGCCATGCGCTACGGCTACGAAATCGAGTCCATCACGCTCTGGCTCTTCGGGGGCGTCGCCCGGTTCAAGGAGATACCCGAGGACTGGAAACAGGAGTTCACCATCGCCGTCGCCGGGCCGCTCGTCTCGGTCGCCATCGGCGTCGTCTCCTACGCCGGCTTCCTGTTGCTCCCCGCGTCGCAGGCCCCCGCGCAGTTCGTCCTCGGCTACCTCGCGCTGGTGAACGTCTCGCTCGCCGTGTTCAACATGCTCCCCGGCTTCCCGATGGACGGCGGGCGCGTCCTCCGGGCGCTCCTCGCGCGGAACCGCCCGCACGCGAAAGCGACGCAGATGGCCGCCGAGGTCGGCAAGGTGTTCGCGTTCCTGCTCGGCCTGTTCGGCCTCTTTTTCAACCTGTTTCTCGTCGCGCTCGCCTTCTTCATCTACATGGGGGCGTCCAGCGAGGCCCAACAGACCGTTCTCAAGGCGACGTTTCAGGATGTGGTCGTCCGCGACATCATGACCGGCCACGAGAACCTCGACGTGGTCGACGAGAAGACCTCCGTCGCGGAACTCCTCGAACGCATGTTCGTCGAGCGCCACACGGGCTACCCGGTCCTCAGAAGCGGCGACCTCGTCGGCATGGTCACCCTCGACGACGCCCGCGGCGTCAAGGAGGTCGAACGCGACGCCTTCCGAGTCGACGACATCATGAGCGACGAACTGGCGACCATCACCCCCGACGCCGACGCGATGGAAGCCATCGCCCTCATGCAGGAGCGCGGCGTGGGCCGCCTCCCGGTCGTCGACGAGGCGGGCGAACTCGTCGGCCTCGTCTCCCGGTCGGACCTCGTCACCGCCTTCAACATCATTCGCAGTCGCGGGTCGCTCGACGCCATGCCCCGCGCCGACGCCGGCCTCGCACAGCTCCGCTGATTCGCCGCCTGTCTCTCAGTTCTCGGGAGACTCACTTCCCGTTCTTCCATCGCGCGCCGCTTCGACCGCCGATTCGCTCTCGTAGAGGTCCACGGTCGCGTTCGCCCGGAACCACGCCATCGCCTCGTCGAGGGCCGCCGGGTCGCCGCCGGTGAGTTTGATTCGCGTCGGCCCGCCGCTGTTGGGATAGCTCCCGACGCCCACGCGGAAGCGCTCGGCGACGACGCCGAGTTCGCGGGCGACGGCCCCCTCCGGCGCGTCGGCGTAGACCACCCGCGACCGGACGTCGCCGGCGAACCGCTCGGCGACGGACTCGAACATCGGCTTCATCTCCGTGGGGATGCCCGGCAAGACGTAGACGTTCCCCGCTCGACAGCCGGGCGCGAGACCCTCTTCGTTCGGAAGCACCTCGGCGTCGGCGGGCATCGAGGCGTACCACTCGGGTTCGAGGTCGAAGTCGATGTCGGGCCGGCGTTCGAGAATCGCCGCGATGGTCGATTCGACCTGTCTTTCGGCCTCCTCGTTGACGACGAACGCCCGGTCGAGACCGGCGGCGACGGCCTCCATCGTGATGTCGTCCGGCGTCCCGCCGAGGCCGCCGGTGACGAGGACCGCGTCGAAGGCGGCCGCCCAGTCGGCGACCGCCTCGGCGATGACCCCGTGGTCGTCGGGCACCGTCTGAATCCGCGCGACCGTCGCCCCGCCCTCGGTGAGCCGCCGAGCTAACCACGTCGCGTTCGTGTTCTCGATGTCCCCCGCGAGCAGTTCGTTGCCGACGGTGAGGATGGCGACCTGCATGGCCGGGTCGTATGACGCCCGGAAGAAAGACCTGCCTGTTTCCGGTGTTCCCTTCGGGTTGTCGTCGACGACCGTCGTCTCGACGTTTCCGGACGAGTCGCTCCGCTCCCGGCGGTTCGCGCGCCGGCTCGCCGAAAAGCGAGATGAACCGACGACGACTCTGCGGAGCGACCGGTCAGCCCGTCGGTACCGTGGGGCCGACCGGCGCTTCGTTGTCCTCCGGGTCGCCGCGGTTGAGTATCGCGTCGCGGATGCGGTCGAACACCGAGTTGTCCGCGCGGAGTTGGGTTCTCATCCCACGTCAAATGTTAGTTTGTGTCACACTTGGGTCTGGTGGGCGATTCGAGATGCTCCTGTCTCGATTGCGGCGCTCACTGGTCGAAATGTAGAGAAGAGGTCCAGGTGCGAGAATTGAACCCGCGTCTCAGCCTCCACAAGGCTGAAGGATAGTCCACTACCCCAACCCGGACACGTTGCAACCCTTCCTAATCCGCTACGACTAAAATACGTTACGCTACGGTCCCGGAATGACAGTACGTAACAGTGGTCGCCCCCGTCGACCGCTCCGCGCCGGCGAGCGGGACGCTTTTGCCGCGGTGGCCCGAAGTCGCGGGTAGCAGTGGCTATCACGGACAAGATCTATCTCAAAAACCACCGCCAGATCGTCTCGCAACTGGATACGAACATCCCCAAGCGCGTCTTCAGCGGTGCGACCCTCGAAATCCTCTACTCCGGCGAGGGGCTCGCCAAGGTGGACGACGCCACCCGCGACCGCCTGCTCGACTTCGCGCAGGACTTCCTCGACTGCGAGAACTCCGACGACATCTACACCGGCTACCCCGAGCGCCAGTTCATCGAGTACCTGCTCGAACTCCGCGCGCAGGGTCTCGGGCCTGACGCCATCGTGGACGTGATGACCGACGACTACATGGTGTACGCCTACCCCGGCGACGTACTCTCGTTTCTCGACGACTCGGTCCGGACGCTCGAATCCGTCGAGGCGCTCGCGGACGTGGAAGGCGACCGGGAGATGCAAGACGACGCTCGGCGGGCGAAACAGGACCTCGTCGGTCCTCGCTGAATCGAATCGGGACGAACGAAAGCCGCAGAACGACGGGAGAGACGCTTAGCCGAGGCGGAACGACGGCTCGTCGCCGGTATCGAGGTCCTCCAGTTGGATGACCTCTTCGACGTCGTCGTGGTCGGTTTCGACCTGCTCGCGCAGGTAGTTCACGTAGCCCTTGTGCTCTTCGAGCTGTTCGCGGAGGTGTTCGGCCTCCAGTTCGAGGCGCTCGTGCTCGCGGATGAAGCTCTTGGGGACCTCCACGGTCGGCGGGAACGACTCGTCTTCGCCCTCGCGTAGCTTTTCGAGTTCGTGTTTCGGGACGACCTGCACCTGACCGTCGTGGGCAACTAACGTGTCCACGTAGTCGCGGAAGACGGCGGACAGGGAGATGTCCCGCTCCTCGGCGATCTCCCGAAGGGTCTCGAACGCGTCCTCGTTGACGCGAAACGAGATGGTCTTGTTCTTGTTGCCCATGATATTTCTCGGTCCGTGGTGAGGCCACTTAATGGTTCGTCAGACGAGGGGTCTCGGGCGTCGCAATTCGTCGCAAAAAGTGGCGTGTGACGGTGGAAATCGGCCGTCGGTCGGTGTCGGCGCGTTCGTCGGCCGGTGGGCGTCCCGCTGACGCGCCCGGTCGCGGGGCGAGACGCCCGCTTACGCGCTCAGTTCGTCGGCCTGTTCGAGGCTTTCGAGCGCGGCGATGGCGGCGCGCTTGTACTCGTCGGGGTCGAGGTCGTAGTGCTCGCGGGCCATCCGTGCGTACTCGTTGCCCTCGTCGTCGAACGCCGCGATGCGGTCGAGCGTCTTGTCGGCGGTCTCTGTCACCCAGCGGTCGCGCGTGGCCGCGTCGACCTCGGTGATTGACTCGGGGCGGACGGAGACGTTGATACTGCCGTCGTCGGTCTCGTAGGTCCGCGGCTTGCCGACGACCGCGACGTAGGCGGGCGCGTCGAGGTCGCGGAGCGCGCTGGCGGCCTCGGGCTGGTACTGGCCGGCGTAGACGAAGAACGTCCCCGTCGGGTCGACGATGCGACCGCGCCAGTACTCGTTGTCCTCGCCGACGTCTTCCTTCTCGGTCAGCGTGCCGACGAGGAAGACGCGGTTGGCGCGTTCCCCCGTCGGGAGCAACAGGTAGACGGGCGCGCGCTCGTCGTCTGACTCTTTGAACGTGTAACCGGCGTCGTTGAACTCCTGTGCGAAGACGCGCCGGGCGACCTCTCGGGTGGGGATTTCGTTGGAACTCATTTACATCGACCTCGCTTTGATGAGCAGTTCTTCTGCGTCCGCCGGCTCGCGCAGGCGCTCGACTTCGTTGGCGAGCACGTACCGGCCCAGCGTCGGGCCGGTGACGCGGTAGTAGAACCCCACGAGGTCACCGCGCATCTCCTCTTCGACGATGGTGGTGTCGAGGGCGTCCATGGCCATCTGCTTCGCCTCGTCCAGTTCGATACCCGTCAGCTCCTCGGTCATCTCCCGGTTGAAGATGACCTCGTGGACCTCGTCGCCGTCGTCGACGACGGCCTTGATGCGGAGGTCGAACTCGCCGTCGACGCTCCCGTGTTCCGAACAGCGCCCGTTCTGGAGGACGCGCGTACAGCCCTCCTCGGGACAGCGCTTGATGAGGCCGCTCCCGGACTGGATGTCCACGAGCGCGCCCTCGACGCTGGTCGAGTCGTCGCCGACTTCGATTTCCTCGTCGAGTTCGGTGATGCTCGTCGTCCGGTTGAGCTTCACGGAGAAGTTGCCCTGGTACTCGTCGGTGACGACGTTCCCGAGCGCGTACGACTTCCCCTCTTCGAGTTCGGGGAGTTCGGACGTGGTGAAGGAGACGAACTTCATCCGCCCGGAGTCGTCGCCGAGCAGGCCGACCTGCGCGACGGACTCGCTCCGGGGTTCCCAGAGTTCGACGACCTTCGCGCGCACGTCGACCCACATCTCGTCTTCGTCGATGTCGTTGAGCAGGGTCTGTTCGTTCCCGCCGCCGCCGGCGAGCTCGTCGCGCTCGATACCGGCCTCGTCGAGGTAACTGTTGACGACGCTCCGCCGCGCTTCGTCGACGGGGACGCGGTACTCGGTGACGAGGCTCTCTAAACGTTCTTCGACTTCATCCGCGGACACGTCTAGGTGGTCCGAGAACTGGTCGGCTATCTCAGCCGCGTGGGTTCGCAAATCAGTCATGGTCTACCTCGCCTCCACCTTGGTTTCCATTGGGAGGCATACTGAGCTTGGATGCGTACTCATATAAAAAGTTGCAAACGGCGCGGTGAAAGTGAACGTCACGCCGGAGACCGCGTCAGAACCGTCGCACCGAGCGAGGAATTGATAGCCTCGGGGCACGCATTCGACACCATGGACGACCGCCTCGAAAGCATCATTCGCAGTGCCGCTCGAAACGCCGGCAAGCGCTACGAGGAGGTCAAACGCGCCTATCGAGACGGCCGCGACTCGTCGCCGGCGCACTCGCTCCCGCGGGACGCCGAGGGCCGCGCGAAACTCGTCTGTCGCCGCCACGCCGAGCGCCGCGCCGTCGCCGTCGACGAGCAGGGCCGTCCCGCCTGCTTCGACCCCGACCACCCGGACTGTCAGGGCTGTGTCGAGGACATCCGCGAGGGGATCGTCGAGACGTGGTAGGCGACGCGGGTAGGCGAGGTGCGCGCGACGTGGTACGGTTTTGAGGCTGTAGCGCCACCAGCGCGTATGGACCGACCACTCGTCGCGCTCGTCCTCGCCGGCGGCACCGGCACCCGGCTGTACCCCGCGAGCCGGAGCGACCGGCCCAAACAGTTCCTCTCGCTCGGCGGCGACCGCTCGCTTCTCGCCGAGACCGTCGCCCGCGCCGACGTCGCCGACCACGTCGTCGTCTCGACGCGCCCCGCGTTCGCGGACGACATTGCCGACCACGCGCCCGACGCCGAGGTCGTGGTCGAGCCCGCGGCCAAAGACACCGGCCCGGCGCTCGTCTACGCGACCCACCGCATCGCCGAGCTGTACGACGACCCGGTCGTCGTCGTCCTCCCGAGCGACCACCACGTCGGCGACGGCTTCGCCGAGGCGATGACCCGCGGCGCGCGCGTCGCCGCCGACACCGGCTCGCTCGTCGCCTTCGGCGTCGAACCCACCCGCCCGGACACCGGTTACGGCTACATCGAACCCGGCGCGGACCGCGGCGACTATCGCGGCCTCGCCGCGTTCCACGAGAAACCGGACGCCGAGACGGCCGCCCGCTACGTCAACGAGGGCTACCTCTGGAACGCCGGAATGTTCGCGTGGACGCCCGAGGCGCTGTTTTCCGCCGCCCGCGACTCGCCGCTTTCCGCCCTCCTCGACGCCCTCGACGACGGCGACACGGACGCCGGCTTCGAGGCGGTCGAGGCCGTCAGCATCGACTACGCGGTGATGGAACGCGCCGCCGACGCGGCGGTCGTCCCGGTCCACTTCGAGTGGGACGACCTCGGCTCGTGGGACGCCCTCGAACGACTCATCGCCGCCGACGGAGACGGCAACGTCGCGCTCGGCGGCGACCCGGTGTTCGTCGACGCCGCGGACAACGTCGTCGCCACCGACGGCGCGACCGTCTCGCTCGTCGGCGTCTCCGACCTCGCGGTCGTCGCGTGGGACGACCGCGTGCTCGTCGTCCCGAAAGAAAAGGCACAGCAGGTCCGTGACGTGGTCTCGCGGCTCAGAGAACGCGGCCAGTTTTAACGCGGCTCAGGCGCTCCGCAGTCGCCCGCCGTCGACCGGGACGCAGGCCCCGGTGACGAAGCTCGCGCGGTCGCTGGCGAGGAACGCGACCACGTCGCCGAGTTCGCGCGGGTCGCCGACGCGGCCCAGCGGAATCCCGTCGGACCACGAGTGCAGTCCCTCCTCGTAGGTGTCGTGGTCGCCGCGCTCGACGGCCGCCTCGACCAGTTCCTCGATGCGACTCGTCTCGTGTGCGCCCGGCAGTACCGCGTTCACTCGCACGCCCGGCGCGAGTTCCCGCGACAGCGACTTCACGAGACCGATGACGCCGCGGCGGACCGCGTTCGAGAGGATGAGGTCGTCGATGACCTCCCTAACCGACGTGGAGGTGATGCAGGTAATCGTGCCCGCGTCGCTCGCTTCGAGATGCGGTCGCGCCGCCCGCACGGTCCAGACGGCGCTCATGACGAGCATGTCGAACGCCCCGTACCACTCCTGTTCGGTCAGGTCGGCGAAGCCGCCCGGCGGCACGCCGCCGGCCGAGGTGACGACGTGGTCGACGCCGCCGAACTCGTCGACGGCCGCCTCGACCAGCGCCTCGACGTCGTGCTTGCTCGTGATGTCGGTCTCGACGCCGAGCACGTCGCCGTCGAGGTCGCGCAGGTCCGATTCGGTCGCCGCGAGGCGCTCCGGGTCGCGCCCGCAGACGACGACGTTCGCTCCTTCGTCGGCCAGCGCCGCGGCGCTCGCGCGCCCGAGGCCGGCCGAACTCGCCGTGACGACGACCGTGTCGCCGTCGAGTCCGAGTTCCATGCGCGAGCCGACGAGCGCCGCGAGCAAAAGCGTGGGCCTCGCGGCACGACGTGTGACGAACCGAGGCCGCTGGGTTCGGGGGTTTGACAGCGGGTGAGTCGCCGGGGGACGCGGACGCGGCTCAGATGCCGTCGGCGTGTCGGCGGACGCGGACGCGCCCGTCGCTCGTGACGCCGACGAAGAGCTGTTCTCGAACCTCGCGTCCCTCGACCGCGTCGCCGGCGGCGTCAGAGACGATTTTCATCAGGTCCGGCGCGGTCTGGTTCACCTTCACGCCCGACGCGTCGCAGGCGTCGTACACCTGCTTGGGCACGTCGTAGAGGTCGCTTCCGGCGGGGACCTCGACGCGGACCGGGGCGGTGAGCGCGTCGACGAACGTCACCGTCTCGCGGGCCTTCTCGACGTTGGTGCGGGCGCTCGCCTCGATGCTGGAGACGTTCGCACGCGAGGTGCCGAGGAAGTCGGCGATGGTCGACTGTCGGACCCCCCGCTCGCGCAGTGCGAGCACCTCGGCTTGCCGCCGGGTGAGCACGCTCGTCTCCGGGTCGAACCCCGCCCTGTCGAGGAGTTGGTCTACGTCGGGGACCGTCTCGTCGTCGCGTCCGGCGTCGCTCATACCTCGGGGTTGGGCTCGGGGGTGAAAAAAGATACAGCAGGCTGACTGTCCACAGGACGCCGCCGATGCGTCGGCGTTACTCGCCCCAGAAGTTGTCTCGGCTCCCGAGCGCCTCGGGGCGCTTCGGGCCGTCGCGACTGCTCCCCGTCGATTCGGCGTCCGCTTCGGGCGTTTCGCCCGCTTCGCCCGCTTCGCCCGCCTCGCTCTCCTCGGCGTCGGGGTCCAGCGGCAGGCGCTCGACGATCTTCTTCGCGCGGGCGTGGCTCCCCTTCACCCGATCGATGCGGACGATGGCGCGCGCGTCAGGGAGGAGCCCGTCGACGAAGACGATGAAACCGTCTTCGGTCCGACCGACGCCGGCACCGCTCTCGTGGATGTCTTCGACGGTGACGATGACCTCCTCGCCCGGCTTGACCGGCTGTTGTTTGAGCTCGGAGATCGGTCGCTCGTAGTGGTCGCACCACTCCGCGCCGCCCCGGTCGCTGTAGTACTGGCACCCCATGCCCGCGATTCGTTCTGAGAAGCTCGGGCAGTCGTCCGCGAGTGGACAGTCGGACATGCCGAGAGGTACACTAGGGGCACTCTAAACGCTTGCGGGTAGCCCGCCGGCCGCCGAAACGCTTTCCCTCGCGCGCTCGAACCCCGCGGTATGGCAGAACGCGTCCCCGAGTTCGCACTCCTCATCGGCGTCTTCCTCGGCCTCTCTGCGACCGTCTCCGCGGCGGTCCTCTCGGGGGCGCTGTTTCGCCCGCTTCTCTTCGGTGCCGTCGTCTGTTACCCCTTCGCCGCCTTCGGCGTCCTCCGGTCGGACGACCCCTCGGTTGCGTTGCCACCCCGAGTCGTTCTCGGCCTCGGCGCGGTCATCGGACTCCTGACCGCGGCGACCGCCGTCCTCGAACGCGCGACGGTCGAACCGCTCGACGGACTGTTCGCCGCCGTCGTGGTGTCGCTTCCCCCCGTCGCCTACGCGGTCCGGTTCGGCGCGGGCGTGAACCCGCTTTCCCCGGTCGCGTCGCTCGCCTGCTGTGCGGTCGTCGGCGCGGCGTTCCTCGCGCTCGCGCCCCGCCTCGGCACGACGAGCGCGCTCCTCGGATTCGTCGTCGGACTCTCCGGGGCGCTCTACGCCGACGCCCGCGGTTTTCGACCGACATACCGCCAACAGCGCGCCGGCATCGCCGCGGGCGTGTTCGTCGGCGTCACGGTCGCGGGCATCGGCATCGTGATGCGTCTCCCCCTCGGACCGACCACGGCCGCGGCTGTCGCCGCGGCGCTCACGCCGAGCCTGTTCGTCGCGCTCACGAGAACTCGGATACCGAACCGCCGCTATCGGTCGTGACGGTCGCGTGAAACCCCGAATCAAAAAGACTGAACTCAGGCCAACGGCGTCCGCTCGACTACGGTTCCATCCCACCTTTTTCCGGAGTTCGCATTCGCTCACTCCGCAAAAATCTGGACCAAAAAGACTGAACTCAGGCCAACGGCGTCCGCTCGACTACAGTGCCGTCGTAGGTCGGGTACTGCTCGACGATTTCGCCGTCGTCGACGTCGCCGTCTTCTATCATCTCTTCGAGGAGCCACCACGCGACCTCGACGTGGTTCGATTTGGTGCTGTAGAACTCGTCGGGGACGCCGAGTTCGGCGAAGCGCTCGGCGGGCGTGTAGGTCTTGCCGTAGACGAGCGTCCCGTCGTCGGTCACCTCGTCGAACGGGCGGCGGAGGTTGCGAGCCATGCGCTTCAGACGGTTTCTGTGCTGGGCGGCGTCCTTGAACACGGAGGTACAGAAGTAGACGCGCTCGTGGTCGCCCATCTCGTCGAGGATGGCCTCCTTCGAGCCGTCGACCGCCGACATGTGGCCGTCCTGCAGTTCGTAGCCCTTCTCCTGCATCCGGCGGTAGTTGCCGTCCGACATCTCGAACTCGTTTATGTTGCAGAACTCCGCGGCCCCCTCGTCGAGGAACTCGAGGAACTCCCGCTCGGCGCGGATGCCCGGAATCTCGAACGCCGGGGTGAGGCCCTCCTCGCGGGCGATGTAGAGGATGTCCTCCCACTCGGTGCCGTGCATGTCGCCCCAGAGTTCGAGCGGCGGGTGGAAGCGAACCTCGTCGAGGCCGGCCTCGGCGAGGCGGCGCATGTTCTCGCGGCCGCCCGTGATACCCGTATAGAGGTGGATGTGGTGGTCCTCTCCGAACTCGTCTTTGAGAAGCGAGATGTACCGACAGGTCTTGTCGAGCGCCTCCTGCGGCTCGCCGCCGGTGATAGAGGACCCGAGCGCGTCCATCCGTTTGGCCTCCTCGATGACGTCCGCGTCGGACTCGACTTTCCGCTCGTTGGCGTACACGTCGGTGACGTTCTTGCGATTCTCGCCGAGCGGGCAGTAGAAACAATCGCGCTGGTCGCAGTACCCGTAGACGAACAGCACCATCTTCCCGCCCATGGCGCACTGCTCGCATCCCTTCGAAATCATTCGATTACGGAACCGTACTTGGCGCATCGTCAAAAGGCGTCCGACTTCACCCGGAGCATCTCTCGCTCGCCGATACGATTATTATTGTATGTGGCTGACAATAAGGCATGTCTCTCGGTCCCGTCGCCCGCGTTGAGGGCTCGGTTCGGGTCCTCATCGTCGACGACGACCCCGAGACCGCCGCGGGCACCGTATCGGCGCTCGACGAATACGACAGTCTCGACGCCACGGCGGTCGCCGACCCGACCGCGGCGCTCGACGCGCACGCCGGGTCGCCGTTCGACTGTATCGTCACCGAGTTCGAGTTCGGCGGCACCGCCGGTCTCGACACGCTTCTCCGCGTCCGCGACTCGGCGAACCCGCCGCCGGTGATTCTGTACACCCGGCTCGACTCCGAAGACGTGGTCGACGAGGCGTTCGCCGCCGGGGTCTCCGACGTGGTCGACAAGCGGCCGGCCGACACGCAGACCGCGGTGCTCGCCCACCGCGTCTCGAACGCGGTCGTCGCGGCCCGCCAGTCGACCGAACTCGGCGAACTGCACGCGTGGGTCCGGCTCATCGACGACCAGTCGCTCGTCGGCCTGTACGTGATACGCGACGGCCTCGTCGAGTTCGTCAACCAGTACCTCTCGAACCTGCTCGGCTACGACACAGACGAGGTGGTTGGTCGACCCATCACGGACTTCATTGTCGAGGAAGACCGCGCCATCGTCGACGAGAGCCTGAAAGACAGGTTCCACGGGAGCGTCGAATCGATGTCGTACACTGTCCGCGTCCGCAATCGCGACGGCGAGCTGACCGCACTGGAAATCACCGGCCAGCGGACGACGGTCGACGGCGACCCGGTCGTCGTCGGGACCGCGATGGACGTCACCGCTCGACTCGAGTCCGAACGACTCCTCAGGCGCTCCGAGCGCCTCACCAGACAGATAATCTCGTCGCTCCCGGATATGGTGTTCATCTCGGAGCCGACCGAGTTCGACGTCGTCTATATCAACGACCAGTTCGAAGACATCTGGGGACGAGACGTGTCGCTTCTCTACGATGACCCGCGTTCGTTCCTCGACCTCATCCACGTCGACGACCGCGACCAACTGACGCGGGCCATCGACGAGCTGTTCGCCGACATCCGAGACGGTGTCGCGGACGAGCAGTACGAGTTCGAGTTCAGGTTCGTCCCCGAGGGGGGAGACACCATCCGCTGGGCGCACGCCCGCGCGGTCCCGCTCCTCGACGAAAACGGCGACGTGACGAACGTCCTCGGCGTGATGTCCGACCTCACAGAACGCATCAGCCACGAGCGCGAACTCGCCCAACAGAACGCCCGGCTCGACGCCTTCGCCCGCGTCCTCTCTCACGATATCCGCGGCCCGCTGGCGGTCGCACAGGGCCGGCTCGAACTCGCCCGCGAACTCGACGACGACTCCCATCTCGACCACGTCGAGCGCGCCCACCGGCGCATCACCGACGTGGTCGAAGACGTCCTCTCTCTCGCCCGCGACGAGCACTCCGTCCTCGATGCGTCGGCAGTCCCGCTGGCGGACTCCGCGGCCACCGCGTGGGATATGTGTTCGTCGAACGCCGGCGACGTGCGCTGTGAAATCGGCGAGCTTCCGGTGGTCGAAGCCGACGAGAACCGGACGACCCGCCTCTTCGAGAACCTGTTTCGGAACGCGCTCCAGCACGCTCGGAGCGGCCGCGCCGCCGCGACCGACCGCGGCGACGACTCCGAGCTCGTGATTCGCGTCGGCGCGCTCCCGTCGCACCGCGGCTTCTTCGTCGAGGACAACGGCCCCGGCATCCCGTCGTCGATTCGCGACCGCGTCTTCGACTCGGGTTTTTCGACGAAAGGCGACGACGGAACCGGCCTCGGACTCGACATCGTCCGCCAGATAGTCGACTCTCACGGCTGGGTCGTCCGCGTCGCCGACAGCGGGGCTGGGGCGCGCTTCGAGGTGCTTTTCGACCCCGTCGGGGAAGCGGGCGCGACCGCGTGACTGGCGGTTCACGGACGGGCCGCGACCGCGCCGCGGGGAGACCCGCTTCTCCGCGAGACCGACGGACCGCGCCACCGCGGCCGCGCCCCCGAAAGCAGATATATCCCCGTGGCATAGGAGTCAACGATGCTCTTGGTCCTCTGTGTCGATCTCGACGACGACCTCGGCCGCAAGACGGGACTGTCGACGCCCGTCGTCGGCCGACAGCGCGTCGAGGACGCCGCGGTGGCGCTGGCCACCGCGGACCCGGAGGACTCCGACGTGAACGTCCTCTTTCAGGGCATTCAGGTCCACGACGAACTGCTCGAATCGGAGGACGAGGAAGTCGAGGTCGCGGCGGTCACCGGGTTGGAAGGAAGCGACGTGAAGGCGAACCGCGCCATCGGCGACGAGATAGACACCGTGCTCGCGAGCCTCTCGACCGGCGAGCCCGTCCACGCCATCGTCATCACCGACGGCGCACAGGACGAGTCCGTCCTCCCGGTCATCCGCTCGCGCGTCCCCATCGACGGGGTCCGTCGGGTCGTCGTCAGGCAGGCCCAGAACCTCGAATCGATGTACTACACGATGAAGCAGGTACTCGCCGACCCCGAGACCCGCGGGACCATCCTCGTCCCGCTCGGCATCCTGCTTCTCATCTACCCCTTCGTCACCATCGCCAGCTTCTTCGACGTGCCCGGCGCGGTCGTCCTCGGTCTCATCTCGGCGTTGCTCGGGCTGTACACGCTGTTCCGCGGTCTCGGCCTCGAATCGGCCGTCGACGAGGCGGCCAACCGCGCGCGGAACGTCCTCTACGCCGGCCGCGTCACCATCATCACCTACGTCGCCGCCGCCGCGCTTCTCGTCGTCGGCGGCGTCCGCGGGGCGGAACTCCTCGAAACCGTCTCGGACAGCGTCGCGGGCGAGCCCGCGCCGGGGCTCGTCCTCGCCACGCTCGTCCACGGCGCGGTCGAGTGGTTCGCCGCCGCCGGCATCACGAGCAGTCTCGGACAGGTGACAGACGAGTACCTCCACGACCGCTTCAAGTGGCGCTACCTGAACGCGCCGTTCTACGTGCTCGCCATCGCTATCGTGCTGTACGCGCTGTCCGGCTTCTTCGTCCCCGAGGGCGTCGCCGGTGTCCGGAAGTTCTACCTCCCCGGCCTCGCCGTCGCGCTCACGGTCGGCACGCTCCTCGGCGTGCTGAGCACGCTCACGTTCGCGGTGGCCGAATCCCGGTATCCGACCGGCTCCGACGGCGAAAGCGAGCAACCGGCGTAATCGGCGTGCCCCCGCAGGCTGTTTTTTTCTTTCCGACTCCTCAGCTCTCGCGGACGATGACGAACTCCGCGAGGTCGCGGAGGTACGCAAGCGGTTCGGAGTCCTCGACGCCCGAGGCGTCGAGGGCCGAAAGCGCCTCGTCGGCCTGCCGGCGGGCCCGGCGGTTCGCTTCTTCGGGGGTCAGGTCCGTCACCTGCACGAGCGACGGCCGGCCCATCTCGGCGTCCTGCCCCGTCGGCTTGCCGAGTTCTTCCGCGTCCGCGGTGGCGTCGAGCACGTCGTCGCGAATCTGGAAGGCGACGCCGACGCGGGCCGCGTAGTCGCCGAACGCCTCGACGACGTGGGCGTCACCGCCCGCGGCGACCGCGCCGAGCTCGGCGGCGGCGCGGAACAGCGCGCCCGTCTTGCGGTGGGCGAGTTGCATGTACTCGGATTCGTTGGCGGGGACCGCGACCAGCTCGGTCGCCTCGCCCTCCCCGAGTTCGACCATCGACTCGGCGACGATGCGGGTGGCGCGGTCGGACGACGACAGGAGGGCGAACGCCTCGCCGAGCAGGCCGTCGGAGGCGATGATGGCCGGCCCGTAGCCGTACTCGGCCCACGCGCTCGGCGTGCCGCGGCGGATGTCGGACCGGTCGATGATGTCGTCGACGACGAGCGAGGCGTTGTGGACGAGTTCGACGCCGACCGCGAAATCGACGGCGTCCTCGGGGGTGCCACCGACGGCCTCGCAGGCGAGGATGGTTACGGCGGGGCGGACGCGCTTGCCCCCCGCGAGAGCGACGTGGTCGAGTTGGTCGGCGAGCTCCGACGGCTCGACCGCCGAGACGACCTCCTCGAGGCGGTCGTTTACCATCGTGACCCGGCGCTCCAGGTATTCCATTGTCGGTTCGTAGGGTTGGGTAGGGAAGTACGTACCGGATTTGGAGAAACCGAGCGCGGGAACCGTCGTTCGCGGTGGTTTCTGACCGAAAATAGAGGACGTGATTCCTGCTCTGCAGTGTTTATTTAGTGACCGCGCGCGAGGATGAGCAGTTGCGTCTCGCCGAACTGCTGTTCGACTCGTTCACCCGAACATCTGGAGCAAAAAGGGGGTTGGGTCGACCTACTGGAACTGGTCGATGAGTTCCGGCACCACATCAAAGAGGTCGCCGACGATGCCGTAGTCGGCGATGTCGAAGATGGGCGCGTCGGGGTCGGTGTTGACGGCGATGATGGTCTCTGCGCCCTTCATCCCGGCGACGTGCTGGACCGCCCCGGAGATGCCGATTGCGAGGTACACCTTCGGCGTGACGACCTTCCCGGACTGGCCGACCTGCCGGTCCTTCGGGAGCCAGCCGTTGTCGACGATGGGCCGCGACGACGACAGCGTCGCGCCGAGCGCGTCGGCGAGCTCTTCGACGAGTTCGATGTTCTCTTCTTCTTCGATGCCGCGACCGACGGAGACGAGCACGTCGGCGTCGGCGATGTCCACGTCGCCGCTTCCGACCTCCTCGAAGCCGGTCACGCGCGAGCGCACGAGAGACTCGTCGAGGTCGAACGCGAAGGGTTCGACGGCGGGCTCGCCCGGCTCCTCGGCGGCTTCCCACTCGCCGGGGCGGACGGTGACCGCGGCGCGCTCGGCGTCGACCGTGACGGTCGATTCGACTTTCGAGGCGTACATCTCGCGGGTGACGACGAGACCGCCGTCGTTCTGGAGGCCGATGGCGTCGGTCACGAGCGGGAGGTCGAGGCGCTCTGCGACCGCGGGAGCGTAATCGAGGCCGTTGACCGTGTTGCCCATGAGGACGTACGTGGGGTCGAGTTCCTCGGTGAGCGCTTCGACGGCCTGCACCGACACGTCGTGGTTGAACTCGTCGCCCTCGGCGACGGTGTGAATCGCGTCCACGCCGGCGAGCGAGAGTTCTTCGGCGAAGGCGTCTACGTCGCCGCCGATGACCGCGAGGTGGAGGTCGCCGCCGGTGTCGCCGACGAGGTCGGCCCCGGCCGTCACGAGTTCGAACGACACGTCGCGGAGGCTTCCGCGGCGGTGCTCGACGACGGCGAGCACGTCGCTCATTGCGCGCCCACCCCCTTCTCGCGGAGGACGGTCGCAAGCTCGGCGGCCTGCTCCCCGGCGTCACCCTCGAAGTAGGTCGCGTCGGACTCGGTCTCGGGCTCGTACACGTCGGTCAGGACGAGCTCTGACTCGACCGCCGCGGCGTCGAGGCCGAGGTCGGAGAGCGCGAGCGGCTTGATCTCCTTCGACTGGGCCTGTCGAATCCCGCGCAGGCTCGCGTAGCGGGGCTCGTTGATACCCGTCTGGATGGTGAGGACCGCGGGGAGGTCGACCTCGGTGAGCTCCTCCACGCCGCCTTCGAGTTCGCGGCGGAGGTTCGCCACGCCGCCCTCGGCGTCGAGGTCGAGGGCGTTCACGACCGCGGCCCACTCGAAGCCGATGGCCGAGGCGAGCGAGACGCCGGTCGCGCCGAAGCTGTCGTCGTTCGCCTGCACGCCCGTCAGGACGAGGTCGGGGTCCTCGTCCTCGACGACCGCCGAGAGCAGGCGCGTCTTCGCGCCCACGTCGAGCAGGTCCACGCCGTCGAGCGCGTCGTCCCACACGCGGACCGCGCGGTCGACCCCCTTGGCGAGCGCCATCCGAATGGTCTCTTCGGACCGCTCGGGGCCGATGGTGGCCGCGACGACCTCCACGTCGTCGTCGCTCTCCTCGGCGATCTGGACGGCTTCCTCGACCGCGTACTCGTCCCACTCGTTGAGGTCATAGTCGAGGAACTGGTCCGCCACGCGGAGTCCGTCGAGCTCGAAGTCCTCTTCGACCTCGGCTACCTCCTTGACGGTTACGAGAATTTTCATCAACGTTCACTACTGACCGGGGCAAATAAACGTTTTCGCACCGCGGTCACCGGCGGCCCCGTCGTCCGATTTCACTTCTTCTTCGCTACACCTCGTCTTCGTCCTCGTCGGGCAGTGAGATGAGGTTCTCACGGCCGAGGCGAAGCTTTTCGACGCGCCCCTCGTCGGCCATCGCCGACAGGAGCTGTGAGACCTTGGCGTCGGACCAGCCGGTCTCCTTGACGATGTTCGCCTGTTTCATCCGCCCGCCGCTCCGCTCCAAGAGGAGTTCGACCCGCTCTTCGTCCGAGAGCAGGTCGAGGTCGACGTCGTCGGGCTCTTCGGCGGGCGCGGGCTCGTCGTCGGCCGGCTCCTGTGCGGACTCCTGCGGTTCCGGCGTCGTCGTCGACGTTCCGTCGGGAGTCGCCCTGTCCGGTCCCCGCCGAGTGAACAGGACGACGCCCGCCACGAGCACCGCGAGGACGACGGCACCGCCGCCGACGAGCGTCCACGGAATGGCTCGTTCCGTGCCGGTCGAGACGTACGTGACGGTCAACTGGTCGGTCGATTCGAAGGTCCGCGGCCCCTCGACGACGACGGCGTTGTTTTCGAGCGGCAGGTTCGTGTCGCTGACGGCGTAGCCCGGCGGCGTCTGAATCGTGAGGTTCTGATTCGACCGAATCGACGTGAGCCACGTCTCGTCGTCACCGGCCGATAGCGCGTCACCGAGGCGCAGTCCCTCGTCGGTCTGTTCTAGGAAGCTGGTCCAAGTGAACGCCAACACGAGGACGCCGGTCCCGTTTTCGACGTAGCCGCTCGTCGTCGCGTTCTGAACCGTCATCGACCGGCCAGTCTGCCCGGCGGCCGTCTGACTGATGCGTCGGAACAACGCCGCGTCGGGACCGGCGTCGGCGGTCCCCTGCTCGTACTCCCGTGCGTACTCTTCGAACGCCGCGGTCTCGTTTTGGGTGTCGAGCTCGTAGCGCATCTCGACCCGCCAGTCCGCAGAGCGGTCGGCACGCAGTTGAATCGATATCTCCGTCTGCGGCGACCGGTCGAGACTCGTCTGCTGGGCGACGAGCGACGGGCGACCGAGAGCAACTACTTCCTTCGCGCCCGCGCGCGAATCGGCGTCGGAGACGGCGACGACCGTGTCCGCGCTCTGCGTGCCGGCGGCAGCCGCGCCAGTGGCGGCTACCGGCGCTGCGACGCCGGCGACGATGGTGAGGAGGGCGACGATGAGGGCGGCGCTCCGCATACGTAAATCCGTTTCATCCGGCGATGAAAACGCTTTCCATCGATTCAACAGTGTCAGACGCCGTCGAGATGCCTCCCTCGGTGTCGGCGACGGCGACCGCGCCAAGAGGGTCATTTTAGTACTGCCCCCGTGTACCCTCACGGCGATGAAAGCCCTCCCGCTCGTCGTCGTCATGGTTCTCGTGGCGTCGCCGGTGCTCGGCGCGGCCGGTCCCGCGGACGGGGCGACCCACTCGATGGCTCCTGATGAAACGGAGCTCGCACAGGTCGCGTCGCCGTCCAACGAGACGATTCACGTTCTCGACATTCCGTCGTCGGAGCTGGCTCGGTCGACAGTCGAGGCCCACCACGTCGACCTCGGCCCGTCCCTCGATTTCTCCGCGCTCGGAGCCAGCGGACAGATTCAGACGGGCGCGTCCATCGAACGCATCGAGTCCGCGACCGACGACAGCACCCGGCAACAGCTCATCCTCGACGAGCTCAACACCATCGAACAGCGGGCGATTGCGCTCCAGAGCGCACAGCGCTCCGCCATCGAGCGGTTCAACGCTGACGACATCACCGCGCGAGACCTCCTCATCGAACTCGCGCGAATCGACGCCGAGGCGCGCGCGCTCGACGAGCGGCGGGTCGCCCTCCGCGAGATCACGAGCGAGACGCCGGACTTCTCGATTAGTTCCGGGCGGCTCGCGGCGCTCGAACGCGAACTCGACACGTTCACCGGCCCCGTTCGGACCCACGCCGTCTCGGTCGTGACCGGCCAGTCCGACGCCGCGCGGTTCTCCGTGCGGACGAGCGAGACGGGGTTCGTCCTCAGCGTCGTCACCGACGGCGAGTACGTCCGCGAGGCCTACCGCGCCGACCTCCGCAACCGCGACCAGAACACGGTCTCCTACGAGGAGGCGCTCGACATCGTCGCGGAGAACTACCCGACGATCTACTCGAACCGCGCCGCGCAGAACGGGACCAACGTCATCAGTGCCGGCGACAGCCACCGGGTGCAGATCAACTACCGGGACGGGCAGTTGACCGCGTACGTCGACTCCGGAACCGGGCGAGTGTTCAAGGAGTCCCAGACGCGCCCCCTCGAATCGATTACGACCCGCGACAACGCGAGTGGAGTCAGAGACGGGCTGGCGCTCACTGTCGACCGGACCTACCCCGGTGGACCGCTTCGCATCCAGTTGAACGAAAGCGAGACGGGCGACCCGGTAGACGCGAACGTCACGATCGGACTCGAAGCCAGCCAGGAGAGCACGCTCTTGGGTCACACCGGTTCGGACGGGACTATCTGGACCGTCTCACCGTCGGCGTCTTACACCGTCACGGTCATCAGAGGTAACTCGGCGGTCGTGCTCACCACCTCGCCGACGCCCATGCCCTACGTCGGGGAAAACGCGACCGACACGGAAAACGGCACGTCCGCGACGGTCACGTCGACGCCGACCGAGTCGACCGAGTCGACCGAGTTGACCGGGTCGGCCGGTTCCGTCTCGACGGCCTCGCGGGCCGGCCCGCAAGCCCCCACCGGCGGCGGCTGACCGGAGCTTCTTATCCAATGACGGGACCACCCCCTCTCGATGCCTCGCCAGTTCCGCACCTCGACTCGCGGCTCGTCCGTGCTCCTCGGGAGCGTGCTCCTCGTCGGCCTCGTGGTCGTCGTCGCGGCCGGCGTCGGCGCGGCGGCGTTCGACGTGGCCGACTCCTCGCCGTCGCCGACGCGACCGACGGCGCTGTCGCTGTCCGTCTCGGGTGACACGCTATCGCTGGTTCACGAGGGGGGCGCGCCGCTGGACGTGGATTCGCTCGTGGTTCGAATCTCGGTCGACGGCGCGCCGCTCGCGCACCAACCGCCCGTGCCGTTCTTCTCGGCCAGCGGCTTCCGACCCGGCCCGACCGGCCCGTTCAACGCCGCCGCCGACTCACGGTGGACCGCCGGCGAGACGGCGACGCTCGAACTCGCGGGGACGAACGACCCGGACATCGTGGCGGGTGCGACGGTGACCGTTCGCGTCTTCGACGGCGACACGCCGGTCGCGGCGCTCGAAGCGACAGCGTCGTGAGTCGGCCGCGGCGAAAACGAGCGCCCGAGTCGACCTCGGTACGGTTGGGCTCTTACTCCTCCGGCACGCGCGCGATGGTCACGATGGCCCGCGGGCTACCGGGTTGACGCTGGAGGATGTGGTGTTCGATGTCGACGAAGCCGGCGGCCTCGAACATCCGGTCGGCCTCCTCCTCGTCGTAGAACAGCATGATGGCGTCCGCAAGCTTCTGGAAGACGCCGGATTTCGGGTCATCGGGGCCGACGACGAGCACCTTGTTCCCCGGTTTCACGACGCGGCGGAACTCTTCGAGCGCGGTGACCGGGTTCGGCCAGTACTCGATGGAGCCGGACGACCAGATGACGTCGAAGGCGTCGTCCGCGAAGGGGAGCCGTTCGGCGTCCCCGCGGTAGAACCGGACCTCGTCGTTCTTGCCGAACTTCTCCCACGCCTTCTGCATCTGGTGGATGCTCTGGTCGAGTCCGTGGACGTCGTCGGTGTAGCGGAGCAGTCCCTCGGTTCCGAAGCCGGTGCCACAGCCCACGTCGAGGACGCGGTCGCCCTGCTGGATGTCGAGCATCTCCAGCGCCTCGTCGCGCATCTCCTCGTTCCAGATGAACGGGTTCACCCGGTCGTACACCTTCGAGAGGTACTTGTAGAACAGGCGGGCCCGCGCTTTGTTTTCGAGGACTCCCATCGCGCCGGGGTTAGGACTCGCCGATGATAACGGTGCGGATTCGCCGCGCCGGTCGGCGTTCGAGGGGGGAAATCGCCGCGTTTCCCGAGCGTCTGTCACAGACTTTCCGCAAACACCTTATACAGCGCTTGTGCAACGTTCCTGTGATACGAGTATGCCGAGACAAGAGGTTCTCGAACGAATCAAAACGGCCGAGCAGGAGGCCGACGACATCGTTGAAGAGGCCGAGGCCAAACGTGAGGAGCTCGTCGCGGAGGCGCGTCGGAAAGCCGATGAGATTCGCTCCGAGGCCGAAGAAGAGGCCGCAGAGCTCGAATCCGAGCGTCTACAGGAGGGACGCGCGGAGATAGAGACGGAGCGGGAACGCATCCTCGAAGACGGCGAGGACGCCCGCGACGAACTGGTCGCCGAGGCGGAAGACCACATCGACGACGCGGTCGAGTTCGCCATCGGCAACTTCGAGGAGGCGGTGGATGCTCAGACCTGAGCAGATGAGCAAGGTCTCGGTGACCGGTTCCAGGGGCGTCATGCCCGAGGTCATCGAGGCCGTCCACGACCTCCGACTGATGCACGTCACCGAATACGACGGCTCGTGGCAGGAGGAGTTCGGATTCGAGACGGGGTCACCCATCGAAGGCGCCGAAAGCGCCTCCGATAAGCTCGTCACCGTTCGCTCGCTCAAGAGCATCCTCGGGGTCGAGGACACCGACTCCGGCCGACAGCGCATCGTCCCCGACGACGCGCTCGGCGAGCCCCTCGAAGCGATCCAAGCCGAGGTCAACGAACTGGACGACCGCCGCTCCGAGCTCGAAAACGAGCTCCGCGCGGTGGACGAAGAAATCGACGCGATGGAGCCGTTCGTCGACCTCGGACTCGACCTCGACCTGCTTTCGGGGTACGAGACTCTGCAGGTCGTCGTCGGACAGGGGAAGGTCGACCCCGTCGAGCGTGCCGTCGTCGACGCCGACGACATCAGCGCCTACGAGATCTTCTCGGGGGAGCGCACGCACGCCGTCTTCGGTCGACCGGTCGATGGCGCCGACGAGATGGCGCTCGCCGATGCGCTGGTCGGCGTCGAGTTCGCCACCCTCGAAGTCCCGGACGCCTCGGGAAGCCCCGAAGAGCACATCCGCGACCTCGAACAGCAGAAACGCGAAATCGAGTCGAAGCTCGAGACCGTCGAGTCCGAGCTACACGACATCTCCGTCGAGGAGGGCGAGTTCCTCCTTGCCGCCGAAGAGCGCCTCGCAATCGACGTCCAGAAGACGGAAGCACCGCTTTCGTTCGCGATGACGGAGAACGCCTTCGTCGCCGAGGGCTGGATTCCCAGCGAGCGCTACAACGCGTTTGCGGGCACGCTCAAAGACGAGGTCGGCGAGCACGTCGCCGTCGAAGAGATCGAACGCGCCGAGTTCTCGCGCGACGGGCACGACCACGCGCGCGAGGGCGTCGCAGAAAGCGGCGGTACGGCCGCCGCGACCGACGGCGGGACGGTTTCGATGGCCAACGACGACCCGCCGGTCGTCCAGAAGAACGGCGGCGCGGTCGAGCCGTTCGAACTCCTCGTTCAGGCGGTCAACCGCCCGAACTACTACGAGTTCGACCCGACCATCATCCTGTTCCTGACGTTCCCGACGTTCTTCGGGTTCATGATCGGTGACTTCGGGTACGGTGTCATCTACACCGCCATCGGCTTCTTCCTCTACTCGAAGTTCGACGACGGCGCGCTCAAGAGCATGGGTGGCGTCACCATCGCCGCGGGGCTGTTCACGACGTTGTTCGGCATCCTCTACGGCGAGATATTCGGCTTCCACCTCATCACCCAGTACTTCTGGGAAGGGATGCTCGGGCTGTCGCACCCGCCCATCGAGAAGGGACTGTCGCCGGCCACCGCTGAGTGGGCCCTCGGTTGGCTCACCGTGAGCGTCGCCGTCGGTATCATCCACGTCAACGTGGGCTACGTCTTCGACTTCTTCGAGAACTACCAGCTCCACGGTCCGAAGGACGCGGTCCTCGAAAGCGGTTCGTGGATCCTCATGCTGAACGGGCTGTGGATCTGGATCTTCAGCGACGCGCTCGGTGGCGTCCCGCCGGAGTTCCTGTTCACCACGTTCGCGGCTGACGGGCTCATCCCGCTCGGCTTCTCCGGCTTCTCGTTCGTCGTCGGCTGGGTCGGGTTCGGGCTGTACATCCTCGGCGCGGTGCTCCTCGGGATGGGCGAACTGGCCGAACTCGTCGAGTTCGCCTCCCCGCTTTCGAACGTCCTGTCGTACACGCGTCTGGGCGCGGTCCTCATCGCGAAGGCGTCGATGGCGTTCGCCGTCAACCTGCTCGTCTTCGGTGTGTTCGTCACGGGCGAAGGGGGCGAGGCGGAGTGGCACTTCGGTCTCGGCCACATGTACCACGTCGGTGACATGTACCACGGTCACGAGGTGACCGATGTCCTGTTCGGCGGCATCTTCCACTCGGGTGCCGCGGGCGTCGTGGGCGGACTGCTCGTCCTCGTCGTCGGTCACCTGGTCGTCCTCGCGCTCGGCATCACGAGCGCCGGCCTGCAGGCCGTGCGTCTCGAGTACGTCGAGTTCTTCAACAAGTTCTTCGAGGGCGGCGGCCGCGCGTACAACCCGTTCGGCTACGACCGCGAGTTCACGACCGAAGACTAATCCTCATCGCCGATTCTTTTTTGACTATTGTCCGCTCGGAGCGATTGCTTTTGCAATGACGCCGATTCCGCCGTCGTAGACAGACCGCTCCAAACGTTTTGGGAACCTTTATGATACGGCTGACGCCACATGCAGACGTTCGGAGACGACAATCCGGTACTCAGGAACACACAATGATTGAAGCAATCGAACCCCTCATGACTGCACTGCAGAGTGAAGCCGCTTCCTCGCCCGCTATCACCGCCGACGCCGCGGCGGCCCTCTCCGTCGGTATCGCCGCCTTCGCCGCGGGCTACGCGGAGCGTGGCATCGGTTCCGCCGCGATGGGTGCCATCGCGGAAGACGAGGACCTCTTCGTCAACGGGCTGGTCCTTACGGTTCTCCCCGAGACCCTCGTTATCCTCGCACTGGTCGTTGTCTTCGCGGCCTAAGCACCCCCTCTCTTTCCCATTATGAGTTTGGACAACGTCGTTGAGGACATCCGAGACGAAGCCCGCGCACGCGCAGAGGACATCAGGCAGGACGGCCAGGAACAGGCAGACGACATCGTCGCCGAGGCCGAGGCCGACGCCGAAGAGCTCCTCGAATCGCGGAAGGCGGACGTCGAGCAACAGCTCGAACGGGAGCGCGAACAGGCGCTCTCCAGCGCGAAGCTCGAAGCCAAGCAGGCTCGACTCAGCGCCCGTCGTGACGTGCTCCAGCGCGTCCGCGAGCAGGTCGAAAACGAGCTCGCCGAGCTGGAAGGCGACCGCCGCGAGGAGCTGACCCGCTCGCTCCTCGACGCGGCGTCGGTCGAGTTCGAAGACGAAGACGAGGTCTTCGTCCACGGCCGCGCCGACGACGAGGAGCTGCTTTCGAGCATCCTCGAAGACTACGACGGCTACGAGTTCGCCGGCGAGCGCGACTGCCTCGGTGGCGTCGTGGTCGAGGGCTCGAACTCGCGCGTCCGGGTGAACAACACCTTCGACTCGGTCCTCGACACAGTCTGGGAGGACAACCTGAAGGAAGTGAGTGCGCGACTGTTCGACGACCAATGAGCACTACAGGCGGCTCGAATCCCGAATACGTCATCGCTCGTGTTCGAGCGCGACGTAGTGCCCTGTTCGGCGACGAGGAGTACCGCAAACTGGTCCGCATGGGACCGGCCGAAATCGCTCGGTTCATGGAGGAATCGGAGTACGAGACCGAGGTCAACGCGCTCGGGAGCCGTTTTTCCGGCGTCGACCTCATCGAGTACGCGCTGAACCGGAATCTGGCAAAGCAGTTCAACGATATCCTCGACTGGGCAGACGGCCGCCTCTACGACCTCATCGCGCGGTACCTCCGCAAGTTCGACGCGTGGAACGTGAAGACGATTATCCGCGGCGTCTACTCCGGCGCGCCACGGGAGGAGGTCGAGTCCGACCTCATCCGTGCCGGCGAGTTCGACGACCGCCTCATCTCGCGGCTTCTCGACGCGGGCGAGATGGAGGAGGTCGTCACCGCTCTCTCCGGCACCATCTTCGGAGACGGCCTCGCGGCCGCCTACGAGGAGTACGAGGACGTCGGCGTCCTCGTCCCGCTGGAGAACGCGGTCGACCGCGCCTTCTACGAGCAGTTGCTCGACGGCCTGGTCGTCGGCGAAGAGGCAAAGCAGTACCGCGAGTTCCTCGAAGCCGAAATCGACTTCCGAAACGCCCGCAACGCGCTCCGAATCGCCCGAAGCGGTGCCGACCTCGACCCCGTCGACTACTTCATCGAGGGCGGCAAGCTGTTCCGCGCGTCGGAGCTCGCGTCGTTGGCGACCAGTCCGGACGAACTGGTGTCGAAGATTCGTGACAGCCGGTACGGCGACCGCCTCTCGACGGCCCTTTCGGACCTCGAAGAGGCTGACAGCCTCATCGGCTTCGAGCGCGCCCTCGACGCGGCGCTCTTGGAGTACGCGGACACGCTCGGTTACGTGTTCCCGCTTTCTGTCACGCCAATCGTCTCGTACATCCTCGCCAAGGAGCGCGAGGTAGACAACATCCGGGCCATCGCCCGCGGCCGCGAGGCCGGGCTGGACCCCGATGCAATAGAAGCGGAGCTGGTCATCCTATGAGCCAGGAAATCGCGGTTATCGGCAGTCCGGACTTCACCACGGGCTTTCGGCTTGCGGGCGTCCGCAAGTTCGAGAACGTCCCGGACGAAGCGAAGGACGACGAACTCGACGAGGCCGTGACGCGGACGCTGGATGACGAGGACGTCGGCATCATCGTGATGCACGAAGACGACCTCGATCACCTCTCGCGCAACGCGCGGCAGTCGGTCGAGCGAAGCATCGAGCCGACGCTCGTGACGCTCGGCGGTTCCGGCGGCGCGAGCGGCCTCCGTGACCAGATCAAGAGAGCAATCGGTATCGATCTGATGGACGAATAACCAAACATGAGTCAGGCAACACAAGATTCCGTTCGCGAGGACGGTGTCATCGCAAGCGTGAGTGGTCCGGTCGTGACCGCCCGTGGCCTCGACGCCCGCATGAACGACGTCGTCTACGTCGGCGACGAAGGGCTGATGGGCGAGGTCATCGAAATCGAGGGCGACCTCACGACTATTCAGGTGTACGAAGAGACCTCCGGCGTCGGTCCCGGCGAACCCGTCGAGAGTACGGGCGAACCGCTGACCGTCGACCTCGGTCCCGGGATGATGGACGCCATCTACGACGGCGTCCAGCGTCCGTTGGACGTGCTGGAGTCGAAGATGAACTCGGCGTTCCTCGACCGCGGTGTCGACGCGCCGGGTATCGACCTCGACAAGAAATGGGAGTTCGAACCCACCGTCTCCGCGGGCGACGAGGTCGCTTCCGGCGACGTCGTGGGGACGGTCCCCGAGACCGTGACCATCGAACACAAGGTCATGGTCCCGCCGGACTACGAGGGCGGCGAAGTCGTCGCCGCCGAAGACGGCGAGTTCTCCGTCACCGAGACGGTCGTCGAACTCGACAACGGCGAGGAGATCACGATGCACCAGGAGTGGCCGGTGCGTCAGGCTCGCCCCGCCGCCGAGAAGAAGACTCCGCGCGAACCGCTCGTTTCGGGACAGCGCATCCTCGACGGGCTGTTCCCCATCGCGAAGGGCGGTACGGCCGCGATTCCGGGTCCGTTCGGCTCCGGAAAGACCGTCACGCAACACCAGCTCGCCAAGTGGGCCGACGCGGACATCGTCGTCTACGTCGGCTGTGGCGAGCGCGGTAACGAGATGACCGAGGTCATCGAAGACTTCCCGGAACTCGACGACCCGAAGACGGGCAACCCGCTTATGGCCCGGACGTGTCTCATCGCGAACACGTCCAACATGCCTGTGGCGGCCCGCGAGTCCTGTATCTACACCGGAATCACCATCGCGGAGTACTACCGCGACATGGGATACGACGTCGCGCTGATGGCCGACTCCACCTCCCGGTGGGCCGAGGCCATGCGCGAGATTTCGTCGCGTCTCGAAGAGATGCCCGGCGAAGAGGGGTACCCCGCGTACCTCGCCGCGCGCCTCTCCGAGTTCTACGAGCGCGCCGGCTACTTCACGACCGTCAACGGCGAGGAAGGCTCGGTCTCCGTCATCGGCGCGGTTTCGCCGCCGGGCGGCGACTTCTCCGAGCCGGTCACGCAGAACACCCTGCGTATCGTCAAGACGTTCTGGGCGCTCGACGCGGACCTCGCAGAGCGCCGTCACTTCCCGGCGATTAACTGGAACGAGTCGTACTCGCTGTACCAAGAGCAGCTCGACCCGTGGTTCGTCGAGAACGTCGAGGACGACTGGGCCGAAGAGCGCCAGTGGGCCGTCGACGTGCTCGACGAGGAGAGCGAACTGCAGGAGATCGTTCAGCTCGTCGGCAAGGACGCCCTGCCGGAGGACCAGCAGTTGACCCTCGAAATCGCTCGCTACCTCCGCGAGGCGTACCTCCAGCAGAACGCGTTCCACCCGACGGACACGTACTGCTCCCCCGAGAAGACGTACGGAATCCTCACCGCCATCCACGCGTTCAACGACGAGGCGTTCAAGGCGCTCGAAGCCGGCGTCCCCGTCGAAGAGATTCAGGCCATCGAGGCGGCTCCCCGGCTGAACCGCATCGGTGTGCAGGAAGACTGGGAGGCGTACATCGAGGACCTCACAGCAGAGATCACCGAGCAGCTCCGCGAGCTGTACTGAGACCATGAAGGAATACCAGACCATCACCGAAATCAGCGGCCCGCTGGTGTTCGCCGAGGTCGACGAGCCGATCGGTTACGACGAAATCGTCGAAATCGAGACGCCCCAAGGCGAGACCAAGCGCGGACAGGTCCTCGAATCCTCCGAGGGCCTCGTCGCGATTCAGGTGTTCGAAGGCACGAGCGGTATCGACAGGAACGCGTCCGTCAGGTTCCTCGGTGAGACCCTCAAGATGCCCGTGACCGAGGACCTCCTCGGGCGCGTGCTCGACGGGTCCGGCCAGCCAATCGACGGCGGCCCCGAGATCGTCCCCGACGAGCGTCGGGACATCGTCGGCGCGGCAATCAACCCCTACTCCCGCGAGTACCCCGAGGAGTTCATCCAGACCGGCGTCTCCGCCATCGACGGCATGAACACCCTCGTCCGCGGCCAGAAGCTCCCCATCTTCTCCGCGTCGGGGCTTCCCCACAACAACCTCGCGCTCCAGATCGCCCGTCAGGCGACGGTGCCCGAGGACGAAGAAAGCGGCGAAGAGTCCGAGTTCGCAGTGGTCTTCGGCGCGATGGGTATCACGCAGGAAGAGGCGAACGAGTTCATGGAGGACTTCGAGCGCACGGGTGCACTCGAGCGCTCCGTCGTCTTCACGAACCTCGCGGACGACCCCGCAGTCGAGCGGACGGTCACGCCGCGACTCGCGCTGACGACCGCCGAGTACCTCGCGTTCGACAAGGACTACCACGTCCTCGTCATCCTGACCGACATGACCAACTACTGCGAGGCGCTCCGCGAAATCGGCGCGGCTCGCGAAGAGGTCCCCGGTCGCCGTGGCTACCCGGGTTACATGTACACCGACCTCGCACAGCTCTACGAGCGTGCGGGTCGTATCCAGGGACGTGACGGCTCCGTCACGCAGATTCCCATCCTCACGATGCCGGGTGACGACGACACGCACCCGATTCCTGACCTGACCGGCTACATCACCGAGGGTCAGATCTACATCGACCGCGACCTCAACTCGCAGGGCATCCGCCCGCCGATCAACCCGCTTCCGTCCCTGTCGCGTCTCATGGACGACGGTATCGGCGAGGGCCTCACCCGCGAGGACCACGCCGACGTGTCCGACCAGATGTACGCGGCGTACGCGGAGGGTGAAGACCTGCGCGACCTCGTGAACATCGTCGGCCGCGAGGCGCTGTCGGAGCGCGACAACAAGTACCTCGACTTCGCCGAGCGCTTCGAAGCCGAGTTCGTCAATCAGGGCTTCGACACGGACCGGTCCATCGAGGATACCCTCGACATCGGCTGGGACCTCCTGTCGACGCTCCCGAAGTCCGAGCTCAACCGCATCGACGAAGAGCTCATCGAGGACTACTACGACGAAGACACCGAGTCGGTCGAAGCGGAAGCCTAGACCGCGGCGAACGCCGCGTTCGTCCCTCGGTTCGATTCTCCGCTTCTATTCGCGCCGTTCGTTCTTCGAGCCGTGCGGCCGCGCGTCGCCCGCGAGAACTTCCTTACGTCTCGGCCACGACGACTCCCCATGAACACCACTTCGTCTCCCGCCCGCGTCCTCGCGGTCGTCGGTCCCGCCGTCGACCGGGAGCGACTCGTGGACGCGCTCTCGCCGCTTTCGGTGTCGGTCGCCGGGTCCGCCGAGGCCGTGGTCCGACGCGCCGAGGCCGAACGGGTCGACTGCGTCGTGCTCGCGACCGACCGCCTCGCGGACGTCGAGGCGGTCCACGGGGCAATCGCGGTCCCGCTCGTCGTCGTCGTCCCGCCCGATGGCGACCTCTCCGCGGCGGCCGCCCGGGACGCCGGCGCGGCCGACGTGGTTCCCGTCGTCGATTCGAACCTCTTCGAGCGGCTCCCCGAGCGCATCGAGAGCGCCGTCGCGTGGCGTCGCCGCGGCGCGGCGGCCGCGAGCAAAATCACGGAGGACCTGAAAGAACAGGCGATAGACGAGGCTCCGGTCGGAATCACCATCGCCGACTGCTCGTTGCCCGACCGACCGCTCGTCTACGTCAACGAGGCGTTCGAGACGACGACCGGCTACTCGGCCGACGCGGCGCTGGGGCGGAACTGCCGATATCTTCAGGGGCCGAACACGGACCCCGAGCGAGTCGCCGAACTCCGCCGGGCCATCGAGGCCGAGGAGGCGGCGTCGGTCGAACTGCTGAACTACCGCGCGGACGGCGAGACGTTCTGGAACCGGGTCGACGTCGCGCCGCTGAGCGGGCCGGACGGCGAGGTGACCCACTACGTCGGCTTCCAGACCGACATCACACAGCGGGTGCGCGCCGAGGCGGCCGCCGAGCGATACGCCGCGAGAGTCGACGAGGAGCGCGCGCGGCTCCAGACGCTCGTCGAGCACATCGAGGGGCTGTTGGAGGACGTGACGAGCGCGCTCGTCCGCGCGGAGAGCAGACAGGGTCTCGAAGCCGCCGTCTGCGACCGAGTCACCGCCGCCGGCTCGTTCGACTGCGCGTGGGTCGGCCACTGCGACCTCTCGCCGGCGGTCATCGTCCCGAACGAGCGGGCCGGAACCGACACGGAATTCCTCGACGACCTCGAAATCAACCGGTCTGACTCCGGCGACCCCACGGCTCGTGCCGCGGAGACGCGAACCGTGCAGTCGGCGACCGTCGGCGAGGGGAGCGTCCACGCCGAGACGGTCGTCCCGTTCGATTCGGTCATCGCGATTCCGCTGGTCCACCGCGATGCGCTCTACGGCGTGTTAACCGTCTACACCGACGCCGCGGAACTCGACGACGAAGTACGGGTGGTGTTCGGAACGCTCGGGCGGGCGGTCGGTGCGGCCATCGACGCCTTCGAGAGCCGGCGGTCGTTGCTGTCCGACGAGCGGCTCGAACTCGAAATCGAGGTGCGCGACGACACGCAACCGCTGGTCCGACTCGCCGCCGCGGGGGACTGCGAACTCTCGTACCGCGGTTCGGCCCAACATGACGACGGAACGGTGAGTCTGTTCGTCTCGACGCACCCCGCGACGGAGTTCGACGAGGCCGACACCGCGCTCGACGGCCTTCGAAGCGTCGACGTCCTTCCCCGCGGCGACGACGCCGAACTCTACGAACTCACCTTCGCC
This sequence comes from Haloferax chudinovii, assembly GCF_042663345.1. Lineage (NCBI taxonomy): Archaea > Methanobacteriati > Methanobacteriota > Halobacteria > Halobacteriales > Haloferacaceae > Haloferax > Haloferax chudinovii. Next base: position 139,687 of record NZ_JBHTAB010000005.1, read on the forward strand.
GACGGGTCGCTCGTCCACCTCGTCGCCGACGCGGGGGGGCGACTCGTCGACCTCGAAGTAGACCGCCTCGGCTGTCGGCTCACGGTGGTCGTCCCCGACCGCGTGGGGGGGCGCGCGCTCCTCGACGACCTCAAGGCAGTCGCGGCGAACGCCGAACTTCGCTCCGTCACGAACCGGTCCGAACCGCCGGAGGCGCGCCGCGAGTTCGTCGCGAGCGTCAACGACGACCTCACCGACCGCCAGCAGTCGGCCCTCCAACTCGCCTACCTCGGCGGGTATTTCGAGTGGCCGCACGCCGTCACCGGCGACGAACTCGCGGAGACGATGGGGGTCTCCCGGGCGACGTTCCACCAGCACCTGCACGCGGCGGAGCGCAAGCTTATATCACGATTTTTCGACAAAGACCCATACTAGTCGGGTATCCTTTGTTTGCCTGCTGAGCGCCAACCTCTGGATGTACCATGGCAACACCTGGTAGCGAATCACTCTGGTTGTGGATTGGAACGCTGGGAATGGCGCTCGGAACACTGTTCTTCATCGCCCGTGGCTGGGGGGTCGAAGACGAGGAACAGCGACGGTTTTACATCATCACCATCTTCATCACGGCAATCGCGTCTATCGCGTACTTCGCGATGGCGACGGGCTTCGGCCTCACCGAGGTCAGCGTCGGCGGACAGGCGCTCGACATCTACTGGGCTCGGTACGCCGACTGGCTGTTCACGACGCCGTTGCTGTTGCTCGACTTGGCGCTTCTCGCGAAGGCCACCCGCAACACGACGTACACGCTCGTCGGTCTCGACGTCATCATGATCGTCACGGGTGTCGTCGGCGCGCTCGTCACGTCGTCACCGGCCCTTCGAATCGTCTGGTGGGGAATCAGCACGGCCGCCTTGGTGTTCCTGCTGTACTTCCTCGTGGGCGCGCTCCGCGAGGCGGCGTCTCGCCAGACCGACTCGGTCAGGCGGCTAACGACTCGCCTCCGCAACATGCTCATCGTACTCTGGGTGGCCTACCCGGTCGTCTGGATACTCGGGACCGAAGGGACCATCGGCGTGCTCCCGCTGTACTGGGAGACCGCCGCGTTCATGGTCCTCGACCTGACCGCGAAGGTCGGGTTCGGCTTCGTCCTCCTCCGGAGCCACACCGTCCTCAACGAGGCGTCACAACAGACCGGTGTCGCTTCGACGGCCGACTAGCGGGGCCGTCCAGTCGTCGCTGTCCCGGTACGACCGCTCACCGACCATCTTTCCGCGCGGCACCGTGCCACTCACAGTTTCGCACACCCATGAGTTCCACGTTCACCTACGTCGACTTTCACATCGTGTTCGTTCTCCCGCCGCTCGCGGCGCTCGCCGCCGTAACCGCGTGGCTCCGCTCGGACGCAACCTCGGCGTGGTGGCTGTCCCGGTTCGGTGGCCTCGGCGTCATCTCGGCGGTCGCCCTCGCGTACGCGACGCCCTGGGATAACTACCTCATCTCGCAGGGCGTCTGGTGGTACGGCACCGACACCGTCGCCGCGACCGTGTGGTTCGCACCCGGCGAAGAGTACCTCTTCATGCTCTTCCAACCGGTCGGCGTCGCGCTCTGGCTCTTCGTGCTCCCCGGTTCGGACCGCGTCGCGAACGTCCGTGTCGCCCGGCGTGAACGCCTCGCGGGCGTGCTCGCCGGCGTCTTCGTCTCGCTCCTCGGCCTCGCGCTCCTCGGCGGTCGCACGTACTACCTCGGTGCGATTCTCGCGTGGGCTGGTCCCGTGTTGACGCTCCAGTGGGGTTTCGGCTGGCCGTATCTCTGGGCGCGCCGCCGGCTCGTCGCGGTCGCGGTCGCGGTGCCGACCGCCTACCTGTGGGTCGCTGACTGGACCGCGCTCCGACTGGGCGTCTGGTCTATCTCGCCTGCCCACACGACGGGTGTCGGCTTGTTTGGTCTCCCGGTCGAGGAGGCGCTGTTCTTCGTCGTCACGAACCTCTTTGTCGTCCAAGGGCTCGTGCTGTTCTTCTGGGTGGTCGAGAGATGGACCTGACCAGCGGCTGGGGCGACTCCGCCGGTCCCAACACCGCGGTGCGACGGCTCGTCCGGCTCGTCTTCGCCCCAGCGTGGGCCGTCTTGGCGCTTGTCGCGGCGCTTTCGGCGGTCGGCTACGTGCCCCCGGTGTCCGCCCAGTACGCGCTCCTCGTCGGGAGCGCGCTGTTTCTCGGCCTCCCGCACGGCGCGTTCGACCACCTCGTGGTCCCGCGCGCCCGCGGGAACGAAATCACATCACGGTCCCTTATCGCCGTCGGCGGCCTCTACGCGCTTCTCGGCGGGGGGTACGCCGTCGTCTGGTTCTTCGCCCCCGATGTCGCGTTCGTCGGGTTCCTCCTCGTGACGTGGGTGCATTGGGGCCTCGGTGACCTCGCCGCAATCGTCCTCGTCGCCGACCGGACGCATCTCGTCGGGCGCGGGCGGCGGTTCCTCACGGCGGCCGTCCGCGGTGGGATTCCCATGGTCGTCCCGCTCGTGGCCGCGCCGGTCGCGTACCGAACCGTCTCCGAGAACGTCGTCAGCCTGTTCGGGACCGAACCGACGCTCGGCTGGCTGTTCGCCCCCGAGCTCCGGGCGGCGCTCGGTGTCGGGTTCCTCTGTCTCACCGTCGCGGCGCTCGTCGCCGGGCGGACCGGTGTCACCGACGGAGCCACGCGCTCGTCGTGGCGGCTCGACGCAGGGGAGACCGTACTTCTCTGGGTGTTCTTCGCGGTGGTCCCGCCAGTGTTGGCTATTGGACTGTACTTTCCGCTTTGGCATTCCGCTCGACACCTCGTGCGCGTGGCGCTTCTGGACGCGCCGACCACGGCGGCGCTCTCCGAGGCCCGCGACGGACCCGCGCTGGAGCGACTCGCGCGAGACGGCGCGCCGATGACCTTCGGCGGCCTCGCCCTGTTCGGCATCCTCGCGCTCGCGTTGCCCGCCGGTGTCGCCACCGTCGAAGGTCTCGCCGGCGCGTACCTGGTGCTTCTGGCCGTTCTAACGGTTCCACACGTCGTCGTCGTCTCCCGCGTTGACCGACTCCAGCGCGTGTGGTGACCGGCGACCTGTACTCAGACCGTCAGTTGTGTCGGGCCACCGACCGCGACGCGCTCCTCTCACGACCGATTTCGGGCGGTCCAGCCGGCCAGACAGTAAAAGATTAACACCCCAGGCGAACAACCCCCGCCAACGATGGCCGAAGACGTCAAGCCGACCCGCAAGAACTTGATGGCGATCGAAGATCGCATCGAACTCTCCGAGCGGGGCCACGACACGCTCGAACAGAAGCGTGACGGGCTCATCATGGAGTTCATGGACATCCTCGACCAGGCCCAAGACGTGCGGGCCAACCTCAATCAGGACTACGAGCGCGCGCAGAACAAGATCAACATGGCCCGCGCCATGGAGGGCGACGTGGCGGTTCGCGGCGCGGCCGCCGCGCTGAAGGAGTACCCGGAAATCACGACGCAGTCGAAGAACATCATGGGCGTCGTCGTCCCGCAGATCGAGTCCTCGCGCGTGAAAAAGACCCTCGACCAGCGCGGCTACGGCCTGCTCGGCTCCTCGGCGCGCATCGACGAGGCCGCGGACGCCTACGAGGAACTCCTCGAATCTATCATCCTCGCCGCGGAAGTCGAGACGGCGATGAAGAAGATGCTTGAGGAAATCGAGACGACGAAGCGCCGCGTCAACGCGCTCGAATTCAAACTGCTTCCGGAGCTCTACGACAATCAGGAGTACATCGAGCAGAAGCTCGAAGAACAGGAGCGCGAGGAGATTTTCCGTCTGAAGAAGATCAAGGCGAAGAAGGAAGAAGAAGAGAAGGAAGAACGCGCCGCGGCGGCGGCCGAAGCGGAAGCGGAAGCGGAGGCGGAAGCGGCAACGGCCGACTGACCGGACTCCCCCGTTTTCTCTCTCTCCCGATGTCGTTTTCCTCTCGGTCGGGTCTCCGACCGCTTTTCATCGCACCGGCGCGTAGGGACTCCCATGTCCTGTCCCGACTGCGACGGCGAACTCGCCGTCTTCGCGGTGCCCGAACCGCTCGAAGCCCACGCGCCCGAGGGGGCGTTGACCGTCGGACTGTGCGCCGACTGTCTCGGACTCCACCCGACCGAGGTACCGCCGAGCGAAGGTGAGTCGCGGCCGCTCGCGGACGCGCTTCCCGAGGGCGACGCGGGCGCGGCGGTCGCGCTCCTCGTCGGGATGCTCGACTCGCTGGCGCTCAACCGCGCCGGCATCGTCGACTGCGTCGAGTTCGCCGAGCGGTCGGGGACTGACGTGCATCTCACTCTCGACCGGCTTCAGCGGGCGGCGACGGAGCCCCACTTCGACGTCGCTCGTCGGCAGAGCCAGTTGGACGCGTTCCTCTGAGCGCCGCCGCTCTGTGCTGTCGAAACCGTGGCGTGAAGACGCCGAGGAGGAGTCGTTTAGACGCCGGTGGAGTACCGGAGGATACCGGCGATGCCGCCGAACGCGTCGTAGAGCTGTTCGCCTTTCTCGAAGTCGGTGCTGATGAACTTCGTCTCGGTGCCGCGCTGGTCTGCGAGGTCCATGAGCCACTCGACGACGTCCTCGCGTTCTTTCAGTTCGGCCTCCGAGCCGTCGTCGCACTCGTGAGTGGGCGTGTCGCGGCGGTGGTCGACGAGTTCGTACTCCTCTTGGCCGCCGCAGTCGTAGACGGCGATGTCCTTTCGGAGGTCCTCGGAGATGAGGAGGCGGTCGACCGACCCCATCACGAGGTTCTTCCGCGTCGCCTCGAACCCGTAGGTGGACTCGTTGCCGCGGTGGAGCTTCTCGAAGAACTCCTCCATCTGCCTTTTGTCCTTCATGACCTCCTGGTCGGCCAGCGCGTCCTGACCGGCGTCGACGAGGTCGTAGAGCCCGGACTCGTCGGTGTAGGCCACGTCGAACTTTCCGACGACGAGGTCCTGCAGTTCGTGGTGGAGGTAGTCGCCGTCGAGGAACTCGTCTTTCGTCGGCGAGGGACCGCCCACGAGGATGCCGTCCATCTCGTGTCGCTTGGGGACGAACAGGTCGTTGCCCATGCCGGCGACCTCCTGATAGAAGTTGTCGATGGCTTCGAGCCGGAGGCGGGCGAAACGCTGGGCGGACTGGCCACCTTTGCGCTGTTTGCCGGGGACGAGCGACGAGGCGCTCTTGACCGGCTCGACGCGCTTGCCCTTGAGCCAGCCGACGTTGGCCTCGCGGCGGTCGAGGACGATGAGGCCGAACAGGCCCTTGTCCATGAGCATGTCTTCGAGCGGCCCGGTGAGGAAGTTCGAGTCGCAGTGGTACCGGAACGACTGAATCGGCTCCGGTGGGCTTTCGAGTACCTTGGTGACCATATCGGTCTGGCCACCGCCGGAGTCGACCGCACCGGAGAACATGACGATACCGCGTTCCGGTGGGAAGGTATCGTAGTATCGGAGGCGGTCTTTGATGCTCGTCAGGGCGTCTTGGACGTTCGTTCGCGTCTGCTTCGATTTGATGTTAGACGCTTCGCTGTGCTCCGTGATGACGTGTTCGACCACGTCGGAAATCTGCTTGTCTTCGGGGATGTAGATGGTGACGAGCTGAGTTCCCGACCCTTCGTACTCTCGCAGGTCCTCGATGACCTTCTTGAACTCGTACTTTCGGCGGTCTTCGCTCGCCTCCTCGGCGTCGCTACTCATCACTCCACCTAGTCCCTCCAGCGGCTAAGTAACCTTTGACTGGGCACGCCCCGCGGTATCTCGCCGCATGAGCGGCCGTACGACCCGACCGCGGAGACGGGAGCGGTCGGAGAACATTTATGTGGCTGTCACGGGTGGACTTCGACGTTGGAATTATGGCCCGGGTGTACGCAGTTGCCAGCGCGAAAGGCGGGGTTGGAAAGACGACGACCACGGCCAACCTCGGGACGACGCTCGCGATGGCCGGTCACGACGTCGTCGTCGTCGACGGTGACCTCGGGATGCCGAACCTCGCCGGCGCGCTCGGCGTCGACCCCGACGGGGCGACGCTCCACGACGTGTTGACAGGCGAGGCGGCGGTCGAGGCGGCCGTCTACGACGGACCGGCGGGACTCTCGGTGGTCCCCGGCTCGAACGCCCTCGAAGCGTTCGCGACGGCGAACGTGAAGGAACTCGACTCCGTCATCTCGTCGCTCGAAGCCACCCACGACATCGTCATCATCGACACCGGCGCGGGGCTGAGCGACGACACGTTCGTCCCGCTGAAGCTCGCCGACGAGGTCGTCTTGGTGTCCACGACGGAGCGCGAGGCGCTCGGCGACACCGAAAAGACCCGACAGCTCGGCGACCGTATCGGTGCTGACGTGGTCGGCGTCGTCCTCACGCGGGTCGACCAGTCGAACCCGAACGCCGAGGTGGTCGCCTCGCTCCTCGACGCCGGGGTTATCGCCGTCGTCCCGGAGGACCCGGCCATCCGCGAGGCGCTCAACACGCAGATTCCGGTCGTCGCCCGCTCGCCCGACAGCATCGCGGCCGCGGGCTACCGCGCGCTCGCCGAGGCGCTCACCGGTCAGCCGGTTCCGATTCCGGACGCCGCGGGCGAGGCGGCCGAGTCGGAGGCGGACGCGGCCGACGGCGACGCCGACGCGTCGGAGACCGACGAACACGCCTCAGTTGTGCGGGGCGACGCCGAACCCGCCGACGAGTCGGCATCGGCTCCGACCCCCGAGCGAGACGCGGATTTGGACCCGAAATCGGCCCCCGAACAGGTGTCGGCCACCGAACAGATGTCGTCCCCCGAGGCCGCCCCCGACGACGTCGCCGCCGCGGTCGCTGACGAAGACCGAGCCACGGCCGCCCCCGAGGCCGAATCGGAACCGAAAGCCGAAGCCGAACCAGAAGCCGAGGCCGAAGTTGAGCCGGAAGCCGAAGCTGAACCGGAAGCCGAGGAACGGGCTGACGCTGATTCCGGCTCCGACGACGAGTCCGCGACCGACGACGACCTCGCGGCGTCGGTCCCGTTCTCCGGTGGCTCCGTCGGGGACTCGAACGCCTCCGTCGTGGAACCTGGCTCGTCCCCCGCCGAAGACGCGGGTGACTCCGGCGCGGTCGAGGAAGTCGACTCTACCGTCCCCGACCAGGACGCCGCGGCGGACGCGGTGGACGCGCCGGCCGACCCGCTGGCCGCCGACCCCGAACCGGTCGGCGACGACGAACTGATCGGCGACGGCGAACCCGACACCGACCCGCTGGCGGCGGACCTCGAAGCGGTCACTCGCGGGACGTCGACGGCCGACGAGGAGGTGGTCGGCGGCACCGACGGTGAACCCGCCTCGGATACCGACGCCACTCCCGGTCCGGATGTCGACGTTGACCCCGGTTCGACGGGCGCGGACCCGCTCGCGGAAGGGGCGGCCGGGCCCGACTCGGTCGGCGACGCGCCCGCCGGCTCGGACTCGGACGAGTCGCCCGAGGCCGCGGAACCGGAGGCGGACGCGCCCAGCGCGGCCGAACCGCTCGTCGCCGAGGCTGAGCCGAGCGCGTCCGGGACCGACGCCGACGTGGACGCTGACGACGCGGCCGACGACGGCGAGGAGGAGGGCGTCTACACCACCTCGCTCGTCGAGGAGGTCGAGTCGTTCGAGGACGACGGCGACGAGAAGAAAAAGGGGTTTTTCAGGCGCTTCCTCGGCTAAACGGGAAGGCCTTTTACTCGCGTCTGCGGAATGGCCTCTATGGCAGAATCCGAGTCCGTTCCCTTCTGGTGGATAGTGCTGTTTCTCGTCCTCGCGCTCGGCAGTGGTGCCGCCGTCGTCTTCTCGGTCGGCGGGTCGCTCATCGCTGGGACCGCGGCGCTCCCGCTTTTCTTCTGAACCGCTCGAAAAAAGCCGCCGCCGAGGGACTCGCGTAGCCCGCGGTCACATCGACTCGGGCGCTTCTACGCCCACGATGGCGAGCGCGTTCGCCACCGCGTTCCGCGAGGCCTCGACGAGCGCGAGTCGGGCCGCGCCGACCTCCTCGTCGGCGTCGAGCACGGGGCACTCGCGGTAGAAGGTGTTGAACACCTCGGCGAGTTCGCGGGCGAACGTCGCCACGGTGTGGGGTTCGAGGTCGTCGGCCGCGGTCTCGACGACCGCGGGGAACCGCGCGATGGTCGCCAGCAGGTCGCGCTCGGCGTCGGTCGCCAGCACGGCGGGGTCGACCTCGCTCGCGTCGAGACCGGCGGCGGCCGCCTCGTCGGCGATGCCGCAACAGCGCGCGTGGACGTACTGGATGTACGGCGCGGACTGGGCCTCGAAGTTGAGCGCCTGGTCCCATTCGAAGGTGATGGTCTTCGTGGGCTGTTTGGAGACGATGTCGTAGCGGACCGCGCCGATGCCGACCTGCCGGGCGATGCGGTCGATGTCGGCCTCGTCGAGGTCGTCGTCGCGGGTGCGGCCTTCGAGGCGGGTCTCGACTTCGTCGCGGGCGCGGTCGATGGCCTCGTCGAGGAGGTCGTCGAGCATGACGCCCGTCCCCTTGCGGGTGGACATCGTCTCGCCGCCGGGGAGGTTGACCCACGAGTAGATGACGTTCTCCAGTTTGTCCACGTCGTTGCCGAGGATGTCGAGCGCGGCGCGGAGCTGGCCGGACTGGAGCTTGTGGTCCTCACCGAGGACGGTCACGGCGCGGTCGTAGTTGTCGAACTTCCACTCGTGGTGGGCGAGGTCGCGCGTCGTGTACAGCGAGGTGTCGTCCGAGCGGAGGAACACGAGGTTCTTCTCGAAGCCGTAGTCGTCGAGTTCGAGTTGCCACGCGTCTTCCTCGTAGACGGCGTGGTCGGTCTCTTTGAGGCGTTCTGCGAGGTCGCGGGTGCTCCCGTCGAACATGAACCGCGTCTCCTTGACGAACTCGTCGAACTCCGCGGGGAGGCGTTCGAGGCACTCGCGCATGCCGCCGAGCACCTGGTCGACCACGGTCTCGACGCGGGCGTAGGTCTCCTCGTCGCCTTCCTCGATACCCTGGAGAATCCCGGTGATTTCGGCTTCGGCCCGTTCGACTGCCTCGGAGTCGGCTTCTTCGAGGAAGGCGTTGCCCTTGCGGTAGTAGCGAACGAGGTCGTACTCGACGCGCTCGCGGGCGGGTTCGCCTTCGAGGTCGTCCTCGTCGAACGTCTCGTAGGCCCAGGTGAAGACGGCCATCTGTCGGCCGGCGTCGTTCACGTAGTAGTGGCGGTCGACGTCGTTGCCGGCGAAATCGAGCAGGTTGGCGACGGCGTCGCCGATGACCGGGTTGCGGGTGCGGCCGACGTGGACCGGACCGGTCGGGTTCGCGCTCGTGTGCTCGACGACGACGCTGTCGCCGGTCGCGGGCAGGCGACCGTACGCCTCGTCGGTCGCGGCGGCTTCGAGGGTGTCGTCGTAGTAGGCGTCCGAGACGTGAAAGTTGACGTACGGCCCCTGCGTGTCGACCGCGGCGAGGTAGTCGTAGCCCTCGACGGAGAGTTCCTCGGCTATGTCGGCGGCGATTTTCGGCGGCGGCGCGCCGACGACCCCGGCGAGTCGGAAGGCGACGCTGGAGGCGAGCGTCGCGGGTACGTCCTCCGGCGGTTCCTCGACCCCGAGGTCGTCGGTGGGCAGGTCGAGCGACGAGAGCGCCGCAGAGAGCGCCGTCTCGACCTCCTCACGGAACTGTCTGAACATGTACGCGGATTCTCGATAGGCGGCTAAAGGCCTTTCCGAACCGCCCGAGCGACCCGCGGGTCGCGTCGGCTTGGGACGCTCGGTCCCCTCCGTTTGCGGGGTGGTCTTAGCGCCACTCGCGTCGATACCTTACCAGTTAGGTAATAGTGGTATATCGTGAGCGGACGACAATCAAATCACGGGCGGCGACCCGCCGCTCCACCACCCACCCATGAGTCAATGCAACCACTGCGAAGCGTTCGTGTCGAACAACTTCGTCCGCGTCTTCGGCGACGAGGACGGCAACGTGTACGCGTGTCCCAGTTGCTCGGCGAACGCGGGTATCTCACAGGTCAGCACCGAGCGGCGAGCGTCGTCTCTCTGAGGACGCCGTTCGGTCGTTGGCACCGCCGCCCCGCGGAGTCGGAGCCTACGAGACCCACACACCACCAAGCACCCCACCACCCCCACAGCGTTCCCCCGCGTCTCGCTTCCACTCCCTTCTCGCCGCGGTAGACTGACCGACGGACTTACCCGTCCGCGATTGGAACTATCGCGTTACCACGGGCCCCGCCTCGCCGCTTCTACCCTCTCCGTCCATATCATTTTTGGAACGCATTCCACGTACGATACGCTTATGAGGCGCGCGTTCGAAGCGGGAGATATGTCAGAATCGGCAGTCGCCGCGGCGGTCGGGTACGACGAGTTGGCCACGCTCAAGCTCGTCGCGCTCGACGGCGGGCGCTCCGGCCCGGTCAAGCTCTCCTGTTCCGGCGTCGCGAATCGACTCGACGTGTCGAACCAGACGGCCTCGCGCCGTCTCCAGCGCCTCGAAGAGGCCGACTTCATCGACCGCGAGGTCGTCGCCGACGGCCAGTGGATAACCATCACCGACGCGGGCGAGTCCGCGCTCAGACAGGAGTACGCCGACTACCGGCGCATCTTCGAGACGCCTTCGGTGGTCGTCCTCGACGGCGAGGTCACCGGGGGAATGGGCGAGGGCCGCCACTACATCTCGCTTTCGGGATACATGGAGCAGTTCAAGGACCGACTCGGCTACGAACCGTTCCCCGGCACGCTGAACGTCCGCCTCGGCGACGACGCGGTCCGCGCCCGCGCCGGGATGAGCGCCCTCGACGCGGTCCCGATAGACGGCTGGGAGGACGACGAGCGCACCTTCGGCCCGGCGACGTGCTACGCCGCCTCCGTCGCGGTCGGCGACGAGTCCTACGAGCCGGTCCACATCATCGTCCCGGAGCGGACCCACCACGACGAGTCGCAACTGGAGATAATCGCGCCCGACAAGCTCCGCGACGAACTCGACCTCGACGACGGCGACGCGGTCACGGTCCGCGTCGAGGAGGCGGAGTACGAATGAGCCGAACCGCCGAGTCGACCGGCGACTTCGACGCCGTCTCGCGCGTCCTCGACGCCTTCCGCGCCGGCGAGCCGGTGCTCGTCCACGACTTCGACGACCGCGAGGGCGAGACTGACCTCGTCTACCCCGCGGGCGCGGTCACCCCCGCCGACGTGGGCCGGATGCGCAACGACGCCGGCGGCCTCGTCTGCGTCGCCCTCCCGAACGACGTGTCAGAATCCCTCGGTCTCCCGTTTATCGACGACGTGCTCGACCACCCGGCCGCGTCGTCTCACGACCTCGCGTACGACTCGCGGTCGTCGTTTTCCTTCACGGTGAACCACCGCGACTCGTTTACGGGCATCACCGATCGCGACCGCGCGATGACCATCTCGCGGCTCGCGCCCGTCGCCGAGGCCACCCGTGCGGGCGAGTACACCGCCGACGACTTCGGCGGCGAGTTCCGCGCGCCCGGCCACGTCCACCTGCTCCGCGGCGCGCCGAACCTGCTTTCGGACCGGCAGGGTCACACCGAACTCGGCCTCGCCTTGGCCGACGAGGCGGGCGTCCCGCCGGCGGTCGTCGTCTGCGAGATGCTCGACGACGAGACCGGCGCGGCGCTCTCGAAGGACGCCGCCCGCGACTACGCCGACCGACACGGCTTCGCCTTCGTCGACGGCGACGGCCTCATCGACGAACTCGTCTGAGCGACCGAGATAGTCGGTCTGATTCAGCTTCTCACGCGCGCCGGTCGCGCCACGACCACGTCGGCTCCCAGCCGAGCAGTCGCTTTGCCTTCTCGGTCGAGACGAGCGCATCGTGGCCCGAAAGCGGCCCTCTGGTCTCCGCGCCGGGGTAGACCTCGCTGGCGAGCGCCGCCGACTCGACGGTCGTCGAAGTGTCGGCCGCCGCGGCCCAGAACACCTCGTGGCCCGCGAAATCGGCGTCGAGCGCCCGGCGGACGAGTCTCGCGGCGTCCTCCCGACCGAGATACGCAAAGAGCGTGTTGCGCGCGGTGTGGAAGTGGCCGGCGTCCCGCAGTCCCGACAGCGAGCGGTCGGCCTCGGCGAAGGCCCGTCTCGCCTCTTCCTCGCTCGGCATCCACGGGAACCGGAGGCTTGCGACCGTCTCGGGGGCGTCGTCGCGGCGGACGAACCCCGCGGCGGTCTGCTCGGCGACGTACTTCCCGAGGCCGTAGGGGTTCGAGGGCGTCGCGCGGTGGGTCTCGTCCACCGGGAGGAAGTCGATTCGGGCGGGGTCGGGTTCGAAGCTCCCGCCGATGGCGCTCATGCTGGAGGCGACGACCACGCGCTCGATGCCGAGCGCGGCGGCGACTTCGAGGACGACGTACGTCGATTGGACGTTGCTCTCGAAGACGCGGTGGCCGGGGTCGTTCGTCGGCGTCGAGATGGCTCCGAGGTGGACGACGGCGTCGGCGTCGACGGCGCTGAGCGCCGCGGTGAGGTCCCCCGGGTCGAGCGCGCTCACGCGGTAGTCGTGGTCCGCGAGCGACGACTCGCTGTGTCGCGAGCAGTTCGTGACGGTGTAGCCGCTCGCGCGGAGGTGGGCGACGACGGTCGGCCCGAGATTTCCGGTCCCGCCCGTGACGGCGACGGATTCGAGGCTCATACCTCGTCATGGCGGTCCGCGGACAAAACCGCCGGGGGCGCGGGAGTCGGGTCGTCATGATTTTAGAGGGGGCCGCCGAAGGCCACTACATGGGATTTGACGAGATGGATGTCTCGACGATCTGGATGAGTGGAGAATATACGGACTGGGAGGACGCGACGGTGCACGTCCTCACGCACGGCCTCCACTACGGGACGGGCGTCTTCGAGGGAGTTCGCGCCTACGACACCGACCGCGGCCCGGCCATCTTCCGCTGGGAGGAACACCTCGAACGGCTCTACAACTCCACGAAGCCCTACGACATGGAGATTCCGTACACGCGCGAGGAACTCACCGAGGCGACGCTGGAGATCATCCGCCGCAACGACCTCGACGGCGGCTACATCCGCCCCATCGCCTTCTACGGCTACGACTCGCTCGGCGTCAGCCCCAAGGACAACCCGACCGAGGTCGCCATCGCGGCGTGGCCGTGGGGGACCTACCTCGGCGAGGACGCGCTCGAAAACGGCGTCGACGTGATGGTCTCGTCGTGGCGCAAGCACGCCTCCAGCCAGATTCCGACGAACGCGAAGACGACCGGTCTGTACGTGAACTCCATGCTCGCGGGGGAGGAAGCCCGCCGCAACGGCTACGTCGAAGCCATCGTCCTGAACAAGGAGGGCAACGTCGCCGAGGGCCCCGGCGAGAACATCTTCATGGTCCGCGACGGGAAGCTCTACACGCCCGGCCTCTCCCAGAGCATCCTCGACGGCATCACCCGCGACACCGTCATCACGCTCGCCCGCGAGCGCGGCTACGAGGTCGACGACAGCGCGACCATCAGCCGCGGCGAACTCAACACGGCCGACGAGCTGTTCTTCACGGGGAGCGCCGCCGAAGTGACCCCTATCCGCAAGGTCGACAACGTCGTCATCGGCGAGGGCACTCGCGGCCCGGTCACGGAGGAACTCCAGTCCGCCTTCTTCGACCTCGTGGAGCGCCGCACCGACGACCACGAAGAGTGGTTCACCTACGTCGACGAGCAGTAACCCGAGACACCCGCGAACACGAGCGTTCTTTTTATCGCGGTCCCGTCACGAGCCGATAGCGACGACCGCCGACGCGGGGCGCGAGCCTTACTCGTCGGCGGCGACCCGGCCGTCGCCGGACTCCTCGGTCACTTCGATGTCGAACTCGTCGACGTGGTCCTGCTCGGCGAACCCGGCCGAGAGGACGCGCGTCAGCGCCTCTTCGACCTTCTCGCCGGTCTCCTCGATGTCGTCGGGGTCGACTTCCATCACGAACCCGGTGGTGATGTTCGGCGCGGTCGGCATGAAGATGATTTCCCTGCCGTCTTTGGTCGTCTTGCCCGTCTTGAACGCGGTCATGCGGATGCCCGGCCACGTTTCGAGGCGGACCGGCTTCTGGAGGTCTTCGGTGCCGGTGAGCGCGGTTTCGACCGCGAGCTTAGAAGCGTTGTAGACGACGCGAACGAGCGGGACCTTGTTCATGGCGGCGTCGAGGCCGGATTCGAGCAGGCGACCGGCCGTCGTCCGCATCAGGTAGCCGACCGAAAGCACCAACAACAGGAAGATGATGATGGCGACGAAGAAGCCGAACACCTCCGAGAGGGAGGTGTACGGCTCCGGAAACTTCAACAGTTGGTCGACTCCCGGAATGCGGACGATTGCGCCGTACAGAATGGAGAGGACGTATAGGATGACGATGAGCGGAACGAGGACCACGAGGCCGCTGGCAAAATCGCGTCTCCACGAGGACATTGATATGGGGTACGTGAACCCGCGGGCATAAGGGGATTTCTAGTGTGGGACGAGAGACACGCGCCGCGTTCCAGCGCTCGCTCAGACGCCGACGACGGCGCGGAGCGCGAACAGCGCGTTTTCCTTGCGCTCGCGGACCCGCCGGTAGAAGTAGGAGACCCAGTTGTCGCCGTAGGGCGCGTACTGCCACACCTCGACGCCGTCGGCGGCGAGGTCGCGCTGGGCGTCCTCGCGCACGCCCATGAGCATCTGCACCTCGTAGTCGCGGTCGTACTCCGCGCCGAGGTCCCGGGCGTAGGCTATCATTTCGGGGTCGTGGCTCCCGACCGCGATGCCGCCGTCGTACTCCCGAAACAGGTACGCGAGGAGTTCCTTGTACGCCTCGTTGACCGCCGATTTCTGCGTGTGGGCGACCGCGGCCGGCTCGTCGTACGCGCCCTTGACGAGGCGAAGCTTCCCCGGCACGTCGGCGAGGCGTTCGAGGTCGTCGGGGGTGCGCTTGAGGTTCGCCTGCACGCACAGTCCCATCCCGCCGTCGAACTCGCGGGCGAGCTCCTCGAAGGCGTCGAGGGTCACGTCGGTCGTCTCGTGGTCCTCCATGTCGCACCACAGGAAGACGCCGCGTTCGTCGGCCGCCTCGGCGATGCGTCGGTAGTTCTCCTCGAACACGTGGTCGCCCGCGTCGAGGCCGATTTGCGAGGGCTTGACCGACACGCAGGCGTCGATGCCGGTCGAGGCGATGTCCTCGACGAGTCGGACGTAGGCCGCCGCGTCCTCGTCGGCGGGCGCGCGTTCCGCGTAGTGCTCTCCGAGGAGGTTGAGGATGACCGCCACGCCGTCGTCGTTCATCCGTCGGGCGTGGTCGAGCGCTCTCGCCGCGGACTCTCCCGCGACGAACCTGCTCGCGATGGGCGGAATCATAATAAACGATTGCGACCGTCAGCTATTGAGGGTTATCATCGATTCGGACGCGAAATCGAACGACTCCGTCGCCTCGCCCGCCGACGAACCGTCGGAACTTACATTCCTCGCCGCGGACGGGTCGGTATGGTCGTCTCTCTCGTCGCCACCGCCTTCTGGGCGATGTTGCCCGCGTACGTGCCGAACAACGCCGCCGTCCTCGCGGGCGGCGGTCGCCCCATCGACGGCGGGCGCACGTGGGGCGGCCGGCGCGTCCTCGGGGACGGAAAGACGTGGCGCGGCACCGCCGCCGGGACGCTGGCCGGGACGCTCCTCGCCGTCGTCCTCAACGCCGCCGCGCCCGCGGTCTCGGACGCGCTCGGCGTCTCGCTCCCGACGTTCCCGCTCGCCGCCGGGGTCGGCCTCGCGCTCGGCGCGATGCTCGGCGACATCGGCGCGTCGTTTCTCAAGCGTCGGTCGGGCCGCGAGCGCGGGGCCGCCTTCCCCGGTCTCGACCAACTCGACTTCGTCGTCGGCGCGCTCGCCCTCGCGTTCGTCGCCGCGCCCGGCTGGTTCTCGGCGACGTTCTCCCTGCCCGTGCTCGCGGTCGTGCTCGTGATGACGCCCGTGCTTCACGTCGTCACCAACGTCGGCGCGTACCTGCTGGGGCTCAAAAACGAGCCGTGGTAATCCGCAGAGCCCCGAGCGGGAAAACGGTCGCACGGACTCGATTCGCTCGTCTCGCGGTCCAACATCGCGTATCACCCACCCCGAACCGTCCCGCTTAAGCGCCTCCCTGAACCCTCTCGAAACAAGATGGCGAACACAGAACTCATCGAGGCGCTTCGAGCCGCCGACGCGGTCCAGTTCGGCGAGTTCGAGCTCTCTCACGGCGGGACGTCGAGCTACTACGTGGACAAGTACCTCTTCGAGACCGACCCCCGGTGTCTGAAGCTCATCGCCGAGGCGTTCGCGGAGCGCGTCGCGGACGACGACAAACTGGCCGGCGTCGCCCTCGGCGCGGTTCCGCTCGTGGCCGCGACCGCGGTCGAGACGAACAAGCCGTACGTTATCGCCCGCAAGAAGGCAAAGGAGTACGGGACGGCAAAGCGCATCGAGGGCGCGCTCGACGAGGGCGAGGAGGTCGTCGTCCTCGAAGACATCGCGACGACGGGCCAGAGCGCCGTCGACGCCGTGGAGGCGCTCCGCGAGGCGGGCGCGGTCGTCGACCGCGTCGTCGTCGTCGTGGACCGACAGGAGGGCGCGGCGGAACTGCTGGCCGACCACGACATCGAACTGGAGTCGCTTCTCACCGCCGAGGACCTGCTGGCCGACGCCGACGGCTAATACACGCTTGTGACTAATTCACTCGGAATCGGCAATCGAAGTATTCATTTTTGTGCAAGTACGAAGGCGGAGGCATGAACAGAGCAGAGAAGGCCGCACTCCAGTTACAGGCTGTCTCCGTGCTCCGGATGCTCAAAGAGACCCGGACGTACGACGAGTTGGCCGAACTCACGGGACTGCCGGCCGGCGACCTCAACCGCTACGTCAACGGGCACGTCTTGCCCGGGGTCGAACGCGCCCGCGAGGTCGTCGAGGGCGTCGGCCGCGACGCGCTCGCAGACGAACTCGAAGCCCGCGTCCGATTCGACGACGAGGGCTACGTCGACAACTCCGGCGTCGTCTTCGACCAGTCGTTCCTCGACCTCGTCGCGCCCGTCGCGGCGAACGCGCTGAACCTCGAACGCCCCGACGTGATTCTGACCGCGGCGACAGACGGCATCACCCTCGGTGCGGCGATGGCGAGCTACTTCGGCGCGCGCCTCGCGTACGCGAAGAAGTCGAAAGAGACCGCCGTCGAGGACTTCATCGAGTCGCGCCAGCGCCTCGCGTCCGGCATCGAACTCACCTACTACCTCCCCGCCAGCGCCATCGACGACGGCGAACGGGTCCTCGTCGTCGACGACCTCATTCGCTCGGGCGAGACCCAAGAACTCCTCTTGGACATCGCCTTGCAGGCCGACGCCGACATCGCCGGTGTCTTCGCGCTCATCGCCGTCGGCGACGAAGGGACGAACCGAGCCCGCGAACTCACCGACGCGCCGGTCGGCGCGCTGAGCAGTTTCGACTGACGCCTCACGACTGCGCCGATACACCGTTCTAAACCATTCAGTTTAATTACATTTGACGTGGAAATAGGCACTTCTGTGCCGTTCGTTCACGTCGAATGGGCCATTTAATCCACGTCTGTGGGTGAATTCCCTCGTCAGGATGGTAATGCTTATGTGTGGAATCCGGGGTATGCTTAGTCGTGCATCATGGGGCTCTCTGAAACCCTCGCAAACTACTTCGACGTGCATAAACACGGGTCCACGGTCAGGACCGAGATTCTCGCGGGCGTCACGACGTTCCTCACGATGTCGTACATCGTGGTCGTCAACCCGTCGCTTCTCACAGACCAACCGTACATCGAGGGCGTCGACGGCATCGCCATCGCCGGCTACACGCCGGGCGAGGTCCAGTCGATGCTCGCCGTCGTCACCATCCTCGCGGCCGCCATCGCGACCACGATTATGGCGTTTTACGCCAATCGACCCTTCGCGCAAGCGCCGGGGCTCGGCCTGAACGCCTTCTTCGCGTTCACCGTCGTCGGCGCGTTGGGCGTCCCGTGGCAGACGGCGCTCGCGGCCGTCTTCGTCGAGGGGATTATCTTCATCGCGCTCACCGCCGTCGGCGCGCGCGAAGCCATCATCAAAGTGTTCCCCGAACCGGTCAAGATGGCCGTCGGGACCGGCATTGGACTGTTCTTGGCGATTATCGGGTTGCAGGCGATGGGCATCGTCGTCAACGACAACTCGACGCTCGTCACGATGGGGAACCTCGCGTCGAACCCCGTCGCCATCGTCTCCATCATCGGCCTGTTCTTCACGTTCGCCCTCTACGCGGCGAACGTCCCCGGCTCTATCATCATCGGCATCGTCGGCACGTCGGTTCTCGGCTGGGGCCTCACCGCCTCGGGTCTCGTCTCGTCCGAGGCGGGTCTCGTCGTCGGCTCCTCCGCGGCGACCTACGACATCACGCCGCTGGCCGGCGCGTTCGTCTCCGGCTTCGGGAACGTCGAGGCGTTCAGCTTCGCCCTCATCGTCATCACGTTCTTCTTCGTCGACTTCTTCGACACCGCCGGCACGCTCGTCGGCGTCGGGCAGGCCGGGGGCTTCCTCAACGACGACGGTGACCTCCCCGACATCGACAAGCCGCTCATGGCCGACGCGGTCGGTACCACCGCGGGCGCGATGCTCGGCACCTCGACGGTCACGACCTACATCGAGTCCGCCACCGGCGTCGAGGAGGGCGGCCGCACGGGCCTCACCGCGCTCGTCATCGCACTCCTCTTCCTCGTGTCGCTCGCAATCGTCCCGCTCGCGACGGCTATCCCGCAGTACGCCTCGCACATCGCGCTCGTCGTCATCGGCGTCGTCATGCTCCGCAACGTCGTCGACATCGAGTGGGACGACCTGACGTTCACCATCCCCGCCGGCATGACCATCCTCGTCATGCCCTTCACGTACTCCATCGCCTACGGCATCGCGGCGGGCATCGTCTCGTACCCGCTCGTGAAGGTCGCCGCCGGCGAGTACGACGAGGTCAGCGCCGGCCAGTGGGCGCTCGCCGCCGCGTTCGTCCTCTACTTCGTCGTCCGCACCTCGGGGATGTTGCAAGCGCAGGTCTGACCCCGCGACGACGCTCTCTCCGCGCTGATTTTCTCACAACCCAATTGGATTCATAAAGTATTGGATACCCCCGGTTCTAAGCCACTCCGTATGAATCTGCCCAACGAGCGGCTCGCCCTCCGCGGAGCCGCTTTCCTCCTCATTATCGGCCTTCTCACTCCCTCTGCGGTCTCCGCGTTGACGTACGACCCCTCCCAGCAGACGAGCCTCGAGCCCGGGACCGTCACCAGCCCCGCCAACGGCTCGACGCTGGTGAGCGTCCAAGGCTACACCTTCCAGGGCAACACGAACCCGAAGAAACCCGCTCGGCTCGTCTCGGTCGACGAACGCGGGAGCCTCCAGTGGACGTACGACGACTCGGACAACGGGAACGCGTGGTTCTTCGACGTCGACCCGCTTCCGAACGGGAACCTGCTGGTTTCGTCGCCCCGCGGGACCGACACCGTCGTCTTCGAACTCGACCCGGACACCCGCGAACGCGTCTGGGAACGGCGGTTCGACATGGAAGACACCCACGACGTCGACGCCTTCGGCGAGGACGAACTCCTCATCGCCAACATGCGCGAGTGGAACGACTCCGCCGGCGTCAGCGAGGACCGAATCGTCGTGTACAACCGCACCACCGACGAAATAACGTGGGAGTGGTACTTCAAGAACCACTTCCCCGCTGACACCGACGGCGGCTACAACGCCGACTGGAGCCACGTCAACGACGTGGACTACATCGGCGATGGTCGGCTCCTGTTGTCGCCGCGGAACTTCGACCAGGCCATCGTCGTCGATATGGAGTCGAAAGAGATCGTCGAACGGCTCGGCACCGACGACGACTACGAGGTGCTCAACGAACAGCACAACCCCGACTGGCTGGTCAGCGAGAACGGCACGCCGACCATGCTCGCCGCAGACAGCGGGAACAACCGCGTCGTCGAGTACGCGAAAGAAGACGGCGAGTGGGTCCGAACGTGGTCCGTCGGGTCGAACACGCTCAGTTGGCCGCGGGACGCCGACCGACTCCCCAACGGGAACACGCTCGTCGTCGACACGCTCAACCACCGCGTGATTGAAATCACGCCGACGGGCGAGGTCGTCTGGGAGTACTACGCGACGTGGGGGCCGTACGACGCCGAGCGCGTCGCTCACGGCGACGAGTCATCCGGGCCGACGATTCGGGACCTCAACGCCAGCGGGTCGTACCCAATCACCGGGAGCGCGAACCTCACCGCGGGCGGAAACGAGAGCGTCGGCTTCGCCGCGCGGGCCGAGTCGACGTTCGCCGGGACGCCGCTCGAAGAGCCGATGAGCGGGCTCTCGACCCGACTGTCGCACGTCCTCCCGTGGCTCCGCCCGGTCTGGATGACGCCGTGGGACCTCTTTTCGGCGGCGTGCGCCGTCGGCGTCGGTCTCACTGCGACCGGCGGCGAACTCTATCTGATGCGCCGGCGGCTCCTCGACACGTTCCGCGAGCTGTTCGAGTGGTAACCCGCCCGCGACCCACGGCGCTCCTTTCGGGGTCGTGTGGCGCGGTTGCATCAGACCATGGCACTCATTAGCCGCGACTCCGTACCTCGGCGTGATGCCCGAGCTCATCCTCTACGAACTGCAAGGCTGTCCGTACTGCGCGAAGGTGAAAGACAAACTCGCCGAACTCGACCTCGAATACGAGTCGCAGATGGTCCCCAGCGCCCACGCCGAGCGCACGGAGGTCGAAGCGGTAAGCGGCCAGACCGGTGTTCCCGTCCTCGTCGACGAAGAACACGGCATCGAGGGGATGGCCGAGAGCGACGATATCGTCGACTACCTCGAAGAGACCTACGGCTCGGCGGCGTAATCTCGTCCACTCGGTCCCGCGGCGGCCGTCGCACCGCTCACTGACTCGTTTCCGACTGCGTGCGACCTCGCGTCGGGCGCGCGTCGCACCCCGCCACGAGCGCCCGGCCCCGTCGATTAGCTCTCGGCGGGGTCGCGGGTCCGCTCGCGAATCAGGTCGCGAATCTCGTCGGGGTCGTCGATGGCGGCGAGTTCCTCACAGCTGACGATGCCGGTGCCGTCGACCGACTCCCGCTTCTGCTGTTCCTCGACGAAGTACACCGAGCGCGTCCGCGTGATTTCGCCAAGCGACGACATGATTTGGGCGCGCTTTTCGGCGCTCCGGGTAAAGGGTGAGTGCCCGGTGAGGACGTTCGTCTCTTTCTTGCGCCCGGCGTCTTCGCTGACGGCCTTGAACGGCGCGCGGGCGGTCGGGTGGACGGTGAAGCCGGCGCGCGTCAGCACCGATAGGACGTGTTCGTCGTCGGGGTCAACGTCCGGGTCGTCGGGTGTCGGCTCGGCGTCGCGGACGTCCTCGGCACCCGTGAGCACGTCGACCGGGTTCGAGAAGGGGCGGTCGAACAGCTCTTCGAGGTGAATCGCCACCTCGATGCTCGCGTTCATGCCGTTTTCGTACTTCGAGACGGTGCGCCGCGAGACGCCGAGTTCGGTCGCGAGCTGTCCGAGGCTCCACCCGCGTTCTTGCCGCTCTTCGGCGAGCACGTCGCCGTCGAGGCTCACGTACAGCCCGCCGGGGGCGGCGTAGATGAGCGGGGGAACCTCCTCGACGAACAGGTCCATGGCGCTGTCGGGGTTCAACACCGGCACGCCGTGGCGGAAGTAGACGACGCCGGGTTTGAGGTCCTCGTCTCGGGTCCGAAGCCCGACGACCAACGGCGTGGCGTCGAGGTACGAGCCGAGGCGTCGCATCTCGGAGCCGGTGACGCCGTCGAACGCGTCGATGTTCCCCAGTATCTTGAGGAGCAACAGGTCCTCGCCCCTGCGAGCGGCGAGGTCGAAGCTCTTCGGCCGGATGGCGATGCGGTCGCTCACGACGAAGCCCGCGTCTTGGAGCATCGCGGCGACATTACCAACCAGCGCTGACCGGGACATAGGGGGCAATAAGCGATTCGGCCCATAAAGCGCTTTCCCCGATACCGCCGCCCTCGGCGACGTATCTCCCCTCTCGATGCCGCATTTATATATCCGAGGCCGTCCCGAAAGGCGTTACTGCGCCCTCCGGCAATCTCGGTCCATGACCGTTATCGGCCTCGACGACACCGACTCCCGGAGCCTCGGGATGTGTACGACCTATCTGGCGACGCTCGTCGCCGAGGCCGTCGAGGCCCGCGGCGGGACCGTCGAGCGGCGACTCCTCGTCCGCCTGAACCCGGCGGTCGAACACAAGACGCGAGGGAACGCGGCGCTGGCGATTCACACCGACCTCCCCGCGGGCGCGGCGTTCGACCTCGCCCGCGAGGAACTCGACCGCTGGGCCGTCCTCGACGACGACCGAACCAGTCCGGGGGTCGTCGTCGCGCCGGGGTCGGCCGACACGGTTTCGACCGCCGTCGCCGAGTTCGCCCGCGACGCAGTCCGCGACTTCCACGACCTCGATGCGGCGGTCGACCTCGCCGAACGCTCCGGGTTCCTGACCGAGGGCTGGCACGGCGGGCGAGGCCGCATCGGCGCGCTCGCGGCCGTCGGCGCGTCGGCCGCCTTCGACGAGTGGACCTACGAACACATCTCCTACCGCGAGTTCCACCGCTGTGGGACGCCCCGCGAGGTCGACTTCGACTCCGTCTTCGACGCCGCGGACGCGGCGTACCCCGAGGCGTGGGACACCGTCGACCGCGAGGAGGGCGAGGCCGTCTGCGTGCCGAACGCGCCGGGGCCGATTCTCCACGGCATCCGCGGCGACGACGCCGACACCGTCCGGGAGGTCGCCGCCGCCATCGACTCGGAACCCGTCGACCGCTCGGCGACGTTTCTCACGAATCAGGGGACCGACGCGCATCTCCGGGACGGCGTGGTCTCGGACCTCCGCGACGGCCGCGCCTACCGCGTCGCCGGGACCGTCGCCACCGAACCGAAGACGCGCCCCGGCGGCCACGTCTTTTTCGACCTCGAAGCCGACGGCTCTGCGGTCCCCGTCGCCGCCTTCGAACCGACGAAGCGCTTCCGTAACCGGGTGCGGTCGCTCCGCGTCGGCGACGCGCTCACCGCCTGCGGCGAGGTCGGTGACGGGACGCTCAAACTGGAGAAGTTCGCGGTCCGAGACCTCGTGCGGACGGAGCCTGCGACCCCCGTCTGTCCCGACTGCGGGCGGACGATGAAAAGCGCCGGGCGGAATCAGGGGTATCGGTGTCGCGACTGCGGGACCGACGCCCCCGGGAAAGTCGAGCGGGCGGTCGACCGCGACCTCGAACTCGGCTGGTACGAGGTGCCGCCGTGCGCCCGCCGACATATCGCCAAGCCGCTGGTCCGCGGGGGCTTCGACGCGGCGACGCATCCCGAACGCTGAGGCCGCGGGTCGGCCCTTCGGCGCTCAGTCTTGGACCACGAGCACGTTCGTGTTCTCGCGGCGGTCGACGAACGACCCCCCGGCGGGCGGTTTCACGTCCACGACGAGCGTCCCGTCCTCGCGGTTCGCGCCGAGTTCGGCGTCGACGCGAACGGTCGCGGACCCGCCGTCGCCGCTTTTCGCGGTCGCCACGCCGTCGATTTCGGCGGTTCCCGATTTCACGATGACCGTCGCGCCCTCGACCGGGTCGCCCTCGTGGTCGACGACGGTGAACTCCAGCGCCTGTTCGCCCGGGCCGACCACGTCGGGCGTCGGCTTCACGTCGAGTTCCGAGGTGGCGAGTCCCTGCACCCCAGAGAGCATGTTGAGCATGACGCTCATACTGGCGACGCCGACCACGAGGGCGATGACGAGGCGGACGGGGAGACCTTCGATAGCGCGCGTGTCTGACCGGAACGTATCGAGCATGGACCGTCTGGCCGCGGATTCGTATATAAACCCTCGTCCGGGGGTTCAAGTCGTATCCCGCGGCCAGTGAGCGCCATGCATATTATCGGCCGCGATTCTGAGGACGAAGGCCCAGTCTGTCGGTTCGGATGCTACCGCGCCCGCGACGGGAGCGACGGCGCGGCCGTCGGACTCGACGTGAACCGCCCGCACGCGGCTGTCGTCGTCGGCAAACGCGGGAGCGGGAAGTCCCACACGCTCGGCGTCGTGGCCGAGGGGCTGACGCGGGCTAGCGGCGTCGCGCCGGTCGTACTCGACCCGATGGGCGTCTTTGGAGGGCTCGAAGCGCCGCCGATAGCCGGCACGGTTCACGACTCGCCGAGCGTCCGCGCCGACGCGCTCCCGCCGAGCGCGTGGCCGGACCTGCTCGGACTCGACCCGACCGCCCCCGCGGGGTCGCTCGTCTGGCGACTCGCGGCCGACGAGGACTCGCTGTCGGCGATGCGCGGGGCCGTCGAAGCCGCGGACGCCGCGTCCGAGGTGCGCAGGGCCGCGGCGAATCACCTCGCGCTCGCCGACTCGTGGGACGTGTTCTCCCCCGACGGCCTCGACCCGGGGTCGCTCTGTGGCTCCGCGCCCGACGTGCTCGACCTCTCGGGGATGGACGCGACCCCCGCGAACGCCGTCGCCCGCGTCGTCGCTCGCGGCCTCTACGACGCCCGCGTCGCGGGTTCGGTCTCCCGCATCCCGTGGTTGCTTCTCGACGAGGCCCACGCGTTCGCCGGCGGACTCGCCGAGCCAGCGCTTCAAACGCTTCTCACGCGCGGACGCGCTCCCGGCGTCGGCGTCGTCCTCGCGACCCAGCGCCCCTCGGCGCTCCCCGAGGTCGCCGTCTCACAGGCCGACCTTCGGGTCGTCCACCGGCTCACCGCCGGTCCCGACGTGTCGGCGATGGCCGCCGCCGACCCGACGTACTTCGACGAATCGCTCCGCGCTCGGCTCCCGCGGGAACGCGGTTGCGCGCTCGTCGTCGACGACACCACGGAGGCCGTCCACGACGTGCGAGTCCGTCCCCGAGAGACCCCCGACGGCGGCGCGACACCGAGGGCGGTCCCTGAGCACGACCGTTCCGAAACCGTAGAGTAGTCTGGCTGGAGAAGGACCGTATGGACCGCTCGGAACTGGCGCTGGTCGCGCTCGGTGGCTTCGCCGGCGCGATACTGCGCTACGGCGTCTCCGTCGCGATTCCCGGTGCGGGCGGCACGCTCGCGGTGAACGTCTTCGGGAGCTTCCTCCTCGGGACGTTCATCACGTCGGTCTCCTCCCGTCGAGCGCAGTTGTTCTTCGGGACCGGCCTGCTCTCGTCGCTCACGACGTACAGCACGTTTGCCGTCCAGACCGCGTCGCTGTCGCCGATGGGCGGCGCGCTCAACGTCGGCGCGAACTACGTGCTCGGCTTCGTCGCCGCCGCGCTCGGCCTCGCGTTCGGAGGGCGGCGATGACCACTTCGCTTCTCTCGGCCGTCCTCGTCGGCGTCGGCGGGATGGCCGGCGCTGTCTCCCGACACACCGTCGACCAACGAGTCGTCGGCAAGTGGAGCACCGTCACGGTGAACGTCCTCGGGAGCATCGCGCTGGGCGTTCTCGCCACCGCGCCCGTCGGCGACGCGGCCGCGACGCTCGCCGGAACAGGGTTCTGCGGGGCGTTCACGACGTTCTCGTCGTTCGCGGTCGGCGTCGCGGAACTCGCCGAAGCGGGCGACTACGACACGGCGGCCCGGTACGCGTTCGGGACGCTCGTGGCGGCGCTGGTCGGCGTGGCTATCGGTGGAGCAGTCGGCGGCTTGGTTGGCTGAGTGAGGAGCGCGGCGCTCGGCGAGTAATTCATCGAAAAGTACGCCCGAGGCGGGATTTGAACCTCGGTCGCTCCGCTCGCTATACCGCTCGCGTCGCTCCCTGATTCAAATCCCGCCGGTCACCGCTTGCAGATTTCACTCGCTGTCGCTCGGCGACGAGACACCTCGCTGGAGGAGTTGAAATCAGAGAAGCGCCCGAGGCGGGATTTGAACCGTGCCGACTCGCTCGTTTTCACTCGCTCGTCGTCGGGTTCAATCCCTTTGGGGTATTTATGAGAATTACGCTCGCGCCGAGACGAGACTCGGCGCTCGGCGAGTAATTCATCGAAAAGTACGCCCGAGGCGGGATTTGAACCTCGGTCGCTCCGCTCGCTATACCGCTCGCGTCGCTCCCTGATTCAAATCCCGCCGGTCACCGCTTGCAGATTTCACTCGCTGTCGCTCGGCGACGAGACGCCTCGCTGGAGGAGTTGAAATCAGAGAAGCGCCCGAGGCGGGATTTGAACCCGCGTCACGACCGTGACAGGGTCGTATGATGGGCCACTACACCACCCGGGCTTACTGAAGTGAGTTTGCGGTACGGAGAGCGCCCGAGGCGGGATTTGAACCCGCGTCACGACCGTGACAGGGTCGTATGATGGGCCACTACACCACCCGGGCCCTCCGTCTGCACTCATTCGTAGCCGAGGTTTATAGATAAGACTTACCATCTGGGTTGTCCTTGGCCCGCGGTACCGCGATTCTCGCCCCGAAGACATTTATATCGTGACACCCCATGCCAACGTGTGACGATTCGCGCATCTCCGGTGCGTGACTGCCGATAGCGCCGCCTTTCTTCGACGCAGTTAACAAGTGTTAAATGGATGCGTCCCAAAATCAGCCGTAGTATCCCGTGACAGCTTCTTCCAGCACCCAGCAGCACCATACATGGTAGACGTAAGCCAACACAAACTGGTTCCGGAACACACGAAACTCGATGACGAGGCCGTCGAGGACGTGTTACAAGAGTACAACGTCGAGAAGACGAACCTCCCGAAGATCAAGCTGAAGGACCCGGCGCTCCCCGAGGACGCAGAGCCCGGCGACGTCATCAAGATCGTTCGGAACTCTCGAACGACAGACAAAGCAGTCGTATACCGACTGGTGATTGAATGAACCGACAAGCGCGACGCGAGGTCTCTCGCAAGTACTTCTCCGAAGAACGGCTCGCTGAACACCACTTCCGCTCGTTTAACGCGTTCCTCGAACGCGGCATGATGGACGTCGTCGAAGAGAAGGCGACCATCGAGACCGACATCGGCGACAAGGAGGGCGAGGAACCCGTCTACGTCGAACTCGGTGGCGTCCGCGTGGAGACGCCCCGCGTCCGCGAGGCCGACGGCTCCGAGGAACTGCTCTTCCCGCAGGAAGCGCGCCTGCGCAACATCACCTACTCCGCCCCCGTGTTCATGGAGATGTCCATCGTCCGCGGCGGCGAGGAGGAAGAGGAGGTCGTCGTCGACACCGCGGAGACGAAGGTCGGCCGGATGCCAATCATGGTCGGCTCCTCGAAGTGCAACATCGCGGAGCTCTCCGACGAGGACCTCGTCGAAATCGGCGAGGACCCCGTCGACCCCGGCGGCTACTTCATCGTCAACGGCTCCGAGCGCGTGCTCATGACCTCGGAGGACCTCGCGCCGAACAAGATTCTCGCCGAGTACGACACGAAGTACGGCGACGAGATTCAGGTCGCGAAGACGTTCAGCCAGCGCCGCGGCTACCGGGCGCTCGTGCTCTGTGAGCGAAACCGCGAGGGACTCCTCGAAGTGTCGTTCCCCTCGGTCTCCGGGAGCGTCAACTTCGTCACGCTCGTGCGTGCGCTCGGCCTCGAATCCGACGAGGAAATCGTCCACCGCGTCTCCGACGACCCGGAGATTGTGAAGTTCATGCTCGAAAACCTCGAGGAGGCCGAGGTCCAGACCCAAGAGCAGGCCATCGAGGCGCTCGGTAAGCGCGTCGCCGGCGGGCAGGGCAAGAACTACCAGCTCAAGCGCGCGAACTACGTCATCGACCGCTACCTGCTTCCGCACCTCCACGAGGAGGGCGCGGAAGAAGAGGAAGTGCGCATGAACAAGGCGTACTACCTCTGTCGCATGGCCGAGGCGTGTTTCGAACTCGCACTCCAGCGCCGCGACTCCGACGACAAGGACCACTACGCCAACAAGCGCCTGAAGGTCTCTGGCGACCTCATGAAGGACCTCTTCCGGACGGCGCTCAACAAGCTGGCGCGCGACGTGAAGTACCAGCTCGAACGCGCTAACATGCGGAACCGGAACCTGACGGTCAACACCGTCGTTCGGTCCGACGTGCTCACAGAGCGGCTCGAACACCCCATCGCGACGGGTAACTGGGTCGGCGGCCGCTCCGGTGTCTCCCAGCTCGTCGACCGCACCGACTACATGGGTGTGCTGTCGCACCTTCGCCGCCTCCGGAGTCCGCTGTCGCGGTCACAGCCGCACTTCGAGGCGCGCGACCTGCACGCGACCCAGTGGGGTCGCATCTGTCCCTCCGAGACTCCCGAGGGACCGAACTGCGGTCTGGTGAAGAACTTCGCGCAGGCGATGGAGCTCTCCCAGAACGTCGAAGACGAACAGTCGCTGAAACGAGAACTCGCGTCGATGGGTGTCGAGGGTATCCCCGGCATCGACAGCGTCGACGCCACACCCGCGGACGACTAACATGGCTCAGGCACAGCGAGAAGCGAAAGTATACGTCAACGGTAGTCTCGTCGGGACCCACCCGGACCCCAACCAACTCGCGGCACAGATTCGAGAGGCGCGCCGCCGCGGCGACGTGAGCCAGATGGTGAACGTCTCCGTCAAAGAGCGCACCCGCGAAGTCATCATCAACGCCGACGCGGGCCGCGCCCGCCGTCCGCTCATCGTCGTCGAAGACGGCGAGCCGCTCCTCGACGACGACCACGTCGAGGCGCTCGACAACGACGAACTCGACTTCGACGACCTCGTCGAGCGCGGGCTCGTCGAGTTCATCGACGCCGAGGAGGAAGAAGACATCTACGTCGCGGTCGACGAGGACGAACTCAACGAGGACCACACGCACCTCGAAATCGACCCACAGCTCATCTTCGGCATCGGTGCCGGGATGATTCCGTACCCGGAGCACAACGCCTCGCCCCGCATTACGATGGGTGCAGGGATGATGAAGCAGTCGCTGGGACTGCCCGCGGCGAACTACCGCATCCGCCCGGACACCCGCCAGCACCTCATGCACTACCCACAGCTCTCGATGGTCAAAACGCAGACCACAGAGCAGATCGGGTTCGACGAGCGACCGGCGGCCCAGAACTTCGTCGTGGCCGTCATGTCCTACGAGGGCTTCAACATCGAGGACGCGCTCGTCATGAACAAGGGCTCCGTCGAACGCGCCCTCGCCCGCTCGCACTTCTTCCGCACCTACGAGGGCGAAGAGCGCCGCTACCCCGGCGGGCAGGAAGACCGCTTCGAGATTCCGTCCCAGGACGTTCGCGGTGCGCGCGGTGAAGACGCCTACTCGCACCTCGACGAGGACGGCCTCGTCAACCCCGAGACGGTCGTCGACGAGAACTCCGTCCTGCTCGGCAAGACCTCGCCGCCGCGGTTCCTCGAAGAACCCGACGACATGGCCGGTCTCTCGCCGCAGAAGCGCCGCGAGACCTCCGTCACGATGCGCTCGGGCGAATCCGGCGTCGTCGACACGGTCACGCTCATGGAGGGCGAAGACGGCTCGAAGCTCGCCAAGGTGTCCGTCCGCGACCAGCGCGTTCCGGAACTCGGCGACAAGTTCGCGTCCCGCCACGGACAGAAGGGCGTCGTGGGCCACCTGGCACCTCAGGAGGACATGCCCTTCACCGCCGACGGCGTCGTCCCCGACCTCGTGCTCAACCCGCACGCCCTGCCGTCGCGCATGACGGTCGGCCACGTGCTGGAGATGCTCGGCGGGAAGGTCGGCGCGCTCGAAGGCCGCCGCGTCGACGGCACCGCCTTCCAGGGCGAAAACGAAGAAGAGCTCCGCTCGGCGCTCGAAGAGCGCGGGTTCATGTCCTCCGGCAAGGAGGTCATGTACTCCGGCGTCACCGGCGAGAAGATCGAGGCCGAAATCTTCGTCGGCATCATCTTCTACCACAAGCTGTACCACATGGTGAGCAACAAACTGCACGCCCGCTCGCGCGGTCCCGTACAGGTGCTCACCCGCCAGCCGACGGAGGGTCGTGCCCGCGAGGGTGGCCTCCGTCTCGGGGAGATGGAGCGCGACACCGTTATCGGACACGGTGCCGCGATGGTGCTCCAGGAGCGCCTCCTCGACTCCTCCGACAAGGAGACGGTCTACATCTCCGCCGACACCGGCATGGTCGCCGTCGAGGACCGCGACCAGCGCCGCATCTACGACCCGGTCACCGGCGACGAGGACAACATCCACGAAATCGAGATCAGCTACGCCTTCAAACTGCTTCTCGACGAGATGGTCGCGCTCGGCGTCCGCCCGCGAATCGAACTGAAGGACGCGGTCTAACCACTCATGTCAATGCAGACACCCAAAGAAATCGGCAGTATCCAGTTCGGGTTGATGGACCCGGAGACGTACCGAGACATGTCCGCGACGAAGGTCATCACCGCGGACACCTACGACGACGACGGCTACCCAATCGACATGGGTCTCATGGACCCGCGGCTGGGCGTCATCGACCCCGGTCTGCAGTGCCGCACCTGCGGCCAGCACTCCGGGTCGTGTAACGGGCACTTCGGCCACATCGAACTGGCCGCGCCCGTTATCCACGTCGGCTTCACGAAGCTCATCCGCCGCCTGCTCCGCTCGACGTGTCGAGAGTGCGGTCGGCTCTCGCTCACGGACGAGGAAGCAGACGAGTATCGCGACAAGCTCGGTCGCACGAAGGAACTCGGCGACGACTGGAGCGACGTGATGAAGTCGGCGGTCCGGCAGGCCCGCAAGGCCAAGCGCTGTCCCCACTGCGGCTCGCCGCAGCACGACATCAAACACGAGAAGCCGACGACCTACTACGAGGTCCAGAACGTGCTCGCCGGGGACTACTCCGAGCGCATCGCCGAAGCGATGCAGCCCGACCCCGACGACGAGGACGACGAGGGCGTCGACCCCGTCACCCTCGCCAACGAGACCGGCCTCGACGCCGAACGCGTCAATCAGGTGCTCGCCGGCGAGTTCCGCCCGGTCGGCGACGACCGCAAGGCGCTCGAAAAGGCGCTCGACCTCGACCTCACAGAAGAGGACATGAACAAGCTGATGCCCTCGGACATCCGCGACTGGTTCGAGGACATCCCGGACGATGACCTCGTCACGCTCGGCATCGACCCCAGCCGGTCGCGCCCCGAGTGGATGATTCTAACCGTCCTCCCTGTCCCGCCGGTCACGGCGCGTCCCTCCATCACGCTGGACAACGGCCAGCGCTCCGAGGACGACCTGACTCACAAGCTCGTGGACATCATCCGCATCAACCAGCGGTTCATGGAGAACCGCGAGGCGGGTGCGCCACAGCTGATTATCGAGGACCTGTGGGAACTGCTGCAGTACCACGTCACCACGTTCATCGACAACGAGATTTCGGGCACGCCGCCGGCGCGCCACCGCTCCGGCCGCCCGCTGAAGACGCTCAGCCAGCGCCTGAAGGGCAAGGAGGGTCGCTTCCGCGGCTCCCTGTCCGGAAAGCGCGTCAACTTCTCGGCGCGTACCGTCATCTCGCCGGACCCGACCCTGTCGCTCAACGAGGTCGGCGTCCCGGACCGCGTCGCGTCCGAGATGACCCAGACGATGAACGTCACCGAGCGCAACATCGACGAGGCTCGCCAGTACGTCCGTAACGGCCCCGAGAGCCACCCCGGCGCGAACTACGTCCGCCGCCCGGACGGCCGCCGGCTGAAGGTGACCGAGAAGAACTGCGAGGAACTCGCGGAGAAGGTCGAACTCGGCTGGGAGGTCAACCGCCACCTCGTCGACGGCGACATCGTCATCTTCAACCGACAGCCGTCGCTGCACCGGATGTCTATCATGGCGCACGAAGTCGTCGTGATGCCGTACAAGACGTTCCGCCTGAACACGGTCGTCTGTCCGCCGTACAACGCTGACTTCGACGGCGACGAGATGAACATGCACGCCCTCCAGAACGAGGAGGCCCGTGCCGAGGCGCGCGTCCTCATGCGCGTCCAAGAGCAGATTCTCTCGCCGCGCTTCGGCGAGAACATCATCGGCGCGATTCAGGACCACATCTCGGGCACCTACCTGCTCACCCACGACAACCCCGAGTTCGTCGAGACGCAGGCGCTCGACCTGCTCCGCGCGACGCGCGTGGACACGCTCCCCGAACCCGCGGGCGAGAACGAGGACGGACAGCCCTACTGGACCGGCCAGCAGATCTTCTCCGAACTCCTGCCGGACGACCTGGACATGGAGTTCACCTCGAAGGTCGGCGACACGGTCACCATCGAAGAGGGCCAGCTCACGCAGGGCACTATCGACGAGGACGCCGTCGGCGCGTTCGGCGGCGAAATCGTCGACGCCCTCGCCAAGGACTACTCGAAGACGCGCTCGCGCATCTTCATCAACGAGATCGCCTCGCTCGCGATGCGCGCCATCATGCACTTCGGGCTGTCTATCGGTATCGACGACGAGTCCATCCCGGACGAGGCGACGGCGCAGGTCGACGAGGCCATCGACGCCGCCTACGACAAGATTCAGGAGCTCATCGAGATCTACGAGGCGGGCGAACTCGAATCCCTGCCGGGTCGCTCCGTCGACGAGACGCTGGAGATGAAGATCATGCAGCGCCTCGGCAAGGCGCGCGACTCCGCCGGCGAAATCGCGGAGGACCACTTCGAGGAGGACAACCCGGCGGTCGTGATGTCGAAGTCCGGCGCGCGTGCGTCCATGCTCAACCTGACCCAGATGGCCGGCTGTGTCGGCCAGCAGGCGGTTCGGGGCGAGCGCATCAACCGCGGCTACGAGGGCCGTACCCTGAGCCACTACCAGAAAGGCGACCTCTCGGCCGAGGCCCACGGCTTCGTCGAGAACTCCTACCGCGCCGGCCTCACGCCGCGTGAGTTCTTCTTCCACGCGATGGGTGGCCGCGAGGGGCTTGTCGACACGGCAGTCCGGACCTCGAAGTCCGGCTACCTACAGCGTCGGCTCATCAACGCCCTCTCCGAGCTCGAAGCGCAGTACGACGGCTCCGTCCGCGACACGTCGGGGACCATCGTGCAGTTCGAGTTCGGCGAGGACGGCACGAGCCCGGTGAAGGTCTCGTCCGACGACGAGATGCCCATCGACGTCGAGAACATCGCCGACCGCGTCCTCACCTCGGAGTTCAGCTCCGAGGAGGAAAAGGAGCGTTTCCTCGGCGAGCGCGAACCGCCGACCAACCTCTCCGAGCACGCCGAACCGCGTGTCGACGCCCGTGCGGGGGTCGAATCCGATGACTGAAACCGACGCAACCGCCGACTACGAGTTCGTCGACGACGACGTCGTCGACATCGTCGAGTCCAAAGAGCTGTCTCGACGACTGAAGGACCGCATCTACCAGACCATCGAAGAGCGCGAGGGCGTCACCCTCGGCCAGGCCGGCGAGATCGCGCAGGCCGTCGAGGCGCGCTACCTCGACACCCGCGTCGACCCGCTCGACCCCGTCGGGACGGTCTCGGCGCAGTCAATCGGTGAGCCGGGGACGCAGATGACGATGAACACGTTCCACTACGCGGGCGTCGCCGAAATCGACGTCACGCAGGGTCTACCGCGGCTCATCGAACTGGTGGACGCGCGGAAGACCCCCGACACGCCGATGATGACGGTGTACCTCGAAGACGAGTACGCGAACAACCGCGAACTCGCCCACCAGGTCGTCTGGAACATCGAGTCCACGAAGGTTCTGGCGCTCGGCGACATCTCGACGAACGTCGCCGACATGGTCGTGCAGGTCAACCTCAACGACGAGACGCTCCTCGAACGCTGGCCGACGTACGACGACGAGGGCGTCATCGCGAGCGAAATCGCCGAGACCATCGAGGACGCGCTCGGCATCAAGACCCGCCGCGAGGGGACGCTCATCGAGTTCGGTCCCGAGAGCCCGAGCTACCGCCGGCTCCTCCAGCTCGTCGAGGAACTGCGCGACATCGTGTTCAAGGGTATCGAGGAGGTCTCCCGCGTCGTCATCCGCAAGGAGGACAACGAGAACACCGACGGTGAGGAGTTCGTCCTCTACACCGAGGGCTCGGCGTTCGGCGACGCGCTCGCCATCGAGGGCGTCGACGCCTCCCGGACCACCTCGAACAACATCCACGAGGTGCACAAACAGCTCGGCATCGAGGCCGCCCGCGAGTCCATCATCGACGAGACGATGAACACGCTTCGCGAGCAGGGTCTCGACGACGTGAACATCCGCCACCTGATGCTCGTCGCGGACATCATGACGAACGACGGGACCATCGAGTCCATCGGCCGTCACGGTATCTCCGGGTCGAAGGACTCCGTCCTCGCCCGCGCCGCGTTCGAGGTCACGGTCAACCACCTGCTCGACGCCGCCATCCACGGCGAGGAAGACGACCTCGACGGCGTCATCGAGAACGTCATCGTCGGCAAGCCGATTGCTATCGGCACCGGCGACGTGGACCTCCGCATGGGCTCGCTCGACGTCGAGGACGCGGACGCCAACGCGGCACCCGAACCGTCCGACGACTGACGATGAAAGTTACGCTGTCGGATACGGCTCGCCGCTTCATCGCCCTCTTCGAGGAGGAGACGGAGGCGACGGCCCACGACTGCCTCGTCTTCGACGACCGGGTCGTCTTCCTCGTCGCCGCGGGCGACATGGCGACGGCCATCGGTCCCGGCGGGCGGACCGTCCAGTCGGTCGAGCGCCAGCTCGGCCGGACGGTCGAACTGGTCGAGGACGCCGATACGCCCGAGGCGTTCGTCGCGAGCGCGCTCGCGCCGGCGGCCGTCCGACACGTGACTCTCTCGCGGCAGAACGACACCGTCGCGTACGTCGAGGTCGCCGAAGCCGACCGCGGCGTCGCCATCGGCGCGGGCGGGAACACCATCGACACCGCCCGCGAGCTGGCGCGTCGCCACTACGACATCGACGACATCCAGTTGACGTAACGCGGCGGTCGACTCGACCACACGTTTTTGTCCCCACCGAACGGCGAGCTACGCATGTCGCCGATACGACAGTCGCTCGGGGTCGCGGTCGGGCAACTCGACCCGACGCAGTTTTCGGAGTACGAGGAGCTCGCGAGCGCGACTGCGGGGTTCGCCGCCGCGGCGGTCGTGGTCTATCTCGTCGGCCGGCTCCTGATAGTCCCCGGCGTGACGCGGCTCGTCAGCGCTCGGAACCGGAACAACCCGACGCTGAAGTCGGCGACAGAGACCTACGCGCACGCCTTCGTCATCGTCGTCGCCGCGGTCGCCGGCGTCGTCGGCGCGGGCTACCCCTCTGTGCTGACCGACACGGCGCTCGTCGTCGCGGCGCTGACGCTCGTCGTCGGCGTCGCCGGGCAGGAGGTCATCGGCGCGCTCATCAGCGGCCTCTTTCTCGTGGCCGACCCGGATTTCAACGTCGGCGACTGGATATCGTGGCCCGGCGGCGAGGGCGTCATCGAGGCGGTCGACTTCCGGGTCACGCGCGTGCGGACGGTGAACAACGAGACCATCTCCGTGCCGAACACGGAGCTCACGACGAACGCGCTCACCCGGCCGTACGGCCGAGAGCGGTACCGAATCACCGAGCGAGTCGACGTCGCGTACGACGATGACACGGAGCTGGCGCTCCGCGAACTCGTCGAGACGGCGCGGGAGGACGACCGCGTGCTGGACGAGCCGGAGCCGACCGCGCGCATCCTCGAATTCGCCGGGA
This sequence comes from Haloferax chudinovii, assembly GCF_042663345.1. Classification (NCBI taxonomy): domain Archaea; kingdom Methanobacteriati; phylum Methanobacteriota; class Halobacteria; order Halobacteriales; family Haloferacaceae; genus Haloferax; species Haloferax chudinovii. The sequence goes on from NZ_JBHTAB010000005.1 coordinate 175,228, forward strand.
GTTCGGTCGGACTGCAGGCGGAGTTCTGGGTCGCCTTGCCGATGGACGTGAACCTCGTCGACGTTCGCTCGCAGTACCGACGGCGCGTCAAGCGACGGTTCGACGGGGAGGGACTGACGCTCGGGCCGGCGTCGGGACGGGAGGTCAGCGGCCGCCTCGGCGTGGACCTCGTCGGGGGGCGCGGCGGCGAGTGACCCGGCCGAACGGGGGCGACGACGCCCAGTGTGGCGACAGTTTACACGGTGGGGAGAAACGACACCATCTCCGGGCGGTTTAGTCGCTCTTCGACGCAGAGGGGCCGTCGTTCGAATCGAAGAAACGACCTCAGATTCCTTCTTAGGGGCCGCTAATCGCTCCTGAAGCCGTCTCGCCGGATTCGAAAAGGGAGGCTTAAGTACCTCCATCTGGAACTGTTGTTCACTATGGCGAACGGCAAATACGCCGCGCGCAAGCTCAAGAAGGACCGGCAGAAGCGCCGCTGGTCCGACTCTGAGTACGCGCGCCGTGAGCGCGGTCTCGGCAAGAAGTCCGACCCGCTCGAGGGTGCCCCGCAGGGTCGCGGCATCGTCCTCGAGAAGGTCGGTATCGAAGCAAAGCAGCCGAACTCGGCGATTCGGAAGTGCGTCCGTGTTCAGCTCATCAAGAACGGAAAGCAGGTCACCGCCTTCTGTCCCGGTGACGGCGCGATTTCGTTCATCGACGAGCACGACGAAGTCACCATCGCCGGTATCGGTGGCGCGAAGGGTCGTGCGATGGGTGACCTTTCGGGCGTCAACTACAAGGTCGAGAAGGTCAACGGCGTCTCGATGATCGAACTCGTCCGCGGAAACGCCGAAAAGCCGGTGCGCTAACCATGTCGGAAAGCGACGCACCCGAGCCCGAGTCCCCCGCGAGTAGCGAGGAAGCAAAGGAGAACGCGCTTCTGTTCGGCGTCTGGGACGTCTCCGAGATGGAGTACACCGACCCCAGCATGAGCCGGTACATCAAGGCGACGCCCATCGCCCACACGATGGGTCGTCACGCCTCGAAGCAGTTCCAGAAGTCCGAAATCAGCATCGTCGAGCGGCTCATCAACCGCCTGATGCAGACCGAAGACAACACGGGACACAAACAGAAGACGAGCAAAATCGTCAAGGAAGCGTTCGAAATCGTCAACGAGCGCACCGAGGAGAACCCCGTCCAGGTGCTCATCAGCGCGGTCGAGAACGCCGGTCCCCGCGAGGAGACCGTCCGCCTCAAGTACGGCGGTATCTCGGTCCCGCAGGCCGTCGACGTCGCCCCGCAGCGCCGCGTCGACGAGGCGCTGAAGTTCATCGCACAGGGTACCCTCAGCGGTTCCTACAAGACGACGACCACCGCCGCCGAGGCGCTCGCACAACAGCTCATCGGCGCGGCCGACTACGACGTCCAGACGTACGCTATCTCCCAGAAAGAGGAGAAAGAGCGCGTCGCCGAAGCGGCCCGGTAATCTCTCCACTCTCTTTCGTTTTTCAGCGCGTCGAGTGGCGATGCCGCACCGCGGGCTCGCTGGTTCGTTCGCCCGCTTTCCCGCGGTCGGCGCGCGGCGCTCAGTCGGCGGCCATCTCCGGGTTGACGACGTAGTGTTTCACGACGTCGACGAGCGTCCGGCGGTACTCGCTTTTCGAGGGGTCGGCGGCGAGCGTCCGGAACCGCTCTTTGAACGTGTCGAGCGACACCGACGGCGCGTCGTCGGCCGCGGCGTGCGCGAGGTCGTACAGCCGGTGGTCCGGTTCGACGAGGTCGTGCCGTTCCACGAGCGCGAGGGCGAACGCGGCGTTCACGGCCGTGATTTCGGGGTCCGACCCAGCGGTGACGAGCCGGGACCCGGGCCGCCCGGACGCCTGCGGTCGGTCGGCGAGCGCCGCGGCCAGTTGCGATTCGAGGAACTGGACGAGTTTGTCCGCGGGCGCGACAGACAGCGTCAGGTCGTCGGCGTAGATGTCCTTGCAGTGGTTGGCGATCTGGTAGCAGTGCGCGAGCTTTCGGCGCTCGACGGTGCGCCCCGCGAGCGCGAGAAAGACCGCCTCGCGCGTGGACTGATAGTGCGAGACGTGGCCCTCCTCGTTTCGGGCCATGTGCGATAGCTCGTGGAGCGCGAGCTCGCGGGCCATCGCGCTGGTGGCGGCCTGCCGAGAGATGTTGAGGACGTGGTGGTCCTGATAGTGGCCGGCCCACGTGCGGGAGTCGGGGTCGTCGCGCACGCGCACGAACACGGGGTACGAAAGCTCGAACTCGGTTTCGAACAGGTCGGCGGCGCTCAAGAACGGGTCTGCCGGTGCGCCCCCGACGACTCGGAGGTCCATTCAAATTGAGTAATGCTATCAACCAACATGACTCTTGCGCCGAGTGCGGCGACGAGATTCGCGTCCGGCGGACTGTCGCACCTATCGTGACAAAAATGCTCATACCCCGGCGGTAGGGCGGCTGAAAATGGGAAATCCGCTCGGCAAAAACACTACTCTTTTGACCCTCCTGCCGGTAGAGCCCTGTATAATGGGCCGACGAAAGAAGATCGTCCAGGAATGTGAGAAACTGATGGACAAGCCGGAGCAGATCCGGAACATCGCCATCGCCGCTCACGTCGACCACGGTAAGACGACCCTCTCCGACAACCTCCTCGCGGGTGCGGGCATGATCTCTGACGAGACTGCCGGCCAGCAGCTCGCGATGGACACGAAGGAAGACGAACAGGAACGCGGCATCACCATCGACGCCGCGAACGTCTCGATGACCCACGAATGGGAAGGCGAGAACCACCTCATCAACCTCATCGACACGCCGGGCCACGTCGACTTCGGTGGCGACGTGACGCGCGCGATGCGTGCCGTCGACGGCGCGCTCGTCGTCGTCGACGCCGTCGAGGGTGCCATGCCGCAGACCGAGACGGTCCTGCGTCAGGCGCTCCGCGAGGGCGTCAAGCCGGCGCTTTTCATCAACAAGGTTGACCGCCTCATCAACGAACTGCAGGAAGGTCCCGAGGAGATGCAACAGCGCCTCGTCGACGTCATCACCGACGTCAACGAGCTCATCCGCGGGATGACCGAGGAGAAGGACTACGACTGGACCGTCTCCGTCGAAGACGGGACCGTCGCGTTCGGGTCCGCCCTCTACAAGTGGGGCGTCTCCATGCCGTCGATGGAGGAGACCGGTATCTCCTTCGGCGACATCATGGAACTCGAGCGCGGTGGCGACCGCCAGGAACTCCACGAGCGCACGCCGCTTTCGGACGTCGTCCTCGACATGGTCGCAGAGCACTTCCCCGACCCGCTCGACGCCCAGCCCCGTCGTATCCCGACGGTCTGGCGCGGTGACTCCGAGTCTGACATCGCGCGACAGATGCGCGAAGTCGACGACGACGGCGAAGTCGTCTTCATGGCGACCGACATCTCGATGGACCCCCACGCGGGCGAAATCGCCACGGGTCGCCTGTTCTCCGGAACCATCCGCAAGGGTCAGGAGCTCTACGTCTCCGGGACCGCGGGCAAGAACCGCGTCCAGTCCGTCGGTGTCTTCATGGGCGGCGAGCGCGAGGAACTCGACCGCGGCGTCCCCGCGGGGAACATCGCGGCCGTCACGGGTCTCCGTGACGCCATCGCCGGTTCCACCGTCTCGTCGGTCGAGATGACGCCGTTCGAGTCCATCGAACACATCTCCGAGCCGGTCATCACGAAGTCCGTCGAGGCAGAGCGCATGGACGACCTGCCGAAGCTCATCCAGACGCTCCAGCAGGTCGCGAAGGAAGACCCGACCATCCGCATCGAGATCAACGAGGACACGGGCGAGCACCTCATCTCCGGTCAGGGCGAACTCCACCTCGAAGTCATCACCCAGCGCATCCGCGACAACCAGGGCATTCCGGTCCGCACCGGTGAGCCGATTGTCGTCTACCGCGAGCAGGTTCAGGGCCAGTCCCACGAGGTCGAGGGCGTCTCCCCGAACCGCCACAACAAGTTCTACATCACGGCGGAACCCCTCTCGCAGGACATCGTCGACTCCATCAAGCTCGGCGAAATCTCGATGGACATGCCCGAACTGGAGCGCCGCGAGGCCCTCCAGGAAGCCGGCATGGACAAGGACACCTCCCAGAACGTCGAACACATCCACGGGACGAACATCCTCATCGACGACACGAAGGGTATCCAGCACCTCAACGAGACGATGGAACTCGTCATCGAGGGTCTCGAAGAGGCGCTCGACGACGGTCCGCTCGCCGCGGAGCCCGTTCAGGGGACGCTCCTGCGCCTCCACGACGCGCGACTCCACGAGGACACCATCCACCGCGGTCCCGCCCAGGTCATCCCTGCGACGCGTGACGCGGTCCACCGCTCGCTCATCGCGGGTCAGGTGAAGCTCCTCGAACCCATCCAGAACGTCCGCATCGACGTCGCCTCCGAATACATGGGCTCGGCCTCCGGCGAGATTCAGGGTCGCCGCGGCCGCGTCGACGACATGTATCAGGAAGGTGACCTCATGGTCATCGAGGGCATCGCGCCCGTCGAAGAGATGATCGGCTTCTCGTCGGACATCCGTTCGGCCACGGAAGGTCGCGCCTCTTGGAACACGGAGAACGCCGGCTTCCGCGTGCTCTCGGACAACCTCCAGCGCGAGAAGATCATGGAGATCCGCGAGCGCAAGGGTATGAAGCTCGAACTCTCGCAGGCGATCGACTACATCTAAGCGCGTCTCTCCGCGCCCTCTTTCGTTTTTTACCTGGACAGCGATAGCCCCGGTCCGTCGGCCCCTCCCCGCGCCGTATCTCCCGTCTCCCCCGCTTCACCGCTCTGTGGTCGACCCCTATTGTTCCGAGTTCCCGGTCGCGGTCGGTCTCCGTCTGTGACACATGCCAGCACGCTTCCGGCGTCGGCAAACCGTGTCGGCTGCGAAGGCTTATACCGCGTGGCCGAATCACGGGTAGATATGCGTAAGGGCACGTCTCTCGACTCCTGGCGCGACGACGCGAAACCACGACCGAGCCGCGCGTCGCGGACAACAGCGTCGGGACGGCCCACGGGGGTGGGGCGATGAGCGCACAGGACCTCGACGGCGAGAGCGACGCCGAGGCCGACGGGAGCGGCGAGATGCCGAAGCCGCACACGATTCGGCTCGAACTCGCCGACGAGCCCGGACAGTTGCTGGCCGCGCTCGCGCCAATCTCCGACAACGGCGGCAATCTGCTTTCGATATTCCACGAGCGGGGGAGCCTGACGCCGCGCGGACACATCCCCGTGGAGGTCGACCTCGAATGTCCGCCCGACCGCTTCGAGCGAATCGTCGACGCGCTCCGCGGCGCCGGCGTCAACGTCATCCGCGCCGGCGCGGAGCACTTCGGCGAGGAGGTGATGGTCATCCTCGTCGGCGACACCGTCGACTCCGACCTCTCGGACACGCTCCACCGCATCGAGTCCTCGGCTGACGCGACCTTACAGGACCTGTCGCTGTCCGCTCGCGAGGGGACCAACGAGGCGTCGAGTGCCCGGCTCCGACTCGCGGTCCGCTCCGGCCGCGTCGACGAGACGCTCGCGGTCGTTCGCGACCTCGCCGCCGAAAAGGGTCTGCACGTCGTCGAACCGCTCGCGGAGGGCTCCCAATGAGCCTCAGGCTCGCCGTGCTCGGCGCGGGCGCGGTCGGCGGCTCCGTCCTCGACCTCGCGGGTGACTACGGCCACGACGTCGTCGCCTTCGCGGACTCGTCTTCCTCCGCGGTCGACTCCGCCGGACTCGACCCGAAGGCGGTCCACGACCGCAAAGAACGCGACGGCGTAGTCGGCGACGGGGACCCCGAGTCGGTGTTCGACGCCGACTACGACGTGTTGGTGGAGGCGACGCCGACGACGCTCGGCGACGCCGAACCCGGCTTCTCGCACGTCGAGCGGGCGCTGACCGACGACCGCGACGTCGTGCTCGCGAACAAGGGACCGGTCGCAGAACGCTACGCCGACCTGCGCGCGCTCGAAGCCGAAAGCGAGGGGACCGTCCAGTTCGAGGCGGCGGTCGGCGGTGCGATTCCCGTCCTCTCGACCATCTCGGACCTCGGTGCGCCCCACGTGACCGCCGCGCGCGGCGTGCTGAACGGGACGGCGAACTTCGTCCTCTCGCGCATGGCCGCCGAGGGACTCGACTACGAACACGTGCTCGCGGAGGCACAGGACCTCGGCGTCGCCGAGGCCGACCCGACCTTCGACGTGGACGGCATCGACGCCGCGCTGAAGTTCGTCATCCTCGCGAACGTCCTCTCCGACGGCGAGACGGAGTACGCGCTCGACGACGCCGAGGTCGAGGGCATCCGCAACGTGCCGGGGACGGCGCTCGACCTCGCCGCCGAGGACGGCCGGACGGTCCGCCTCATCGGCGAGGCGACCGCCGACGGTGTCCGCGTGGCCCCGCGGTTGATTCCGCAGGGCTCCACGCTGTCGGTCACGGGCACACAGAACATCGTCCAGTTGGAGACCAAACACGCGGGGCAACTGAACATCAGCGGCCGCGGAGCGGGCGGTCCCGAGACGGCGACGGCCGTCCTGTCTGACGTCTCTCGCCTTGAATAGGCCGAGAGACCGCTTGTACCCTTGTTTTCTTTGACAGCCGACACTGACCGAGCGTTCCGTTCCGAGACCGTGGTATGGTTCCGCAAATCGCAGTACGGCGGTTAGACGGCCCGTAGCGCGTATCGAAACCGTTTTAGGGGTTTCAGGAAAAACATTCCCCACAGAGCGCCTTAGCGCGTGAACACATCAATGAGCGACAAACCCCACCAGAACCTGGCCATCATCGGCCACGTCGACCACGGTAAGAGTACGCTCGTCGGCCGACTCCTGTTCGAGACCGGCTCCGTCCCGGAGCACGTCATCGAGCAGCACCGAGAGGAAGCCGAGGAGAAGGGCAAGGGCGGATTCGAATTCGCCTACGTCATGGACAACCTCGCCGAAGAGCGCGAGCGCGGTGTCACCATCGACATCGCCCACCAGGAGTTCGACACGGACGAGTTCTACTTCACCATCGTCGACTGCCCGGGCCACCGCGACTTCGTCAAGAACATGATCACCGGTGCCTCGCAGGCTGACAACGCGGTTCTCGTCGTCGCCGCCGACGACGGTGTCGCGCCGCAGACCCGCGAGCACGTCTTCCTCGCCCGCACCCTGGGTATCGGCGAACTCATCATCGCGGTCAACAAGATGGACGTCGTCGACTACAGCGAAGACAAGTACACGGACGTCAAGGAGCAGGTCAACAAGCTCCTCAAGCAGGTCCGCTTCAACTCCGACGACGCGACCTACGTCCCGATTTCGGCCTTCGAGGGCGACAATATCGCCGAGCGCTCCGACAACACGTCGTGGTACGACGGCGACATTCTCCTCGAAGCGCTCAACAACCTGCCGGCACCGCAGCCGCCGACGGACGCGCCGCTGCGCCTGCCCATCCAGGACGTCTACACCATCTCCGGCATCGGGACGGTCCCGGTCGGCCGTATCGAGACGGGTACCCTCAACCCCGGCGACAACGTGAGCTTCCAGCCCTCTGACGTCGGCGGCGAGGTCAAGACCGTCGAGATGCACCACGAGGAAGTCGACCAGGCCGGTCCTGGCGACAACGTCGGTTTCAACGTCCGTGGCGTCGGCAAGGACGACATCCGCCGCGGCGACGTCTGTGGCCCGGCCGACGACCCGCCGAAGGTCGCCGAGACCTTCAAGGCGCAGGTCGTCGTCATGCAGCACCCCTCGGTCATCACCGCTGGCTACACGCCGGTCTTCCACGCCCACACGGCGCAGGTCGCGTGTACCATCGAGTCGATCGACCAGAAGCTCGACCCCGCGTCGGGCGAGGTTGCTGAAGAGAACCCGGACTTCATCAAGTCCGGCGACGCCGCTATCGTGACCGTCCGTCCGCAGAAACCGCTCAGCATCGAGCCGTCCTCCGAGATTCCGGAGCTCGGAAGCTTCGCTGTCCGTGACATGGGTCAGACCATCGCGGCCGGCAAAGTGCTCGAAGTCAACGAGCGATAACGATGCAACAGGCACGCGTTCGGCTCGCCGGCACGAGTCCGGAAGACCTCGACGATATCTGCGACGACGTCCGCGAGATCGCGAACAAGACGGGCGTCAACCTCAGCGGGCCGATCCCGCTGCCCACGAAGACGCTCGAAGTCCCCGCCCGCAAATCGCCTGACGGCGAGGGGACGGCGACGTGGGAGCACTGGGAGATGCGCGTCCACAAGCGTCTCATCGACCTCGACGCTGACGAACGCGCTCTGCGCCAGCTGATGCGCGTTCAGGTTCCGAACGACGTCAGCATCGAGATCGTCCTCGAAGACTAACGACGGCGCTGTCCGGACCTCCGGACCGCCTGTTCGTGACGGCCCGCCCGTCACACTCGCGGTTGTCGAGGCGCGCGTCCGGAGGACTCTGCCTCCGAGCTGACTTTCAGCGCTAAGGCGCGTGTCATCTCACCTTCCGTTCGACACGCGAGCAGACGCCCGCAGAACCGCCCGACGGAACGGGATGCTATCGCATGCCCGACCGCGGACAAAACATAGGGTATAAGTGTATCCCACGACTCCGTGGGAATGAGGGCTCGTAGATCAGTGGCAGATCGCTTCCTTCGCAAGGAAGAGGCCCGGGGTTCAAATCCCCGCGAGTCCATCTCCTTCGGTCGTTTCACTCCCTCAGTCAATGGACTCGCTTGCCCCCGTTCGCTTCGTCTGCGGGCGACTCGTGAGTCGCCCGCATGGCCAGCGAGACGACTGTGTCGTCTCGCACTGCTCACGGGGACCCCGCGAGTCCACTACTTTCTCTCGACACCACACTTTCGAGCAGTGGCTCCGTCAGGTGCCCTGCGAGTACCGCCGGTGTCGAGTGTAATCGTGTCTGTTCGAGCGGGGATTTGAGCAGGGAGCGAGAGGTGAGCGAGCACCGCGAGCGAACGGGAGCGACCGTGGTTCAATATCCTGCGAGTCCATCTCCTTCGGTCGTTTCACTTCCTCAGTCAATGAACTCGCTTGCCCCCGTTCGCTTCGTCTGCGGGCGGCCTTGTTGGGCCAGTCCCGAGTTTAATTCTCCAGTTTCACGGAGACGAGCTCCGTTCCATACGTCGGGAACTCGGTAGCACTCGCCTTGTGTTCTGTGACGCGCACGGAGAACGCCGCCGTGGGGGTCGTTTAGCTCATTGACACGCGTTCACTTCCGCCGAACCCGACACTTTCACTCCGCTCATGGCGGACCCTCTTACCCTCTCGCACCGAGGCCGTCGGTATGGAAACACGACGAGGCGAACCCCCGTCGGACCCGACGGCCCTCTTTCGAGCCATCGTCTCGAAACTCCGCGAGACGCGCGGCGGTGTCCACCAACACCGCATGGCGCAGGCGCTCCTCCAGAAGGACGCCAACGGCTCGCGGCTGGTCGGACTCGACGCGGACACCGAGCGGGCGGTCTTTTTCAACCCTGCGTCGCGGACGCTCGAACTGATACCGTTCGACCGGGAGGGGACTCACGAGGAGCGGGCGGAGGTGCTGTCGCGTCGGCTGAGCGACCCGTCGTCGTGGGTCGAAGCCAACGCCGCGGGGCTGTCGTGGGTTCACCCGCACTTCCGGTGGGTTTGTGGGCTGGACGACGCCGGGTGGTCGTGAGTCGGTAATTGTGAGTCGGTACTCCGTCGTCGCGTCCGACCGCGGTCGGTGTCCGACCGTGAAGAATTATACGCACGCCCCGCGCACAACACGTTCATGAACGACGAGGAACTCGACGAACTCCGGTCGTCGCTCACGCCCTACGAATCCAGCGGCGGCGTCACCACCTACCAGAACACCGTTTCTATCGCCTGTCCGGCGTGCGAGGAGCCGTTCGACGACTTGGTCGTCTGCGAGAACGACTACAACAGTCTCGAACTGAGCATGATGCTCGACCTCTGTGTGACCCAGCACGACGGCGACGTGTTGCTGTTCACGCACAAACAGGAGGACTGAGCGGTCGCCGCGGGAGCGAAGTCGGCGTTTCGCTCTCCCGTTCGGTCGGCTCCGTAGCTCCGCGTCCGTCTCGTCAGTCACGGCTGGCGGGTCCCGGTCGAACTGAGTCGAACCGACTCCGTTGGCACCGGTCGGTCGAACGCGAGTGGTCGAACGGGAGCGACCGCCCGGTTATTCCTGCGGCGGGAGGCCGTTTTCGTCGATGACCTCGCCGTCGTCGTCGACGGTGACGATACCGCGGTTGTTGACCGCGTAGGGATCCAAGCCGACTTCTTGGAGGAACTGCTTGTAGAGCCGCTCGGCCGTCTCGGCGTCCTTCTGGCGGTCCGAGGCGCGGTCGCAGAGTTCGATGAGGTCTTCGGGCACGTCGTTCTCGTGGACGATCCAGTGGTTGATGAGGTCCGACAGCCGGCGGATGGGCGAGGTGAAGTGTCCGTAGATGTCGAAGTTGAGCGCGTAGTGGCCGCCGAAGGGGTCGTTCATGTACTTCGCGCGGGGCATGACCTTCAGCACGGCGCGCTGAATCTTGTTGAGCGTGCGGGAGTTCGCGCTCTCCAAGGCGTCGTTGACGGCCTTCCGGGGTTCGTCCCACGACGTGGAGTTGATGCTCACGCCGTCGAGTTCGGTGATTTCGCGGAGCGCCTTGTCCCACTGGTCGGGAGTGGGTTGCGGGTGGACGCGGTACATCGCCTCGACGCCGCGGTTCCACATGAGTTCGTGCGTGACGGCCTTGTTCGCCTTCAGCATGCACTCCTCGATGATGGTGTGGGCGCGGTCGCGGCTCGGGTTGAGGACGAGCGAGCCGTCCTCCTTGCGTTGTTCGTGGAGTTGGTCGGCGAGGTCGAACACCAGTGCGTTCTCCTCGTGGAGGGGGAGGTCGGGGTCTTCCAGCCGGTTTTCACACTGCGTGTAGGTGAGCCGTTCGTTGGAGTGGATAACGGACTTGTAGATGTCGATAGACTCGAACGAGAGCGTGTCCTTCTTGATCTCCATCTCGACGGTGTGAGCGAGGCGGTCCTCCTCGGGGACGAGGGAACAGACCGTCTCGGCCAGCGCCGGCGGGAGCATGTGGATGGTGTAGGCGGGGAGGTAGACGGTGTTGCCGCGCTTGACTGCCTCGGCCCACATCTCCGACCCGGGGTGGACGTAGTGGGTCACGTCGGCGATGTGGACCCACAGCGTGTACGTCTCCTCGTTCTCGCGGATGCTGAGGGCGTCGTCGAAGTCCTGGGCGTCCACGGGGTCGGTCGTCCACGTCGTGAGGTCTCGGAGGTCTTTGCGGTGTTCGAGCTCGTCTTCGATCTCCTCGTGGACGCCGTCGGTGCGCGCACGCGCCTCCGAGAGGACTTCCGGTGGGAACGCGTCACGAATCTCGAACTCCTCGAACAGGTCCTCGCGCTTGTTCTGGAGGTGTCGCGCGAGTTCGGCGTCTATCTCCACCGGTCCTTGCCCTTCGGCGGTTCCGGCGTACGCCTGCGCGTCGTCTGACATAGCCCCGACTAGACGGGGCAGGGAGAAATGAGTGTCGGGCACGAGCCGCGACGAGGAGAAAACGACGTCGCTCGTCAGCGCGCGTTCGCGTGGTTCGGTGACGGACTGGCGGAACCGGCCTCAGCGCCCGCGCTCACCGGGCGATTCGTACCGCTCTTTGACCGCGTCGAAGTAGCGAAGCAGGAACTCCTCGTTGGAGATGCCGTGTTCTTCGATGTCGACGAGGAGGCCTTCGAGCTCCTCGCGGGGCTGGTGACAGAGCCCGCGGTAACAGGACTTACAGAGGTGTTCGAACCGCTTGCCGTGTCGTTCCCAGCGGTTCCCCTCTTTGTCGTACTCGCGCGCCGCCGACCGGAGGACCGCGTCACCGCATGCGATGCACACGACACGCTTCCGGTCCCGGTTCGTCCGGGAGCGCCACATATCGTTGGAGTGTACCCAATCGTACTTAGCAGTTTATCCTGTCGCGGTCTGACGCGCGTCCGACGCCGACGCGGCTCGGGCCAGTTCGACTCGACTCGCGCTCGACCGGCCGCCGGGCGGCGTCACCAACCACTCGACGCGGAGCGGTCGATTTATCGGCCGTGAGCGTCCACGACCCGGTATGAAGGTTAAGTCTCGCCACCACCTCCGAAGCGACGAGATCGACGCGCTGTGCGACTCCATCGAATCGTCTCTCGGCGTCGCCCTCGACGGCGACGCGTTCGAGGCGGTCGAGTTCGCCGACGCCGATTACGAGGTCGTCCTCGTCGACGGCGAACCGGCGGTCATGTACGTCGACGACCAGCCGTTTCTCACGGTCAAGGGCGCGAACCAGTTCCCGCCGACGACGAACGTCGTCACGGTCGACGCGGGCGCGGTCTCGTTCGTCTCCAGCGGGGCCGACGTGATGCGCCCCGGCATCACCGAGGCCGACGACACCATCGAGGCGGGCGACCTCGTCGTCATCGCGGAAGAGACTCACGGCAAGGTGCTCGCCGTGGGGCGCGCGCTCGAAGACGGGGGGGACCTCGTCGGCGACTCCGGCAAGGTCGTCGAGTCCATCCACCACGTCGGCGACGACCTCTTCGAGTTCTCGGTCTGAGCCGACTGTCTCGGTCCCAGAACTCGGCACTCAGGACTCTCGCTACGCTTCTGCGTACTTCTCCAGCGCCGCCTCGTACCCCTCTCGCGCCATCGAAAACGTCTCGCGGAGGTCGCGAAGCGGCGTCTCCGTCGCGTCGACCCGGAGGTCGTTGTAGTACGGCTCCATCTCGCGGTCTTCGGTGGAGGTCACGACGACGGCCGCGCTCTGGATAGCGAGGTCGTCGCGCTTGTCGCCGCCCGCGGCGTGTCCCGCGCCGAGCGCGTCGATGAGCCGTTTCGCGAGCGGTTCGTCGCCGTCGGCGTTCCGCTCGTAAGCGTCGGCGGTCGCCTCGACGACGCCCTCGTCCGTGAGCAGGTTGCCAGCGACGGTGTAGTCGTCGCCCTCGCGGTGGCCCGCCCAGCCGAGACAGTCGTCGCCGGTGAAGGCGAACGTCGCCTCGGAGTCGACGCCGTGGAGCTGTCGCTCCGCCCGGCCGTCATCGGCGTTCAACAGCGCCCGCAGGGCGTCGTCGACGGCGAGCCCGTCTTCGAGGTAGTCCATTCCCCTTCGACCGAGTTCGACGTTCGTCAGCGCCTGTGTCGCCACCGCGCCGTGTTCACTTGCAAACGGGCAGAGGGCCCCGACGCCCGGCAGGCGGGTCGTCACGGCGACGCCGAAGCGGTGCTGGTCGTCGCCGTCGGCGTCGACGTACGACTCGCGGACGCAGATGCTGAAGGTCATCGTGTTCGTCTACTCCCGCGCGCCGCGAGCTAAAAACACCCGTCGAAACGTCGCGGCCGGCGCGCGCGTCGGACGTCCGCCGGAATCGACGCCTCCCGCGACACCACCCTCGTGTGGCGGTACTGCCGTCGATTCGTCGGGTCGGCGAGCGAGAAGTGTCTGAAAACCGATAATCGTCTGACGTAAGAACTAACCCCGTTGTGGCCTCTCTACGTCCTATGGGTATCATGAGTAAGATTCTCGGTGGTGGTGGTTCCCGAACGACCGAGGACTACGTCGAACTCGACCTCGACGACTTCGACACCGCTCGCGGCGACGCCGGTCTCTCGGTTCACATCGCCGAAATCGGCGGCCAGCAGGACGTTATCGCCATCAAAGACGCCGTCTACGACGGCAATCTGGTCATCGCGGATATCACCCGCCACACGACCTCCGACAACACGATGGAACACATCATCGACGACCTCCGACAGGTCGCGCGCGAGGTCGACGGCGACATCGTCCAGAAGGGCGACGACCAAATCGTCATCACGCCCACGGGCATCTCTATCTCGCGGCAGAAGCTCAACGGCTGACGCCGGCGGACGACACCTCCATTCCACTCCGATTTCTCCCCGACTCGCCGACGCGAGCGATGCGGTTCAAACGGCCCGAACCGATGGCTATTCGGTCCTCTCGTTCCTAGAGTCGTCCGAATGAGCAAGGACTACATCGAGGTTCGCGGTGCCGAAGAGCACAACCTCAAGAACCTCGACGTTCGCATCCCCCGCGAGACGTTCACCGTCGTCACCGGCCTGTCGGGGTCAGGCAAGTCCTCCCTCGCGTTCGACACCGTCTACGCGGAGGGCCAGCGGCGGTACATCGAGTCGCTTTCGGCCTACGCGCGGAACTTCCTCGGCCAGATGGACAAGCCGAAGGTCGAGGCCGTCGAGGGCCTCTCGCCCGCCATCTCCATCGACCAGAAGAACGGGGCCAACAACCCCCGGTCGACCGTCGGGACCGTCACCGAACTCCACGACTACCTCCGCCTCCTGTACGCCCGCGTGGGCACTCAGTACGACCCCATCACGGGCGAGGAGGTCGGCGAGCAGTCCGCACAGGACATGGTCGACCAGATTCTCGAACTCCCCGAGGGCACCCGCGCGAAGGTCGTCGCGCCGGTCGTCCGCGACCAGAAAGGCGAGTTCAAAGACCTGTTTTCGGACCTCGTCTCCGAGGGCTACGCCCGCGTCGAGGTCGACGGCGAGGAGTTCGACCTCTCGTTCGAGACGCCCGAACTCGACAAGAACTACGACCACACCATCGACGTGGTGGTCGACCGCGTGAAGGTCGCGCCCGAGGCGCGCTCGCGCATCGCCGACTCCGTCGAGACCGCGCTCGAAGAGGCCGGCGGCGTCCTCAAACTCATCGTCCCCGACCCGCCGGAGGACCTCCCCTTCGCCTCCAACACCCGGTCGACCGGGTCGCTCGCTGGCGAGGGGGACGACCGCCTCGTCGTCGAGTTCTCCGAGGAACTCGGCAACCCGAACTCGTCGTTCCGCTTTTCGGAAATCGAGACGCGGTCGTTCTCGTTCAACAGCCCCCACGGGGCGTGCCCGGAATGTGAGGGGCTCGGCAAGGCAAAAGAGGTCGACCCCGACCTCGTCGTCACCGACCCGTCGAAGCCGCTCAAGCACGTCTTCGAGCCGTGGAGCTACAACCGGACGTACTACCGCCGCCAGCTCGACAACGTCGCCGACCACTTCGGCGTCAGCGTGGACACGCCGTTCGAGGAACTGGACGACGAGATACAGGACGCCTTCCTGTTCGGCACCACCGAGGACGTGGTGTTCGAGTGGACGACGAAGAACGGCACGCGCCACAAGGAACACCCCTTCGAGGGCGTCGTCGGCAACCTCGAACGCCGCCACGTCGAGACCGACTCCGACCGGACGCGCGACCACATCGAGGAGTTCATGGCCGTCACGACCTGCCCCGACTGCGGCGGCTCGCGGCTCAAAGAGCAGTCCCGCCACGTCCGCGTCGGCGACACGACGCTCCCCGAGGTCAACCGCATGACCATCGCGGGCGCGCTCGAACACTTCGAGGGCCTCGAAACAGCGCTCTCGGAGCGCGACCGCACCATCGCACAGGAGATTCTCAAGGAGATTCGCGCCCGTCTCGGCTTCATGACCGAGGTCGGTCTCGAATATCTCACCTTGGACCGCGAGGCCGCAACGCTCTCGGGCGGCGAGTCCCAGCGCATCCGCCTCGCCACGCAGGTCGGCTCCGGGCTCGTGGGCGTCCTCTACGTCCTCGACGAGCCGTCTATCGGCCTCCATCAGCGCGACAACGACAAACTGCTCAACACGCTCGAAGGCCTCCGCGACCTCGGCAACACGCTCATCGTCGTCGAACACGACGAGGAGACGATGCGCCGGGCCGACGAGGTCATCGACATGGGCCCCGGCCCGGGCAAGCGCGGCGGCGAGGTCGTCGCGCAGGGCGACTTCGACGACATCGTCGCGGCCGACGACTCCATCACGGCCGACTACCTCTCGGGCCGCAAGGACATCGACGTGCCCGACACGCGGCGCGAGGGCGACGGCGAACTCGTCGTCCGCGGCGCGCGCCAGCACAACCTCGACGACCTCGACGTGCCGATTCCTCTCGGGACGTTCACGGCCGTCACCGGCGTCTCGGGGTCGGGCAAGTCCACCCTGATGCACGAGATTCTCTACAAGGGGCTCGCGCGCCGGATGAACGACAACACCTCCGTCGACCCCGGCGAGCACGACGCCATCGAGGGCTACGACGAAATCGAGACGGTGCGGCTCATCGACCAGTCGCCCATCGGCCGCACCCCGCGGTCGAACCCGGCGACGTACACCGGCGTCTTCGACTACGTCCGCGAGCTGTTCGCCGAGACGAAGCTCTCGAAACAGCGCGGCTACGAGAAGGGCCGGTTCTCGTTCAACGTCAAGGGCGGCCGCTGTGAGGCCTGCAAGGGACAGGGCAACGTCAAAATCGAGATGAACTTCCTCTCGGACGTGTACGTCCCCTGCGAGGAGTGTAACGGCGCGCGCTACAACGCCGAGACGCTCGACGTGACGTACAAGGACAGGACCATCGCCGACGTGCTCGACATGGAGGTCGACGAGGCGCTCGACTTCTTCGAGGCGAACTCGCAGATTCGCCGCCGCCTCCAACTGCTTCACGACGTGGGCCTCGGCTACATGCAACTCGGCCAGCCGTCGACCACCCTCTCCGGCGGCGAGGCCCAGCGCGTCAAGCTGGCGGAAGAACTCGGCAAGAAGCAGACCGGCGACACGCTCTATCTCCTCGACGAGCCGACGACCGGCCTCCACAAGGAAGACGAGCGGAAGCTCATCGAGGTGCTCCAGCGCCTCGTCGACAACGGCAACACCGTCCTCGTGGTCGAACACGAACTCGACCTCGTGAAGAACGCCGACCACATCGTCGACCTCGGTCCCGAGGGCGGCGCGGGCGGCGGAACTATCGTCGCCAGCGGCACGCCCGAGGAAATCGCTGAGAACCCCGACTCTCACACGGGCCGGTACCTCCGCGACTACCTCCCCGACGTGGACGAGGACGGCCCGCGGTCGGACCGCCGCAAGCCCGCGAAAGTGGCGAACGACGACTGAGCGCGTCGCCGCGGACGCTCGTTTTCGATACTCGCGCCGACGCCCCGACACGCCCTCCCCGGCCGAGACGCGTTCGCCAATCAAACTACTCTGGGGAAAGACATTTCCGGCCGTTTCACATCTGGCTATGCGTATGTCACGCATACTCAAAACGTCGGGATTCCTCGGGCTCGCGACGATGATGGTGGTGGGGTTGTACCAGTACACACTACTGGAATCGGGGGGCGTGCCGTCGTGGCTGGTGGGCGGCCACGCGCACTTGGGCGTGCTCTCGATTCTCGCGGTCGTGATGGGGTTCGCGGTGGACGCGTTCGCGCTGACGGGGCGACTCCGGGCGGCGGTGAGCGGGCTGTTCGTCGTCGGGCAGTGGCTGTTGCCGCTCACCATCTGGGTCGGCGTCGGGTTCGGACTGCTCTTTTTGATTCCGACGACGTTCCTGTGGGGGCTCTGTCTCATCGTCGCCATGCTCATCATGGCGTGGCAGGCGTGGGTCAGCGAGCCGACGACGCCCGGCGGGATGCCCGGTCCCGCGTCGCCGGCCGACGACTGAACGCGCGCTTCGACTTTTTTCGGCGACCGCGTGCTCTCAGCGACGCCGGTGTCCTCAGCGCCGCCGGTACCACCAGTAGCCGACGCCCGCGAGCGCGAGCGCCACGACGAGTGCCGGGAGGACGGGGAACGTCGTCGCCGGTTGGACCACCTCGACGGCGACCTGCTGGGTGCCCGTCGAGAGCTGTCTGCCGGCGTCGTCCTCGTAGCTCACGTCGACGCCGACGACCTGCGTCTTCGGGACCGCGTCGCCGCTCACTTCGAGGTCGAAGACGACGAGACGCGTCTCGCCGGCGTCGAGTCGCGGAACGAACGCGACGGCGTCCTCGCTCGAAAGCGGCTCCTCGGCGACGAGCCGCACCGTCACGTCGGTCTGCGGGGTCGCTTCGGTGTTCGTCACCGCGAGGACGAGTCGGCCGGTCGAGTCCACCTCGAACGTCGCGTTCCGCGGTTCGACCGCGACGGCGGGCGTGTCCGTGCGCACCGCCGCGAGCACGTCGGTCCGGTCGGCCGCGCGCAGTTCGTCGCCCGGCGGCCGGTACTCGACGACGAACGGGAGCCGACGCGTCCCCGGCGTCGACCCCGCGGCGATGCCGATGGCGTACTCGAACTCGGCCGACTCACCGGGCGCGAGCGTGCCGACGGTCACGTCGACGTCCGTCGGCGTCAGCGCCGGGTCCTCGGTTTCGAGGCGGAGCACCACGTCGCGGGCCTCGGTCCCGCCGACGTTCTCGACGGTGCCGACGACCCGACCGACGCCGCCGACCCTGAGCGTGCTCTCTTCGACCGTCACGGCGAACGCCGGGCCGGCACCGGGGTCGAGACCGGCGACGAGCGACTGGGTCTTCCGGTCGCCGCCGGGGTTGCGGAACGAGACGGTCACGTCCAGCGAGTAGGGGCGGTCGAGGGCGTCGTCGGCGACCCGGGTGCGGAAGCTCACGCGCCTCGTCTCGCCGGGCTCCCACGCGCCGACGTAGGCCTCCGCGGCGGGCGCGCCGGCTCCGAACGTCACCTCGGAGTCGGAAGATGCCACGCCGACGGTCGTCGCCGCGGCGGTCGCGTCGCCGACGTTCACGAGTTCGAGCGTCAGCGTGCCGGTGTCGCCGACGGCGACCGCGGCGTCCACGTCCGCGAGTTCGAAGTCGGCCCCGCGGGTCGGACGCACGCCGGCGACGAACGCCCGCGAGGTCCGCGCTTGGCCGTCCTCGTCGCGGTAGCTCACGGTCAATTCGACCGAGTAGTCGCGGACGATGGCGTCGTCGGCGACACGGGTGCGGAACTCGACGCGCTCTGTCGCGCCCGCGTCCCACTCGCCGACAAACGTCTCGGCGGTGGCGACGCCGCTCCCGAACGTTATCTCCGGGTTGGTCGAGGCGACAGTCACGGTCGCATCCGCGGCCCCGACGGGGCCGACGTTCTCGATATCGATTGCGAGGGTCCCGCTATCGCCGACCGCGAGGGCGGCGTCGACCGCCCGGACTTCGAACGCGGGGCGGCGCTCAACGACGACTTCGAGGTCCCGCGTGACGGTTCGGCTCCGGTGGGACGCGTCGACGTCGTCGCCGTCCACGAACACCGAGGCGGTGTAGTCGTAGGTGAACGTGACGGGGATGTCGTAGGTGCCGGGGCGAGCGTCCTCGGCGACGCGGAGCCGGAGCGACACCGGCCCGGAGACGCCCTCGGGGACGGTTCCGACGGGAATCTCGCCGCTGAGGACCGTAATCGGCCCTCTCGAATCCCCGCTGATGGTCAGCGCGCGGGCCGTCTGGACGAGCGCCTCGTACTCCTCGGGACCGTCCTTCGTGACCGTCCCGCTGTTGACGACGAACACCTCGACCGCGGTCTCGGTGCCGGCGACGAGTCGGTTCTCCGGCGCGATAATCGCGAGGTCGGGACTCCCGGCCACCTGACTGACGGCCGCGGCGCTCCCCGTTGCGCCGAGGAGGGCGGACACGACCAGTAGGGTGGCGAGGAGCGCCGCGCTCGCGCGCCGGCCGCAAGGAGTCATGGTGAGGTGACCGGCGGGCGACCCCGCGTCAGTCACCATAGATACGCGGCATGTAATCTTAACAACACGCTCGGCTCTCGGCCGGCGGTAACGTCACGCAAGGGATACGTTCGGGGCGCGCCTACGTGTAGTATGTCCGTCCCCGCCATCGACATCGACGGTCTGACGAAGTTCTACGGGGACGTTCGCGGGGTCGAAGCGCTCTCGTTTTCGGTCCCGAAGGGCGAGCTGTTCGGCTTTCTCGGTCCCAACGGCGCGGGGAAGTCCACGACGATTCGCCTGCTTCTCGGCCTGCTCAAACCGACCGACGGCACGGCCCGCATTCTCGGCGTCCCGGTGGACGACCGCGCGGCCTTCCTCGACGTGCTCGCGCGCGTCGGCCACATTCCCGGCGACCCGCGCTTTTACGACGACGTGAGCGGCCGCAAGACCCTCGACTACTTCGCCGGGCTCTCCGGCGACGCCCGGCGCGACGAACTCCTCGACCGCTTTCCGGTGCCGCTCGACCGCCCGGTCCGGGCCTACTCGCGCGGCAACCGGCAGAAGCTCGCCATCGTGCAGGCGTTCATGCACGACCCGCGGGTGGTCGTGATGGACGAACCGACCTCTGGGTTGGACCCGTTGGTCCAACAGGAGTTCTACGAGTTCCTCCGCGAGGAGCGCGACCGCGGGGTGACGGTGTTCTTCTCGACGCACATCCTCGGGGAGGTCCGCGAGGTCTGCGACCGGGTCGCCATCATCCGCGACGGTCGGCTCGTCGCCGTCGAGGACATCGACGACCTGCTCGCCCGAAGCGGGAAGGTCGTCACGGTCCGGTCGCCCGACGCCATCGACCTCGCGGATTTCGACTTCCCCGAGACCATCGACGCCAGTATCGAACCGGACGGCTCGCTCCGACTCGTCACCTCGGGCGACTACGACGCCCTCGTCGACGCCCTCGACGGCTACCGCATCGACGACCTCGAAGTCCGCGAGACGGCCATCGAAGACGTGTTCCTGCACTTCTACGACGAGAGCGAGGTGGAACGCGGGGACGCCGAGGAGTCCGCGGATGCGTGAACTCGACATCGCGGCCTTCGAGTTCGCCCGGCGACGGCGCGGCCTCCTCGTCGTCTGCGTGCTTCTCGTGGCGACCGCGGGGCTCACCATCGCCGTCTTCCCGTCGTTCGGCGAGTCCGACGTCGACTTCGCCGAACTGCTGGAGTCGTATCCCGACGAGCTCCAAGCGGCGTTCGTCGGGAGCGTCACCGACATCTCCTCGCTCGAAGGCTATCTCGTCATCGAGCTCTATCAGCTCGTTTGGCTCCTCATCGTCGGGAGCTACTTCGCCTACGCCGCGGGGTCGCTCGTCGCCGGCGAGGTCGACCGCCAGTCGGTCGAACTCGTCCTCGTCCGGCCCGTCTCGCGCACCCGGTTCGTCGTCGGCAAGTTCCTCTCGATGCTCCCCGCGGTCGCAGTCGTCGACCTCGCGCTCCTCGCGGCCGTCGTCGTCGGCGCGGGGCTCATCGACGAGGAGATTCACCTCTATCGCCTCCTCGCGGTCCACGCCGTCGGCGGCCTCTACCTCGTCGCCTGCGTCGCCGTCGGCCTCCTCGCGTCGGCGTTCTTCGGACGGGTCCGCCGGGCGCAGGGCGCGGCCATCGGCGTCGTCTTCGGGACGTTCCTCCTCGACTCCCTGACGGTCGACACCGACTACGAGTTCCTCGGTTCGCTGTCGCTCACGCGCTATCTCGACCCCGGCGAACTCCTCGTCGCCGGCGACGTTGACTGGGGCGGCGTCGCCGTGCTCGTCGCCGTGACGTGCGCCTTCGTCGTCCTCGCGGCCGAGGTGTTCGAGCGACGCGACCTCTCGTAGTCGTCGTCCCGCCGCCCCGAACGCGGCCCGCACGAGTACCGCGAGCGCCCTCGAGCCGCCCGCGCCCGCTTTTTCACCGTCGAGCGCCTACGTCCCCCATGCACCTCTACGCCGCCGCCAACGGCGCGGTTCTCTCGGTCTCGGGGGGACCCGACGACGCAACCGCCCGCCGGCGACTCGGCGAGCGCCGCATCGAGTGCGTCGCGGCCGACCCGCGCGCGCCGGACCGGGCGTTCTGCGGGACCTTCGACGCCGGCGTCTTCCGGACGACCGACGGCGGGGCGTCGTGGTCCGCGGTCGGCACCGACGCGCTTCCCGAGTCGGTGACGAGCCTCGCGGTCTCCCCGGCCGACCCCGACGTGGTCTACGCCGGCACCGAGCCCTCGGCCGTCTTCCGCTCCCGCGACGGCGGGGAGACGTGGGCCGAACTCGCGCCGCTTTCGGACCTCGATTCGGCGTCGTCGTGGGCGTTTCCACCCCGTCCGCACACTCACCACGTCCGCTGGATAGAGCCGGACCCGACCGACCCCGACCGGCTGTTCGTCGCGGTCGAAGCCGGGGCGCTCGTCCGCTCTCTCGACGGCGGCGAGACGTGGCTCGACCGCGTGCCGTCGAGCAAGCGCGACACGCACTCGATGGCGACGCACCCCGACCGGCCGGGCCGCGTCTGGGCCGCCGCGGGCGACGGCTACGCCGAGACCGACGACGCGGGCGAGACGTGGACGACGCCGACCGCGGGGCTGGGCCACGGCTACTGCTGGAGCGTCGTCGTCGACCCCGCGGACCCGGAGTCGGTGCTCTTGACGGCCGCCTCCGGGCCGATGCGCGCCCACCGTGTCGAGTCGGCGGCGGCGTACCTCTACCGCCGAGTGTCTCGGGGTGACGACGACGGCGGCTCGTGGGAACGCCTCGACGAGACCGGACTGCCGACCGGGCCGGGCGCGACGCGCGCGGTCTTGGCCGCCGGGCGAACCGGCGGCGAGTGCTACGCCGCGAACGACCGCGGCCTCTACCGGACGACCGACGTCGGTGACTCGTGGGACCGACTCGACGTCCCGTGGGACCGAACACGGCGGACCGCGGGGGGGCTGGCAGTCGTCGCGTAGTCGCGGGAGTTTCCGTCGGAGCGGTCCCCTCGTCCGAAGCGAGAAGATTCATTGGTCGGCGCGGCGACACCCAACCATGTACGATTTCGCCGTCGTCGGCGTCGGTCCCGCCGGCGCGCGGTTCGCCCGTCGCGCGGCCGACGCGGGCTACGACGTGCTCGCACTGGAGAAAGGCGAGGTCGGGACGCCCCTCGCGTGCTCCGGCCACGTCAGCACCGACATCTGGGAGTACGTCCCCGACGAGGCGCGCGACCGCCTGTTTCAGAACCGCATCTACGGGGCGAACTTCCGCGTCGGCGGGCCGAACTCGAAGGCCTACCCGTTCTACAAGCAACGCGAGGTTTCGAACGTCATCGACCGCGTCGAACTCGACCGCGTCCTCGCCGACTGCGCCCGCGACGCCGGAGCGGACGTGCGCGAGGGCCACACCGTCACCGCCGTCGAGGAGCTCGACGACCGGGTCCGACTGACCGTGAGCGTCGCCGGCGAGGACGGCACCGTCCAGTTCGAGGCGAAGATGATCGCCGGCTGTGACGGCCCGACCTCGCGGGTCCGTCGGGCGCTCGACCTCCCCGAACCGTCGGAGACGCTCCACGGCGTCCTCGCGTTCGACCCCGAGCCGGACGACGGCGACTTCGTGGACGTGCACCTCACGGTCCCGCGATTCTTCGCGTGGCGCATCCCCCGCGGCGACGCCGGCGTCGAGTACGGCCTCGCGGCCCCGCCGGGCGCGGAGGTCACCGAGCTGTTCGACGCGCTCACGAACACCTACGACGTGGAGACAGAGCACTTCTGTTCGGGAGCCATCCCCATCGGCCCGCCGGACCGGACGACGACCCGCCGGGCGTTCCTCGTCGGCGACGCGGCCGCTCAGACCAAGCCGTTCACCGGCGGCGGCATCCTCTACGGGATGACCGCGGCCGACATCGCCGCGTCGACAATCGACCCCGACGACCCCGAGACGCCCTCGGCCTACGAGTCGGCGTGGCGCGACGAGCTCTCCCGGGAGATTCGGCTGGGTCACCTTGTGCGCCGGTGTTACTCCTTTCCGAAGTGGCTCCAGCGGGTCGGCCTCCGGTCGCTGTCGGGCGAAATCGGCGTCCACATGGACAAGCCGAGCTCGTTCTTCTCGCGCGAGCACCTGAAGAAACTGCTCTGAGGCGGCTGGGACCCGCCAAACACACCGATTCTAAGTATCGCCCGGATACGTCGGAATCCGCGCCGACACCGCGCTCCCCTCGACGAACGGGAGCGACTCGCGGGTCGCGCCGACGCGGTCGTCACCGACCGCGACTTCGAGGGCGTCGGTATCGAGGCCGTAGTCGACGAGCGCGAAGCCGATGGGCGCATCGAGCATCGGGCTCTCGACGGCGCGGGTGACGGTGCCGACCGACTCGCCGTCCGCCGAAACCTCGGCACCGGAGTCGGGGAGGGCGTCGGCGCGGAAGCCGACGAGCCGGCGCGACGGTCGCCCGCGGTTTTCTATCTTCGAGACGAGTTCCTGCCCGACGAAACAGCCCTTATCGAAGTCGAGCGCGTTGCGGACGCCGACGACGTTCGGGACGTTGCCGCGGAGCTCAGACTCGAAAAGCGGCGTGCCGGCCTCGGCGGTGAGGCTGTCCCACGTCCGATAGCCGACGGGGACCGAGGGGTTGCCGTAGAACAGGAGCGCGTCGAGCACGTCTCCCGCGTCCGTCGCGCGACAGATGACGTCGTAGCCCTCCTCGCCGGTCGGGTTGTCGGAGGCGACGACCGTGACGCCGAGTTCGCCGCCGATGGAGCCGCGGACGAACGAGAGCTCCGGCTCCGGCGCGCCCGCCCCCGAGAGGATACTCGCCACCTTTTCGGTCGACTGCGGGCCGTGGACGCCGAAGACGCCGAACTCGTCGGAGGCGTCGCGTATCTTGACGCGCTGGAGGAACGTCTTCGAGCGCCACTCCTCGACGAGCGGTTCGGCGCGGTCCCGCGGGGTGAAAATCAGCAGGCGCTCGCCCGCGTTGTAGACGTACATCTCCGTCTCGATGCGGCCGTCGGGGTCGAGGAGGAGGGCGTAGACGCCCTCGCCGTCCTCGTCCGGGACGGTGTTGGTCACCGCGTTGTCGACGTAGTCGACCCGGTCTTCGCCCTCGACGACGACCACGCCGTAGCCGTGTTCGATGACGCCGACGCCGTTTCTGACGGCGCGGTGGGTCCGTTCGGGTCGGCCGTAGTGGCTCACGACCTCGATTCCGCCGCGCGTCTCGAACGTCGCACCGTGTGCCTCGTGGATGTCGGCGACGAGTGTCATTACCCCCGTTTCGCCTTCGGCGCGTAAAACCCTCCCACTCCCGGACGACTCCCCCGGCTTTCGGCACGGGGCTCTCCGGGTTTCGGCGCGGGACCGACCCGGTGTCGGTCACGGCCCGGCGGACGGGTAGTCAAAACGAGTCTGTGGTCCGCGTCGCCGCACTCAGAGTCCGAACCGCTCGCGGAGTCTCTCGAACAGCGACGCGTCTTCTTCGACGGCTTCGCTCGGGTCCGGAACGACGCGCTCGTCGGCGTGGATAAGTACCCGCGTATCGGCCTCTTCGACCACGATGAGGTTCTCGTCTTTGAGCGCTGACAGCGCCTCTTCGATGGTGTCGATGTCGGCGTCCACGGCGGCACGGAGTTCGAACACCGTCATCCCCTCGTCGTGGCGGTCGACGAGCGCGTCGAGCACCGCGACCTCGATGTCGCGGCGGTTCCGAAACTCCCGCCTCGCTCTCATAGCGGTACATCGTTCGCCTCCTGTTTACTTGTACCGCCCGTCTGACGGGCGTCGGACGGGCAGGGGGTACCTTTTTGTTTCCGAACCCCGGAATCCTCGCGTAATGGGACTTACTTGCCGTCTTCTCGGGCACTCCTACGGAGACCCCGAGACGGAACGGGAGCGCGAGGAACGCGGCGACGAGGTGGTCGTCTCGATTCGGGAGATACAGGTCTGTTCGCGGTGCGGACACGAACAGGTAATCAGCGAGAACAAGGAGGTCACGGCCATCCGGACGCCCGAGGAGGTCGGGATGACGGAGGGCGAAGTCGAGACCGCGGCCGCGGGCTTCGAACCGGCGAAGCCGCAACCCGGCGTCTCCGAGGCCGAAGACGCCGCCATCGAGACGGCTCCGGACGCGGAGACGCGGGCCGAGGTCGATGCCGCCAACGCCGGGGCCAACGACGCTGAGACGGACGCGGGCGCGGACGCTGACCCCGCGGCCCAACAGCCGAGCGAGGCGGCGAGCGCGACCGACGCCCAGTCCGCCGACGAGTCGGACGCGAGCGCCCACGCCGGAAGCGCCGAAAGCGCCGACGCCCCGCCGGTGACCGACGACGGCATCATCCTCGACGACGACGAATCGCAGTCGGAACCCCGCGACCGGACGCAGTGGCCCGACGAGGTCGACGAGGTGGAGACCGACGACCCGACGCCGCCGGCCGACGGCGACGACGCGGAGTTCATCGACGCGGACGCAGAGGCGGCCGCCGAGGCCGACGCCAAGGCCGACGCCGAGGCGGAGGCCGAACAGGGCCAGACCCGACGACGCGGGGCGTGGCCCGACGCGCCGGGCGACGACGAGGGCTGGAACGCCCAGCCAGACGACGGCGAGCCCGTCTCGGTCTCGTTCGGCGGCGGGCTGACGCCGGAGGAGAGCGCCCCGCAGAGCCGGCAGTCCAACGGCCAGTACGTCGAGGCGGAAGCCGAAGACGAGTTCGTCCGCGCCGACGATTCGAACGTCGGCAACGAGGCCCCCGACGACGCCGTCGAGTACTACTGCCCGAACTGCGGGCACGCCCGCGGCGCGTCCTCGTCGTCGATGCGGGCCGGCGACATCTGCCCCGAGTGTAAAAAGGGCTACATCGCCGAGCGGGAGTCCTGACCGCGGCACGGCCTCGCAGGCGTCGCAGAGTCGCGAAACAGGTAAACCATCCCCTGTCGAAAAGGCGTCCATGAAGGAGTACAAGATGCGTCGTGGGGAGACGCTCGAAGAGCGAATTCCGGACATGAAAGCGACGGTCGAAGACTACTTCGGCCCCATCACCAGTACTGAGGAGTTCAAGGGAAGCGACCTCTACGTCATCGGCGAACCCAAGAACCCCGTGTTCACCCGCATCGTCGCCGGCGCGGTCAAGTACAGCGGCAAGAAGGACAAGCTCGCGGTCAACTTCGAGGAGGCCGACCCGGCCGACCTCGCTCCCGAAGACCTCGAAGCCGCGGGCGAGGCCGTCAGCGCGAAAAACGACTTCCTTCTGGAGGCGACGGGCCGCGACGCGAAGTCCCGCCGCGACTCGATGAAGCGCGCGGTCGAAGACGACGCGCCCGACGTCTGAGCCGTCCGTCGCGCTCTGGTTTTCTCGCACATCTCGTCCGCCGAGCGGCCGCGCCGCCGGCGAAACGTACATGGTGGTACCGCGTGTCACGCTGACCGTCTGCGACCGCGACACGCTTGGACACAAATTTTTATTTCGGTTGTGAGTAAAAATTCCGGCACGGTTAAGTGCCGACGGGGTGAACTGACCGATATGGCTATCGAAACTATTCTGCTCGCTATCGGCGCGAGCGACTCCAGCCGAATCGACAGACTCGCCGAAGAGACCATCGACGTGGCCGGACCGACCGGCGCGACGGTCGTCATCGGACACGTTTTCACGAGAGACGAGTACGACGACGCGCTCGACAACCTCGATTTCGACATCACGGCCGAGGAGGTTTCGCCGGACGACGTGGCCCGACGACACGCCACCGTCCGCGAACTCACGCGCCGCTTCGACGACGCCGACGTCGACTACATCGTCCACGGCCGAGTCGGCCACCACGGCGAGGAACTCGTCGAGCTCGCGGGCGAGGTCGACGCCGACCGACTCGTCGTCGGCGGTCGGAAGCGCTCGCCGGCCGGCAAGGCCGTCTTCGGGAGCGTCGCCCAAGAGGTCATGCTCGAAGCACCGTGCCCCGTGACGTTCGTCCGCGCGGACACGAAGTGACGGGTCGCGGGCGGCGCGACCCCCGATTCCCGATTTTCGGAGGCAACTACATATCTTAGCGCGCCGTCAGCTTCCGCATGGACCACTCCATCGAGTACCGCCCGTCGTTCGCTCTCCTCACCGTCTCGCTCGACGCGGGCGAGTCGGTCCGGTCGGAGGCCGGCGCAATGGTCAGCTACTCAGACGGCATCGACATCGAGACGAACGCGAAAGGCGGTCTCTTCGGGTCGCTCAAGCGGAGCGTCCTCGGCGGCGAGTCGTTCTTCCAGAACACGTTCAGCGCGCGACAGGCGGGCGAGATTTCGTTAGCGCCCCCGCTTCCGGGCGACATCGTCCATCACGGCCTCGCCGACGAGACGCTGTACGTCCAGTCCGGGTCGTACCTCGCTTCGGACCCCGCGCTCGACCTCGATACCTCCTTCGGCGGGGCGAAGACGTTCTTCGGAAGCGAGGGGTTGTTCCTGCTCAAACTGACCGGCACCGGCGACTGTTTCCTGTCGAGCTACGGGGCCATCCACGAGGTCGAACTCGACGACGGCGAGCGCTACACGGTCGACACCGGTCACATCGTCGCCTTCGACGAGACGACGGACTTCTCGGTCGAGCGCGTCGGCGGCCTGAAGTCCACCCTGTTCAGCGGCGAGGGACTCGTCTGTACCTTCACCGGACCGGGGACCGTCTGGACGCAGTCGCGTAGCATGGACTCGTTCCTCTCGTGGCTCATCCCCAAACTCCCGACCAACAACTCCGCGTGACCCCGAGCCGGGAGTTACATTGCGGCGAGTAAATCTGCCCAAAATCCCGCTTAGTTAAGTGATGGGCGCATCCCTATGGGAACGATGGCGTACTACGTGGGCGTCGACTTGGGGGCGACAAACGTCCGCTCCGTGGTGGGCGACGACGAGGGAACGATCCTCGGAGAGGCCCGTGACAACACTCCGCGCGGCCCGACGGGAATCGCGGTCACCGAGGCGGTCCTCGGCGTCGTCCGCGAGGCGTGTGCCGAGGCGGGCATCGACCCGAGCGACGCGGTCGCGGCCGGCATCGGCGCAATCGGCCCGCTCGACTTGGCCGAAGGCGCGGTCGAGAACCCGGCGAACCTCCCGGACACCATCGACCGCATCCCGTTGACCGGTCCCCTCTCGGTGCTGTTGGAGACGGACGAGGTGTACCTGCACAACGACACGAACGCCGGCGTCATCGGCGAGCGGTTCCACTCCGACCGCAACCCCGACGACATGGTGTATCTCACCATCTCGTCGGGTATCGGCGCGGGCGTCTGCGTCGACGGGCACGTTCTCGCCGGTTGGGACGGCAACGCCGGCGAGGTCGGCCACCTGACGCTCGACCCGCACGGCTTCATGACGTGCGGGTGCGGTCACAACGGTCACTGGGAGGGCTACTGCTCGGGCAACAACATCCCGAAGTACGCCCGCGAACTCCACGAGGAGGACCCGGTCGACACCGCCCTTCCAGTCTCCGACCCCGACTTCTCCGCGGTCGACGTGTTCGAACACGCCGGCGAGGACGAGTTCGCCGACCACATCATCAGCCAACTGGGCCACTGGAACGCGATGGGTGTCGCCAACATCGTCCACGCGTACGCGCCGCTCATCATCTACGTCGGCGGCGCGGTCGCGCTCAACAACCCGGACCTCGTGTTAGCACCCATCCGCGAGCAGATGAGCGAGATGGTCATGTCGAACATCCCCGAGATTCAACTGACGACACTCGGCGACGAGGTCGTGGTCGAGGGGGCGTTGGCGAGCGCGATGACCGGTGGCACCGGTGACCGGTCTCGACTGTGATGTCGAGACGACTCACCGGTGGCCGCGCAGGTGGAACTGGCGACCGCTCGCGGCTGTGAGGCCGCGAGGATTCGCCAGTTTCGGCGCAGGCGGGGCCGGTGACCGCCCGCGATTGCAACACGGCAGTCCGCGCCGCTGTCAGCGAATTATCTCGATTGATACTCGGTGGCGCAGTCTTATAAGCCCGGTCGAGAAACGCGATGACGTGCACCCGACGACGCCGAGTTATTCGGCGCATCGGTCGGCGCGTTCCCGTTCTCGTCGAACCGCACGGTGCACGGGCGTTCCACCGGAAGCCTAGAACGGGACCGGTCGACACCCCCCACCACCATCGTCGACCGACCGACGCCGGCGGGGATATCCCACACCCACCCACCCACCCACCCACCCATCCCCACCGGCGTCGCTTCAGTTCTCACGCAACCCAGTGCAGACTGAGCGGTCCCCGCTCAGTTCGGTTCCGCGCCTCCGTCCGATTTTTCTCCTCGGCACTCGCAGACTCACCGTGGACCGCCGCCAGTTCCTCCGCACCGTCAGTGCGAGCGCGCTCGCCGCCTCGACTGCCTCCGTCGCCGGTTCCCGTCCCGCTACCGCACACCCCGGCCCGTTCGAGCCGCTGGGCCGAATCGACATCGACGGCGCGAAAGAGGCCGTCGTGTCGGCCGACGGCGAGACCGTCTTCGTCGCCGCGACCGACGGCTACGCCGCCGTCGACATCTCCGCACCCGACCGCCCCGAACTCCTCGCCGACCGCCGCGACCCGCGTTCCGACCGCGAGGACGGCCCCTTCCGCGGCCTCTACGACGCGAAACTCGACGGGGACACGCTTCTGGTCGTCGGCCCGGCCAATCCGATTCCGGGCGCGCCGGCGGGCGTTCTCGTCGTCGACGTGTCCGACCCTGCCAACCCCGACGAAATCGCGTTCCACGAGACGGGATTTCCCATCCACAACTGTTTTGCCGCCGACGGCCGGGCGTATCTGACCGCCAACGACGGCGACCGAAACCCGCTCGTCGTCCTCGACATCGACTCCGGTGACGAACTCGGCCGCTGGTCGGTCGTCGCCGCTGACGACCGCTGGACCGACGTGTCCCCCTCGGTTCGTTCCGTCCACGACGTGTGGGTCCGCGAGGGCGTCGCGCACGTCGCCCTCTGGGACGCCGGGACGTGGCTCGTCGACCTCTCGGACCCCGCGTCGCCGTCGGTCCTCGGCGCGGTCTCGCCCGGTGACCCCGAGGAACTCGCCGCGCTGACCCCTCGCGGCCGCCACCGCGAGAGACGGACGCCGCCCGGCAACCACCACTACGTCGCCACCGACGACGCCGGCGACCTCCTCGGCGTCGGGGTCGAGTCGTGGGCCGTCGAGGTCGACCGCGACGACGGCACGACCGAACTCGTCGGCGGCCCCGGCGGCGTCCAACTCTGGGACGTGTCGGACCCCGCGGCCCCGACGAGGCTCTCGACCATCGAGCCGCCGGCCAGCCCGGACCCGAGGCTCGGCGGCGTCTGGACCACGGCGCACAACTTCGACTTCCGCGACGACAGGCTCTACACCTCGTGGTACCGCGGCGGCGTCAAGCGCCACGACGTGTCGGACGCGACCGACCCCGTCGAACTCGCGTGGTGGCGCGACCCCGACCGCGCGAGCTTCTGGTCGGCGCAGTACGCCTATCCGTTCGCCGACGAGGGCGTCTTCGTCGCGTCGAGCCGCGGCGTCGGCGACGCGTCGCCCGCGCTCTACACGTTCCCCGACCACGCCGGCGACCAGCTCGACCCGCCGTCTCTCGGCCCGGAGACGACCACTGAATCCCTCGTCAATACGCCGACGCCGACCGCGAGCGGGACGCCCCCGTCCGCGTCCGACACCGACTCGTCGACCTCGGCGACCGACGCGCCGGGCTTCGGGCTCGGCGTCGGCGCGGCGGCACTCGGCGTCGCCGGCTGGCTGGCCCGCCGTCGCGGGCGGCGCGACTGAGGGAGCGACTCCAGCGCCCGACGCGTCGACCGACGCCCGTTGCATCACCGGCTCGTCGGGTCGTGACCGACTCGCGTGGTTCCCCGGTCGAATCTATCACGAACGTCCGAGACAGCCTTTCTCTCGCCGGCCGGCGCGGTGGGAGAACCGTTTCATTCTAATCCGTGGGGTTCGAAGCCTTGGGGTATGAGCGACGAGTCGGAGAGCCTCAAAGAGCGCGTCGAGACGTGGATGGTCGGCCAGATGCCCATTATCCAGATGCACGGCGGCAACAGCGTCGTGCGAAAGGCCGATGCGGAATCGGGGGAAGTCGTCGTCGAACTCGGGGGCGCGTGCGCCGGGTGCGGCATCTCGAACATCACCGCCCAGAACATCCAGTCGGACCTCATCATGACGTTCGACGAGGTGACCGACGTGCAGGTCAAGGTCCCCAGTTCCGGCGACCACGGCAGCAGCACCGTCGAGGGCGGCCGCGGCGGCGAACTGCAGTACGGCGACGAGGGACCGGGGCACTTTTAGTAACCGTTTGACCTCCGTCGGGTGGTCTGGCTAGTGCACCTCGTTCGAATCAGAACCGCTCGAAACTCATTTTTCCGGTGGATTGATATATTCTATGCGCCTATTCACTGCTGAGCAATGGCCCAACAGATTCACCCGAAAGTCGAAGCGATGATCGAGGGCTTCGACAGTTCGAAGACCGTGAATCTGGTCTTCGTGTGCGAGGACAATCGGGCCGAAGATGTCTCCAGCGCTATCGAAGAACTCGGCGACGAGGTCTCTTCTGAACTCCCCGGCGACGTCGTCGTGGCTTCGGTTACAGTTGGGAACCTCTCTGCGCTCGTTCGTCCCGACTACATCTTGTCGGTCTCTCCCGACCGAGACGCACGTGCGCTCGCCTAACCGTGCCGGGGCAGGATGAGGTTCGTGCATTTCGAGACCGTGTCTTCCACGCCATCTGTGAGAGTGTCGACCACAGCCCGGTCGATTGTTCCGGAGACGGTGTCCACATCGGAATCGTCGATTCGTGCAAATCACCGCCAGCCGCACTCGCCCGCTCGGCTCACATCGAACATCGAAGAAATTTCTTGGAGGTGGACGACCACGTCACTCATATCCACGGTGTCGCCATTTTTGAACTGCTGAGTGCCGTTGCGCCGCAGGCGACTTTCAGCTTCTATCAGGCGATAGACTCCGACAAGCGCCTCCCGACGGATTCGTTCACTCGGGCAATTCATCAGGCCGTTGACGATGGTGTCGATATCCTCAATCTCTCGTGGGGTGCACCAAACGGGATTCCGGTGGAATGCTCTCCACAGTATCCCCCGGTCAAGCACGCCGTCGAAAACGACGTAATCGTCGTTGCTGCTGCGGGAAATCGAGAGGTCGATGACGGCCCGAAGCAGTACGTATTTAGCCCCGCCCTCGCTGAGGAAGCGGTCGCAGTCGGTGGTTTTGAGGCGCTGTGTCCAGTCGTCCCGTCACCGGTCGATAATACGACGGACGAAGGACCGTACTGTTTTGAGGGCGACACGAGAGAGCGGAGTTTTTGCGGCCATCACGGTTGTGATGATTCGCCCTCCTGCGTACGGAGTAAGACACTGCGCGAGTGGCCAGACAACACACGGCCGCTTGATGGGAAGCCCGATATTCTTGCGCCCGCACACATGCCTAGCCCTCGCGACACGGCTGATATCAGCGGCGTTGAACTGTACGAAGGTAGTAGTTACGCGGCACCTGTCGTCGCAGGTGCCCTCGCCGGGGTGTTCAGCAAAGCAGACGTCGACACCGAAACCACGGCTATCAATGCGCACGAACTTGTGACCGCCGGCTCGCGGACCGTCTCAGGTGCACCTGCACCGGCACTCAACTCATTTGGTATGTTCAAACGGCTGGAGTCGCAAGTCGAAACCAGCTCTCAACAGTAACTACCATCTCTCTGAGTGCTCCTGATTACCCCGACAGCGCCGACTCCAGACTCGACGCCACCGACCGCGCCTTCTCGGCCAGTTCTTCCGAGATGTGCCCGGCCTCGACGGCCGCGTCGAGTTCGTCGTCGTCGACCCGTTCGACCGTCCCGTCGGCGTGTTTCACCACGTCGACGTGGAGGTCCACGTACCGAATCTCGTCGGGGAAGCACTCGACGGGCGTGCAGATGTTGACGTAGGTTCCCTTGACACCGCCGTCGGCCTCGCGGTACACCGTCGGGTACCACCACCGGCCCTCCCGGAACTTCGTGACCGCCACGTCGCCGGCCTCGCGGTCGACGCCGAGGGCGTCGTAGGTGCCGCCGCCGGTCATGCCGCGCCGGAGTTCGACGGTCCCTTCGGGGTCGCGTTCGGTCACCTCGCCGGAGCCGAGCGTGATGAGTCGGCCATCGGGCTTGCCGTGGCCGATTTCCACGTCGTCGCCTTCGAGCGGGCCGAACTGCGCGGTCACCACGTCGAAGGGGAACTCGCCGTCGCCGGCCGACTCGCAGAGCGCCTCCGCGAGGTCGACGCCGGCGGAGGCCTTCGGCGAGGCGGCCTTCGTCCGGTGGTGGCCGGGCATCGTCGTCTCGACGCCTCGGCGCTGGGCGTCGAGTTCGAAACGCGTCTCGCGGCCGAACCAGACCCACGTCGTCGCGGTGGGAGCCGCGACCGCCCGCGGGGCGTCGACGGGGTCCGAGAGCGCGTCGTCGAGTTCCGCGGCCACCTCGGCGGCCCGGTCGAGCGCGTCGTTCAGGGCGCTCATGTCGGCGTCGACGGCGTCGCGGTGCCAGCGGATGCCCCAGCCGTCGGGTGGGTCGCCACCGAGGAGGTCCGTCATGCCCGCCAGTTCGCGGGCGGCGGCCTCGTCGCGGGTGTCGACGCGGACGCCCTCCGAATCGGGGTCGAGCGTCGCCAGCCCCGCGACGGCGCGGATGTCGCCGGTCAGCTCGGCGCGGCGGGAGGCCCACGGCGGGGCCGACTCGGCGACTTGCACGCGAACTTCGTCGCCGACCTCCACGCGGCCGTCGATGTCGCCGTATGAGAGGTAGCCCTCGGTCTCGCCGAGGTCGCAGACCGCGCCGCCGCCGAGGGTGTCCGTCACGCGAGCGTCGAACACCGCGCCGGTCGGCGCGGGGTCGTCCCACGCGAAGGTGTCGACGCCGAGGTCGGTGAGTCGCTCGGTGGCGGTCGCGACCGCCTCGGGCGCGCCGGTCGCACCGACGCCCTGTCGGTTCCGCGTCGTCTCGACCGATACGTCGTGGTCCGACGAGTCGAACTCGGCGTCGAAGCGCTCGCGAATCGGGCCGGACGCCTGCACCACGTCGTGGCCGGCGTCGAGGAAGGCGCTCGTGAGCGCGGTGGCGTAGATGCCGCGGACGCGGACCCTCATAGCTCGTCGGCGTCGCGGGCGAAGGTGACGCGGTCGTCGACGGTCGGGCCGAGCGTCAGTTCGACTTTCCCCTCCGAGAGGGCGCGACCGCCCTCGATGGGGACGCCCCACGAGTCGAACTTGAGGTAGCCCCGAAGGTCCGCGCCGTGGGTGTAGAGGTCGACGTGGTCGACGGCGTGTTCCTGCACGTCGCTCGCGCTGTGGGCCAGCTCCATGTCCGAGTAGACCGTACCGCCGTCGCCGAAGAACGCGGCGATGGCGTCTGCGTCCGATTCGACTGCGTCGCTCACGAGGCCCGACGCGGCCCGGAGGTCGTCGGTGTCGAGGC
This sequence comes from Haloferax chudinovii, assembly GCF_042663345.1. Taxonomy (NCBI): domain Archaea; kingdom Methanobacteriati; phylum Methanobacteriota; class Halobacteria; order Halobacteriales; family Haloferacaceae; genus Haloferax; species Haloferax chudinovii. The sequence goes on from NZ_JBHTAB010000005.1 coordinate 210,124, forward strand.
CGACCTCGCGGAGCGCCGCCTGTTCGCGGGGGTCGAAGTGCATACCCGCCCTTCGGAGCGGAGGCATTAACGTCGTACGGTCGGCCGTCGGCCATTCGACTGCCAGCCCTTCGACCGGTCGCGGGACGTCGTGGCCGAAGCTATTACCAGATGCAATACCCTTTATCTCACGTGATGGACCAGCAGGACCCAGTCGAGCAGGCGTCCGACGGCTCGGACGACCTCTACGACATCGCCACGTGGGAGGAACGAACCTCGGTTGACGGACTCGCGGTCGCGCTCTACCGGGTGTTGGTCGCGTCGACCCGCGCGCTGGTCGTCCTCGCCGCGCTCCTCATCCTCGTCGGTATCGGCGGGCTCTCGGCGCTCACCGACCCGCAGGTCGGCGCGCTCACCCTGCTTTCGGCGCTCCCGGCGCTCGCGCTCGCGGGCTACGTCTACTACTCCGACGTGACCCAAAACGAGCCGCTGTCGATGCTCGTGGTGACGTTCCTCCTCGGCGTCCTCACCGCCACGTTCGCCGCGATTCTCAACTCGATTCTGAGCAATGTCGGCCAGACCATCGCAGGCGAGTTCCAGTTGGCGCTCGGCTTTCTCGGAAGCGCCGTGTTCTACTTCCTCGTCGTCGGCCCGGTCGAAGAGACCGTCAAGCTCCTCGCGGTCAGGCTGTACGCCTACTCCCACGACAGTTTCAACGCCGTCATCGACGGCGCGGTCTACGGCGCGATGGCCGGCCTCGGCTTCGCCACCATCGAAAACGCCCTGTACATCACCCGCAACCTCACCTCGTCGGGGCTCGACGTCGGCTCCGGCGGCGTCGGCATCATCGCCGCCGGCGGGACGATTACCGCGGTCCGGGCGCTCGCCGGGCCGGGTCACGTCATCTACTCGGCCATCGCGGGCTACTACCTCGGCCTCGCCAAGTTCAACAAGGAGAACGCCGGCCCAATCGTCATCAAGGGCCTCGTCCTCGCGGCGCTGGTCCACGCGACGTACAACTCGACGGTCGGCCTCGGCTCGACCGTCATCGCGGGGATAACCGGCCTCGGCGGTCTCGCGGCCTTCCTCGTCTACGTCATCATCTACGACGGCGTCTTCGGGCTCTATCTCATCGGGAAGCTCCGCCGCTACAGTCAGGCGTACCACCGCGCCCACGCCCCCGGCCCGAGCGCGGCGTCGTTCAGCTCCGAACGGACGGAGTTCGAGGACTGAGGCCGTGACGACGGCCGAAACCGCGAGCCGAGACGAACCGCGTCGCCCCCGCTACTCGGCGACTAACCGCTCGGCGTAGCCGTCGAGCATCGATTCGACGTACTTCGCCACCACGTCGACCTCGACGTGAATCGAGTCGCCGACCTCCTTTTCGGAGAGCGTCGTCAGGTCGTAGGTCGTCGGGATGATGGCCACGGCGAAGGAGTCCTCGCGGCGGTCGGCCACGGTGAGGCTGATGCCGTCGAGACAGACCGAGCCCTTCTGGACGACGTACTTCGCCAGCGACTCGGGGAGGTCGAACTCGAAGAACCAGTCGTCGCCGACGCGCTCGACGTTCGTGACCGTCGTCGTGCCGTCGACGTGGCCCTGGACGATGTGGCCGTCGAAGCGGTCGTCGGCCGCGAGGGCGCGTTCGAGGTTGACGCGGTCGCCCTCGACGGCGTCGCCGAGGTAGGTCTTCTCGACGGTCTCCGCCGCGAGGAACACCTCGAACCAGTCGTCGCCGAACGCCTCGACGGTCAGACAGACGCCCGAGACCGCTATCGACTGGCCGTGGTGGAGGTCGTCGAACGCGAGGTCGGTCCGGATGCGGAGGCGGCGACCGCCGTCGGCGTCGGTCACGTCGACGATTTCGCCCGGCCCCTCCACGATTCCCGTGAACATACCCGCGGCTTCGGTCGGCTGAACTTAATCCCTACCGTTTCCGTTTCCCATCACGGTTTCGTGACTCTCTCGCCCATACAATTTTACCGTCGTCGTCCGGAGAGTCGGTATGGACGTTCTGGCCCGACTGCGGAGCAGTTTCGTCACCGGCCTCATCCTCGTCACCCCGCTGGCCGTGACGGTGTTCGTCCTCCAGTTCGTGTTCAACCGCATCACCGCCGCGCTCCGCCCGGTCGTCCGCCAGGTGACGCCCTTCCTCGCCGGGGCGCTCAACTACTCCGGCGACATCGCCATCATCTCGCAGGTGCTGTCGGCGCTCACCATCGCCGTGGCCATCTCGCTTCTCGGTTACCTCGCGTCGATGAGCCTCGGCCAGCGGCTCTTCGGGAGCTTCGAGCGCGGCGTTCGGCTCCTGCCGCTCGTCCGAACCATCTACTTCGGCGTCCGGCAGGTGTCGGAGTCGCTCACCGAACCGACCGCCGGCTACGACCGCGTGGTGTTGGTCGAGTACCCGCGCGAGGGGCTGTTTTCCATCGGCTTCGTCACCAACGAGGCTCCGCCGTCGGTCTCAGACGTCTCCGACGACGACCTGTTTACCGTGTTCGTCCCGCACAGCCCGAACCCGACCGCCGGGGCGCTCATCATGGTCTCCTCCGACGAGATTCGCGAACTCGACATGCCGGTCCGCCGCGGCCTCCGTCTGCTCGTCACCACGGGCCTGAGTGTCGACGACCCAGAGACGCTTCCCTCGGGGCCGGCGGCCTACGACCCCTCGAACGGCGAGGACGGCGTCCGGGCGGAGACTGACCAGCGTCGCAACGCGGGCGAGAGCCGAGCCGAGTGACCCCTAGACGCCCCAGATGAGGACGATACCGGCCGTCGTGACGACCGTGAGAAGAAGTTGGAGCGGCGCGCCCACGCGGAGATAGTCGGTGAAGCGGTAGCCCCCCGGTCCGTACACCATCAGGTTCGTCTGGTAGCCGATGGGAGTCATAAAGGCCGTGCTCCCGCCGAAGGTGACCGCGAGAGCGAAGCCGAAGGGGTCGGCACCGAGGCCGAACGCGGTGTCGATGGCGACCGGGAGCAGGAGGACGACGCTCGCGACCGGCGTGATGACGTTCGCCAACAGCCCCGTGAGCAGGTAGAACGCGGCGATCACGGCGATGACGGGCAGGTGGGTCGCGGCGACGCCGACGAACTCCGAGATGAGCTCGGCACCGCCGGTCAGCTGGAGCGCCCGGCCCAGCGGGATGACGCCCGCGAGGAGGAAGATGACGTTCCAGCTCACCGCGTCGTAGGCGTCGCTCGCGGACAGACAGCCGAGCGAGACCATCGCGGCGACCCCGCCGAGCGCGGCGATGGCGATGGGGACGACCCCGAGCGCGGCCAGTCCGATGACCGCCGCGACGACGGCGAACGCCCGGAGCGCCGTCGGTGACAGTCCGCCGTCGTCCTCGATGAGTTCGTCTGCGACCTCGCTGGTCACGACGAAGTCGCCGCTGTCGCGGAGATACCGCGCCGTCTCGTCCGTCGTCTGGAGGAGCAGTGAGTCGCCGACTTGGAGGTCCACGTCTCTGAAGTGCTCGCGGATGAGGTCGCCGCCGCGCCGACGGACCGCGAGCACCGTCGCGTCGTAGCGCTCGCGGAGTCGCGCGCCGCCGATGGTCTCGCCGACGAGGCCCGACTCGCGGGGGACGACGAGTTCGACGAGCGCCACGCGCTCGGGGCGGTCGAGTTCGGCGTCGGTGACCGACGCGTGCGGGAGGAACCGCAGGTCCGCGAGGTCGCAGAAGCGCCGAATCGTCGCGGGGTCGCCCCGGACGGTCAGGATGTCGCGGGCGGTCACCTCGCGGTCGGAGTCGGCCGCGATGAAGTGCTCACCGCCGCGGAGCACGTCGAGGATGTCGACGTTGAGGTCGCGGTAGGTGTCGTCCGAGACCTCTCCCGCCGGGCTGCCGACGAGGGGCGACCGCGCGGGGACGAGCACGCGGGCGAGAAACGGCTCGACGCCGTAGTTCCCGGTTCGGTTTCCGGGCTCGATTCGCTCGGGCAGGAGCCGCGGTGCGACCGTCAGGAGGTAGCCCGCGCCGACGACGAACACCACCGCACCGAGGGGCGTGAACGTGAACATCGAAAACGGCGGCAGTCCCGTCGCCTCGGCGTAGGCCTCGCTGGCGACGAGGTTCGTCGCCGTCCCGACGAGCGTGAGCGTGCCGCCGAGCATCGAGGCGTACGAGAGGGGAATGAGGAGCTTCGACGGCGAGACGTTCGCCTGGTCGGCGAGGTCCGAGACCATCGGGACGAACACGGCCACGACCGGCGTGTTGTTGACGACGCCCGCGATGGGGCCGGTGAGGCCGACGACCGCGGCGAGCAGTCGGCTCTCGCTCCCGTTCGTAAACGAGGCGACCGCGTCGCCGAGGACGCGAATCGCGCCGGTCTGTCGAACTCCCTCGCTGAGGGCGTACATCGAGAGGACGGTGATGGTCGCGGCGCTCGAAAACCCCGACAGCCCCGTCTGGAGGTCCACCCGCGTCCACGGTTCGAGAACGACGAGCGCGACGATGACGCCGATGGCCGTCACGTCCGGCGGGGCCGCCTCCGTCACGAACAGCGCCATCGTGACGACGACGAGCGCGAAGACGACGAGCATCCCGGAGGTGACGGTGACCATGCGGGCAGTCGATTCGGAGGCGGCTTAATGCTACCTCGCCCGACGGTCGGCGGCGGCGACGGGTCGCCCCGCTCCCACCGCCCGAACGACGCGCTCGTCCGCCCGCCGGTCGCGACGCTTTTACTCGCCCGTGGTGTAGCCTCGGGCGATGCGACTCGGAATCCTGGAGATGGTCGGTCTCGCGGCGACCCTCATCTTCGCCATCCCCGTCGGCGGCTTCGGCCTCACGCTCCTCGCCGACGGGCGGACCGTCTTCGGCGGCGCGATGCTCCTTCTCGCGGTGCTCATGGTCGCACTCCCGAAGTTCCTCACCATGCCGCAGGACATCCCCTCGCTCGCGGCCGAGAAAGTCGTCGGCGGCGTCGCGAAAGAGCCGGACGACGAGGAGTGACCGGCCCCGCGGGACGCGAGCCGACTACCAGCGACTCGGGTCGAGACCGGTCGGCGCGTCGCCGAGCAGTCGGGGGCCGTCGTCGCCGACGACCAGCACGTCGGTCAGTTCGACCCGCCCGTGGTCCGGGTGGGTGACCGCGGCGCGGACCCGGAGGACGTTGCCGGCGACGAGTTCGCAGTCGCCGTCCAGCGGCGGGTCCTCACGGGCCGCGAGGCCGATGCCGCCGCCCACGTCTCTCGTCACCTCGTCGGCCATCGAGAAGCCGAACGCGGCGGTCTCCGCGCGGAGTTCGCTCCCGAGGAAGCCGGCGTCGTCGCCGGGGTCCGCCTCGACCAGACTGACCTTTCTGGCGGCGTCGCAGGCGACGTGCGCCCGGCGCTCCCACCCGCCGTCGGGGTCGACGACGAACGTGCGAGCCAGCGCGCCGCGGTAGCCTGTCGGCCCGCGCGGGCCGACCGAGACGACTATCGGCTCTCCCGGCCGGAGTTCGACCGGCTCGCCCGCGTCGCCTCGGGTCCCCGCGCGAACCGCCGTCGCGCCCGCGGAATCGACGCCCTCGGCCGCGAGCCTCGCGTTCACCTGCCGACGGAGTCGCTCGGTCGACAGCGGCGCGCCGTCCCAGTGGAGGACGGGCGGTTCGCCGTCACCGTCGCCGCCGTCGCCGTCGCCCTCGTCGGCTCCTTCGACCGTCGACGCCAGTATCGCGGCCGCGCGACCGACGCCGCGAGTCGCCGCGCGCTGGGTGGCCTCGACCGCGTCGCGCTCGGCGGCGTCTTTCACCGCGCGGGCGGCTTCGACCGCCGCGGTCGACGCGAGGTCGTAACCCGCCGATTCGAGGTGGAGCGCGGCGTCGTGCGGAACCGTCCGGGGCGCGAGGACGGTCCCACCGGGAGCGCCGTGTTCCGCGAGGACGGCCGCGGCGGCCTTCCCCGGCGGCCTGTCGTCGACGCGGACCGAGGCGACCGACAGCGCCGGCGGTTCGACGGTCGAGGGGACCCGGAGATGCGTCTCGCCGTCGACGCGGACGTACGCGAGGTCGCAGTCGAACTCGCGGCCGGTGAGGTAGCGACTCGTCGGGTCGGAGCCGCTGGAGACGGCGACGAAGCCGACGGCGTCTCGCGCTGAAACGGCGGCGTCGATGGCGTCGCCACCGCGCGGACCGCTCCGCACGGGACGTTACGCCTCGGGTTCGGGCGCGGGCGGTTCCTGCGCGTCGTCGACGAGGTCCTGCGCGGGGGCCTCGCGAATCTCGTTGTGGAGCAGGACGCTGATGGGGAGCGTCGGCGCGCCGGTGACGAGGTTTTCGAGGACGATGAGCCGCTCGCGGGCGCGGGACATCCCGACGTAGAAGACGCGGCGCTCGTTGTCGGTGATGAGCGGGACGGGGCTCGTCGTCGCGGTGAACTCCTCGATGCCGCGGGCTTCGAGCTCCTCGTCGGAGACGGAGGCGGCCATCTGCTCGACGACCTTCTCGGTGAGGTCGGTCGCCATGAACACGTGGTCGGCCTCGCGACCCTTCGCGGAGTGGATGGTGCCGACGCGGACGCGACTGGGGTCCATCCCCTCGTAGTCGCCGCCGAAGTACGCGTTGACGGACTTGCGCTGGAAGCTCGTCACCTTGCGAACCATGTCGCTGGCGGACGAACTGTCCGGGGCGAACGGCGCGAAGTTCTTGATCTCCTTCGGCGTGAACTCGATGTTCGTGATGTCGTCGACGCCGACTTCCTCCTGTCTGTCGTCGATGGCGTCGAAGAGGTCGTCGCGGTCGTTCGTGCCGAACGCGGAGTCCTGGAGCATGTCGGCGAGGCGGCGCGCCTCCAGCCCGTCGACGGGCTCTTCGGCGTCGAGCGCCTCGACCGCGCGGACGTACTGCGTGAGCCGGTCGGTCCACATGCGCTGGTCGGTCAGCGTCGAGAAGGGGATGCCCGACGGGAGGAACTCGTCGATGAACTGGAACATCTGGTAGCGCGCGCGGAACAGCACCATCACGGTGCCCTCGTCTTTCTCGACGGTGTAGCGGACGTTCCGGGCGAGTTCGAGCATCGACGGGCTCTCGACGGCCTCGACCGCGCCGCCTTCCTTGCGAGGTTTGAGGTCCTTCTCCTGTCGCTTGTCGATGTGGCGAATCTCTCGGTTGACGACGTTGAGGACGTTCGACGGGAGCCGGTAGGAGTTCGGGAGAATCTCGTCGTTGTCGCGTTCCGCGTCGAGGAGGAGGTTCGGGTCCGCGCCCTGCCACGCGTAGACGACCTGGTCGTCGTCGCCGGCGATGAGGACGCCCTCCATGTGGGGCTTCCACTCCTCGTACACGTCGTACTGGAGGGTCGTGATGTCCTGGAACTCGTCGATGACGAGGTAGTCGACGTTGGGGACGAGCGCGCGCTGTTTGACGCGTTCGAGCATGTCAGCGAATCCGACGAGCCCGTGTTCGCCCTTGTAGGCGCGCCACGCGCGGATGGCCTCGGGGATGTCGATGCGGTCGTCGTCGGAGGGCCACGTCGGGGTGTACTTGTTGCCCTCTTGGGCGTTCGGGTCGACTTCCGGCGGGAGACGGACCTCCTCGACGTTCCACTGGAACGGCACGTCGTACCAGTCGGAGACGTCGCGGCGGGTGCGCTGGAGCCACTGGCTCGTGGCGATGACCTTGTTTCCGATGGTGGTCGAGCGGGCGGTCCGGCGGCCCGCGCCGCCGTACTCGTCTTCGAACTCGACGCCGTACTCCTCGCAGAACTCCTGTTTGTCGCTCTCGCCGACCACGTCGTTCCGCGAGAGGCTCAGCAGTTCGTACGCCTTCGCGTGCATCGTCGAGACGTTCCCCTTCAGCGAGCGCGGGTTGATGTCGAGTCGCTCCGCGAGCCGGTCGCGGACCTCGGCCGCCGCGGCTCGGGTGTAAGAGACAACGAGAATGTCGCGGATGGTGACGCCGTCTTGTTCGAGAATCTCCTCGACCTTGTCGAGCAAGGCCGTGGTCTTCCCGCTTCCCGGGCCGCCGAACAGCCGGGTGACGGTCACGTCGGATTCGCTCATTGTGCACGTTCACGGTCTTATCGGTGATAAGCGACGTGCTTCGGACGAGGGCGAACGCGCCCGGAGTTGCGTACTCGCCGGGCGTTCGCGAACGGCTCACCGAGCGGGTGAAAACCGTCGAGAACAGGTGCTCGTGGCTTGGTCAGTTCGGACGCGTCAGGCCTCCGGGACCCACTCGCAGACGGAGCAGGTCGCCGCGCCCATGTCGTGCAGGGCCCCGCAGTCGGGGCACTGCAGTTTGTTATAGGATCGGTCCCAGCGTGCCGGTTCTGTCTCGTGACCGCGGTCGGTCAAGAACTGGTCGAACAAGTCGTCACTGGGTGCTGAGGCCATACATGGTATGATATGGCATACCCCTATTTAGTTCCTACGACGACTCCGAGTCGTCGAAAATCGAAGGACTACGCCGGACTGTCACCCCCGCTTACCTGAATTGAGGCGCTAAGGCCCCTTCCTCAACGAGCGAGCGGAGCGAGCGAGTAGGGAGGGGATACAGCGCCGCACGAGTAGCAAACACGTTCGACGCTCGGCCCACAGGCCCACCGCCATCT
>NZ_JBHTAB010000006.1:0-213923 GCF_042663345.1 Haloferax chudinovii
TCTTTGGGTTCGTTTTCGGGGACCGGGACGGTTCTGGGGTGTCCGTAGATTGCCGCGCTTGACGCGAGAACGACTCGCGCGTCTTCTCGCCGGGCCGACTCGAGAAGTCCGAGCGTCGCAGTCGTGTTCACAAAATGGCATCTAAACGGGTCATCGACGGACTTACTCACGCTCACTTTCGCCGCTTGGTGGAAGATGAGGTCAGCTGTGTGCAGTGCGCGCCCGGAGATACCACCCTATCGCGACGAGTGTGAGGAGACCGAACTGGACAAAGAGCACTGGCGAGGGGTCTAACGCTCGAAGTCGGGGGAGCAACGTGAGTTCCGTACCGTAGTCCACGGCTGGGAGTGCAGGCCAAAGGAAAAACGTCGCGTAGTAGCGTTCGCCATCGAGCAATGGCGGGATAATGTCACCGACGATGTGCGTGAAGTACCCAAAGAGAAAGGCGAACACCGCTTCATCTCGGTCCACTCTCCACCCGATCTGAGTGAGGACAACCGCGACGAGAAAGAAGGTGAAGATGGAGTGAGCAAGCGACCGGCCAGTTGGTAACACACCGACGTACCATGCGAGCGGTTTGTCAACCAGGTCCGGGAACTGCGTACCGAGCGTGAGCGACAGTCCGACGCTGACCCGTGAGGTGCCCAGCTGTCGTATTCGACGATAGCCGAAGTACGCGAAAGCACCGAATAACAGGTGTCCCCAAGGCCACATCAACGTAGATTGGGCGACCGGTGAACTATGTAATGCGCTCGCTACCCAGTCTCGCCGGTGACGAATCCCCTCTCAGCGGACACCGGACTCGTGACCGGAAATCACTGCAGCGAATAGACCGTACCCTTCGCAGACCCGACGTAGGTCTGAGTGCTATCAGCCGAGAGGTCAGTGAGTTGGGTTCCGTCCTCGAACGCCCACTGTTGCTCACCTGCCGTTACATCGAGCGCGAACTTGAATCGGTTCCGTGGGTCGTCTCTCCTCCACGAGTCGACGTACAACGAGTCACCTATCGTTACAGACGGGACCACACCCTCGACACCCTCGTTGGGGGACCACGTCCAACTGAGAGTACCGCCCTCAGTATCGAACGCTCGCACCGTTCCTCCACCGGCAAAGAGAACATCGTCCTGAACTGGCACCCGTGGGACGAACCCCGACTCGTCTGCCTGCCACTGTTGTTCACCACTTTCCGGGTCGAATGCGGCGATGTGTTGGCCACCGACATAGAGGGTGCCACTATCGAGCGTCGTCGACGTCGCGACCCAGTCGTCGTGACTCCACGTCTCCACACCCGTCTCGCTATCCAGCGCAATGAGTTTTCCACGGGTATCGCCCTCATCGGCAACGAAACAGACTGTTTCGTCGGTCGCTACAATTGTCTGGTACGAATAATCTTCGACCGCTGCAGTCCACCGCTGCTCACCGGTTGCTGTATCGTACGCATAGAGGCGGCCGTACGTGGGGACGTAGATCGTCTCAGTAGTCAGTCCGCCAGAGGGGTCGCCAATCTCTCCGGACCACCGCTCTGCTCCGTCAGCAACAGAGAGCGCGTAGAGTGTCTGACCGGCCTCCTCAATCGCATCGTCTTCGGTCCCGACGTACAGCACATCCTCGGTGACGCCGAGAATCTCCAGCCACCATGCTTCGGGACTGAACGTCCACTCCACGGTTCCGGTTTCGGCGTTGAGGGCGACTACGCCGTGGTTCTCGAACAAATCGTTCTTTCCAACAATAACGAACACCGTCTCGCCGACGTGGACCGGCGAACCACGGAGTTCGGTGTCCGCGTCATACGACCACTGTTTGCTTCCGTCAGTAGTGTGCAGCGATTCAAGGGATCCGGACTTCGTTCCCACGTAGAGACTCTCTCCCGTACTCGTCGGGGGAGTCGTGATTTCTGACCCGACCGTTTGCCGCCAGACGACTGGGGAGTCTGGCTGCGTGGTTTGGGTACGTGCGGTCGTCTCCGTTCCCGTTTCTGTCCGGGTTTCGGTCTCTGTCGTCGTCTCTGCAGGCACCTCGGAACCAAGACAGCCAGCAGTTCCGAGCCCAACGGCGGCGGCACAAGCACGAAGGAATCGGCGGCGGTGAGAGGAGGGCATCTACTAGCAGTTTCGTGTTGGCTGTTAGATATTTTGTGGTCGGCTGATGGGATGCAGCGGCGTACGGCATCAGCGTATGTTGAACAGCGAACCGGTCGTCCCGTACGGAGGACAAAAACGTGGGACTCTACTCGAACAGCGCCAACACATCTGCCGGGGTGAATAGATGGACATCCTCACGCTGTGCTGCACGCTCCACGAGTCCGTCCGTGAAACCGGACCGCGAAAAGAGCCCGTACGCAACGTCTCGGTCGGAGCCTTGCCAACGCACGTCCGGTTCAGTCGCTTCGAGGTCGTCTAGGAGTGACCGGCCAACGGGGCTAGTGGTCCATTTGCATTCGCCGAGAAATAGCGACTTCGTTTGCGGATTCAATCCGACCACGTCGATTTCTTGCTCGCTGTACCACCAGCGACCGACTCGGGAACTGGAAACTGGGAACGACGGCGCTCGGGCGGCTTGTCGGCAGACCTCTTCAAACGCGAAGCTCGTGTGCGTCGGTACTGTTTCAGCAATCGATTCTCGGACAGGTTCCGTTCGCCCTTGTTCGAGTGTTCCCCGGTTCGGCGAGACGTAGCGGAACCAAAACCGGACGAACTGGTCAGTCAGTTTGTAGACACCGCGTCCGTCGGGATCTGTGACCGGCGTTTCGCGCTCGACGAGCGCTAACTGAGTCAGGTTTTGGAGATACCGTGAGATGCCGCTTGCCTTCTTATCGATGCTATTCGCGATATCGGTCACACGAGTTGCACCGTTGGCAATCGCCTCAAGAATCGCCATGTAGGTGGTCGGTTCCCGGAGTTCCTGTCGGAGAAGGAATTCGGGTTCCTCGTAGAGGAACGCACCCTTGGAGAGGATGTGCTGTTCGATGTTCGAAAAGAGGTCTTGAGTCCCGTCAAATTGCTCTAAGTACGCCGGCACCCCACCGAGAACGCTGTACGTCTGGATTATCGCATCAGCATCATACCGAGGGAAGAATTTCGAGACGTCACCGATGGTGAGCGGTTCGAGTCGCCACTGTCCAGTTCGACGTCCATAGAGTGGACTCTCGTAACTCAACACGCCTTCTTCCATCATCGATATCGACGAGCCGAGGAGGACGATCGAAATGTCTGTGTCAGCGAGCACCTCGTCGACGATAGTCTGGAATACCGACGGGATGGTCTCGTCCTCCCCTACGAGATAGGAAAACTCGTCTAACGCGACGACAAACGGGCCGTCAGCCCGTCCCTTGAGATATCGAAACGCATCCAGAAACGTGTCCACATCGGGTGGAACATCGTCGAAGTGATCCGCGCACTGTCGTGCAAACTGCGTTGCATTGTGTTGCGGTCCTCGCTGGTCGCAAAGGTAATATTGGGTCTCCTGTTCGAGCGAATCGAGTGCTGTCGTCACGAGCGTCGTTTTCCCAACTCGACGGCGGCCGTACACAACGAGAAACTGCCGGTCATCTCGTTTGAGATGTGAGGTCAGCCATTCTAATTCCCGCTCTCGGTTAATCATTATGCAGTAGATTATATTATCCCGTGCATAAAGATTGTGATGAGGCGTGACGCAGCCTGGTGCGCCCCGCAGCCATCGGGAGCGGAAAAACACCGTCGTCGTCGATGTGGACCTCGACGAGCGGCCGGACACGGATGTGAGTTCGGGGACTGCATAGAACGTAACTTGGCTCGGCTGTAGCCAAGACAGGGTTCGCGCGTACCGTATCATCGTGCTTCCGACGTCGAACCGTGGAGACGAAGTTCAAGTAGAAACGAGCTACGGGCTACGCTTTCGAGGGCATACCGTTGCGACGGCGGCCGAACAGACCGCTAATTTTCCGACTGATCGTTCCGAGCGTGAACCCGACCGTCCCGAGGGCAATACCGAACAAGCAGGCGAGGAATACGGCAGTTCCGAGGGTCTCCAGCGGACCGACTGTCTCGAAGTGCATCCCCGTCGCACCGAAGAGTCGGTGGAGGATTGTGGGCACTAACCCGGAATTTCTGGCGGCGAAAGCTGCAGCGACCGCGACCAGCACGACGATGCCAATGACCGCAATCGCGTTCGGATCCGTCACGTTTAACCTCCCCAGAACCCACTGTTCAACGCGACTGTAGCCGTACGTTGCGGCCACCAACGGTCCGGTCACGATCGCCGCTATCGGGGCCGAGAGGACCGCCGCAACTGAGGTCCTCCGTCGTCGGCCGACTACCCCGTGCCAGATTCGCTTGAGCAGAGGTCGACTCGTAACGGTTCCTTGTAACCACGTGTATAATACCGAGGTGGCAGCGACGAGTTTCCCGAGGGCGACTCTACCGCCGGAGAGTACTGAAGGGCCGTCTCTCTTGGGGCCATGTCAGTACGTATGTATAATCGACATGAAATAGTTTTGGCTTCTGCGAATCATCCCACAACCCTCTTTGGAGACGAACAACCCACTCGTGGATCGGTTCGGAGGAACTGGGGCCTGTAGAGAGGACTTCGCCATTGCGAATGACGTACCGCTTCACCAGCAGCAGGAGGCGATGGTTCGTTAGTTCCGGATCGGTCGAGACGGCTCTGTTGGAACCCCAGCAGGAGTCACACTTTGGCTTGCCGTGGACGGTACAGAGGATGAGTCTATCAAAAAAGAATATGAACTGACGGTTTCAATCGAGAGACATGAGTGACCGCTCTCAATCGAGAAATCTGAGTGATAGTGCGTTTGACTTCAGTCTTCTTCTCGTTTTATTCGGAGGTTTCTTATCTCGGGTCGAGACCTATTCGCGGCGGATTCAAACGCGTTTGGTCAAATTGGACTCCTGATTATGGTCCTGGGAGTGAGTGTCGGGTTCGTTGGCCTCGCCGGTGATCTGTCTTCATGAACGAGGACGGTGTGATATGTAGGGCGGCTGCGAGATACGCAATACTCAGCGAGCGGTTGTTTCAGGCAATACGTATCTGAAGAGGAGAGTTTCAAGAGGGCCGTCGAGGCGCATCTCTAATGGAAGACGCCGAAGCACGACTACGGGGGAGATTCCTAGCTCTCTCCGAGTGCAACCACGCTTCCGTCTGACTCGGGTGAGAAAATTGCCTCAGGAGTCACGATTACACGACCCGCACCACCTGGGGTCGTGCTCCACCGCTCGTCCCCGGTTGCCCGAGATAACGCGACAAGCCGTTTTTCGCTTCGGATGAGTACCGTCTCGCCGGCGACAGTCGGAATTCCCACCCGCTCTCCGGGAGGTTCGTACGTCCACGCGTCCTCCCCATTCCAATCGATCGCCTGGACCGTGTCTCCGGCGGACACGTACAGGTGTTGACTGTCGACCGCGATCTGTTGCACCCCAGCATCGGGGATGTTGAACGACCATTGGCGTGTTCCATCGGTGTCGAACGCCGTCACGAGTTGATGACTCTGCACGACGACACCCTCGGGATGGGCTACCGGCCCACCAGTCACCGTGCGTGTAGATTCGACCCATTCTTTTTCGCCTGTTGTGGCGTCCAGCGCAACGAGGCCGGTCTTTCCTGACCGCGAGCCGAGGTAGAGCGTCCCATCGAGAACGGCGACTGGTTCGGTGAATGTTCGCCCACCAGCCTCCGCATCGACGTTGTGTGACCACCGCACAGACCCGTCCCCGACTGAGAGAGCGTGGACGCGACCGCTCCAGTCGGGGACGTAGACGACTCCGTCGGCAATCGTGGGTGGGGCAGTGAGTCTGGCGTCGATGTCGACGAGCCAGTCCTCGTCACCGTACCGCGTCTGGAAGCCGATGATACGACCTTTTTCGAGCGCCCGCTTGGCCGTCACGACGATGTGATCACCACGTACTGCGGGTGGTCCGTTCGGCTCCGACCGAAGTGGCACCTGCCATCGTTCCTCGCCGGTTGCCGCGCGCAACGCGTGAATCCGATACCGATGGCGTGCCGTATCGGAGATCGCGTCGACGGGAAGGTAGAGGTGCCCAGCGCTGATAGCTGGTGTGCCAGTGGCCCGTACCTGACTGAGGTCGGTTTGCCAGACCGTCTTCGGGTCCGTCGGACCAGACGCCGCCCGTCGAGTATGACCGGGATTTCGACCGCTCATCGGCCACGTTCCGGTGACGTCTCCGAAATCTCCCGAGGGGCGAGACGGCGAGAGACAGCCAGCAAGCGCAATACTTGTGGAGCCGAGGGTTGTGAGGAGTTGGCGGCGCGTGTGGGAGGGCATGAGGGCGGGTTCTTTCCGAAAATACGTTAATTCGGGGGTGATATGCTGCTCGAAAGTCGAAATCGCGTATGTGTAGCGGCTGCCGCACTGGCCTAATCCGATTTGACGTCGTCCAGATAGGGTTTCAACAGAGCCAGATATAGTAGTTATTAGAAGTAGTTACTCACTTTTGCGATCGAAAGTTGCTCGAGAGCAGTGTCAATCACCGTCGTTAACTCGTCGAGTGAGTCGAAGAACCGGTTGCTCAGAGCTGCTTGGAGCTGTCTCCAACACTCTTCGACCGGGTTCAGCTCCGGCGAATACGATGGAAGCGTAACGAACTCGAGGTCGTCACGGGCCGCTAGGTCCGTGACGGCCGACGCCTGAAAGTACGGCACTCCGTCCAGCACTACGAGCAAGTCATCTTTGAATTCTTCACATAGTGCTAAAATAAAATGTTTTGCGTGATCGGCAGTAACGTACTCTTCGAATCGCGAGAAGAAGCGATCACCGTCCTCGGTGATCGCGCCCAGCAGACACGTCCAGTCGCGTTGGCCAGAGAGTTCGACAGAGGGCCGCGTGCCGCGTGGTTTCCGCGCGGCACGCGGCTCAACTTGCACAGATCTCTTGGTTTGATCGATACAGACTACGGTGGCGTCCATCTCCCGCCGCTTTTTTTGAATTTGTCGTAGAACTCTTCTCGTTCGTCTTCGTCAGCTTCAGCGGCTGTCCGGCGTGGTTTCTGATAGCTCAATCCCGCCTCTTTCAGCAACCGCCGGCACGTCAATCCCCACATTTTCGGGTGGCTCGTGGACCGTCTCTTCGAACTCTTCTTGCTGTGTTTCTGAAAGTTTTCGCTTTCTCCCAGTTCGTTTATCATCGACTACGGCGTGCTCAAGCGACTCGTCGGTATCGAGTCGCTTGAGCCAACCGTAGATTGTCCGCCGCTCAACGTCATACCACTCGGCCAACTCGGTTTGAGTCACACCGTTTTTGTACGCGATAGCCGCCAACAGCCGCTGTGTCGGCTTCTTTCCTTCAACGTTGTCGAGGGAGGCTTGCAATTCCTCGACAGAGATCTTGTCGAGATGATCCACTGCCTGTTGCAAGAGTCTTCGAGGTGAAAATTCTAATGGCTACTATAGACAGTGACGTACGTGTAATTTGTTTGGTTCGGAATCGAGAGCAACGTACAGCCAGTATTACTCGTCATTGAGTCGAATCACGGTCTCATCGACCGCAACGTGATTCGGGAATCAACCATTGTCGGGCTGTAAATCTTCCTTGTGTACCCAATTGTGAACGGTGACATGTGCCCGTTCGACACCAGATACATCAAGAATAAGAACAGTATTTGAAATAGACAGTTCTGCAGGTGGAGCTGAATACTGGGCTTCATCAGCAGCTGCGGTATCGCTTCTCGTTCCACAAACTCTAACTCAATCTGGCCGAGACTATCGTCAAAGCGAGCTCGGGCATAAATCACTCGCAAAACGCTCCGCCTCAACTTTCAACCCTTATCTGAATACCACCCTTCATCACGAGATCATTGTGACGACCATAGTGTCTCTATGCGTTGCTCTATCGCCGTGAGGATGGTGGAGTATACTTCGAGTGGATGGAGCGACGGGAGTTCGAGGTCGGTAATTTCGGTGGCAGACGGTGGCTTGTGGAAGTGCAACCGGGTGTTGTGCGCGTTCGGGTGCCAGTCCCAGCGACACTCCCAGTGTATCCCGTCCTCGTGCTCTTCGACGTAGTGGACTGAGAAATCGCCAGTCGTGAACCATCGGATGTCGAGACGGGCCGCTGTTACTGTGTCAGGATATCGTCCAGCGTCGAGCAGTCCACGAAGCAGTCGAGGTTCGTATGAATCCGGGTCGAACGCAGTCTCGGCGATGAGCGAATCCGACGATAGGTATCGCTCCAGCAGGCGCAACGTCTGTCGATCCGGTGGACCCGTTGAGTGTGGGGCCGGATCCTCCGGTGGCTGACTCATTTACGCTGGAATCAGATGCCCGTCGTTCTGGGAGAGCTGGCGAGCAAGTTCGTACAGCCGGATATCCCGAATCACGCCCTGCCACTCGCTGATGTCGGTCATCCGCTCGTGAATGGTTTCGTGGCTATCGTGATCAAACACATTGACAGCCGTTGGGTCTGTCGTCTCGAACTGCGCTTCGTATTCCGTTCGCTGGGCTTCAAGCGCCTCCACGCGGTCGATGATCGCTTCGAGAGAGAGCTCGGCTGCGATTCGACTGGCGTCCTGCCATTCGAGATACCCCTCGTTACGTTCGTATGTTGCTGGGCGGCTGTCGCTATCGGCTCGAGCGATGCCCATCTCCGCCAAGCGGTCGAGGTGCTTTTTGGCGGCATTCGGAGAGCACTCGGCAAGCTCAGCGATCTCGGTGTAGGCAGTCGGTGAGGTAACGCCGAGGACGACCTCGTCGAAAAGGGACTCGTCTACACGGAACGCGATGGCCGGCGAAAACGAGTCGTCCCGTCGGATGCTCGCGCCGTCGAACTCTATCGGGACCTCGTCCGCCAGCACTCCCACATCGAGTTCCCCGAACTGCTGACCGGGAAGACACTCGAGGTACTGTACTACCTCGACCAGCCGCGAACCGTCTCCGAGATTGCCGCCCGGAGCGACAACTACCGCAACACGGTTAACCGCGTCCTCAAGCGGTTTCGTGACCGTGGTCTCGTCGGGACGGCCGACGGCCGCTATGACTTCAACGCCGATTTCGACCGTCTCCACGAGTTCGCCCGTGAACTCGCACACCATCTGCATCGCCAACGCCTCGAAGCCGTCGCCACGAAGGGCACGATTCTCTGGGAGGACTACGACGAATTCCTCACCCAGACCGAGACGGAGATCGATGTGGAGGGGTTCCACGAAACCGGCCTCTCTCGGTTTGCCGTGTTTGACCTTCAGTTTCTGCTCACCAGCCACCGCTACTACCTCTTCTCCGAGGAACTCGACGTAGTCTCTCCGGCGGAGCTGTGCTGTCACACGCTACTCATCGACGACGGCAGCCGCCACCGCTCGTACTGTCTCCTCCTGCTCAGCCACGTCGACGTCGACGAGGACGACCTCCGAGAGCAGGCGGCGAAGTACGACCTCGAAGACGAAATCGACGCTCTGCTCCGCTACCTCGAGACGCACGGCGAGGTCGACGACGACCGGCTCCCTGAGTGGTCCGAGTTCCAGAAGCTGGCGGCTGACTACGAAATCGAACAGTGATCAAGTGCTGACACGGAGCCGATTCTGCAGGAGTTACGCGCCGTCCGGCCGGGGGGCGTTCTGGTACTTGACCATCTTCTCGGGCTTGTCAGCGATAGTGTCGTAGATTTGCTGGAGCGTCTCCTCCGCGGCAAGCAGGTTGTGCTCGTCGAGGAAGGTTCGGCCTCCCTCTGTGAGCCCGTAGAATTTCCAGGGTAGCCCTGCCGGCGCTGATCGTCATCGAGAGCGACCTCTTTGACGATACCTGCGTCGATAAGCTTCTGGATGTGTTTGTAGACAGTAGCGTCGCTCACGCTGGGGTTGAGTTCCTCGAGTTCGTACATCGCGGGGAGTTGCTCGGGATGCTGGAGGATATTGTTGATCAGCGCGAACCGCGTCTGTTGGGTAACGAAGTGGACGAGCTCGTGGGATGTCGTGTCGTCGCCGACACTCCAACCAGCGTTCATAACGATGTGTTCAACCGGGCGTAGTAAAGTAGTTTACTCGAGAGTAAACTACCAAATCGACTCACTCTGATGGGTGTGTAGCCGAGCGAGGAGGGTAGGCTCGTTCACCGTTCCCCACTTGCTTCCCACTCCGGACGCGGTGTTGGGGACGGGAGGCCGCCAACCACAGTACGGAGTTCCTCCTCTGTCGTCCACGGGAAGCACCGATTGTGGAGTTCGAATTTGCGGAACTTGTTGAGATGGACCCAGCTGTACGTCGCTGGCTCTACTCCCTTATTTAGCCGCTCGTCGATCACATCCCAAACCTCCTGTTCGTCGATGTCAAACCCGCTCTCTCGTGCGCGATCAACAAGCGAATCAACCTTTGATTGGACTTCATCCCCCGACAAATCGTCAGCGAACGCAATCTCGAGAGCGGCCTGAATGACGTGCTGTTTCGAGTCAAGGTTCTCGTCAGTCACCCACGCGTAATCGCGCGGGAACACGTACGACTTGTCGAAATACGGCGGGTCATCGATCTCGCCCAATTCAGGAGCCTCCCCACCACTCTCCTTCTCGAATACCCCGACGATGTAGTCGCTGTAGGTCGCGAGTAACGAAAACATAATATCGAACGTATTGAGCCGGTCAGTCGGGAGTTCGAGGAGATCACCCATGATGAACGGATAGGCACCGAGCTGCTTCGTGAGTTCGTTCTGGACGGCGCGGAGCCGGCGGAGATAGGGGTCGCGATAGCTCCCCAGGATGAAATACGATGTCCGCTGACTCCAGAGGTACGGCAATTCGCGCTGTGTGAACCGCCAAATCTCTCGTTTCTCTGCAGGCTCAAGTTCGATGCCCCCGACGGCCTCGTGAACAACGGTCAGAATGTCCCCAGCGTCCGGCGGAGGGCTTGGGTCGGTCATTAACTGCCGATTCAAACCACACCTCCTTATCCTTTCTGAATCACCTTGGTTTTTTCTGACTTAACCAACTTGGATGGCCCTAACTGTTATAGCGCCCTACCTCGTACCATCACATATGAGCGAAACCGACACTGGCGCGGCCGATGCAGGGCCGTTCGCGGAACAACAGCGGCTGTTCAAGCTGCTGTCCCAGGATACGCGCCATCTCATCATCCAAGAGCTGCTGGGCCACCCCGCACATCTGATGTCGCTCGCCGAACTCGAGTACATGACTGGGAAGAGCCAAGCAGCTATCAAAGATCAGCTGGAGACGTTGATCGACGCCGGGCTCCTCGCACGCTACAC
Organism: Haloferax chudinovii; assembly: GCF_042663345.1. Taxonomy (NCBI): domain Archaea; kingdom Methanobacteriati; phylum Methanobacteriota; class Halobacteria; order Halobacteriales; family Haloferacaceae; genus Haloferax; species Haloferax chudinovii. The sequence goes on from NZ_JBHTAB010000006.1 coordinate 11,191, forward strand.
ATACGAACCAAGTGAGGGAAAACGTGATCTCCCTTCCCAGTTCTACGGGTTCACGGAGCGGGGCGTCGAGATCCTCCACGACTACAAGTATCTCCGTGGCCTCCCGGTCGCACGCGCCCTCTACGAGAACACGCGGAAGACCGAGAAAATCGAGCGCCACGAATCGGCGCCTCGGCCGGAGATTCCGGATGCTGTCGCGCAAGCCCTCGAGTTTGACGAGCCCGATCTCGGCACCGTTGATGGTGGGACAACCCGATAGTTCGTCGGCGAACCACGCTTTCAACTGAAGCGGTAGCGCGGAGTCCCCTTCCTCAACGAACGAGCGAAGCGAGTGAGTAGGGGGGGGGAGGAGCGCGTTCGTATTGGCTACAACCACCAACCTACAAATAGCCACGTATCTACATTGAAACTGTAGCGGATGACTACGTGCGTCGGACAGCAATAACCCGCCTCTCGGTGGACGGTGAGCAACGCGAGTTGCTCGAGGAGACCATCTCCGAGTGGAAACGTGGGTGCCAAATCGCCACCGACATGGCGTGGGGCAGGTGCAACGCGAAAAGCGACGTACAGCCCCTCGCCTACGACGACGTGCGCGAACACACCGGCCTCGGGAGTCAGCACGCGATTCTCGCCACTCACCAGGCCGCAGAGGCCATCACTGGCAGTCTCGAACACCGGTCCAACGGCAAGACGGTGAGCAAGCCGACCTTCACCGCACCCACAGTGACGTACGACACTCGAACTATGACGCTGTTCGATGATGATACGGTGTCGCTCACCACCACGGAGAGTCGCGTCCGGTGTCCGCTTGCGCTCCCCGACGCCGACGATGGCTACCAACGGCAGTACCTCGACTCCGACGAATGGAGCGTCACCGAAAGCACGCTCACTGCCCGCAACGGCGACTACTTTTTACATATCGGCTTCCGCCGACCCAAGACCGATACCGAACGGAACACCGCCGAGGACGGAACGGTCCTCGGGGTCGATCTCGGCATCGAAAACCTCGCCGTCACCAGCACCGCCTCATTCGTCAGCGAGCGGGAGTTGACCCACAACCTCCGCGAGTTCGAGACGGTTCGCGCCGGACTCCAACAGACCGGCACACGAAGTGCTCACCGAACGCTCGAACAGTCGAGTGGCCGAGAACTGCGATACATCCGCGACGTACTCCACAGAGCGTCGAACGCCATCGTGAACGAAGCACGCCGTTATGAGTGCGACGTGATTGCGTTCGAGGACTTGACCCACATCCGCGACCGCACGGGTGCGTCGTGGGGACACAAGTGGGCGTTCCGAACGCTGTACGAGCAAGTTGAGTACAAAGCCGAATCGGAAGGCATCGCGGTGAAACAGGTGGGGTCGGCGTACACGTCGAAGCGGTGCGCCGAGTGTGGATTCACCGCAGACGAGAATCGCCCGACTCGCAACGACTTCCAGTGTGTGAAGTGCGGGTCGGAAGCGAACGCAGATTATAACGCGGCAAAGAATATCGGAATGCGGTATGTCCGTCGGGGCCAACAGTCGTCTCGGCGGACGGGCGACAGTCAGCTTGCCCTAAAGTCTGGAACAGTGACGCTGAGCGGCGGGTTTACCGCCCACCCAGACGGGTTCGAGGCCGAGTTCATGGACAAGCCCCACCCTCCACGAGCGAACCCGCCAGGGTGAGCGAAGTAGGGTGGGGTAGTTGACGAACCGACCGACGTGGTCATCCGCGTCACTCACACCGCCATCTGCGGGTCCGACCTCTGGTTCTACCGCGGCCACGAGGAACACGAGGAGGGCGCCGGGGTCGGCCACGAGCCGATGGGTATTGTCGAGGAAGTCGGCGAGGATGTCACGAGCGTCCAGTCGGGCGACCGCGTACTCGTCCCGTTCGCGTACAGTTGCGGGGAGTGCGAGTTCTGTCGCAAAGGCATTCACACCGCGTGTGTAGACGGCGGATTCTTCGGTCCGCACGGCGACGACAACGGCGCGCAGGCCGAGAAAGTCCGCGTCCCCCACGCCGACGGCACGGTCGTTCGGGTCCCCGAGCGATACGCCGACGACGAAGACACGCTCGAATCGCTCCTCCCGCTGACGGACGTGATGTCGACCGGCCACCACGCCGCCGTCTTGGCGGACCTCGAAGCCGGTGACACCGCGGTCGTCATCGGCGACGGCGCGGTCGGACTGTGCGGCGTCCTCGCGGCGAAGCGCATCGGCGCAGAGCGCATCATCGCGGTCGGCCACCACGAGGACCGCTTAGCGGTCGCTCGGGAACTCGGCGCGACCGACACCGTCTCGTCTCGCGGGCAGGAGGCCGTCGAAGAAGTCCTCGAACTCACCCACGGCGGCGCGAACCACGTCCTCGAATGCGTCGGCGCGGCGTCGGCGCTCGAAACCGCCGCGCAGGTCGCCCGCCCCGGCGGCTCCATCGGCGCCGTCGGCGTCCCGCACGTCGAGTCCGCCGACTTCCTCCAGCCGATATTCTACAAGAACCTCTCGTTCTCCGCCGGCGGCGCGCCCGTCCGGAACTACATCGAGGAGCTCATGGACGACGTACTGCAGGGCACCCTCGACCCGTCGCCCATCCTGACGAAGACCGTCGACCTCGACGGCGTCCCGGAGGGCTATCAGGCGATGGACGACCGCGAGGCCATCAAGGTCATGGTCAAAATCGACGAGTAAGACGCACCCAGACCGACGGTCGGGACGCACTTCCGGCGGAGACGGCCGTTTCAGCAGGGGCCATCCTCCCCGGCTCAAATCCACAACTGTCACCACCGTAAGCCGCGAGACCGAGAGAAATCGAAACGAGGCCGTGAGCGGGTGTCGCGGTCGCCGCAGGCGACTCAGGCCAAGTCGTCCAGCGCGGCGCGGAGCGCCTCGACGGCCTCGCCGAGTTGCGCCTGCGAAATCGTCAGCGGGGGCTGGAAGCGCATGACGTTCTTGTAGTAGCCGCCGACGCCCATGACGACGTTGGACTCCTCGCGGAGGTGCTCGCCGACCGCGGCCGCGAGTTCCTTGTCCGGGGCGGGCGCGACGTGTTGCGGGCCGGTCGTCTCCGAGTCGACGAGTTCGATGCCCTGCATCAGTCCGAGGCCGCGGGCCTCGCCGACCACGTCGTAGTCGGATTCGAGCGTGGCGAGTTCGGCCGAGAGCCACTCGCCGTTCTCGCGGGCGTTGTCGATGATACCGTTCTGGAGTTCCTCGATGGTCGCCAGGGCGGCCGCGCAGGCGACGGGGTTGCCGCCGAACGTCGAGAGGTGGTCGCCGGAGCCGAACGCGTCCGCGATGTCCGCGGGGGCCGTGAACGCGCCGAGGGGCAGGCCGTTGGCGATGCCCTTCGCCTGCGTCAGGATGTCGGGTTCGATGCCGAACTGCTCGCTGGCGAACAGTTCGCCGGTGCGACCGTAGCCGGTCTGGACCTCGTCGGCGATGAGGAGCGCGCCGTGGTCGTGGGCGATGTCCCGCACGCGCTTGAGCCACGCCTCCGAGGGGACGACGATGCCGGCCTCGCCCATGACGGGTTCGACGACGACCGCCGCGAGGTCGCCGCTGGTGTGCGAGCCGATGACCCGTTCGAGCGCGTCGGCGCAGTCCGCACCGCAGGTGTCGCCGTCACAGCGGGGACACCGGTAGGCGTACGGCGGCGCGGTGTGAGCCACGTCGTTGATGGTCGGAGCCATGTCCTGCTTGTAGGCCCTGTTGCCGGTGAGCGCGAGACTCCCGAGGGTGCGGCCGTGGAAGCCCATCTCCAGCGAGATGACCTCCTTCGAGCCGGTGTACTTCCGGGCGAGTTTGATAGCGCCCTCGACGGCTTCGGTGCCGGAGTTACAGAAGAAGGTCTTCTGGAGGTCGCCCGGCGTCACCTCGGCGATGGTCTCCGCGAGGTCGGCCACCGGCCGGTTCGGATGGACGTACGAACAGCCGTGGACGAACTCCTCCAACTGCTCGGTCGCGGCCTCGACGACGGCCTCGTTGTTGTGCCCGACGTTGGTCACCGAGATACCCGAGAACACGTCGAGGTACTCGTTGCCGTCGAAGTCTTCGAGGGTACAGCCGGACGCCCGCTCGACCGGGACGTTCAGCGATTTCCAAATCGGCATGAGGTAGTCGTCGTACGCCGCCTCGACCGACGAGTTCGTCGTCTGTTCTCTCATAGAGACACTGTCTAAACTGAATCCTAATAAATTGTTCTTTATGGGATAATGTCCAAAGTACGTCGGTCGTGTCGGAGCGTGTTCGGTCACGCCAGACTCGAACGTAGCTGGTGGCCCCGTACTCGATTGCGTTCGTCACCGACGTTTTTTGAATACAGTCCGAATAATCGAGTGTTACTGGAACTTTTATCAACATCTGGGACGATGGTGGGGCCATGTGGGAGTCGCGAGCGACCGCCGCGCTCCCGAGAGATGACCATGAAATCCATCAACCCCGCAACCGAGGAAGTCATCGAGACGCACGAGGAGCACGACGAAGCGACGGTCGACGCGCGCTTGGACGCCGCGTGGGACCGGTTCGAATCGTGGCGCGAGACGCCGATTTCGCGGCGGGAAAAACTGCTCGCCGCCGCGGCCGACGTGCTGCGCGAAAACAGCGAGGAGTACGCGACGCTGATGACAGCGGAGATGGGCAAACCCATAGAGCAGGCGGTCTCCGAGGTCGAAAAGTGCGCGTGGGTCTGCGACTACTACGCCGAACACGCCGCCGAGTTCCTGCAGGACGAACACATCGGCACCGTGCCGGGGTCGAAGACCTACGTCTCCTACGAGCCCATCGGCCCGGTGCTCGCGGTGATGCCGTGGAACTTCCCGTTCTGGCAGGTGTTTCGGTTCGCGGCCCCGCACATCACCGCCGGAAACGTCGCCGTCCTCAAGCACGCGCCGAACGTCTTCGGGTGCGCCGACGCCATCGCCTCCGTCTTCGAGCGGGCGGGCTATCCGGACGACGTGTTCACCTCGCTACGGATTCCCGCCGAGCGCGTCGCCGGCGTCATCGAAGACGACCGGGTCCGCGGCGTCAGCCTGACCGGGAGCACCCGCGCCGGGCGGGCCGTCGCGGAGACGAGCGGGCGCGAACTCAAGCCGACGGTGCTCGAACTCGGCGGGAGCGACCCCTTCGTCGTCCTCGACGACGCACCGCTCGAAGCGACCGCGGAGCGGGCCGCGCGGGCGCGAACGCAGAACAACGGCCAGTCGTGTATCGCCGCGAAGCGCTTTCTCGTCCACGAGGCCGTCTACGACGAGTTCGTCGAGCGCTTCACCGAGGAGATGCGCGCGCTGACCGTCGGCGACCCCACCGACCCCGAGACTGACGTGGGGCCGCAGGCCCGGGCGGACCTCATGGAGACGCTCCACGAGCAGGTCGCGGCGTCCGTGGAGGCCGGCGCGACGCTCCGCCTCGGCGGCGAACCGCTCGACCGACCGGGCCACTACTACCCGCCGACGGTGCTGACCGACGTGCCCGAAGACGCGCCCGCGAGGACCGAAGAGCTGTTCGGCCCCGTCGCCACCGTCATCAGAGTCGAAGACGAGGCGGAGGCGGTCCGGGTGGCGAACGACACGCCCTACGGCCTCGGCGCGAGCGTCTGGACGGCCGACGCCGAGCGCGGCGAGGCGCTCACGACGAAACTTACTGCGGGCAACGTCGCCGTCAACCACGTCGTCGCGTCGGACCCGCGAGTCCCCTTTAGCGGGACGAAGGACTCGGGCTACGGGACCGAACTCTCCCGACACGGGATTCGGGAGTTCGTCAACACGAAGACGGTCTGGGTCGAGGACGCGCCCACCGACGAGTAAACGCTCCGACGCCCGGCCCGGCACCCGGAGCAATACCCGACGCGACACCCAACGTAACGCCCTCGACGACGCCCGGAACGCGAATCGAGTGCGGACGCCGTTTCTTTCTGCTCCACGAGTTGACTACTATTCGAACCGGCGGCCGTTTGGCGATTTTCCGGTGACTCGTCGCTCGATTTGTCGTCCCAGATAGTGGGTAACTATTGAACTGTGTTCCTAATAGAGACTAAAAATTGAACACAGTAAGATATATAGTGGGTAAGTTAGAATGTGGTGATGTCACTCATAACCATGACAGGAGAACTCTCACGCGTCCTCTCGAAGCGCGACGTGTTCGTGCTCGCACTCGGCGCGATGATCGGATGGGGTTGGATCGTACAGACGGGGTACTTCATCGACCAGAGCGGCGTCACCGGCGCTATCTCGGCGTTCGTCCTCGGCGGGTTCATGGTGTCCGTCGTCTCGCTCATCTACGGCGAACTCGCCTCGGCGATGCCCTTCGTCGGTGGCGAACACGCCTACAGCATGCGGGCGTTGGGACCGGCCGGCTCGTTCGCCTGTACGTGGGCGATAATCTTCGGGTACGTCAGCGTCGTCGCGTTCGAGGCGGTGGCGCTCCCGAGCGCCCTCGCGTACATCGTCCCCGGGTTCAACGTGTTCGAACTCTGGACGGTCGCCGGCCAGCCGGTCTACGGCACGTGGGTCGCGACGGGCGTCATCGGCTCCGTGGTTATCACGTCCCTCAATTACCGGGGTGTCCGCCCGGCCGCGCAGTTCCAGGCGATTCTCGCGCTCGTCATCACGCTGTCCGGCCTGACGCTCCTCCTCGGCGCGCTGTTCAACGGTACCTCGCCGTCGTCGCCGCCGCTCGCGGGGGCCGGCATCGGCGGCGTGTTCACGGTCGCCATCATGACGCCGTTCATGTTCGTCGGCTTCGACGTGATTCCGCAGGCCGCGGGCGAGGCCGACGTGTCGCCGAAGCTCCTCGGCGGACTCATCGGGCTCTCGGTCGCCTGCGCCGCCGCGTTCTACATCGCCGTCATCTGGGCGGCCGGACAGGTCGCCACGGGCGCGACGCTCGTCGAGAGTTCGCTTCCCGCCGCGACGGCGATGGAAATCGCGTTCGACAGCGTGACCATCGGCCGCATCATGGCGCTGGCGGGCCTCGCGGGCATCCTCACGAGTTGGAACGGCTTCGTTCTCGGTGCCAGTCGCGCCATCTACGCGATGGCCGATTCGAACATGCTCCCCGAGCGACTCGCGACGATTCACGACGACCACGACACGCCGTCGACCGCAATCGTCCTCGTCGGCGGGCTCGCGGCGCTCGCGCCCCTGTTCGGCGAGCAGATGCTCGTGTGGGTTGTCAACGCCGGCGGCCTCGGCATGGTGACGGCGTGGCTCCTCGTCGTCGTCTCGTTCCTCGTGCTCCGCTACCGCGACCCCGACTTCGACCGGCCGTTCAAGCTCCCCGCCGGCTACGCGGTCGGCGCGCTCGGACTGCTGTTGACGGTGTTCTTCGTCGGCCTCTACCTCCCCGGCTCGCCTTCGGCGTTGGCGTGGCCCTACGAGTGGGCGATGGTCGGCGGCTGGTGTCTGCTCGGCGTCGTCCTGCTGGCCGTCGCCGGCGGGCTCCCGACCCGGACGGAGGCCAAGGCGCACCTGAGCGCCCAGCAACTCGAAGACTGATTCGCTTCCGGCGGTCGAAGCGCGGTGTCGGTGCGGATTCAGCAATGATGCGGACGCGGATGCGGGTCGGGCCCGGCCCGGCGCGGCTGCGAATCGTCGCACTCGCGGGTGCGAGTCGGCGCGGACCGCGTTACGACACGTCGGGGAGGAGCGCCGCTTTCAGCTCTTCGAGCTCGTAGTCGTTCAGCGGGTTCGGCTCGTCCTTGATGGTCGTGATGACGAACGTCGAACTCGTCCGCGAAATCTCGTCTATCTCCTCGAACTCGGAGATGAGGTCCTCGACCATGGCGCGCGAGGCGAGGTGCGAAATCAGGACGAAGTCGGTGTCCCCGAGCGTGAAGTACACCTCGTTGACGCCGGGCACCTCGCCGAGTTTGTCGCCGACCTCCTTGTGGTACTCAGAGCCGTACTCGGCCCAGACCTCGGTGATGAGCGTGAGGTTCAGCCCGGCCTTCTCGAAGTCGATATCGAAGATGTCGTTCTTGATGATGCCCTGTTCTTGGAGCCGTTCGAGGCGGTAGTGAACCGTCGACTTCGGGATACCCGTCTCCTCGGTTATCCGGTCGGGGCTCCCCGATTCGAGCGTCCCGATGGCCTTGAGGATTCGAAGGTCCTTCTCGTCCATGGACCGTAATCAGGAGTGCACCGATATTATTGTTCTGCGTTCAACCCCGGTTTCGTCGAGGGATAACGACGAGCCGAGAGTAAGAGAGTGACGAGACGGCCGCCCGAGGTCGTCGGCCCCGTAGTCAGCGTGTGGATCGAACGCCGAGGTTCGACGCGTCGGGGCCGAACTCGTCGGCTAACAACGACGGCACGTCCTCGGGGCGAACGTCCGAGTACCACCGGTTCCGCGGATGGATGGCGACCGCGGCCCCATCGGCGCTACAGAGGCCGAGACAGCTCGTTTCGGCGACGTGGACCCGCGACCAGAAGACGCCACGCTCGCGCAACCACGCCGTCACCGCGTCGTACACCGCCGGGCCGTCGGCCTCGGCACAGTCGGCGTACTCGGAGTCCCGGCTGTTCGTACAGACCAGCACGTGGTCCGTAAAGCCGTGCTCGCGGACCTCGTCGGTTCGGTCGCGCATCAATCGGCCGCGGGAGCCGAGTCCCGGCCCGCGGTCGGAATCGTCGATTCAGACTCGGACTCACTCGACGGGCGGAACCGCGCGTGCGCCGCCGCGAGGACCATCCACAGGAGGACCTGTCCGAACGCGAACAGTCCGGTGAGCCCGGTTTCGAGCGTCGGCGACAGCGCCCCGCGAACCGCGTTTTCGGGAGCGAAGACGGCGAACACCGCGAGCAGGGCGAACGGGGCGGCCGCGCCGACGACGGCCGCGCCGGAGCCGCTCGACTCACGCAGGCGGGTGTAGGCGTAACCCGCCGAGAGGCAAGCGAGCGCGCCGGCGAGCATCATCCCGGCGTAGAGCGGGAGCCGTGTCGACACCGAAAGCGACTGTTCCGCGCCCGGTGCGGCCGGCGGGAGGACCAGCCACGGAGCACCCGAGACGGTGACGAATCCCGCGAGTCCCATCAGGTAGCTCTTGGCGGCGTCGGGACCGGGAATCGCGGGTTCGAGGAAGAAGAAGGCGACCCCGAAGAACGCGCCGCCGAGCACGACGCCCCACAGGCCGCCGGCCGCGACGCTCACGACTTTCGTGACCGCCATCGACACCGCGGTGTCGTGGTGGCCGCCGCCTTCGCCGGCGTGGGTTCCTCCAGAGTCGTGACTGTGAGCGCCGCCGGAGTCGTGGCTGTGAGCGCTTTCGGCCTCGTGGCCGTGACCGCTCTCCTCGACGGCGTCGTGGTTCAGTTCGTCCGCGTAGGCGACGAGGGGGTTGGCGACGACGGCCATGAACAGCCCGAAGACCAGTCCGGCGACCAGTCCCGCCTTCACTCCCCGCGTCAGGTACTCGGCGAACATCCTCAGTGGCAGGCGATGCCGGCCGCGTGGCGGAAGTTATGGAGCGAGTCGTGGACGAGCGGGTCCTGCACGAACAGGAGCGTAAAGCCCAGCGCGGCGATAAAGAGGGCTCCGGCGGCCATCTGCGTGGGTGACAGCTCGGTTCGAGCGCGTTCGATACGACCGTTGACGGTGTTCGCCGTTGCCATGATAAACTCAGATTGAGGAAAACCAAGCACGGTTGTAAAACTTTCGGGAACAAGCGAGGTTGTGTTTCGACAATTTCGATTTAATAACTCGTCGGGTCGATTTTATGAAAGTTGATTTGCTATACTCCAAGCACAATTGTTTTCAAACAGCGCCGGGATTGTCAGGTCGAATGTCACAGGTAACGCTCCCGCACGACGCCAAGGCGGGACCCACGAAACCGGAGGTGAGAGCGGTCACGCTCGACAAACTCGGCCTGCGGACGACGGACCACTTCGTCGACGTCGGCTCCTGTACCGGCTCGGTCACCATCGAGGCGGCCCGGCGGGTCGAGCGCGTGACCGCCGTCGAGCGCAAATCGGACCGGCTGGACGTGACGCGGAAGAACCTCGCGGCGAACGAGTACGACGCCGACGTGACGCTCCGCGAGGCGGAGGCTCCCGACGGGCTTCCGGCCGACGCCGACGCGATGTTCGTCGGCGGCAGTCGGAACTTCGAGGCCGTCCTCGACCACGCCGTCGAGACCGGCGTCGACCGTGTCGTGATGAACGTCTCGCGGGTCGAACCCGCCGGCGACGCCATCGAGGCGTTCCGCGAGCGCGGCCTGCTCTCGGCGGTCGTCCAGATGCAGGTGAGCCACGGTTACGAACTCGCCGGCGCGACGAGTTTCCGGTCGAACAACCCGGTCTACGTCGTTGTCGGCCGACGCGACGCGGAGGGACTGTGACCGTCTACGGCATCGGTCTCGGCCCCGGCGAGGCCGACCTCGTGACCGTTAAGGGGAAACGCCTGCTCGAATCGGCGGCGGTGGTCTACTCGCCCGGCCGGCTCTCCCGGACAGTCGCGCTGAACCACGTCTCCGAGGAGCGCATCGGCGACCTCGACTTCCCGATGACGCGGGACCCCGACGAACTCCGCCGCGCGTGGAAGGAGGCCGCCGCCGAGGTGGCCGCCCGGGCCGAGTCCGAGGACGTGGCGTTCGTGACGCTCGGCGACCCCAACGTCTACTCGACGTTCGGCCACCTCCGCCGCACCCTCGACGCGTTCCATCCCGAAGTCGACCTCGAAGTCGTCCCCGGCGTGAGCGCGATGACGGCCTTCGCGACCGCGCTCGGCGTCGAAATCGAGTCCGGAACCGGGCTCGCGCTCCGCGAGGCCGCCAACGGCTCCGCGCCGACCGGCCCCGACCGGATGATTCTGTTCAAGGTCACCGACGCGCCGGCGACCCACGAGAAACTGACCGACGCGGGCTACGAGGTTCGATTCGGCCGCCGGCTGTTCATGGAGCAAGGCGAGACGGTCGTCACCGACGACCCCGACGAACTCGCCGAACGCGACTACTACACGCTGGCCTACGCCGAGCGCGAGGGCGTCGAGCGCGACGTGGCGACCGCCGAGTTCGACGGCGTCGAATCGGGGGGGTCGGCGTGAGCGCGGACAGCGAGGCGGACACCGGCTTCACCGACGAGGAGGGAATCCCCTTCGTCGGCGCGGGACCGGGCGACCCGGACCTGCTCACCGTCGCCGGGCGGAAGCTCGTCGAGGACGCCGACCTCGTGGTTCACGCGGGGTCGCTCGTCAACAGCGAACTGTTGGACGAGTTCTGCGCCGACGCCGAGCAGGTCAACAGCGTCGGCAAGGACCTCGAAGAACTGATTCCGCTGATGGCCGACGCCTACGAGTCGGGCCGAACCGTCGTCCGACTCCACAGCGGCGACCCGGCGATTTACGGGGCCGCCTTAGAGCAGATGGACGCGCTGGCCGAGGCGGGCGTTCCGAGCTACCTCGTCCCCGGCGTCACCTCGGCGTTCGCCGCGAGCGCGACGCTCCGAACCCAGTTGACGCTGAACGAGGTGTCGAATCACGTCGTCTTCACCCGGCCGCAGGGCCGGACGCTCTCGCCCGAGGAGGACCACATCGGCGACTTCGTCGGCTTCGGCGACACCACGGTCTGCATCTACCTCGGCACCCACGCCGTCTCGGAGACGATGGACCGACTGCTGGACGAGGGTCACGACCCCGACACGCCCGTCGCGGTCGTCTACCACGCCTCGTGGCCGGACGAGGACGTCATCGAGGGCACCATCGAGACCATCGGCGAGCGGGTCGAAGACGCGGGCTACCGCGCCTCGGCGCTCGTCATCATCGGCGAGGCGGTGAACGGCTCGGACTACGAGCGGTCGTTCCTCTACGGCGACTGGGCCCGCGGCGGCGATGCACCGAACGACGAACCCGATTCCGATTCCGAACCGCAGGAGCGTGATACACAATGAGCGATACCGACTCCAACTCTAACACGAACTCCGACACCGACTCCGGAAGCGGCCACTGTAGTACTCCCGACAGCGACGGCGAGGTCGCCGACGAAATCGCCATCGTCAGCTTCGAACGAAAGCTCGACACGGCCGAGAAAATCAAGCGCGACCTCGCGGACGACTACGACCGGATAGACATCCTCACCTACCACGGCGACGTGTTCGCCGACCACTGGGGCGACTACGACTGCTTCGTCGGCCTCATGGCCAGCGGCATCGCCATGCGGAAGACCGCCGGGCTCCTCGACGACAAGTGGGCGGACCCGGCGGTCGTCGTCGTCGACGAGGAACTGACGTGGGCGATTCCGCTCACCGGCGGCCACCACGGCGCGAATCAGGTCGCCCACGACCTCTCGAAGCTCGGGGCCGTCCCGGCGATGACGACCGCCTCGGAGGCCGCGGGCAAGCAGGGCGTCGAGAGCAAGGCGAAGGCGCTCGACTCCCACGTCGTCAACGGCGATTCGACCGTGGCGACGAACCTCGCCGTCCTCAACGACGAACTCGGTCCCGTCGCCCGACTCGACGGCCCGAAGGCGGTCCTCGTCGGCGACGACGTGACCGTCCTGAAGCGCAACGGCGACGACGGCGTCGTCCTCGGAACCGGGAGCGTCTCCGGCGCGAAGGAAACACAGTTCCTGACGGCGTGGGAGCGCGCCCTCGACGACGCCGACCGCGACTGGGACGACGTGGAGTTCGTCGCCACCGGCACGCGGAAGGCGGACGAACCCGGTATGCTCGCCGCCGCCGAAGAAATCGGCGCGGGCGTCGTCTACTTCGAAAAAGAGACGCTGTCCGAGTTCGAGGGACCGACGCCCTCGCGGTCGAAGGAACTCATCGGCTGGCCCGGCATCGCCGAGGCGAGCGCTATCGCCGGCGGCCGCGACCACGAACTGGTCGTCGAAAAGCGGCGCTACGACGACGCCGTGACCGTGGCGGTGGGACGATGAGCGACGGTGACGAGCCGACCGAATCAGCGACCGAACCGGCGTCCGACGGCCGAAACGAGGTCCCGGACGACTACGGGACACTCTACGTCGTCGGCATCGGTCCCGGCCTCCCCGACCACATGACGAAGCGGGCGACAGAACTCATTTCGACCTCGGACTGCGTCGTCGCCTCGAACCTCTATCAGGAGTTCCTCCGCGACGACGGAACCCTCCCACCCGAAGAAAGCGACGAGGGGCCGGAGGTCGTCCGCTCGTCGATGGGAAAGCAGGTCGAACTGACCCGCGAGGCGTTCGAGCGCGTCCGAAACGGAGAGGACGTGGTGCACGTCTCCGGCGGCGACCCCAACGTCTACGGGAAGTCCGACCTCGTGTTCACGATGGCGGAGACGGACGAGGCGACCGACGTGCCGATCGAAATCGTCCCCGGCGTCACCGCGGCGCTCGGCGGCGCGGCCATGATGGGCGCGCCGCTGTCGAACGACTTCTGTACGGTCTCGCTGTCCGACAAGTGGCGCGGCTGGGACGAAATCGAGGAGAAACTGCGCGCGGCCGCCATCAGCGGCTTCGTCATCGTCCTGTACAACTGCTGGCGGAACTACGAACGCGCCATCGACGTGGTCCGCGAGGAGCGGGCCGACGACGTGCCGGTCGGCATCTTCAACGACGCCGGCCGCGGCGAAGCCGGCCGGAATCTGGACGACGAGACGTTCTCGATTACGACCCTCGGCGACGCGAAAGCCCACGACGACGACGTGGGCGGGATGGGCACCTCGATTCTCATCGGCACCCACGAGACCGAACCCTGGAGCAACGACTACGAAACGTATCTCGTCACGCCCCGCGGCGGGCGCGACGTCGACGACTTCTAATCCATGAGCGACTCAGACACGACAACCGAATCGAACTGTGGCGGAGCGACGGCGGAATCGACCGACGCGACCGAATCGGAATCGAACTGCGGCGGGACGAAGACGGAGGCCGAGTCGGACACGACCTCGAAGTGCGGCGCGTCGTCCGCGAAGTCAGACGGCGGGTCGGCTTCGAAGTGCGGCGGCAGTTCGGGCGAATCGAAGCAGGAACAGACCGCCGAGAAGGTCGAAGCGACCATCGAGGACTTCGACGGCGAACCGGGCCAGTTGGTCGCCGTCGGCCTCGGCCCCGGCCGCGCGAGCGAGATGACGACGCTGGCGAAAGACACGCTCCGCGAGGCCGACCACATCGTCGGCTACACGACCTACATCGAACTCCTCCCCGACGACGTCGTCGAGGGCGCGGACGACGTCTACTCGACGCCGATGTGCGGCGAGGTCTCCCGGACCGAGGAGGCGGTCGACCGAGCGCTCGCCGGGAACGACGTGGCCATCGTCGGGAGCGGCGACCCCAACGTCTACGCGCTGGCCGGCCTCGCGCTCGAAATCCTCGAATCGAAGGGCGCGACCGCGAGCATGGTCGAGTTCGACGTGGTCGCGGGCGTCCCGGCGGCGCAGTCCTGCGCGGCCCGGCTGGGCGCGCCGCTCGTCAACGACACCGTGACCATCAGCCTCTCGGACCACCTGACCTCGATGCCGACCATCGAATCGCGGCTTCACGCGGCCGCCAAGGAGGGCTTCACCATCGCCATCTACAACCCGTGGAGCCGCAAGCGCCGGTCGAACTACGAGAAGTGTTGTGAGATTCTCCTCGAACACCGCGCGCCCGACACCCCCGTCGGCGTCGTTCACGGCGCGGGCCGCGACGACGAGGAAGTCGAAATCGTCGAACTCGGCGACCTGCCCGAACTCGGCGAGACCGACCTCGTGGACATGACGACGACCCTGCTCGTCGGCAACGAGGAGACGTACGTCTGGGACGACCGGATGGTGACCCCGCGGGGCTACGAGCAGAAGTACGAGTACTGAGATGTTCGAAATCGCAATCGACCGAGACGCCTGCGACGGCATCTTCGCCTGTCTCGCCCGCGACGAGCGATTCGTCGAGGACGACGACGGACTCGCCACAATCGACCCCGACGCGGCCGGCGTCGTGCGCGTCGAGCGCACCGACGAGCGGGTCGTCGCCCTCCTCGAAGGTGACGCCGAGGCGGACGACGACGACGCGACGCTCGCGGCGCGAGCCTGCCCGCCGGGGGCGATTTCGGTCCGGGAGGTGGACGCGTGAGCGACGCGAACGCCGACGACTCGTCCGCGGACGCCGACTCGGACGCGAGCGTTGACTCCCGCGTCGCCCCCGCGGACGACCTCCTGAAAAGCGCGCCGGAGACGGCCTATCTCTGGGGCCACGTCGCCGGCGGCGGCCGAATCAAGCGGGAGCAGTTCACCGTTTTGACGAGCGACGAGACCTGCGCGAACCGCCTCGCGGCCATCGCCGGCGGCGGCGAAATCGACCGCCGGGAGACGGAGCGAGCCTACGCCCACAACACGGCCGTCACCCGCGTCAAAGACGAGTACCGCGTGACGGTCGAAGGCGGCGTGGTGCGAAGCGCGAGCGCCGCGTTCGGTCTCCCCGTCGGCGACGACGCCGGCGGCTACCGCTTCGACGTGTTCGACGCCCGGCGAAAACAGCTCCTCCGCGGCCTGCTCGAATCCTGCGGGACGGTCTGTTTCAAGTCCTCGTCGGGGACGGTCGGCATCTCGTTCGTCCACGACGACCGAGCGCTCCTCGAAACCGTGGACCGACTGCTCGACGCCTGCCCGGTCGACGCGCCGACCGGCGAGATTGGGGAGACCTCGTCGGGCGGCTACTGGTTCGGCGTCGACGACGACGCGGCCGCCGGCTTCGGTGAATGGATCTACGAGGGGAGCGACGAGACGAACCTGTTCGCGCCGACGCGGCGTCGAAAGCTCGTCAGAAGCCTCGAAGAGGCGGAGAACGCATGAGTCTCGAACGGCCCGACCCGGCGCTCGACGACGACGCGGTGCTCCTCGTCGGCCACGGCTCGCGCCGCGAGGAGTCTAACGAGCAGGTGCGGACGCTCGCCGCGAAGTTGGAATCGCGGCTGTCGGTCCCGGTGGACGCGGCGTACATCGAACTCGCCGAACCGTCGATAGACGACGCAATCGAGTCGATGGCACCGACCTGCCGGACGATGACCGTCGTCCCGCTGTCGCTGTTCGCCGCGAGCCACGTCAAAAACGACGTGCCGCTGGCGGTTCAGCGGGCCCGCGCGACCCACGACGACACCGAGTTCCGGTTCGGCTCGCACCTCGGCATCCACCCGTCGGTCGTCGACCTGCTGGACGAGCGGGCGCGGGCGGTCGAGTCCGACCTCGGCGTCGACCGCGATGACGACGACGTGGCGGTCGTCCTCTGCGCCCGCGGGTCGAGCGACCCCGACTCGAACGGCGACGTGCACAAACTGGCGCGCCTGCTGTACGAGGGTCGGGAGTTCACCCGCGTCGAATCGGCGTTCATCGGCGTCACCACGCCCCGACTCGAGGAGACGCTTCACACCGTCGCCAAGGACCGCCCGGACGCCGTCGTCGTCCTCCCGTACATGCTCGGCGACGGCGTGTTAACGGGGCGAATCGTGGACACCGCCGAGACGTTCGACGAGGAGTACCCCTACGTCGACGCCGGCGCGTCGGGACCGCTCGGCGCGGACGACCGGGTGGTCGAGACGCTCGCCGACCGCTACCGAGAGGCCCGCTCGGGGAGCGTCGAGATGTCCTGCGACACCTGCAAATACAAGGTCGAACTCGCCGGCTACGAGGACGACGAGGGGGGCGCTCGCGCGATGCTCCGCTCGCTCGTCCATCAGGCGGAGCACGCCGACCGGAGCGACGTCGACGACGACCCGCACGTCCACGACGCCCCCGAGAAACACGTCGCGGTCTGCACGAACCAGACCTGCGCCGCGAGCGGCGCGGCGACCGTCCTCGAACAGCTCAGACAGGGCGTGCGCGACGCCGACGACTGCGACGTCCACGTCTCGCGGAGTTCGTGTCTCGGACAGTGCGGCGACGGCCCAATCGTCGCCGTCTACCCCGACAGCGTCTGGTACGGCGGCGTGACGCCCGAGGACACCGACCGCATCGTCTCGTCCCACCTCGAACGGGACCGCATCGTCTCGAACCTCGTCCACCAATCACTCTAATCATGGCCTGCGCAGAACTCGAAGCGCTCCGACTGGCGCTGTTGAACATCACCGGAACGACCGACGAACACGCGAAGCGACACGCCGAAGCCGAACTCGAAGACTACCTCGGCGACGCCGACCCCGGCCCGATTCAGGCGCTCGCGAACGCGACCACGCTCGACGAGGCCCAGCGACATCTCGACGCCGCGCTCGTCGACCTCGAAGAGGAGGCGACGCGAATCGACGACGACGACCCGCGAGCCGGCTACCTCCGCGGCCGACTCGTCGCCGTCCGCGACGCCGAGCGGTCGCTTCGCCGCCTTCGCGAGGGCACAGACGCGCTCCTCGACGACCTCGGGGAGGCTCATCACACGCTCCACGACGCCTTCCCCGTCGAGGACTGAGCCGCGATGACATCGTCCCCACTCACGGCCCGCCGCGACCTCGGCGAAGTCGACCCCGCGAGCAGTCGCCACAACTGGGCGCGCTCGGCGGTCGCCGCGACCGAAGACGCCGTCTTCGTCGGAACCGCGGACGGCCGCGTCGTCGCGCTGGAGACTGCTACCGACTTCGCATCCGACGACGGCGAACGCTGGGAGACGCGCGGCGAGCACTCCGTGGTATCGATGGCCGCCACCGACGAGTTCCTCGTCGTCGGCGAGCGCGGCGGCGACGGACTGGTTCGCGTCCTCGACACCGAGACGGGCGACGCGCGCTGGACGTACGCGACGGCCGACGACGTGGGCACCGCGGCGAGAGACTCGCTTTTCTTCCGGCCCTACGTCGTCGACCTCGCGGTGACCGGCGACAGAATCGTCGTCGCCGCCCGGCGGTACGAACGCGACGGCGAGGAGCGACGCTGGCGGAGCGTCGTTCTCGGATTCGACCGCGGCGGTCGGCTCGCGTGGCGCAGACGCGTCCACGCGTCACCAATCGCAGTCGACGCTGATGGGGACCGCGTCGCCGTCGCGTACAACCGCTGTCCGAACCCCGAACAGGACGGCCTCGTCCTCCTCGACGCCCACACCGGGGGGCGAGTCGCGTCGTGGGACCCCGAAACCGACGGCGACCGACGCGTCGGCGACGTGGCTTTCGCGGGCGACGCGCTGGCCGTCGCCAGCCACGGCGACAAACGCGGCTACCTCCTCGATTCAGAGGGGAACGAACGGTGGCGGCTCGACCTCGCCACCGAGCGCCGCGTCGGCGACGAGACCGTCTACGCCTATCCGACCCACGTCTGCGTCGCCGACGGAGCCGCCGTCTTCGTCACGGGGAACACGTTCGCCGAGTCGACCCGCGACCCGGACGCGCGACACCCCGACGAACACACCGCGGTCGGCGTCGACCTCGACGGGGGCGAGCGCCTGTGGACCCGCGACACCGGCGGGTTCGCACGGGCGGCCGTCGCGGCCGGCTCACGGGTGTTCGTGCCGTCCGCCCAGCACTTCCGAGAGCGGGAGGCCGACCGCCACGGGGTCCACACGTTCGATTCGACGGCGGGGCACGTCGAAACGGAGGGGCTCCCCGGCATCCCGACCGCGGTCGCCGCGGGCGGGGGCGTTCTCGCGGTGGTCGAAGAACCGGTCGAGTACCACGACGAGGGCGTCACGCGCGGGGCGTACCGACTCCGCACGCGACCGATTCGATAGGAGCACACCATGCGAAACGAGACGACCGACCCCCGGCTACTGCCCGTCCGCGGAGCGCGCGGCCTCGGCGACCCGCTCGGCCGACAGGTCGGACAGCGGGATGCGCCGCGCGCCCGTCTCGGAGACGAGGATGTCGGTCACGCCGATACCGTCGTCACCGGCGTCGACGACGACGACCGAGGCGTCGGCGGTGGCGAGGCCCCGCGCCGCCGACCGGGTCTGTCCGGTCGGACTCCCGTCCGCGACGTTAGCCCGGCCGTCGGTGACGACGACGACGAGCGCGGCGTCGGCGTCCGAGCGGTCGATGACCCGACGGGCGGCGTCCAGCCCGGACGGAAGCGGCGTCCGGTCGCCCGTCGGAAGCTCCTTCAGGTGCCGCGCCGCCAGCGTGACGCTGTCGGTCGGTGGGAGCAACACCTCGGCGTCGTCGCCGGCGACCGCGACGAAGGCGACCTCGTCGCGCTTCTCGTAGGCGTCTTCGAGGAGCGACAGCACGGTGCCCTTCGCCCGCCGCATCGCGGCGCGCATCGACGCGCTCGCGTCCACGACGAACACGACGAGCGTCGCGGCCGACCCGCGGGAAACCGCGGTTCTGAGGTCCGACCGGGTGACGCGGGACCGACCAGCCGAGGCCGCGGCCCGGACCGACGCCGGCACGTCGATGTCGTCGGTCTCCGTCGCCGGTTCGGTTCGCACCCGCGAACCGCGTCCCTGTCGCGACTCCCGAACCGCGGCGCGGCTTCCGTCACCCGGCGTCTCCGCGTCGAGGGCGGCGTCCTCGACCGGCGGGCGCTCGGAGTCGCCGATACCGGCCCGGCGCTGACCGGGGAGAAGCGGCGTGGCCTCGTCGGGGTCGCCGTCTCCGGAGTCGTCGGTATCGCCGTCTTCGGAAGTTCCGTCTTCAGAATCGCCGTTCTCAGTGCCACTCTCGTCGGCTCCGTCGACTTCGCCGCCTCGGTCGTCACCACCGTCGTCATCCCCGGTGTCGGAGTCGGGTGCCTGTCCCGGGGCGTCGTCGTCGGAGTCGGAGTCGGAATCGCCTCCCTCGCCGCGCGCTTCCCCGTTTCCATCGCCCCCATCGTCGCCACCGTCTCCGCCGTCGTCACTATCGCCACCCTCGTCGGTGCCGTCACCATCAGTATCGGCCGCGTCGTCACTATCTCCGCCGGCGTCCTCGCCGTCGTCGTCCCGGTCCGCGTCCGCGTCGAAGTGGTCGTCGAGCACGTCGTCGAGGTCGGGGTCGTCGTCGAACGGGCGGCTCCGGAGTCGGTGCGGGAGCGCGAGGGCGGCCGCTTCGCGCACGTCGCTTTCGAGCACTTTCGTCCGGCCGTCGAGCGCCGCGAGGGTGCGGGCCGCGCGGGCGATAGCGATGTCGGCGCGGTGGCCCTCGACGCCGGCGTCGACGCAGAGTTCGGCGATATCGCGTTTGAACTCGGTCGGGAGGGCAACCGAGTCGAGGCGGGCCGTCGCCTCGCGGAGCGCGGTTTCGAGCGCCGCGGTCTCCTCGCGGTGGGCGTCGTTGGCCGTTTCGGCGTCGTCGCCGCCCCCCAGCACCCGGTCGATAATATCCACGCGCTCGTCGATGTCGCGGCTCCCGACGACGGTCGCCTGGAGGGCGAAGCGGTCCCGAAGCTGGGGGCGGAGGTCGCCCTCCTCGGGATTCATCGTCCCGACGAGGGTGAACTCGGCGGGGTGCTCGACGCTCACCCCGTCGCGCTCGACGCGGTTGACGCCGCTCGCGGCCGCGTCCAAAAGCAGGTCGACGAGGTGGTCGTCGAGGAGGTTCACCTCGTCCACGTAGAGGATGCCGCGGTTCGCGCGGGCCAAGAGACCGGGGTCGAACGACGCCTCGCCGTCGAGCGCGTCGGCGACAGAGAGCGTGCCCGCGACCCGGTCGCGGGTCGCGCCGAGCGGGAGCGTCACGAGCGGGACCGGCCGGCGCTCGACCGCGGGGTCGTCGCGGGCGCGACACGAGTCGCACTGGCGGGCCGGGTCGTCCGGGTCCGGCGGACAGCCGTACGGACAGTCCGCGACGACCGCCTGTTCGGGCAGGAGGTCGGAAAGCGCGCGGACCGCGGTCGACTTCGCGGTGCCCTTCTCGCCGCGGACGAGCAGACCGTCGAGGTCGTCGTTGGCTCCGACGGCCAACAACGCCCGTTTCAGTTCGTCTTGCCCGACGATAGCCGAGAACGGAAGCGTCTGAGTCGTCATCGAATACGAAACCGTAGTTGCAGTAAGACAATAACACTTTATCAATGACACCGACAATCGGACTGTACACAGCGACCGAAAACGAGTTGGGCGCGGTCCAGCGGGCCGCGCGCCGACTCGACGGAATCGACCTCGTCGTCCGCTCCGCGAGCGACATCGACGACGTGACCGACGCGGACGCCTTCGTCGACGAGTTGGAGTCGGCGACGGCGGCCGTCTTCTGGCTCCACGGGGCCGAAGACAGCATGCCCGGCTACGACCACGCGGTCGAACGACTCGAATCCGCGGGCGTGCCGCTCGTCGTCAAAGCCACGGGCGATGCCTTCGCGCGCCGGGACACGACCGTCGCCGACGTGGACCGCGAGCGCGTCTGCGAGTACCTCGACCGTGGCGGCGCGGTCAACGTCGAGAACCTCTGTCGGTTCCTCGCCGCCGAGTACGCCGGCGTCGAGACGGCGGTCGACGACCCGGTCGAACTCCCGACCGAGGGCGTCTATCACCCCGACTACCCCGGCGTCGAGTACGACGAACTGCTCGACAGCCACGACCCCGACAAGCCGACCATCGGCGTCTGGTTCTACGAGTCCCACTGGACGCACGCGAACACCCGGTACGTGGACGCGCTCGTGGAGCGCCTCGAATCGCTCGGTGCGAACGTCCTGCCCGCGTTCTGCAACCCCGCGACCGACGAGGAAGGACAGGAGAACGCCGAGTGGGTCGCCCGAAACTGGTTTTCGGACGACGACGGCCCCGTCGTCGACGCCGTCGTCAGCTCCTTCATGTTCTCGCTGTCGATGAGCGAGCGGGGCCGCGACGCCGACGACGAGGGTTCGGCCGCCGAGGACGTGTTCCTCACCGAACTCGGCGTCCCCGTGTTGCAGGCCATCACGACCATGCGCTCTCGGAGCCGGTACGAGTCGAGCGACACGGGCGTGATGGGCTTCGAACTCGCGCTGTCGGTCGCGCTCCCGGAGTTCGACGGCAACGTCATCACCCACCCGATAAGCGGGAAAGAACGGATGGAAGACGAGGCGGGCGTCGGGAGCGCGCCGAAACAGCACTTCCCCATCGAGGACCGCGTGGACCGCGTCTCCCGGCTCGCGGTTAACTGGGCGCGGCTCCGCCACCTCCCGAACGACGAGAAGAACGTCGCGGTCGTCCTCCACAACTACCCGCCGAGCGACGACGGCATCGGAACGGCCTTCGGGATGGACAGCCCCGCGAGCACGGTCAACCTCCTGTCCGAACTCCGGGAGCGGGGCTACGCCGTCGGCGACCTCCCCGCGGACGGGCAGGCGCTCATCGACGACCTCACCTCGCAGTTGACGCTTGACGACCGCTGGGTCGCGCCCGAAGACGTGCGGGACCTGAGCGTCGACGTGGTCTCACCCGACCAGTACGCCGACTGGTTTGCCGACGCCGACGACCGCTTCCGCGACAACGTCATCGAGGAGTGGGGCGACCCGCCCGAGCGACCGTTTGCGATTCCGGGCGTCGAGTTCGAGAACGTCCTCGTGACCGTCCAGCCCCCGCGCGGGTTCGGGATGGACCCCTCGAAGGTGTACCACGACTCGGACCTCCAGCCGCCGCACGACTACGTGGCGTTCTACGCGTGGCTCCGCGAGGCGTTCGAGGCCGACGCCGTGGTCCACCTCGGCACCCACGGGAGCCTCGAATGGCTCCCCGGCAAGACCGTCGGCCTGAACGGCGAGAGCGCGCCGGACCAACTGGTTTCGGACCTCCCGAACGTCTACCCGTACATCATCAACAACCCCGGCGAGGGGACGCAGGCCAAGCGCCGGTCGTACGCGGCCATCGTGGACTACCTCACGCCGGTCATGCGCACCGCGGGAACCTACGACGACCTCGCGGACCTCGAAGAACTCGCCCGCGAGTACCGCGAGGCGGGCATGGACGAGGCCCGACCGGAGCGCGGCGACCAGCTCCGCGAACTCCTCGTTGACGCGGTCGACGACCTCGACCTCGCGGTCGAACTCGGGTTCGAAGACGCCGACGCCATCGGCGACGCGGACGGCGATGTCGTCTCCAATGAGGTCGATTTCGACGAACTCGTCGAGCGCGTCCACGAGTACCTGACCGACGTGAAGACGACGCAGATTCGGATGGGCCTCCACACGATGGGCGAGCCGCCCGAGCGCGACCGGCTCGTGGAGTACCTCGTCGCGCTCACCCGACTGCCGAACGCGGACACGCCGAGCCTCCGCGAGAGCGTTGCGGGCGTCATGGGCGTCGACTACGACCGGATGCGTGACGAGCCGGGGACGTACGACGACGACCTCGGGATGTATCTCTCGGAGGCCGCCGACCGCGTCTACGACCAGTGTGTCGAACTGGTCTCCGCACTCGCGGAACGCGACTTCGACGTGCCCGAGTCGGAGGTCGACGCCGGCCCCGACGACGAGGTGAACACGAACCTGCTCATCGTCGATATCGACCAACTCGGCGACGCGCGGGCGAAACGCGGCGCGCACGACGAGCTCCGCGAGGTGCTGGCGTTCATCTGCGACGAGGCGGCCCCGCGAATCGCGGCCGCCGAAGACGAGATTCCGCAGACCGCCGACGCGCTCGACGGCGAGTACGTCCGACCCGGCGGCTCCGGCGCGCCGACCCGCGGCGGGGTGGACCTACTGCCGACCGGGCGGAACTTCTACACGCTCGACCCGCGGAAAGTGCCCGCGAAACCGGCGTGGAGCGTCGGCGAGCGCGTCGCCGAGGGCGTTCTCGACCGCCACTACGACGACCACGGCGAGTACCCCGAGGAGTTCGGGGTCGTCGCGTGGGGGACGCCGACGGTTCGGACCCGCGGCGAGACCATCGCGCAGGTGCTCGCGTTCATGGGCGTCGAGCCGGTGTGGACCGACGCGGGCCGCGTCGATGACGTGGAGCCGATTCCGCTGGACGAACTCGACCGCCCGCGAATCGACGTGACGACCCGCGTCTCGGGGCTGTTCCGCGACGCGTTCCCGCAGGCCGCGAGCGTCGTCAACGACGCCGTCGACGCGGTGGTCGAACTCGACGAACCCCACGAGATGAACTACGTGAAAAAGCACGTCGAGGAGGACGCCGCCGAGTTCGAGGCCGACGGCGTCGACGCCGACGAGGCCGAGAAACTGGCTAAACACCGCGTGTTCACGACGACGCCCGGCGGCTACGGCGCGGGGACGAACAAGGCCGTCGACGAGGGCGAGTGGGACGACCGAAGCGACCTCGCGGACGTGTTCGTCCAGTGGGGCGGCTACGCCCTCGGGAGTCGCGGCAAGGTGACCGAGGCCCACGACGCCTTCGAGCGACGCCTGAGCGGCGTCGAGGCGACCGTGAAAATCGAGGACACCGCCGAGCAGGACGAGTTCGACTCGTCCGACTGGTACGCCTTCCACGGTGGGTTCGTCTCCGCAGTCGGCGAGATTTCGGGGAGCGACCCGGCCTCGTACGTCGGCGACTCCAGCGACCCCGACAACGTCAGCGTCTACACGAACGAGGAGAAGGTCCGCAAGGCGATGCGGGCGCGCGTCCTCAACCCCGACTGGCTCGACAGCATGGAAGAACACGGCTACAAGGGCGCGGGCGACCTCTCGACCACGGTCGATGTCGCGCTCGGTTGGGACGCGACGACGGGCGTCGTCAGCGACACCCTCTGGGAGCACCTCGCCGACGCCTACGCCTTCGACGGGGACCGACAGGAGTGGATGCGCGAGGTGAACCCGTGGGCGCTCGAAAGCATCACCGCGACGTTCCTCGAAGCCATCGACCGCGACCTGTGGGACGCCGACGACGACGTCCGAGAGCGGTTGCAGGACATCAACCTCTCCGTCGAAGGCGACCTCGAAGCGAACACGACGAACGCGATGACACAGACCCAATCCGATGACTGAACGAGACGCCTACGCCGACCTCGGCGCGACGACGCAGGAAGCAATGGACATCGCGGAGACGAGCATGGACATCGTCCGGACGTTCGTCCCCGACGAGACGCTGACCGACCGACTTCGGCAGAAGGCGGTCCACTCGACCGGCGACATCGAGTTCCAGCACCTCATCCGGTGCCAGAACGACCCCGTTGTCGCGGGCGCGAGGGCCGTCCTCGACGAGCGCCCCATCGTGACCGACATCACGATGGCGAAAGCCGGCATCACGGGCCGCGGCCACGACTGCCCGGTCCGGAAGGCAATCGGCAACGGGGCCGAGCTCGCCGCCGAGACGGGCATGACCCGGACCGCGGCCGCGGTGCTCGAACTCGACAAGGAGGGCGTCTACGACGGCGCAATCGCGGTCGTCGGCAACGCGCCGACCGCCGCGTTGGCGCTCTGCGACTGCATCGAAAACGGCACCCGACCGGCGGCCGTCGTGGCGACGCCCGTCGGGTTCGTCAAGGCAGAAGAGAGTCGGAAGCGCGTCCGCGAAATCGCCGAGGAGTACGGCGTTCCAGCGGTGACGAACGTCGGGAAACGCGGCGGGAGCGGCCTCGCGGCCGCGCTCACGAACGAGTTGATTCACGTCGCGAGCGACGTTCGCAACGGCGACGTAGACCTCGCAAATCATGAGTGAGGGCGAAAGCGACCCGTACGACCTCGATTCGGGGCCGGACCCGGCGGCGTTCGCCGCGGCCGCACCCGAACCGAGCATCGACGAAATCGACGGGGGCGGCGACGACGCCACGGACTCCGAGGCCGCCGACCCGCCGGTCTACGCAGTCGGCGTCGGTCCCGGAAATCCGGAGTACCTGACGCCCCGCGGGCGGCGGGCGATTCGGGAGGCCGACGTGGTCGTCGGCTTCGAGACGGTCGTCGACTTCGTCGCCGACGAAACCGACGCCGACCTGCTCACCTGCGGCTACGCCGACGAGGCCGACGCGCTGGCCGAGTTCGGGCGGCGCGTCGCGGCCGGCGACCGGGGGACGGCGGTGCTCATGGGCGACCCGAACCACTCGGGCTACCAGTTCCTCGGGAAGGTCCAGCGGACCGTCGAGCGACCGGTGCGGGTGATTCCGGGTATCTCGTCGCTCCAGATAGCCGCGAGTCGGGCCCGGACGCCGATGGAGGACACGCGGTTCGTCACGCTCCACAAAAGCGGGTCGCTCGACGCCGACCTCGACCGACTGGCCGAGGCGGTCGGCGAGCGCCACCTGCTCGTCCTGCCGCGGCCGTTCGACTGGATGCCGGGCGACATCGCCGAATACCTCCTCGATTCGGGCGCTGACCCCTCGCTGGACGCGCTCGTGCTCGAACGACTGACCCACGACGACGAGCGAATCACCAGAACGACGCTCGGCGACCTGCGCGACTCGGCCGGGGGGAACGGTCCCGACTCGACGCCGTACTCGGACCTCTCGGTGCTCGCCGTCAGAGCGCCCGTCGACGCGGCGGACTGAGTCGCCTCCTTCCCCCGCCCCGCGCGGAGGTAGTTAGGCTCACCTAAATTCCGAAGACGTTTTAACTATTTAGGTAAGCCTAAAATACATGGCAAACGACGGACAAAGCGGACGGGAATCGACGCGGCGCGAGTACCTCCAGTACGGCGGCGCGGTCGTCGCCGGCGGCTTGCTCGCCGGCTGTACCGGCGGCGGGTCGGAGACGACGACGGAGTCCGAAACCGAGACGACCGCGGCCGCGACGACCGAGGCGGCGACCGAGACAGCGACGGAGACCGAAACCGAGACGACGACCGAGGCGGCGGAGTCCTACTCGGTGTCGATAGAGCCGGTCGGCGAGGTCACCTTCGACTCGGTCCCGGAGACGTGGGTCGCGAACAACGGCAGTTGGGCCGACATGGGCGTCGCGCTCGGGCTCGACGCGCCGATGGGCCTCTGGCTCCCCGGCCGGTACCACACGCAGTACTACGACGAGATTCCGGACGTGAGCGTCGACAAGTCGTCCATCCGTCAGCTGTGGGGCGACAGCGGCGTCGGCAAAGAGCAGTTCTACGAGCTGAACGCGGACGTGCACGTCGCCGACCCGAACTTCCTCCTGAACCGCGGCCAGTGGAGCGAGGCCGACATCGAGGAGATTAGCACGCAGGTCGGGCCGTTCTTCGGTAACAGCATCTTCTCGCGCGGCTACGCGTGGCACGAGGACTACCGCTACTACAGCCTCTACGAGGCGTTCGAGAAGTTCGCGCAGGTGTTCCAGCGCGAGGACCGCTTCGAGGCGTTCGAGGGGGTCCACGAGGAGTTCCAGTCGAACCTCGCGCCGGTCGTCCCCGCGCAGGGCGAGCGGCCCTCGGCCGCCGTCGTCTGGGGCGGCGGCGACGAACCCGAGGAGTTCTACCCCTACGTCATCGACGAGGGAACGAGCTTCAAGCACCTCAACGACCTCCAAATAAACGACGCGCTCGCGGCGACCGACGTGCGGGACTTCTACAGCAACCGCGGCGCGGTCGACTTCGAGACGCTTCTGGAAGTCGACCCCGAAGTGCTCCTCGTGCGTGGACAGGAGGCTAAGACCCGCGAGGAGTTCCAGAACACGGTCATCTCGTTCATGGAGAACCACGAGGTGGCGAGCGAACTCACCGCCGTCCAGAACGGCGACGTCTACCGCGCCGGCGCGCTCTATCAGGGCCCCATCACGAACCTCGTCGTGACCGACCGCCTCGCACGGGCGCTGTACGACGCCGACGAGCGCCTGTTCGACGCCCAGCGCGTCGCGGACATCGTTAACGGCGACCTGTAACTCGCCCCGAGCTCGCGGCCCCGCTTTCTCTCTTCGCCCAGCCGTCGAGCGGCGCGTCCCGCCAGAACGCTTATGATGTTTTAGGCTAGCCTAAAAATATAGCAGTGAGCCGAGATATAGGCGGGGTCCCGGCGGCCACCGCGTCGCGGTTCGCCGAGGGTGAACCCCCGCTCATGGAGGTGTTCCGCCGAGCGGAAACGAGGTGAGTTCGCGGCGAAGCGGACCTCGGCACGCGTCCGACCGCCGGCGGCGTCCGCGAGGGAGCGCGCCGCTGGGCCGTGGGACCGGCCGCCGCGAGTCGGTTGCCGCGGCCGACGAGCCACTGCGCTGTCCAGATATTTTCACTAATATTTTTCTTGCAGTAAAACTTTTGTATGTTTAGGCCAACCTAAAATCTGATGCTCGACAGCGACAGACCGACGACGAATCAACGGAGGGAAGCGCGATGACCGACCCGACGGCCGGCAACAAGGCGTTACTCGAACAGCAGGCCGCCCGCGAGTCGAGCGCGCGGACCTATCCCCGACACCTCCCACACGCGATACGGGAGGCCTCGGGCGTCACCGTCACCGACATGGACGGCGAAGAGTACTACGACTGCCTCGCGGGGGCCGGCACGCTCGCGCTCGGCCACAACCACCCGAAGGTGGTCGAGGCGATGGAGCGCGTCCTCGCCGAGGACCGGCCGCTCCACACCCTCGACATCACGACCCCCGTCAAGGAGCGGTTCGTCGACACGCTGTTCGACAGCCTCCCCGACGAGTTCGCCGACAGCGCGCGGGTACAGTTCTGTAGCCCCGCCGGGACCGACGCCGTCGAGGCCGCGCTCAAGCTCGTCAAGACCGCGACGGGCAACCGGAGCGTCCTCGGGTTTCAGGGCGGCTACCACGGCATGACCAACGGCGCGCTGAGCCTGATGGGCGACACCGACCCGAAGGCGGACGTACCCGGCCTGATGCCCAACGTACACCACCTGCCGTACCCGTACGAGTACCGGTGTCCGTTCGGCGTCGGCGGCGAGGAGTGCCGCGAACTCGCCGCCCGATACGTCGAGCGCACCCTCGACGACCCCGAAAGCGGCATCACCGAACCCGCGGGGATGGTGGTCGAACTCGTGCAGGGCGAGGGCGGCGCGATTCCCGCGCCCGACGACTGGACCCGCGAGATTCGGCGGATGACCCGCGAGCGCGACATCCCACTGGTCGTAGACGAGATTCAGACCGGCCTCGGCCGGACCGGCGAGCTGTACGCCTTCGAACACGCCGACATCGTCCCCGACGCGGTCACGCTCTCGAAGGCCATCGGCG
Organism: Haloferax chudinovii; assembly: GCF_042663345.1. Classification (NCBI taxonomy): domain Archaea; kingdom Methanobacteriati; phylum Methanobacteriota; class Halobacteria; order Halobacteriales; family Haloferacaceae; genus Haloferax; species Haloferax chudinovii. Next base: position 39,966 of record NZ_JBHTAB010000006.1, read on the forward strand.
GGTCGCTCCCGCTTTCGGTCGTCGTCTACGACGAGTCGCTCGACGTCTGGGAGCCGGGCGCGCACGCCGGCACCTTCCGGGGGAACCAACTCGCCATGGCCGCCGGCATCGCCACCATCGAACACGTGCTCGAACACGACCTCGACGACCGCGCCGCGCGCATGGGTGACCGACTCCGCGGCCACCTCGACGCGACGAAACGCGCCCACGACGCCGTCGGCGACGTGCGCGGTCGCGGGCTGATGCTCGGCGTCGAACTCGTCGACCCCGCGGGTGAACCCGACGCCTGCGGGCGCTTCCCGGCGCATCCTGACCTCGCCGACGCCGTCCGCGCGGCGTGTTTCGACCGCGGCCTCATCGTCGAGCTCGGCGGCCGCCACGGGAGCGTCGTCCGGTTCCTCCCGCCGCTCGTCGTCACCCCGAGCGACGTGGACGCCATCGGAAGCATCTTCGCGGACGCCGTGGAGGCCGCAATCGAGGAAGTCGACGCCGGCGGTCGCCGGGAGGTCACCGCATGAATGGCGTCGGCGGCGTCGGCGAGCGCCGCGACCCGCGACCGGACGCCGCGAAGTGGTTCCTGAGCGGCAACGACGGCGACCGAGCGCGCTACCGCGACGCGATTCGGCGGGCACGCGACCTCGTCCTCGACGAGTTCGCCGACGAGGCGACGCCGTACTCGGGGGCGACGCCCGAGGAACTCGACGACGCGCTCGCCCGGTTCGAGATGCTCCCGCACGAGGGCGACGGCGTGGCCGCGGCGCTCGACCGCACCGAGCCGATTCTGCGGAACTCCGTCGGCGTCTCCGACCCGACCTGCGTCGCGCACCTCCAGTGTCCGCCGACGATTCCGGCGCTCGCGGCCGAGGTGCTCCTGACAGCGACGAATCAGTCGATGGACTCGTGGGACCAGAGTCCCGCCGCGACGCAACTCGAACGGCGGTTCGTCGACGAGTTGTGCGACCTGTTCGGCTACGAGGACGGCGACGGCGTGTTCACCAGCGGCGGCACCCAGTCGAACTTCGTCGGCCTGCTCCTCGCGCGCAACAGGGTCGTCCTGGAGGAGTACGGCGTCGACGTACAACAGGCGGGCCTCCCGCTGGAAGCGCGGGACCTGCGAATCCTCTGCTCAGCCGACGCCCACTTCACCGCCACGCAGGCGGCCTCGCACCTCGGTCTCGGGGAGAACGCCGTCGTCACCGTCCCGACCGACGACGATCGCCGCCTGTCGATAGAAGCGTTCGACGAGGCGGTCGCGGACCTCCGCGAGCGCGGCAAACGCCCGTTCGCAATCGTCGCCACCGCGGGGACGACGGACTTCGGAAGCATCGACCCGTTAGGCCCGCTGGCCGAGCGCGCGGTCGAACTCGACTGCTGGTACCACGTCGACGCCGCGTGGGGCGGCGCGCTCGCCCTGAGCGACGACCACGCCGACAAGCTCGCCGGCATCGAGGCCGCGGACTCAGTCGCGGTCGACTTCCACAAGCTGTTCTACCAACCGATTAGCTGCGGCGCGGTTCTCGTCCGCGACGCGTCGGTGTACGACCTCATCGACCGCAACGCGGCCTACCTGAACCCCGAGCGCGACGACGACGCCGGCGTGCCGAACCTCGTCTCGAAGTCGGCCCAGACCACCCGGCGGTTCGACGCGCTCAAACCCTTCGTCACGATGCAGGCGCTCGGCCGCGAGGGGCTGGCGTCGATGGTCGAGTACACCGTCGACCTCGCCGACGACGGCGCGAGGCTCGTCGAGGCCGACCCCGACCTCCGACTCGTCCACGAGTCCGAACTGAACGTCGTCGTCTTCCGGTACGTCCCCGACCACGAACGAGACGGCGGCGCTTCGGCCGACGGCCCGAGCGCCGACGACCTGAACGAGGCCATCCGCGACTCCCTCCTCGACGACGGCGAGGCCGTGGTGGCCCGGACCACCGTCGACGGCGAGACGTGCCTGAAGCTGACGCTCCTGAACCCCCGAACGACGCGCGAGGACCTCCGAGACCTCCTGCGCGAGATTTCGACTCGCGGCACCGCACTCGAAACGACGACCGACGACCGACACGAATGAACCCGAACGACACAGCCGAGTCAGCGACGATACACAGCTTCCTGAACTGCTACCTCCGGGAGACCGGCGACTACGCCATCGTCCCCGCTGAGGACGCGCCGGTCGGGACGGACGTCGAGAAAGTCGTCCACGCGCCGCTTTCCCGGCAGGGCGGGGACCTCTACGTCCCGCTTTCGTACCGCTCGGCGACGGACCGCCACCTGTTCGACCTGCCCGGCGTCTACCGACTCCCCGACGGCGAGGCGTTCCCCCTCGAGTACACGATGCTCGTGACGCTCGTCACGACCGAACTCAGACTCGACCGCGACGACACCGGCGCGGCCGACGAACTCCTCCTGCGAGTCGTCAAGAGCTGCCAGAACATCGAGCGGTTCGTCGAGGCCCGCCGCGGCGACGAGGAGCGACTGTACGGCTTCGACACCACCTTCCGCGACGCCGAGCAGTCGCTCGTCTTCGGCCACCCGCTCCACCCGACGCCCAAGAGCAGACAGGGCATCCCGGCCCACGAGTCGCGGAGCTACGCGCCCGAGCTCTGCGGGTCGTTCCCGCTGGCGTACTTCAGCGCCGACCCCGAACTCGTCTCACAGGACTCCGCCCGCGACGACTCGGCGGCCGAGTGGGTCGCGTCGGCCCTCCGCGCGGACGACTCGGTCTCCGAAGCGTTCGTCGCCGAACGCGTCGATAGCGACGAGGTGCTGATTCCCGTCCACCCGTGGCAGGCGGACTACCTCCGCGGGCAACCCGAGGTGCGGGCGCACCTCGGCGACGGCCTCGAATACGTCGGCCAAGTCGGCCGGGAGTTCTACCCGACCTCGTCGGTGCGGACCCTGTACGCCCCCGACTCGCCGTTCATGGTCAAGGCGTCGCTGAACGTCAAAATCACCAACTCCGAGCGGACGAACAAACGCCCCGAACTGGAGCGCGGCGTCGCCGTCACCGAACTGCTGGACACCGAGCTCGGCGACGACCTCGAATCCCGGTTCCCGGCGTTCGACGTCGTCCGCGACCCGGCGTACCTGACGGTGGACCTCGGTGACGGCGAGTCCGGCTTCGAGACCGTCCTCCGCGAGAATCCCTTCCGCGGCAACGCGGCGACGAACGCGACGCCCGTGGTCGGCCTCTGCCAGGACCACCTCGGCGACGGCTCGTCGCGGCTGGCGACGCTCGTGGAGGGTATCGCCGATCACGAGGGACGAACCACTGCGGCGGTGGCGGAAGACTGGTTCCGACAGTACCTCGAACTGTCGGTTCGGCCGGTGCTGTGGCTGTATCTCGAACGCGGGCTGGGTGTCGAGGCCCACCAGCAGAACAGCGTGCTGACGCTCGACGGCGGCTACCCCGAGACGTTCCGCTACCGCGACAACCAGGGCTACTACCTCCCCGAGTCGATGTGCGACGAGGTGGACGCGCTCCTGCCCGGCATCGGCGAGCGCGCCGACACCGTCTGCCCGGACGCCGTCGCCGACGAGCGCATCCGATACTACGTCGTCATCAACAACGCCTTCGGCCTCGTCAACGCCTTCGGCACGGCCGGTCTGGTCGACGAGCGACGCCTCTTGAGCGTCCTCCGCGACGAGCTCGAATCGCTTCGCCGGTACGACCGGCCATCGTCGTCGCTTCTCGACGACCTCCTCACGAAAGCGACGGTTCCATGCAAGGCGAACCTACTCACGCGGTTCCACGACATGGACGAACTGGAGGGGTCGCTGGCGAACCAGTCGGTGTACGCCGACATCGACAATCCGCTCGTCACGGAACTGGAGGTGCCAGCGCCATGACCGACGCGTCGGTAAACGCCGCGGCGGACCCCGCGACGGACGACGCAGGCCGCAAATACGCGTATCGCGTCCGCGACGAAACCATCGACCGGACCATCGGCTTCGCGGAAGTCGACCCGGCCCTCGATTTCGACAGTCTTCACGCGTGGCTCGGTTCCGACCACGTGAAGCCGTACTGGCAACTCGACCTCCCGGAACCGACGTTTCGAAAACGGCTCGACGAGAAGTTGGCCGACGACCACCTGACGCCGTACGTCGGCCTGCTCGATCACACGCCGATGAGCTACTGGGAGGCGTATCGGGCGGCCGACGACGTCGTCGCGGAGTGCTACGACGCCGCTCCCGAAGACCGAGGCGTCCACCTGCTCATCGGGCCGTCGGAGTATCGCGGGCGGGGCTACTCGATACCGCTCTTGCGGGCGATGACGGCGTTTCAGTTCCGCGCGACCGACGCGACTCGCGTCGTCAGCGAACCGGACGTGCGAAACGAACGGGTCATCCACGTCTTCGAGCGGTGCGGCTACGAGGCGCAGAAACGCATCGACCTCCCCGACAAGGAGGCGCTGTTGATGCACTGCGAGCGCGACCGGTTCTTCGATACGGTGGTCGAGAACGCAGAGGCGGAGGTGAGCCGATGAGCGAGTCGCACGTCCACGACGTAGTCGGAATCGGTCTCGGCCCGTTCAACCTCGGACTGGCGGCCCTGCTCGACAGCGCGCCCGAGGACGTGGACGCGGCGTTCCTCGAACGGGACGCCGAGTTCGCGTGGCACGAGGGGATGCTCATCGAGGGGACGACGCTGGAAGTCCCGTTCCTCGCGGACCTCGTGACGCTGGCCGACCCGACGAGTCCCCACAGCTACCTCAACTACCTGCGGGAGACCGGTCGCATCTACGAGTTCTACTTCTACGAGACGTTCCAGATTCCCCGGCGGGAGTACAACGACTACCTCCGATGGGTGGTCGACCGACTCGACGCCTGCCGGTTCAGCCGCGAGGTCACCGAAGTGCGCTGGGACGAACGCGAGGGGTGCTACGCGGTCACTGCTCGGAATCCGGAAACCGGCGACCGCTCCGAGTACCGCGCCGAGAGCCTCGCGCTCGGAATCGGCTCTCGGCCGCACGTCCCCGAACACCTTCGTGGACACCCGACCGAAGACGTCCACCACACGGCGCGGTATCGGTACCACCGCGAGCGCGTCGTGGACGCGGATACAGTCACCGTCATCGGGTCCGGACAGAGCGCCGCCGAAGTGTTCCAAGACCTCCTGGAGCGACAGTCCGACCACGGCTACCGGCTGGATTGGCTGACTCGCTCGGACGGCTTTTTCCCAATGGAGTACTCGAAGCTCGGTCTCCAGCACTTCACGCCCGAGTACGAGCGGTACGTCTACGACCTGCCGCAGGCGGTGAGAGACGACCTCATCCCGAATCAGGACCTGCTGTACAAGGGCATCGACCCGGAGACGAGCGCCGAAATATACGACCTGCTCTACCGGCGCTCCATCGGCGGTCGGCACCCCGACGTCGGCCTCTTTGCGATGACCGAGGTCCGAGATATCGAGCCCGTCGGCGACGCGTACGCCCTCGACTGTCGCCAGTGGCAGGCCGAGGAGCCGTTCGTCCACGAAAGCGAGGTCGTGATTCTCGGCACGGGCTACGAACGGCCGATTCCCGAGTTCCTCGAACCGATGGAAGGCGTCATCGAATGGGACGGAAAGAACCGGTTCGAAGTGACCGAAGACCACCGACTCGCGGTCGACGTGCCCGGAGACGTGTTTCTCCAGAACGCCGAGGTCCACACCCACGGCGTCGGGGTTCCGGACCTCGGCCTCGGATGCCACCGGAACGCGAAGTTCGTCAACCGACTCGTCGGGCGCGAGGTCTATCCCGACGACGTCGACACGGTCTTTCAGGACTTCTCGGTGGCGCAGTTCCTCGAACACGCACCGAACGCCACCCGCGCGGGCGGGATCGAAACGCGACTCACGCCGACGCAGAACGACTAACGATACCGATGAATCCGAACGACACCACGCTACGGGACGCACTAGACGCAGACGTCTGGGAGACGGTCGAGCGCCGCCTCCTGACGAAGATGCTCGAAGAGTTCGCCTACGAGGAGATAATCGAGCCGCGGAAAGTCGACGCCGGCGACGACCGCCACGTCTACCGGTTCGACCTCGGCGAGATGAGCTACCGGTTCGAGGCCGCCGACCGACTGATGGACAGTCTCCACGTCTACGGCGACACGGTCGAGCGGCGGACCGTCGGGCCGTGGAAACCGCTCGGCGACCCCCTTCGACTACTGCGCGACCTCGGCGAGACGACGGCCCTCGACGGCCTCACCGAGGGAAACCTGGTCCGCGAGTACAAGCGGACGCTACTCGCGGACGCCCACATCGAGTCGCGAAAACGGGACCGGGAGGGGTTCGACCCGACGGATCTCGATTACGCCCGTCTCGAAGGCGAGATGGAGGGCCACCCGTGGATTACGTACAACAAGGGGCGGCTCGGCTGGGGGTACGACGATTACAAGCAGTACGCACCGGAGCGCAAATCGCCGGTGACGCTCTCGTGGGCGGCGGTCCGCAAGGGACACGCGACGTTCGTCGGAGCCGAGGGGGTCGACCACGACTCGCTCGTCCGCGGCGAACTCGGCGACTACTACGAGCGATTCCGAAGCCGTCTCGACGCGAAGGGGTACGACCCGGACGCCTACTTTTTCATGCCGGTCCACGACTGGCAGTGGGAACACAGCGTCGTCCCGCTGTTTCCCGACCACATCGCGGCCGGTGACATCGTCCCGCTCGGTGACGGGCCGGACGAGTACCTCCCGCAACAGTCGGTCCGGACCTTCGTCAACGTCGACGACGCCGACAAGCACCACGTGAAGGTGCCGATGCGGATTCTCAACACGCTGGTCTGGCGGGGACTTCCCGGCGAGCGGACCGAACTCGCACCGACGGTCACCGAATACATCAAGGGCATCTACGAGCGGGACGACTTCCTGCAGGAACAGGGATTGATTCTCCCCGGCGAGATTGCGGGCCTCAACTACGACCACAGAGAGTTCACCGACATCGACGGCTCGCCGTACCAGTACCACGAACTGTTGGGCGCGGTCTGGCGGGAGTCCATCGACACGTTCCTCGAAGACGGCGAGCGGGCGATTACGCTCTCGTCGTTGATGCACGTCGACGGCGCCGGCGAACCCTTCGTCTCGCGGCTGGTCGAACAGTCGGGACTGACTCTCGACGAGTGGCTGGCCGAGTTCTTCGACACCGTCTTGCCACCGCTGTTGCACTTCCTCTACCGCTACGGAACGGTGTTCTCTCCACACGGCCAAAACACCATCCTCGTCGTCGAAGACGGCGTTCCCACCCGACTCGCGGTCAAGGACTTCGCGGACGACGTAAACGTGAGCGACCAGTCGCTCCCGGAGTTGGAATCGCTTCCCGACGACGTGCACGACGTACTCCGAAAAGAACCGCCGGAGGGTCTCTGCCAGTTCATCTTCTCCGGGCTGTTCGTCTGTGTCCTCCGGTACGTCGCCGACGTGCTCGAAGAGCACGAAGACTACGCCGAGCGGGAGTTCTGGGCGCACGCGCGACGCGCGGTTCTCGACTATCAGGCGCAGTTCCCCGAACTCCAAGCGCGGTTCGACCTGTTCGACATGCTCCGACCGGAGTTCACGAAGCTCAGTCTCAACCGGAACCGCATCTTCGACTACGGCTACGACGACTCGTCCGGTCGACCGCACGCCGCCGAACACGGAACGGTGACGAACGCCCTCGCCGAAGTCGCGGGCGAGCGAGCTGACGACGCGACTCAGACGAGTACGGCGGACGACTGAACCGATAACGAGAGGCTGGACCGTGGACTCCGACGGCGGGTCGTCACCGACGCCGACCCGTTGTGGCCCTCCCCGTTCGTCCTCGGCCGTGAGACACGACGAGTGCGAACCGTGGAACTGATCCGCGAGAGAACGCGAATTGATATTGTACATATTGAACAACTATCTGAAGAAGACGGAACGTCGGCGTCCGCCAGTCACGACCGGTCGTCGAGACGAAAACAGCGGCCTCAGAGGCGAACGGAACTGACGTTTTTATGGACGCCCCGAAGCGTTAACAAAAAAAATTCCAAATTAGAGAGTCCGAATACAACCTCGTTTCGAGGGAGCGGCAGAGAACAGACGACGAGTACGTAAGATAGAGAAAGTGAAGAAGTACCGCACGAAGTATTGCACCATAACAGAACAACAGTCGAAAAGTCAGAGCAGTTGCGTGACAGACGAGGGCCCGCTGAAACGACGTTCCACGTTCACAGTCTTCTGTTCTCCCGACCAGAACACTTATTCAGATAGTTAATAACGAATAATCATGGACGCCAAACACCCGGTTCGAACCACGGAAAAGACGCTGGCGCTCGTCGAGGAGTTGATGGGGAAGGGACCCTGTGGGGTCACGGAACTGGCCGGTGACCTCGACATGGGAAAGAGCGCGGTGCACAACCACTTGACGACGCTCCAGAAACACGGGTACGTCCTCAAGGACGGCGACGACTACCGGGTCGGCTTGAAGTTCCTCGAAGTCGGCGGCCACAGTCGGAAGTCGATGGAGGTGTATCAAATCGCCGAACCCGAGGTCAAGTCGCTCGCCGCCGACACGGGCGAACTCGCCAACCTCCTCGTCGAAGAACAGGGGATGGGCGTCTACCTGATGCGGGCGAAAGGCGACGACGCCGTGGACCTCGATACCTACGCGGGCCTGCGAACGAACCTGCACACGACGGCGCTCGGGAAGGCGATTCTCGCGAATCTCCCGGAGTCTCGGGTCAACAAGATAATCGAGCGTCACGGACTCGAACAGAAGACGCCGAAGAGCATCGGCACGCGACAGGAGCTATTTCAGGTGCTCGAAGCGGTCCGCGAGCGGGGCTACGCCATCGACGACGGCGAGCGTCTCGAAGGCCTGCGCTGTCTCGCGGCACCCATCAAATCCTCGTCCGGCGAGGTGCTCGGTGCCATCAGCGTCTCCGCTCCCGCCAGCCGAGTCAGCGACGAAGACCTCCACGGGGCGCTCCCCGAGCGCGTCCTGAGCGCGGCGAACGTCGTCGAACTCAACATCAACTACTGACGCTTCCGTTCGCTATCTCGGAACGAGATTCGAGACGACCGATTTGTCGGTTCTGAGTCGAAGTCGCAGAGTTTTCGCTGTGCTATCGCGGTCAGAGATTACACAGCTAATCCCGTAACGAATACAGCGCCCGAGTCCAGAATCGTGTTCTGTTATAGAGAATTTGATTGGCGGTGAGTGGGTTGCCACTATCGAGTATACGAGAGGAGACGAGAGGAGAAGAGAGCAAGAAAACGAAACGAGAGCAGGTGGTCAGGCGGTCGCCGCGGGCGACCGGTGCGGACGCTCAGTAGTTGTCGTAGACGGTCTTCTCGATGGTGTAGAAGTCGAGGCCGGCGTCGCCCTGCTCGCGCCACGTCTCGGACGAGGAACGCTTGAACCCGCCGAAGGGGACGTGGAGTTCGAGGCCAGTCGTCTTGTCGTTGACCTTCACCACGCCGGCTTCGACCTCGTCGACGAAGCGGTTCGCCTCGGTGTGGTCGTCGGTGACGACGCTGGCCGACAGGCCGTAGTCGACGCCGTTCGCGACCGCCAGCCCCTCGTCGAAGTCGCTCACTTCGATGACGGCGATGACCGGGCCGAAGACTTCCTCCTGTGCGATGCGCATGTCGGGGTCGACATCGGTGAACACGGTCGGCTCCACGAAGTGACCCGTCTCGACTGCCTCGCCCTCGGGGACGCCGCCGCCGGCGACGAGCGTCGCGCCCTCGCCTTCAGCGATGTCGATGTATTCGAGCGTCGAGGAGAGTTCGGACTCGCTGACCTGCGGCCCCATCTCGTGGTCGGTTCCGGGGCCGACGTCGAGGGACTCCGCGCGGTCGACGAGCTCGGCGACGAAGTCGTCGTACACGTCCTCGTGGACGATGGCGCGGGAACAGGCCGTACACGACTGGCCGGTGGTTCCGAACCCGCCGTTGGCGACGATGTCGGCGGCCTCGGCGGGGTCCGCGGAGTCGGCGACGAGCGTCGGGTTCTTCCCGCCGAGTTCGGTCTGGACGCGCTTGCCGGCGTCTGTGGCCTGCTCGTAAACCATCTCACCGACCTGACTGCTCCCGGTGAAGGAGACGAGGTCCGTGCCCTCGTTGGCGATGAACTCGGAACCGACCGAGCTTCCGGGGCCGGTGACGACGTTGAGGACCCCGTCCGGGAGGCCGGCCTCGTCGAGCGCGCGGGCGATTTCGACGACGACGCCGGGCGCGATGGAGGCGGGCTTCAGAACGACGGTGTTGCCGGCGGCGAGCGCCGGGGCGAGCTTCCACGCCGGAATGGCGATGGGGTAGTTCCACGGCGTGATGAGCGCCGCGACGCCGACGGGCTCCTGCCGCGTGTAGAGGTTCGTGTTCGGCCCGCTCGCACCCTTTTTCGCGCCGCCGAGGTCCGCCGCCTTCGTCGAGAAGTAGTGGAAGATGTCGATGGCGCGCTGTACCTCACCCGCCGCTTCGGGCCGCGCCTTCCCCTCCTCGGCGATGAGAATCTCCGTCAGTTCCTCCTTGCGCTGGGCGAGGAGCGTGCCCGCCTCGCGGAGGATGCGCCCGCGCTCGGGACCGGGCGTGTTTCGCCACTCGTCTTCGGCCGCGGCGGCGGCGTCGACGGCCGCGGCGGCGTCGTTCTCGTTCGAGTGCTGATACGTCGCGACCACGTCGCTCGGGTTCGCGGGGTTCGTTACCTCGGCCGTTTCGCCGGTCTCCGAGGTCACCCACTCGCCGTTAACGTAGTTTTTACTGGGGTCCGTCATCGAGTACACGTTCTGTCTTCCGACATACAACTCTTGCGAAGCGGTCACTATTTGTTGGCTGTCGTCGACGGGGCGAGTTCGGGAGCGCGCGTCGGGGTGAGCGACGGACTACCGACCCACACACTTTTGTAGTGGCTTTCGGCATATACGTGCGAAATGGTTGAGCAAGCGAAGCTTAGCGACCCGAACGCGGAGTACACGATGCGCGACCTGTCCGCGGAGACGATGAATATCACGAATCCGCGAGGCGGCGTCCGCGACGCCGAAATCACGGACGTACAGACGACGATGGTCGACGGCACCTACCCGTGGATTCTCGTCCGCGTCTACACCGACGCGGGTGTCGTCGGCACCGGCGAGGCCTACTGGGGCGGCGGCGACACCGCCATCATCGAGCGGATGAAGCCGTTCATCATCGGCGAGAACCCCCTCGACATCGACCGCCTGTACGAGCACCTCGTCCAGAAGATGTCCGGCGAGGGGTCGATTTCGGGCAAGACCGTCTCCGCCATCTCGGGTATCGAAATCGCGCTTCACGACGCGGCCGGGAAGCTCCTCGACGTGCCCGCCTATCAGCTCGTCGGCGGGAAGTACCGCGACGAGGTGCGCGTCTACTGCGACCTCCACACCGAAGACGAGGCCAACCCGCAGGCCTGCGCCGAGGAGGGCGTCCGCGTGGTCGAGGAACTCGGCTACGACGCCATCAAATTCGACCTCGACGTGCCCTCGGGCCACGAGAAGGACCGCGCGAACCGCCACCTCCGCAACCCCGAAATCGACCACAAGGTCGAAATCGTCGAGGCGGTCACCGAGGCCGTCGGCGACCGCGCGGACGTGGCGTTCGACTGCCACTGGTCCTTTACCGGCGGGAGCGCCAAGCGCCTCGCATCCGAGTTGGAAGACTACGACGTGTGGTGGCTCGAAGACCCCGTCCCGCCGGAGAACCACGACGTGCAGAAGCTCGTGACCCAGTCCACGACGACGCCCATCGCGGTCGGCGAGAACGTCTACCGGAAGTTCGGCCAGCGGACGCTACTCGAACCCCAGGCGGTGGACATCGTCGCGCCCGACCTGCCCCGCGTCGGCGGCATGCGCGAGACGCGGAAGATAGCCGACCTCGCGGACATGTACTACATCCCCGTGGCGATGCACAACGTCTCGTCGCCCATCGGGACGATGGCCTCCGCGCAGGTCGCCGCGGCCATCCCGAACTCGCTGGCCGTCGAGTACCACTCCTACCAACTCGGCTGGTGGGAAGACCTCGTCGAGGAAGACGGCCTGATTCAGAACGGTCGGATGGAGATTCCCGAAACGCCCGGCCTCGGGTTGACGCTCGACCTCGACGCCGTCGAAGAACACATGGTCGAAGGGGAGACCCTCTTCGACGAGGAGTAATCCGCCACCGAGAGCGAGACTCTCCCACGGCGGCCGCGACAGCCTGACAACCCTCCGGCGCCTCGTCTGAATCGAGCCCCCGAAACGGATTTTCGCCACCCGACCGGTGAGCGTCACGGGGAAACACGTATCACACAGGGTGATAATCACGGGGTATGGTCGACCGACCAACCGCTTTGGAAGACCCGCTCGACGGACGGACGGCGCTCATCACGGGCGCGAGTTCGGGAATCGGCGCGGCAACCGCGCGCGTGCTCGCCGAGGACGGCGCGGACGTGTGTCTCGCCGCCCGCCGAGTCGAACGACTGGAATCGCTTGCGGACGAGATTCGCGAGACGACGGACGCCGCCGTGAGCGTCGTGCCGACGGACGTGACCGACTCCGACGCGGTCCGGGCGCTCGTCGACGCGACCGTCGAGCGGTTCGGATCGCTCGACATCGTCGTCTGCAACGCCGGTCTCGGCATCGACAAGTCGGTCGCGGAGTTGACCGACGAGGAGTACCGGCTGATGACCGGCGTCAACGTCGACGGGATGTTCTACACGGCCAGAGAGGCGATTCCGCACCTCGAAGAGTCGGAGGGCAACCTCGTCTTCCTCGGGAGCATGTCCGGGAACCACCCGCGACCCCACAACCCGGTGTACGCCGCGACGAAGTGGTGGGTCCGCGGGTTCGCGTCGAGCCTGCAGGGGTCCATCGGCGAGGAGAACGTCGGCGTGACCTGCGTCAACCCGACCGAGGTGCGAACCGAGTTCGGCTCCGAGAGCGGCGAGACGCAGGCGGAGTCGTTCGACGAGGGTGAGGTGACGGAGGCGATAGAGGTCGCCGACGCCATCGCCTACGCGGTCCGCCAGCGGTCGCCGAACACGGTCCTGTCGCTGGACCTCTACCGGCGCGACAAGCTCTCACACTTCTAGCGAGACGGAAAGTCGGGGAATCTGACGACCGGGTCGCGCGTTCTGCGGGCGGTCCGGTCAGTCCAACTCGACCGCGCGCCCGGTGTCGGCGCTCTCGTAAATCGCGTCGATAGTCCGCATGACCGCCACGGACTCCTCGCGGTCGACCCGCGGCGTCTCGCCGGTCTCGGCGGCGCGGGCGAACGCCTCGACCTCGCGGCGGTAGCTGTCGGTCGGGTCGAACGTCTCCGTGACGACGCGGCCGTCGGTGGCGTAGGTGAGTTCGGCCGAGGCCGTCGGCCCGACGTTGAACGCGGGCTTCGCCTCCAGCCAGCCGTCGAAGGTCTGGACACGGTAGTACTGCGTCTCGGGCGTGTCGAACGACGATTCGACGCGGGCGGTCGCGCCGGTGTCGTACTCCAAGACGCCCGACATCCGCGTGTCGACGCCGCAGTCGCGCGTGTCGGTCGTGGTCGCGTACACCCGGTCGGGCGTCCCGAGGAAGAGCCGCGCCGCGCTGACGGCGTAACAGCCCACGTCCATGACGCTCCCGCCGGCGAGGTCGGGGTCGATGCGGATGTCCTCGGCCCCGTCGGGCAGGCGGAACGAGAAGTTCGACGTGACAGAGACGACCTCGCCGAGTTCCGACGCGACGAGTTCCGCGGCCCGCTCGGTCCGCGGGTGGAAGCGGTACATGAACGCCTCCATCAGCGTGACGCCCGCGTCCTCGCAGTAGTCGAAGAGGGCCGCCGTCTCGTCGGCGCTGGCGGTCAGCGGCTTCTCACAGAGCACGTGGTGACCGCGGTCGGCGGCCGCTCGAACCCAGTCGGCGTGGAGGCCGTTGGGGAGCGGGATGTAGACCGCGTCGAGGGAGTCGTCGGCCAACAGCGCCTCGTAACTGCCGTAGGCGGTGGGGATGCCGAGTTCGTCGGCGACCGCGCTCGCCCGCGCCTCGTCGCGGGACGCGATGGCGGCCGCCGTGTGGTCGCTCGCCTGCACCGCGGGGATGACCGATTTGACGCCGATGCCTGCCGTGCCGAGGATGCCGAACTGCATACGGGGAACTGTGGCGACCCAGCAGATAAAACTGCGGGCGACGACGCGCCGAATCGGGGCCTACGCCTCGTCGGAGGCGGAGTTGATGTCGGCGTCGACAGCGACATCGGTACCGCGCTCCGCCGCGGCGTAAATCGCGTCCATCGCGCGCATGTCCACGAGGGCGTGGTCGCCGTCGGGCTCGGGGTCGGTCTCCGTCAGGAGCCGGGACGCGAAGTAGTCGAACTCCTCTGTCATCTGGTTCACCTGCTGGAAGTCGTAGTCGGCGGACTGGTCTCCCCACGACAGCCGGAAGCCGCGTTCCTGTCGGTTGTAGAACGCCGGCTCGATTTCGAGTTCCCCCTCGGTGCCGGTCACCCGGAGGTGGCTCGACTGGTAGGCCGACTGGCTGGCGGTGCAGACCGCGAGCGTGCCGTCGTCGAAGTCGACGCCGAAGCTGACGTGCTCGTCGCCGACGGCCGCGAACGCCTCGTCGTCGACGCGGGCGGTCGCCCTGACGCGAACGGGGTCGGCGTCGAGGACGAACCGCGCGGTGTTCAGCGGGTAGAGCCCGATGTCCATGACGGTCGCACCGCCGGAGAGTTCGGGGTCGAGCCGCCACTGGTCGGGGTCGGGGACGACCTCGTCGAGCAGGCGCTGGGACATGTGGCCGTGGACGAACACCGGCTCGCCGACGACGCCGGCCTCGACGAGTTCGCGGGCGCGCCGGACGGCCGGCTCGGTCTGCATCCGATAGGCGACCATCAGGGGCACGTCGGCGCGGTCGCAGGCGGCGACGAGCTTCTCGGCCCGCTCGACCGACGCTTCGAGCGGTTTCTCGCAGAGGACCGCCTTCCCCAACTCGGCGGCGGTCTCGACGTACGGGAGATGTAACCCGTTCGGCGTGACGACGTACACCGCGTCGTAGGCGTCGGCGGCGATGCCCTCGTGGAACTCGTCGTAGGTGAGCCCGCGGGTTATCGACTCGGCCAACTCCGTCGCACTCTCCGCCTTCTCCTTCGAGCCACTGACGACGACCGTCGTCTCGCAGAACTCGGACGCCTCGACGGCGGGAATCGCCTCGTCGCGGGTCCACCAGCCGAGGCCGATCATGGCGACCCTGACGGTGCCCGTCACGTCGTCGTCCTGCCAATCGCGGCGCGTGAACGCCTCTGTGATGTCGGTGGGTGTGGAACTCATACGGTGGTGACGGAGTTCGAGAGGGTGCCGATTCCCTCGACGGTGATGTCGACGCGGTCGCCCTCTTGGAGGTCGAACGGGTGGTCAGGCACAATCGATGTCCCCGTCAGAATGACCGCCAGTTCCGGGACCGTGTTATGACGCGTGAAGTACGACACGAGCTCGTCGCAACTGCGGACCATCTCGCTCGTGTTCGTGGCGTCGTCGTAGATGACCTCCCCCTCGCGCTCGATAGTCATGCGCATCTCCAACTCGTGGGGGTCGTCGATGTCTTCGGGCGTGACCACGGACGGACCGATAGAACAACAGCGGTCGTACACTTTCGCCTGTGGGAGATACAGCGGGTTTTCGCCCTCTATCGACCGACTGCTCACGTCGTTGCCGACGGTGTAGCCGACGATTTCGCCGCGCCGCAGGACGATACCGAGTTCGGGTTCGGGCACGTCCCATTCTGAGTCGTCTCGAACGCCGATGGCGTCGCCCGGTTCGACGATGCGAGAGGGCGTCGCTTTGAAGAAAATCTCCGGCCGGTCGGCGTCGTACACGTCGAAGTACATATCGGGCATCGAACTCTCCTCCTCGCGCGCCTGTTCGCTGATTTGGTAGGTGACGCCCGCGGCCCAGACCTCCTCGGCGTCGACGGGGACAGTCGCGTGCCGGTCGACGAACGCGTCGTCGACTTCGTCGGCGTCCTCGGTGAGCTCGGCGGCGAGACGGTCGATGGGGGTCCGGGCGATACTCGCAACTCGGGCCAAATCCCCGAACGTCTGAAGGTCCGCGTCGGCGCTCGTGAGGTCGTACGTCGTGGAGTCGCGGCTCACCGTGAGGCGGCGCTCTCCCGACACCGCTAGCTGGTGGTAATGCATTCAGTAGCATATTACTAGCAATTGTGATAAAGGTACGTTTCGGCGTCACAACGTGCCGCGAGGTGAGAGACAGAACGGACTGACGTGACGGGAATCGTCGACCGGGCGACTTCGGATACGGCCGTCCCGGCACACCACAGAGAGTCGAAAGGCCGTTGCCGACCGGGACTCGCTGGACCGAGGCGTTCGACTGTGTCGTCCACAGACGCCGGTAGCGGGGCTAATCGGCGGGAGAGTACAGCACTAACCGTATTTCGTATCTCAGAACAGGACCCCGCCGGACTCGAACAGAAAATCGCGGGACCACCGCGTTCGACGTGCGGTAATTCCGGCTAAGATTACGCGACTAATTCTGTAATTCAAACGGCCGACGACGGAGAGTCAAGGTGCGGTTCAGCGCTTGCGGCGGCGAGCACACGCAGGCGTGGGAATGCGCTCCGGCGAGCGTGTTCCCTATGACAGAACTGCCGGCCAGCGACGACCGGAGTCAGCGGCGACGCTCCATCACTGGCGGGCAAGCCCGAGGCCGTGGACAAACCGAGAGGCGGCCGCGGTCACGAGTGACGATCCGCGACGCAAAAGCGAAGCGACCGGTCAGAACGCGCTGTCCGCGAACCCGCCGTCGACGGTGACGACCTCTCCGGTCACGAACGACGCGGCGTCGCTCGCGAGGAACACCGCCGCGCCGACGATTTCCTCTCGCTCGGCGACCCGGCCGAGCGGCGTTCGCTCGTCGATTCGCTCGCGTTTGTCGGTCCCCTCGGCGTAGGTGTCGGCGTTCTGCGGGGTGATGACGAAGCCCGGAGCGATGGCGTTGACGCGTATCTCGGGGGCGAGCTCCTTCGCTGACGCGCGGGTGAACGCCTCGACGCCACCCTTCGCCGCCGAGTAGGCCGGGAGGTTCGCCATCGAGAGCCGCGCGGCCAGCGAGGAGATGTTGATAATCGACCCGCCATTGGCGACCGCCGGGGACAGCTCCTGTGTCACGCGGCGGACCCCCCCGAGCGCGATGTCGGTGACGCGGTCCCACGCGTCGTCGTCGATGTCGCGGACCGTCTCCCGGGATATCGCGCCCTGCGAGGCGACGACCACGTCGATGCCGCCGAACTCCTCGACAGCGCGCTCGCGGACGCGCTCGAGCGAGTCCGGGTCGGTCACGTCGCAGGTCTCCCGAACCGCGTTCGCGCCCAGTTCCTCGATTGCGTCGGCCGTCCCGTCGACCGCCGACTCGCGCCGGCTGGTTGCGAGGACGTCCGCGCCCTCGCTCGCGAAGCCGAGAGCGATTGCCTGTCCGATACCGCTCGTTCCGCCGACGACGATGACGCGCTTGTCGCTGACGGAGACTGGCGTGTGCTCGTATGTAGCCATGGTTGCAGTCCACACGGTACCGACATGATAGTTGCGGAACGCGCGGCGGAAGTGCCGCATGCAGTACGTTTTTACGGGCCCGCCTCACACGTCCTGTCATGCGAGGACTTGCCAAAGTAGAGCGTAGCTCCGGCGCTATGGAGTTCATCGAGCGACAGAAACCGGAACCGGACGCGGGAGAGGTGCTGGTGGAGGTCGACTACGCCGGTCTCTGCGGGAGCGACGCGGGTATCTACGAGTTCGAATCCGCCTTCGAGCGGATGGAACTCCCGACGGTCATCGGCCACGAGTACGCCGGTCGCGTGGTCGAAGTCGGCGACGCCGTGACGGAGTTCGGCGTCGGCGACCGCGTGGTCGAACGGCCGATTCGGGGTTGCGGCGAGTGTTACCAGTGTCGCATCGGCGAGGAGAACGTCTGTCAGGACGCTGTCATCACCGGCGTCGACCACGACGGCGCTTACGAGCGGTTCATCGCCGTCCCGGAGCGCGCCCTCCACCCGATTCCCGACGACGTGGAACAGCGGCACGCCGCGGTCGCCGAACCGACGAGCATCGCCGCGCGTGCCGTTATCGAGAACTCCCGGGTCGGCGCGGGCGACCGCGTGCTGGTCGAGGGGCCCGGTCCAATCGGCCTACTCACGGCCCAAATCGCGGCCGCGCAGGGCGGCACCGTCGTCGTCTCCGGCGTGGGACAGGACGCCGACTACCGGCTCCCGCTCGCGGAGGAACTCGGCTTCGAGACGGTCAACGTCGCCGACGACGACACCGAGGCGCGCCGCGAACGACATACCGGCGGCGTCGGCTACGACGTGGTGTTCGACACGACCGGCCACCCCTCGGGGCTCACGACGGCCGTCGACGAGGTGCGCAAGGGCGGCCAAATCGTCCTCGTCGGGCAAACCGGCGAGACCTCGATGCCCTACTCCCCGCTCGTCCGGGCCGAAATCGACCTGCAGTGTTCGTACGCCTCGATGTACGAGGACTTCGAGCGCTCCTTCCGCCTGATCCGCGACGGCGACGTGGACTGCGAGACGTTCGTCGACACCCGGTTTTCGCTGTTCGAGGCCGACGAGGCCTTCGAGACGTTCATCGAGGGCGGGACGTGCAAGCCTGTGTTCGATATCTCGGAGTTGGCGTAAGAGGAGTTTCGGCCGACAGCAGTTCAAACCAGAAGTGGTAAATTGAATATAACACAATAGTGTATACAGACGGAAACAGCTATTCAACCGCTGAACGACAGCTACACCAGATAATTCGCTTTTGAACCCATCTCAGATAGATAGTAAACAGATAATTTTGCATATTCACCAGATAAATAGCAAATGATATGGTCTAAAGTTCTTTTTAGGTAATTTTATATGGTATTCGCATCTAATAATTTATAATCTGTTTAGATATTTTCCCCATTAGAAGTTACTATTTTGCACAATACTAATGCGTCGAGTCGAGCCTCGAATCCGAATCGAGGCGCGGAGCGACCGAAAGGCCGCCAAAGAGACGAAGCGAGGAGTCGAAGGGCGGCGTCAGTCGCTGGCCGAATCGCCGCTGGCCGGCGACGAGAACTCGAGGTCTCCGTACGTAGAGCCCGAGCGGTCGTCGGCGATGCCGTCCGCGTCGGCGGTCTCGCCGTCCGGGAAGTAGCACGCCGCGCGGTGTTCGCCGTCACGGACGGTATCGAGTCCGGGTTCGCTCTCCCGGCACGCGTCTTCCGCTTTCGGGCACCGCGGGGCGAAGACGCAACCGGACGGGAGGCTGACCGGGTCCGGAGGCTCACCGTCGAGCAGGACGCGGTCGCGGTCGACCGTCGGGTCCTTCTCGGGGGCGGCCGCGAGGAGCGAAGTGGTGTACGGGTGTTTCGGCTCGGCCGCGATGGACTCGACGCCGCCCTCCTCGATGACCCGCCCGAGGTACATAATCGCGAGCCGGTCCGACACCTGCACCAGACTGGCGAGGTCGTGAGAGATGTAGACGATACCGATGTCCTCTGTGTCCGCGAGTTCTCGCAGGAGGTTCAGCAGGTTCACCTTCAGCGACACGTCGAGCATCGACGCCGGCTCGTCGCAGATGAGGAAATCGGGGTCGAGGACGAGCGCCTTCGCCACCGCGACGCGCTGGCGTTGGCCCCCCGAGAGCTGGTGTGGGTACTGGTCGAGGAACTTCCGCGCGGGTGTGAGCCCGACTTTCTCCAGCGTCTCGACGACGGCCCGTTCGCGCTCGTCGGTCCGGTAGTCGTGGATGGTGAGCGGTTCGCCGACCAACTGCCGAACCGTCTGTCTCGGGTTGAGCGAGTCGAAGGGGTCTTGGAAGATTATCTGAACCTTCCGCCGGAACTCGCGCATGTTCCCGTCCGCGTAGTGCTCGTAGGGCTCGCCGTCGAAGACGAACTCGCCGCCGGTCGGCTGTTTCAAGAGCGCGATGGTCTCGCCCAGCGTCGACTTCCCACAGCCCGACTCGCCGGCGATACCGAGGATTTCGGACCGCCGGACGCGCAGGGAGACGCCGTCGACGGCGCGGACGTAGTTCGGGTCGTTACCCCTGAGTTTCTCCAAGAGCGGCTGGCTCTGCTCGTAGTACTTTTCGAGACCGTCGGTTTCGAGGAGCACCTCGCCGCGGCCCGATTCGTCGTGGCTGTCGGGGATTCCCCACGTCTCCGGGTCGGTTGCGTCGCGCCGCATCTGGGCGGCTCTGGTGACGTGGTGGCACGCCGAGCGGTGGTTGCGGTTCGGCAGGTCGACGAGGTCCGGGTGGGACGCCTCGCATTCCTCGGTGGCGAACGGGCACCGGTCCTTGAAGACGCACGCGCTGGGTTCCTCACTCAGGTTCGGCGGCGACCCCGGAATCGAGACGGGGTCCTGGTCGCCCTCCTCAATCTCGGGGAAAGAGTTCTTCAGCCCCATCGTGTACGGGTTCGTAGGGTTCACGAGGACGTTGTCGACGCTTCCCTGCTCCATGGCTTTCCCGCCGTAGAGTATCGAAAGCTCGTCGCACGTCTCGGCGATGACGCCGATTTCGTGGGTGATGAGAAGCAACGAGCTGTCCATTCGGTCCTGTATCTCCAGAATCTTGTCGATAATCTTGTCCTGAACGATGACGTCGAGCCCCGTGGTCGGCTCGTCGGCGATGATGAGGTCGGGTTCGAGCGCCAGCGCCATGGCGATGGTCACGCGCTGGCGCATCCCCCCCGAGAACTCGTGGGGGTAGTCGTCGATGCGGTCGGGGTCGAGCCCGACGATTTCGAACAGCTCTCGGACCCGCGCACGGGCCTTCTCGTCGGTGACGTTCCGATGGGTCTGAATCGCCTGCCGAATCTGCGCCCCGGTTGACATCACCGGGTCGAGCGAGTCCATCGCGCTCTGGGGGATGTAGGCGATGTCCTCCCAGAGCACGTCGCGGCGCTCGCGCTCGCTGAGGCCGGTCAAGTCGCGGCCCTTGAATTCGATGCTACCGGATTCGACGGAGCCGTTGTTGGGAAGGAGACCGAGAACCGCCTCGGCAAGCGTCGATTTCCCCGAGCCGGACTCGCCGGCGAGGCCGTAGTTGACGCCCTCGTCGATGCTGAACGACACGTCGTTGACGGCGTGGACGGTTCCGCTGTCGGTCGAGTACGTGACCGTGAGGTCTGTGATGTCGAGGAGGCTCATTGTTCGGTCTGAATCTCCGGGTTGATGACTTCTTCGTAGGCGCGGCCGATGAGGAACACCGAGGTGGTGATGGCCGCGATACCGAGCGCGGGCGGGAGCACCCACCACCAAGCGACGCGCATGTTGCCCGATTCGAACACCTGTCGGAGCATCCGGCCCCAACTCGTGACGGTCGGGTCGCCGAACCCGAGGAACGCCAGGCTGGCCTGCGCGGCGATGGCCCACGCGATGCCGTAGGCCGTGTAGAGAAAGCCGATGGGGAGCACGTTCGGCGCGACGTGGTAGAGCATCGTCCGCAGGTCGCTCGCGCCGCTGGCGCGCGCCGACTTCACGAAGGTCCGCTCTCTGACGGAGAGGACCTCGGAGCGGACGACGCGCGCGGGCATCTTCCAGAGGAACGCGACGATGATGCCCGTCATGAGCCAGACGCTCGGCGTCACGAACGTCAAGAGCAACAGCGCCATCGGCGTGAACGGCAGGGAGAACGTGAGGTCCGTGAGGCGCATGAGGACCTCGTCGACCCAACCGCCGTAGTAGCCGCTGACGAGCCCCACGAGAAAGCCGAGCGCGCCGGTTCCGATGCCGCCGAACAGGCCGACGATGAACGTCGGTTGCGCGCCGGCGAGGAACTGGCTCAGGACGTCTTTCCCGTAGGCAGTCGTCCCGAACAGGGCCGTACCGGTCGGTTCGGACAGCCGTAACATCGACCCGGCGTCGTCGCGGACGGTGTACTCTATCGGGTCGTGCGGAGCGAGCGCGGGGCCGAGGAGACCGAGGAAGACGAACGCGGCGACGATGACGACGCCGGCGAACGCGAGGCGGTCGCGCCGCAGGAACGTGAACTGGTCTCGGAGCGTCTCCGCGACCCCCTCGACGCGCTTTTTCAGTTCGGCTTCGGGCTTCGTCTCGGTGCTCACGCGACACCACCTCCGCTGGTCGAGACGGTCGGGTCGAAGTAGGCGTACAGCACGTCGGCGACGAGGTTCGCCACGATGACCGCGAGCGCCATGATGAACACGGCCGCCTGCACCAGCGGGTAGTCCTGCTGTTGGATGGCGAGCACGAGTTCGCGACCGATGCCGGGCCAGCCGAAGACGACTTCGAGCAGGATGAGCCCCTGGAATATCATCCCGAGACGGAGCGCGAAGTAGGTCAGAATCGGAAGCATGGAGTTCCGACCCGCCCGCGCGAGCTGTTGCATCTCCGAGAGCCCCTTCGCGCGGTGGAGTTTGAGGAACTCAGAGCCCCGCTTTTCGACGACGCCGTTGCGCGCCAACAGCAGGAAGTCGCCGCTGTAGTACAGCACCGACACGGTAAACGGCAGGATGTAGTGGTGCAGGAAGTCGAGTGAGGCGAACGTCTCGACGGAGCCCTCCGGCGAGGCGCTGATAGAGCGCATCCCGAAGGCGGGCACCAGTTCGAGGTTGTACGCGAAGATGATGACGAAGAGGATGCCCGTGATGAACACCGGCGTCGACCGGAGGAACGTCGTGGCGATAATGCTGAGTTTCTCCAGTTTGCTCCCGCGGTTCCAACCGACGTACATCCCGAGGAGAGAGCTCAGGACCGCCGTCGTCACTAACGCGGGGACGAGCAGGATGAGCGTGTTGACGAGCCGCGGGGCCAACACCCCCCAGACGGGCTGGCTCCGCAGGATGGAGTAGCCGAACTGGAACAGCAGGATGCTCTGGAGGTAGCTGAGGTACTGCCGCCACATCGGCTGGTCGAGGCCGTACATCGCCCGAATCTCGGTGATTTGTTGCTGGCTCAGGTTGCCCGCGGTGACGAGCGACTCGAACGGACTCCCGGGAAGCAACCGCAGGACGACGAAGATGACCGAGACGGCCACGAGAGTGAGCCCGATAGAGATGGCGAGCCGCTTCGCGAGGAAGCGCTGGAACTCGCTCATGGTCGGGCTCCCCGGCGGCGCGACTGAGTGGTGTGCGACATGCTCGTCACCTCACGAGAAGTCCGCCTGTCCGAGTTCGTCACGGCGTTGGTGCATGTTCCCGGGCTGGATGCGCTCGACGAAGGCGGCCCACGCGTCCCCGTTGGGGAACCGGAGGTTTCCGTCGTCGTCCCACGTGTAGCCGGCCCGTTCGAGGTTCGATTTCGCCCCGTCGATATCGAACTCGTAGTGCGTCGTGTCCGACGTGTGCCACGGCGTGAGGTCCGAAATCGGGTTCTCCCCGTTCGGGACGGTCGCGCGGTCCTGCAACACGTCGGCGGCGAAGCCCTCGGTGTCGACCGACTTCGCGAGGGCGACGCGGAACTCCTTGTCGCGAACGAGCGGACAGGAGAACATCAGCTTCGTGTCGAGCGGTGCGAAGTTGCCCGAGGTCATCTTCTCGACGCCGGCGGTGCTCGCGGCGCGGTCGGCCTGCGAGTTCGAGAGCGTCGTGCCGATAGCGTCGATTTCGCCGCCCTGTAGCGAGCCGATCATCGAGTCGATGTTGCCGACGTTGATCCAGATGACGCGGTCGACGCCCTCGCCGGTCGTGGCTTGGTCGCCGAGCACGTCGGCCCGCCAGTCGTCGTCGAACATCCAGTGGCCCTCGTTTTTGGACACTTCGAAGCGGGTTCCCTGCTCCCAGTTTTCGTACGAGAACGGCCCGGTGCCGACGGGCGACTCGGGGTTGTGTTGGGACGGGTTCTCCACGTCTTCCCACTTGTGCTTGGGGATGATGACACTGCGAACGACGCGCTGGGTCATGAACGCCGCGTCGGGGCCCGTCAGATTGAACCGGACCTCGTGGTCGCCGAGCACCTCGACCGACTCGATTGGCTCGTAGAACGGCGTCTGACTGGTCGAGGAGTGTTCCTTGTACAGCTCGACGGTGAACTTCACGTCCTCGGCGGTGAACGGCTCGCCGTCGTGCCACTCGACGCCCTCGCGGAGGCTGAGTTCGACGGTGGTGTCGTCGACGAACCCGCCGCCGGTCGCCAGCGCGGGGACGACTTCGAGGTCCGGCGTGGCGTCGAAGAGGCCGTCGTAGATGAACGTCAGTCGCTTCGCCTCCGCGCCCCCGGCGGCCCACGGGAGGTTCAGCGAGTTCATCGAGGTGGTCACGCCCTTGATGTAGGTTCCATCGTCGGTCTGGGGTTGGAGGTTCACCTCCGACCAGACGAACGAGTCCTTCGTCGGCCCGTTACCCGGCGTCTGGACGTAGCCGCTCCAGCGCTCCGTGTTGACCGCGGTGATGACGTCGGGGAACAGCGTGATGAGCGCGCCCACGTCCTCGCTGAAGATGCGCTGGGCCTCGGCGACGAGTTCCTCGCGCTCGGTGCGGTCGGTCGCCCGACTCTGTTGGGTCAACACCTCCTGCAGGTCGGGGTGGTAGTAGTTATCGTAGTTCGAGAGACTCGTCTCGGTCCGCCGCATCAAAAGCGGGTTCGGGTCCAGTCCGCGTTGCGGGTCCGGGCCGTGCGTGCTCATCGAGAGGATGGCCTCGAGCCCCTTCGTATCCCAACTCTGGGCGTACAGTTGGTTCAGCGGTCGGTCGTTGAGTTGCGTCTCGATACCGAGCGCGTCCAGCCCCCGTTGGACCATGAGCGCGTGTTCCCGCATCCACGGGTCGTCCTCGCTCGAAAACTCGAGCGGGACGGGGTCCAACACCGCACCCGCGGTCGCGCTGTAGTCGAGCGGCGGCTCGTCGGCGTCGATGGTCTCCCACTCGCGCCAGTACTTCGTCTCGACCGTCTCCGAGGTCCCGGAAGGAACGTCGGGAGTGAGACTCGACCCGCCCTCGCTTCCACCGCTCCCGTTGCCGCCGCCACCGGTACACCCCGCGAGTCCGGTCACGCCGAGGGCGGTCGCCGTCGCCGCCACGTAGTCGCGTCGCGTAAGGCCAGTTCCGCGTTCGACACCCGAACTATCACGATTTTTCTCCGACATTGCGGCCGCTTGTTATGGAGTATCTTCCATGGTGCTGTTCCCGATACGTCCCGATAGCTATCGTTCTTTAAATACTCGCCCGTCGATGACCGGCAATATTCTCCAACAGGTGTAGCGCTACTTCTGTCGCGGACCGTAGATGAGTTCGAGCAGATTTCGCTCCGCGGTTCGGAGTCGTTCGCTCAGCGTGGACTGGGCGATACCCAGTTCGTCGGCGAGTTCGGTCTCCGACGTCTCTCGCGGGATGTGGAAGTAACCGTGATTGAACGCCGTCTCCAGAACCGCCAGTTGGTCGTCGGTCAGCTTGGAGATTAACACCTCCTTTAACCGGCCGCTGTCGAGCGGTTCGCCGGGGGCTTCGTCCTGCGTGACCGAGCGGAGTTCGAACTCCCCGAGCGTCTCTTGAATCTCGTCGGCGAGTTCCCTGAAGTGGTCCCAGTCCTGCGCGGTGGCGACGACCTCGAAGACGCCGTCTTGGAGCACGATGCGGTTCGGAATCGTCTCCTGTCTGAGCACCAGACCGAGGATGAACGGGTACGACTCGTTGGCGAGAATCGTCACTCGGCGTATCTGCACGTCGGTCGAGGCGGTCGGAATCTCCTCGTCGTAGAAGACGGTCACGCCCGAGATGTTGGCGAGGAGCGACTCCACATCGAAGGGGCCGTTCGAGGCGATGGTGAGCGACTCGATCCACGTCCCGTCTTCGACGTAAAAGGCGTTGTCCAACTCGATGCTCCGGGCGTCTCGCAGACGGCGGTCTATCTTCGACATGACGCCCGTCGGAGCCGTCGTAAACTCAACACGTAAGATGCGGACTCACCCGTACCGGGCAGATACTGTTCACCTACAAATAGCCCGGTGGTTGTCGCAACGGGCGGCGACGCCGAAAGCCGGGTTCGCGCGGACGGGACGAGAGACCGGTCGCCGACTCAGGCGACGAGCGGCCAGTAGAAGAGCCACGAGAGGGCCACGACGACGAGCGATAGGCCCATCGTCACGAGTCCGAACAGCGTCACGTCCCGGTTGGTCAGCGGTCCGCGGTCCAGCGAGACGAGGACGGCGGTCGTGTTGAACGGGAGAATCGTCGTCGACCCCACGACGAGGAGGACCGCGAGGCCGAGGTAAAGCCGCGTCACGCCGAACGTCTCCGCGAACCGTAGCACGATGGGGAGAATCACCACGATGGCGGCCGACCCGGTCGAAAAGAGCACGCGGACGGCGACCGCGAACCCGAGGAGCAGTCCGACGAGTTGCCAGTGGCTGAACGCCTCGAACGGGACGAACCGCGCGAGGAGGTCGACGACGAGCGCGATGGTTCGCGTCGCTTCGAGCGCGTCCAGAATCGACAGCGTCGCGCCGATGAGAAAGAGGACGCCCCAACTGAGTCCCTTGACGTCGTCGGCGTCGATAACGTCGACGCCCGGAAGCGCGAGGACGGTGACCGCGGCGACCGCCGGGAGAATCTCGGGAAGCCCGGCGAACGACCCGACGACCCACGCGAGGACGGTCCCGGCCATCACTGCCGCGACGAGTCCCTGTTCGCGAGTCAACTCGCCGTCGGTAGATGCATCCGCAATCCCCGACGCGCCGGGGTCGACCGTCGATTCGGCGTCGACGCCGTTGAGGAGCCCGGCGGCCGCGGCGGTCAGCGCGTAGAGCGCCACCGTCGGCGGGACCATCAAGACCGCCCACTCGACCCACGAGAGCGGTCGAACGCTCGTCGCGAGGATGCCCGAGGTGACGAGCGCCATCCCGCCGCCGGTCATGAGCGCCATCGACGCGATGGGGTTGACGTGGCCCAAGAGGAGATACGTCGCGCGCTCGAACCCGCTTCCCGCCGAGAGGTCGAACTCCGCTGTCACCTCCTCGACGATGGGGATGAACGCGACGGCGCGGGCCATCGCCGACGGCATGAACAGCGCCAGCACGAGGACGTTTCGCGCGATGGAGCGAAACGTCCCGCGAGGAGTGCTGTCCGGGGACAGCAGTCGGTTGGCTAACCGGGTGTCCAACCCCACCGACCGGACCGCGTTGCCGAGGAGTAACAACACGAGGAGGAAGTACACGAGCGAGGAGGTGAAGCCGCTGACCGCGGCCTCGAAGGAGTCGACGACGCCGAGGGCGTACAACAGGGAGACGCAGGCCAGACTCGAAATCGCGTACGGAACCGGTTTGGTCAGCCAGAGCAGGAGCGCGACGACGAAAACCGAAAGCGCGTACTGCGACCGGACCGGAAGAACGGAGACGGGGTGGAGGCCGACGACCGCGAGGAGCAGGGCGGCGGCGACCGGGAGCGTCACCGTCTGCGACGAGAGTTCGGGGGTGCGCAGACCTCGGTCGGGCAACCAATTTGTCACGAATGTACCTGCACACAACGGCCCCAAATAGCTACTGCCGGCGACAATTCGGGCCGCCAGTCGGGGAAAAACGCGAATCGGGTCGATGCAACTCGCCGACTGTAGATTATCTGAGTTATTTGGATTATTCGAGTTTCCCAAAGAGCGGAGGTAACCATAATTATTTCAACTGCGCCGAGAATCTCGCTATCACGGATATCCCCATCATGTCACGTGCAGTCAGCGTCTGTCTCCTCAAAGGCGGTATCGGCAAGTCGACGACCTCCATCAACCTCGCCCGCGAGCTCGCACACCGGGGAAGCGACGTACTGCTCGTCGACCTCGACCCGAACGGACACACCACGACGGGCCTCGGGTTCGGCGAGGAGTTCTACTCGGAGGCACATCTCGGTGACGTGCTCCTCGACGACGCTGAGTTGGAGCCGCGGGAGCTCATCTTGGAGACCGGGTTCGAAATCGACCTCCTCCCGTCGAACGACCGCATCGAGCAGGTCGAGTCGGACCTCGGGGGCGTGATGATGGGGTCGGCGCGGCTCAAACAGCGCGTCATCGACCCGCTTCTCGGCGACGACTACGACTACGTCGTCGTGGACTGCCCCGCGGCGCGCGGGAAACTCAACGACAACGCGCTGTACGCCACGCAGAACCTCGTCTTGCCGATGCGACCCGAATCGGGCGCGCTCTCGGGGCTCGAAAAGACCGTCAAGCGGCTCATCACGCCCGCACGGGAGCACTTCGACCTCGAAATTCTCGCGGTCGTGCCGACCGACCTCCGGGACCGAATCGACCACGACCGCCCAACGAGACAGCTCGTGGAGGCGCTCGTCTCGAAGCCGAACATCGCGTCGAAGCTCCCGAACTTCGCGTACACCGACCCGGACGTGTTCGAGGCCATCGACGACGGCGAGTGGGACGGCGACCTGCCGAAGCCGGGGATTCGGCATCGGTCGGCCATCGACGCGTCGATTCGTGAGCACATGCCGCTTCGGGACTACGACAGCACCTGCGACCAGTTGGCGTGCTACGACGAACTCGCGCAAATCGTCGAAGAAGGCGAGGTGGCCCGATGAGCGAAGACCCCTTCGGCGACCTCGACGCCGCGATGGGGGGCGGGGAGTCCGCGTCGGAGTCCGAACCGGAACCCGAACCAGCGTCCGAAGACGTCGAGACCGACGGCGCGGTCGAATCGGAAGACGGGTCGGAATCGGCGTCCGCCGAACCCGTCGACCCCCGAGAGCGCCCCGCGTTCGAGTTCGACGAGACCGTCCACAAGGCGCTCTACGTGCTCGAAGCGGTCGCCGACGAGTTCGACGATATCATCACCTACGACGTGGAGCGCGAACTGACCCGCGACCACGGGCTCAAGGGCGTCACGAAGAGCGAACTCCACAACGCCGCGCTCGCCGTGGCGACCGAACACCCCGAAGCAATCGTCGAACGCGTCCTCGAACAGCGCGGCCTCGACGACGAGAGTTCCGAATAATTCGGATAATCTATCTCTGTCAACTCTCTTAGAGCCGGGCGGAATACGTGCGACACGACAACGGCGCGTTCGGGAACGAAGGGGCTCTATCTGAGTAGGTATCAAATCGAGATGTGAGAAAATTCTTTTTTCTACCCATCGTATTAGGAAGTATATCGGAAGCGACGCTCGACGGTCGCGGACGCCTCACGCTCCCCAAAGAGGTCAGAGAGCGGTACGGCGAACGGGTTCTCACGGCCGCGACCTACGTCGAAGACCACGGGTTCACGCCCTTCGACGCGCTCCATCTCGTCGAGTCCGATGGCGACACGGTTGTGTCGAGCGACGAGACGTACGAGTCGTTTGCCCCGCCGCTCGACCTGAAAGCCGTCGAAGACGAGTGACGGCGATAACCGACCGCGGGCCGGGCGACTCGGAGGACCCTCGCTGTTTTTTAGCTGAGTCTCCGAGGTTCCACCAGCGCGGATAAATCGAGCGGAGACGGTGGCGCGCCGCAAGTCGGCGCTCACCGAATCATCTTGTCGCGGTCGGGGTCGAAAAGTGGCCCCGACCGGACCGTTGCGGGATGGGCGTCACCCTCGTACCGGATTTCGACGTCCTGCCCCGAGTTGGCGTACTGCTCGGGGAGGTAGGCGTACGCGATGCCGGCGTCGATGGTGTAGCCGTAGTCCGCCCGACAGCAGTAGCCGACGACCTCGCCGTCGGCGACTACCGGGTGGCCCGCGTCGACGACGGCCTCCTCCTCGTCGAGCGTTATCGGGACGATTCGGTCGCTTGGACCGTCGTTTTTGTCCTCCACGAGCGCCGCCTTCCCGACGAAGTCGGTGTCGAGGTCGACCGCGAAGCCGATGCCGCCCTCGTACGGATTGTGTTCGGGCGTGAGGTCCGTCCCCCAGAGGCGGAATCCCTTCTCCATGCTCGTCGAGTCGAGCGCGGCCCAGCCGACCGGGGCGATGTCGTACTCCTCGCCGGCCTCGCGAATCGCGTCCCAGAGCTGGCTCCCGTACTCGGTCGGGGTGTAAATCTCCCAGCCGAGTTCGCCGGCGTACGAAAGTCGCAGCATGGTCACGGGGATGCTTCCAAGGTAGGTCTCCTGTGCGGAGTAAAAGGGGAACTCGTCGTTCGAGAGGTCGGCCTCGACGAGGCCCGAAAGCACCTTCCGGGAGTCGGGTCCGAAGACGCCGATGCCAGTCCGATTGGAGACGTGTGCGGTCACGTCGACGGAGCCATCGTCGGGTGCGTGCTCTGTGACCCACCGCGAGTGGAGCGTCGCCGAGCTTCCGCCGCCGGTGAACAGCACGAACCGCTCGTCACCGAGACGGGCGACCGTCAGGTCGGCGAGTACGCCGCCGTCCTCGTTGAGCATCGCGGAGTAACGCATCCGGCCCGGCGAGACATCCATATCGTTCGTCAGGAGCTCTTGCAGGAACTCCAACGCGCCCGGCCCCGTCACTTCGATGGGCGTGAACGTCGTCATGTCGACCATGCCGACCTTCTCGCGGAGGTGCTGGTGTTCCGCGCCCTGGACCTTCGACCAGTTCTGCGAGAGCCAGTCGGGGCGGTCCGGCACGTCGTACGTTTCGAGGAGCGTCTCGTTGGACTCGTACCACTGCGGGACCTCCCAGCCGTCGCTGTCGTAGAACTCCGCGCCGAGGTCGGCCTGCCGGTCGTAAAACGGGCTCCGGCGGAGCGCGCGCTGTCCGCTCGGTTGCTCGCGCGGGTGGATGAGCTGGTACACCTCGCGGTACTGCTGTGCGCCGCGCCCGTAGGTGTACTCTCGACTGCCCGTGTGCGACTGGAACCGGGAGACGTGCGCGCCGGAAGCGTTGACGCGGGAGCCGTCGAGTCGCGGCGTTCCGTCTTCCATCCAGCTGGCGACGATGTCGCCCGCGCCGCCGGACTGCGTGACCCAGATGGCGAGCGCCCACCAGAGTCCCTCGGTGTCCTCGTCCGGTCCGAGGATGGGCATGCCGTCGGGCGTGAACGAGAACATGCCGTTGATAGCGGAGGTCCACTCGCAGTCCTCGAAGCCGGGGACGAGTTCGCTCGCGGCGTCGAACGCCGACCGGTCGTGGTCCGGGTGGGTGTTCTCGTAGAAGTTCTCCTCCGTGAACTCGCGGAGCGACGGGTATTCGAGTCCGAGGTCGTCGAGCTTGTCGGGACCGTAGATATCCGCCGGGTCGACCAGCAGTGACTCGTGGTTGTACGAGCCGATACCGTAGCGCTCGCCGTGCTGGCGGTAGTACAGCGAGTGGTCCTGATGCCGGAGGAGCGGCTGTTCGATTTCGCGCTCTGCGCCTTCGAGTTCGTCCAGTTCGTCGGAGACGAGATACTGGTGTGCGCAGGGAACGAGCGGGATGTCCGTGCCGACCATCTCGCCGAACAGCGGCCCCCAGATATTCGTGGCGACGAGCACCTCGTCGGCCTCGATGCGGCCGTGTTCGGTGTCGACTGCGTCGATGCTTCCGTCGGTAACGTCGATGTCCGTGACCTCAGTGTGGCCGTAGAACTCGACGCCGGCCTCGCGCGCCTCTTCCGCCATCGACTCGGCGGCGCTGACGGCGTCAGCCTTCCCGTCCGAGGGGACGTAGTACCCGCCGTAGATGACGTCCGGGTTTATCTGCGGGACGCGCGCTTCGACCTCCTCGGGCGTGAGCAATTCGCCCTCGTCGATGCCGTAGGACTGTCCCCACTCGCGCTTGCGTTTGAGGAAGTCCCAGCGCGCTTCGGAGTAGGCGACTTCGATGCCGCCGCACGTCCGGAAGTCGCCGAACCCATCGTAGAGGTCGCGCGTGTACGACGCCATCGCCGTCATCAGCTTGTTCCCGGCCGTCTGGAACACGAGTCCGGGGGCGTGAGAGGTCGATCCACCGGTCTCGAACAGCGGACCCCGGTCGAGGACGACGACGTCTTCGCGACCCGACTCGGCGAGGTGATACGCCGTGCTACAACCGACACAGCCGGCCCCGACGACGACCGTTCCGGCGCGTTCGGGAAACGTAGACCATGTGTTCATGTACCAAACGATAGTGACTGCGGCCTTCGGATATCTCTCCGGGTCCACTATCTAAGGTGTATAGGTACCGGGGGGTGACGAGGACCGGGTCTCGTCGCGGACGAACGTCCGTCTCGGCAAGAATTGTGCACCGGCAAGAGTCGCGCGCCGACGAATAACGGTCGCCGACGAGGTCACTTGCCGACGAGGTACTTCTCTCTGAGATAGATGACGAGACTGGCACTCAGGAACGCGAGGCCCGCGCCCCGGAGCTCACCGGCAGTCATCGCGAACAGCGCGACGACGAAAAGGAAGACCGCGAACGCCGCCGAAACGACAGCGAGCGCGTTCATTGATAGCGTCGAGTCATCGGTTCGGTGACTCCGCGGTCAGTCGTCCGTCGTGCCGGGATTCTGTCGGACGTTGGTCACGACCGATGTGCGAGACCGACCGACGTCGATGTCTATGTCCTCGTCCGCCAAGTCCTCGATTCGCTCGGAAAACTCCTCGGACTGCAGGAGTTCGTACTCCTTGTCGAGGCCGAGATAGACCGTATAGCACATGACGACGAGGACGACGGCGAACGGGAATCCCGTCGCGATGGCCGCTGTCTGGAGCGCGCCGAGGCCGCCGCCGTAGAGGAGAAGCGCCGCGACGAGACCCTCGGTGACCGCCCAGAAGATGCGTTGGGTCCGCGGCACGTTGTGCTTGCCGCCCGACGTGAGGTGGTCGACGACGAGCGACCCCGAATCGGAGGAGGTCACGAAGAACGTGACGATGAGCGTCACGGCGAGCAGTCCCGAGACGGCGCTGAACGGGAACTGTTCGAGGAGCGCGAACATGGCGACGGTCTGACCGGCCTCGTTGTAGGTCGCGAGGACCGCGCCGTTACCCTGAAGCGAGTTGAACAGCGCGCTCCCGCCGAACGCCGAGAGCCAGACTGTCGAGAACAGCGACGGCAGGACGAACACGCCGAGGACGAATTCACGGACCGTCCGCCCCTTCGAGATACGCGCGACGAACATCCCGACGAACGGCGACCAGGCAATCCACCACGCCCAGTAGAACACCGTCCAGGCGTTGACAGTGGACGCGCCGTCGCCGAGCGTCCCGGTGAAGAACGCGAGCGAGAGGAAGTCGCTGAAGTAGTTCCCGAGGCCCTGCACCCACGCGCCGAAGATGCTCATCGTCGTGCCGGCCACGAGTACGAACGCCAACAAGACGAACATCA
Organism: Haloferax chudinovii; assembly: GCF_042663345.1. Lineage (NCBI taxonomy): Archaea > Methanobacteriati > Methanobacteriota > Halobacteria > Halobacteriales > Haloferacaceae > Haloferax > Haloferax chudinovii. Next base: position 73,046 of record NZ_JBHTAB010000006.1, read on the forward strand.
GAAAGACGTTCACCGTGCTCAGACGCCGGATACCGTCGTCGAGGCCGGCCGCGACCGAGGTGGTGGCGATGAGGGTAATCACGGCGATGAGCGCGATTTGCATCCCGGTGTTGTTCGGAACGCTCAGGACGCCGAGCATACTCTCGCCGAGGATATACGACAGCCCAGTGTTTATCTGTGCGACCCCGAGGCCGAGCGAGGTGGCGAGACCGAACAGCGTCGCGAACACCGCCATGAGGTCGATGAGGTGGCCCGGCCAGCCGTAGATTCGCTCGCCGAGGAGCGGCCAGAAAATCGACCGGAACGTGAGCGGAAGCCCCCGATTGAACGAAAAGAACGCGAGTCCCAAGCCGACGAGGCCGTAGATGGCCCACGGGTGGAACCCCCAATGGAAGAACGTCTGCGTCATCGCGGCGATGCCCGCGCCACCGGACCCCGCCTCGGCGTCGAAGAAGCCGGGGACGTTACTGAAGTAGTACAGCGGCTCCGAGACGCTGTAGAACATGAGCCCGATACCCATGCCCGCGCTGAACAGCATCGCCATCCACGAGAAGTCGCTGAACTCTTTTTCGGCCTCGACACCGCCGAGAGTTATCTTTCCGTACTTACTCAGCGCGAAGTACGCCAAGACCACGATAAAGAAGTTCACCGACAGGAGGAAGAACCACCCGAAGTTACCCTCGAAAAAGCCCCTGATACCCGAATAGACGCTCGCCGCCTGTTCGCCGAGAATGAGCGTCGCCGCGACGAAGACGCCGATTATCAAGAGCGCGGCCGGGAAGACGACGGGATGGATGTCGAACCCCAACCCCTGGATGTTTCCGTCACCGGGTTCGCGCTCCGTATCGGGATAAAACAGGTCTTTCTGTAACTCGCTCGTCGACCGACCGGTCGAATCGTTGCTATTCGCCATTCGATACAGCCTCCATTGACGACCGCCATGTGAATTCGTGTTCGATCATATCGTTGTCCCCGCTTTGGGGCCACCCACTGTCACCGTCGAGAGACGGCCCGCGTCGGATTCGACGCGTCCGCTCTGACTATGACATGAGTCCACACTCCTCACGATTCAACCAACCCATTGGTGTTACACATCATAACAGGTTGGCTTCGATAATAGTGGTATTTATACGCAAATGAAGAAAATGACGGAAGTTATATCGTCAAAGTGGTTGACGAGCGGAAACCGCGACTGCCCGTCGTCACTCGAACCGGTCGAGCGAGAACATATCGAGCGGCAGGTCGCTCTCGCCGTCGACGGCGAGGTCGGCGAGGGTTTCGCCGATGACGCTGGCAAACTTGAAACCGTGTCCCGAAAAGCCCGCGCCGACGGCGACCTGCGGGTGGTCCGGCAGTGTGTCGAGGATGAAGTGTTCGTCCGGCGAGTTCGTGAACATGCACGTCGCGAGCGACATCGTCGGCCCCGCGGCCTCCGGGAAGTACTTCTCCGTGACGTCCCGGAGTATCGCCTCATCCGCGCGGTTCGGCTCGCGGTCGAAGTCGTCGGGGTCGACCTCCTCGTCGCGGTGGTGGTACTTGCCAAGTTTGAACCCCGGCACGTCGTGGACCGGAAATCCGTAGAACCGGCCCTCGGGGACGCTGAGGTTCCAGACGGGGAACTCCTCGGGCGCGAACGTCGCCGGCGACTCGGGTTGGAACCAGGCGAGCGCCTGTCGCTCGGGGATGGCGAGACCGTCGAGCGCGTCGGCGAGTTTGTAGTTCCATGCGCCCGCGGCGAGCACGAGCGCGTCCGCGACGTAGACGCCACGGTCGGTACGGACGCGCACGCCGCCGTCGTTGGTCTCCGCCCAGTCTTCGACCTGTTCGCGGGCGCGGATTTCGGCACCCCGAGCCTGTGCCGCTTCGGTATAGCCGATAATCGCCTGCTCGGGGACGATGAACCCACCGTCTTCCTGATAGACCGCGCGGTAGTCATCGGGGAGTTCGTAGCCGGGGAATCGTTTATTGACCTCCGCCCCGGTCAGCACCTCGTGGGGGATGTCGTGTTCCTCACAGGAGCGTTTCGAACCCGCGAACACGTCGTTGTCGACCGGGCCGGCGTCGATGGAGCCGATTCGGTGGATGATATCGCGACCGGTCTCGTCGGCGAGGTCGTCCCAGAGGTCGTATGCCCGTTCGATGAGCGGGACGTACGAAGGGTGTTCGTAATAGGCGCGGCGGATGATGCGCGTGATGCCGTGAGACGACCCCTGCGAGTGAGGGATGTCATAGCGTTCGAGACCAACAACGTCGAGGCCGCGGTCGGCGAGGTGGTACGCAGTCGCGCTTCCCATCCCGCCGACCCCGACGACGGCGACGTCGTATCGGTTGTCGCGGACACTCATTGTACCCGGCGGTTCGGAACGTCCCCCTTTCACTCTTGACCTGTATTACGGAGCCCCTTTTTGCGGGGAATGACTCTCGGCCCACTGAGAGCGGCGCTAGCGGCCGAACGACGATCGCTCGCGGATATCCACCGCCACTTATACGGGTCCACTATTTTCGACGAATCCTTTTCCACAGATGTGTGTTTCTTCCTCCCATGACACGGTGGAACAACAATCGTGATGAAATCGGTGCGGTGAGTGCCGATATCACCGCGGAAACGAACGCGTTGCCGGCGAGGTACTTCACCGACCCGGAGGTCCACGAGATGGAAAAAGAGAAAGTGTTCGGTCAGTACTGGGTCTACGCGGGCCACGAGACCCACATCCCGGACGCGGGCGACTACTTCACGCGAACCATCGGTGACAAGCAAATAATCGTCACCCGCGACGGCGAGGGCGACGTGCGGGCGTTCTACAACGTCTGTGCCCACCGCGGGTCGAAGATGCTCGACGACACGCCGATGACCGACCCCGGGAGCCTGAGTCGAATCACCTGCCCGTACCACCTCTGGGCGTACGAACTCGACGGGTCGCTCCAGAGCACCCCCAAGAGCTTCGAGGAGGCGAGTCTGAATCCCGACCTCGACGACGACGCCGTCACCGAACTCGACCCCGAAGAAAACGGTCTCATGGAGGTCAACACCGACGCCATCGGGCCGCTCGTGTTCGTCAACTTCGAGGACGAACCGAGCCTCTCGCTTGCCGAACAGGCCGGGTCGATGAAGACGGAACTCGAAGACCTACCGCTCGGGGAGTACGAACACGCCCGGCGCTACGTCTCCGAAGTCGAGTGCAACTGGAAGACGTTCAGCGGGAACTACTCGGAGTGCGACCACTGTCAAGCGAACCACCAAGACTGGGTGCAGGGGCTCGAACTCATGGAGTCCGAACTCGAAGTCAACGACTACCACTGGGTGCTCCACTACAAGCACAAAGAGGACGTCGACGACGAGATGCGCATCCACCCCGAACACGAGGCCAAGTTCTACTACTTCTGGCCGAACTTCACGGTCAATATGTACGGCACCGCCGACGGCTACGGCACGTACATCATCGACCCCATCGACGAGGGGCGCTTCCAGCTCGTCGCGGACTACTACTTCCGCGACGCCGACCTGTCGGAAGAAGAAGAGAAGTTCGTCCAGACGAGCCGACAGCTCCAGGAGGAGGACTTCGAACTCGTCGAGCGGCAGTACGAGGGGCTCACGTCCGGCGCGCTCGGGCAGGCACAGCTTGGTCCGAACGAACACACCGTCCACAAACTGCACCGACTCGCACAGGACGCGTACAATGCCTGACGACGAGAGTGCCAAACTAGCCGAAAAACCACGCGCCGGCATCGTCACCTGCCCGGCGTGCGACCTCTACGTCTCCGTCACGGAGCCGAACGACGCCGTCGACCTGTGCCGGCGACACGCGAACGTCACCGGCCACGACGTCGAGTGGGAGCGCGTCGCGTTCGACGCCGACGTCGAGAGCAACGAGGTGAAAACGGCGCTCACCGAACTCGGCGAGACCCACCCCGACGGCGTCGCACTCGGTCGACTTGCCGCGGCGCTCGCGGACAACGGCGTCGCCATCGGCGAAACGCTCGACGCCGTCCGCGACCTGCGGATGAGCGGCGAAATCTACGAACCGCGGGACGACTACGTCCTCGCGGTCTGACTTCCACCCTTTCTGTGGGGGGTTATTCGGTCACTCGTCGAGGAGAATCGACTCAACCAGCTCCGCGGTCCCCCGCCTGATGCGTCCGCTGACGGCCGTCGGCGAGATGTCGAGTACTTCCGAGAGGTCGTCTAGCGCCGCCTCTCTCGGCTCCTCGAAGTAGCCGTGTTCGTAGGCGGCGACCAGCGCGTCGCGCTGGGCGTCGGTCAGCTTGCTCGGCTCGCCGTTCATCCAGCCGTCCTGTCGGAACATCCGGTTCAGCTCGAAGGTGATGTCGTTCGACTCGCAGTACTCCCACAGCTCCGAGAGCGCCTCGCGGTCCGAGAGCTGGAGCCGGACCCGCCAGCCAGCCGTATCGTTGCTGCACGCGTCGAGCATGAGCCCGCCGAGTTCCGTGATGATAGGCGAGAGGAGAATCGTGTCCGGCGTGTGTCCGATGCGATACACCGCAGACCCCTCCCGCGTGGAGACGGGCCGCCAGTCGCTGACCGTGTGGTCGACCTCCAGCGCCGTTTCGAACGCCGAAACGTCCGCGCCCTTCACGATGAAAAAAAACAGGCCGGTCTCGGGGTCGGTCGCGGATTGAGAGATGACGTCTATCTCGCTCGCGGCCTCCGACTGAATCGTCGGCGTCAGCGCGAGGTCGTCGTGCGCGATGTCGGCAACGGTTATCAGACTCATTATGTCTTCACCTCGTGGATACAGAGATTCGACACCGGGGAAACTGGACTGCCGATTCGGTTGAAGATCGCGAACTCGTTTCGACGTTCGCGACAGAAGCGTTTCTAATGAGCACGGGATAGTAGTTTGACTGTTAGATTCTCGTTTATAGCTTTCGCCGCATATTCTGAGGGACCATATAAACCAACTCAGTATTCCACACCGCTTTTCAGGGGGTCCCAGCACATCTGTCGAGACGGACAATGAGCGTGGGCACATCACTTCGGCGACTGGGCGAATTCCTCGAAGAGTGCGAGCGGACAGGCGCCGCGAGCGTCCGCGAGTCGTCCGTGACGGTCACGGAATCGGGCGCGTCCGCGGACGTCGCGTTCGCGCTCTCGTCGGACGCCAACGGTGACGTCCCCGTTCGAATCCGAGGGGCGTCGCTCGAATCCGACGGGTCCATTGGGCTCACGCTCGGTGTCGACGATGTCCTGCCGAGCGACCGCGAGCACGTCGCCGTCGACGCCGCGGACGTCTCGCTCGACGGCGACCCGGCGGTCGTCATCACGGTCGCGACCGATACGCCAACGACGAGTTCAACCGAAACAGCCGACGACGATGCTGATACCGAACTACCCGAGGCCGTTCGGAACCCGAACGTGCCGGCGTTCGAAGATACGAGGTACCTCGAAGCCGTGTACGCGCGGTACGAAACGTTCGAGCGAATGGCCGACGCCTTCGAGATGGACGTGACGGACGAGACGGTCCGCAGGTACATGATCGACCAAGGCGTCCACGAGCCGTCATCGTACGAAACGTCGCTCACCGGCGAACCAGTGGGCGTCGAGGGACCACCGACGCCCGCGACGGACGGTGACGGGTCGCCCGAGACGCTCGCCGACGGCATCGGCCTCCCCGAGTCCGTCACAATCGGCCAACTCGCCGACGCCGTCAACGACGCCAAGACCGTCTATGAGTTCGGCAAGGCGCTCGACCTCGAACGCATGGACGCGCTCGACCTGCTCCAAGACCTCGACCTGCTCGAATTCGTGATGGGTCGACTCACCACCGACGGCGACCCGGACGTGAGTCGGGAAGACGTCGTGGCGCGCATCAGACAGTCAGCCGGAGAAACGTAGCGGACGCTTCGTCGGTGTCGGTGAGTCGCTTCACGGAGAGGGCACCAGCGAGTTCGTTCTTCAAGCCGTGTACCGGCGCGTCTCACATTCCATGTCAAATTTTTAATAGTCCGTGATTCGGCGTCGAGAACTGTCGAGACTGAGGGAACTGATGCTAGCTCGGCTCCGAAACGTCGTCGACCACGTAGCCCGCGTCCTCTACCGTGTCCACGACGGCCGCCGCGTGTTCGGCCCCTTTCGTCTCGATGCGGAACAGGAGGTGGGCCTCGCCGACGTCGAGGGCATCGACGGCACGGACGTGGCGAACGTCGTGAATGTTCGCGTCGCGGTCGGCGATGAGCCGGGAGAGCCGCGCCATCTCGCCGGGTTCGTCTCGGATGCGAACCCGCAGGCGGAGTGTCTGGCGACGGCTGGTCAGCGCGTGGACGAGCACCGTCTGGAGCATCGTCATGTCCAGATTGCCCCCGCAGAGAAGCGGCATGACGGTCTCACCCTCGACATCGAGGTCGTCGCTCAACACGGCGGCGACGGAGGCGGCACCGGCACCCTCGACGACCTGCTTGGCGCGTTCGAGCAACAGGAGAATCGCCTCCGCGATTTCCCCGTCGGAGACCGTGACGACCTCGTCGACGTGTTCTTCGATGGTTTGGAGCGTCAGTTCGGAGATGCCGCCGGTGGCGATGCCGTCCGCGATGGTGTTCGTGTCGTCGAGCGTCACGGGAACCCCTTTGTCGAGGCTCTCGTGGACCGTCTCCGCGCCCGCGGCCTGCACGCCAACGACGCGAATCTCGGGGTCGTGATGCTTGATGGCGGTGGCGATGCCCGAAATGAGGCCGCCGCCTCCGATGGGGACGACCACGGTGTCCATCTCAGGGAGGTCGCGGTACATCTCGACACCGAGCGTTCCCTGTCCGGCGACAATGTCGCAGTCGTCGTACGCGTGGACGAACTTGGCGTCCGATTCCTCGGCGAGCGACTGGGCGTACGCCATCGTCTCCTGGAAGTCTTCGCCGACGAGTTCGACTTCCGCGCCGTAGTCGCGCGTCGCGTCGATTTTTGTCTGCGGAGCGTTCTCCGGCATCACGACCGTGGAGTCCGCGCCGCACTCGGTTGCCGCGAGCGCGACGCCCTGCGCGTGGTTGCCGGCGCTCGCGGCCACGAACTCGTCGATTCCGCGGTCGGTATCCTGTCGAATCTTGTTGTACGCGCCCCGCGTCTTGAACGACCCCGTCCACTGGAGGTGTTCCATCTTCAGGTAGACGTCCGCGCCGACGAGGTCGCCGAGCGAAGTGCTCCGCTCTATCGGCGTCCGCTTGACGACGCGGTCGTTTTCGAGTCGCTCGCGCGCGCGGTCAATGTCACTGTACTGTACCGGGAGAGACTCGGCCTCACTCATTGGCGGCTCACCTCGGCGGTTGACCGAACGGCTCGCCGGGACGGATGCGTATCCCCTCGGTTCCGGGACGTTCCGTAGTCTGTGATAGTTCTTAGCACGGTATGTGAGAAACGTGACGAAGTTCAAATATAGAACTATCGCCGGCAGGTGCTCGTCTCGGTGGAAACTGAACACATAATACGCCGATTTCGTTCGTTAGCGAACCCATTTCAGGGTATCTTTCGGAGATATCCAAGCGGCATTCACCACGCTCATCGACCCGAACACAGAACGTACGTGTACTGTCATGTTGTGATTCTGGTGCGACGTTCCGCCCTCGTCTCCGGGGTCGGCGAAGCGTTATACCGCAGAATCGAGATGCACCCACGATGCCTTACGACACCGTTCGAGAGACTGACCCGGCCGTCGCCGACGCGCTGGCGGGCGAACGCGAGCGACAGAACAACACGCTCGCGATGATAGCGAGCGAGAACCACGTCAGCGAGGCGGTCATGGAGGCCCAAAGCTCGGAACTGACGAACAACTACGCCGAGGGCTACCCAGGAAGCCGGTACTACGGCGGCTGTGAGCACGCCGACGAGGTCGAACAGCTCGCCATCGACCGCGCGAAGGAACTCTGGGGCGCCGACCACGTCAACGTCCAACCGCACTCGGGGTCGCAGGCGAACATGGGTGTGTTCCTCACCGTTCTCGAACCCGGCGACAAGATTCTCTCGCTGGATTTGACCCACGGCGGCCACCTGAGCCACGGCCACCCGGTGAACGTCGCGGGGAAGACGTACGAGGTCGAACAGTACGAGGTCGACGCGGAGACCGGCTACGTCGACTACGAGCAACTCGCCGAGAAGGCCGAGGAGTTCGACCCGGACATCATCATTTCGGGCTACTCCGCGTACCCGCGGGAGGTCGAGTGGGAGCGCGTGCAGGCCGCGGCCGAGGCGGTCGACGCGTACCACCTCGCCGACATCGCCCACATCACGGGGCTCGTCGCCGCGGGCGAACACTCGTCTCCCGTCGGCACCGCGGACTTCGTCACCGGCTCGACCCACAAGACGATTCGGTCGGGTCGCGGCGGCATCATTATGTGCGACGAGGAACACGCCGACGACGTCGATTCCGCGGTCTTCCCCGGCCTCCAAGGCGGACCGATACTGCACAACGTCGCCGGGAAAGCCGTCGGCTTCGGCGAGGCGCTTTCCCCCGAGTTCGAGGAATACGCCTCGCAGGTCGTCGATAACGCCGCCGCCCTCGGCGAGCGGCTACAGGAACGCGGCCTCGAACTCGTTTCCGGGGGAACTGACACGCACTTAGTCCTTGTCGACCTCCGGCCGTCGCACCCGGACACGACGGGCAAGGACGTGGAGGCGGCGCTCGAAGAGGTCGGTATCGTCCTCAACGCCAACACGGTCCCCGGCGAGAGTCGCTCGGCGTTCAACCCGAGCGGGATTCGCGCCGGCACGCCCGCGTTGACGACCCGCGGTTTCGACGAGGAGGCCTGCCGGACCGTCGCGGACCTTATCTACGAAATCGTCGACGCGCCGCACGACGAGTCGGTCAAGGGGTTCGTCGACCAGAAGGTCGACGAACTGACCGACGAGTACCCGCTATACGACTGACCGGCCACCGGGTCGGTTCGCCTCGAGCCGAACGTCTCTCGATGCGTCTTCGATTCGATTTCGGAGGCCGACACGAGTTATAAAAATTCGTATATTTGTTGTTCTCTCGTTCGAGCCGTTCGAGGGTCACACAGACGCCCGAAATCGGGAGAGAGAAGTGAAATCGTCAGGTCGTCCGAGACCCGCGGCGCACGTATAAGTAGGGTCGTCGAGACCGGTTTCGACGAAGCGATATGTCCGATGCAATCAATCTCGAGACGGCGAAGGTACTCATCGAAGCGGCGGAAGCCGAGGCCGAGTCGATGGGACTGCGAATGGTGATTACGGTCGCGAACCCGGAGGGTAACCTCATCGCACAGCACCGAATGGACGACGCGTGGCTGGCGAGCGTCGACATCTCCCGGAACAAGGCGTACACGGCGGCCGCGCTCCAGACGCCCACGCACGAACTCGCCGAACCGACCACCCCTGGGGAGTCGCTCTGGGGTCTCCAGACGACAGACGAGAACCGACTCGTCGTCTTCGGCGGCGGCTATCCCCTCGAAGTCGACGGGGAAATCGTTGGAACCGTCGGCGTCAGCGGCGGCGAAGTGTCCGAAGACATGGCGGTCGCGAGTGCCGCGGTCGAGCGGTTCGAAGAACTCGTCGAATAGCCGAACTCGCCGTCGGCGTTTTTTCAGCCCGTCGTTCGACAGTCGGTGTCAGCCTACGCTACCCTCGAACAGCCCGCGGAGCGCCGTGCGGAGGATGTCGTACCCCGCTTCGACCTCCGACAGTTCGATGTACTCGTCGTAGGCGTGGGCCTGCGCCATCGACCCCGGCCCCCACGTAATCGCGTCCATCCCGGCGTCGTTGACGAGATTTCGAACGTCGGTCGCCGCCCGAATCCCCCACGGCTCGGGGTTGATATCCGCCCGCTCGGCGGCCGCGTCCCGAAAGCGCGCCGCGATGTCGCTGTCAGTCGGAACCGCCGCGGACTCGTAGACCCGCGTTCGCGTCCACTCAACGCGCAAGTCGTGCTCGGCCGCGACATCGGAGAGTAATGCGTCGATTTCGGCGTCAACCGACTCGACGGACTCCGAAGGGACGAACCGCCTGTCGACCGTTATGGTCGCGCTCTCCGGAACGACGTTCTCTTTCGTCCCCGCCTCGAACCGCGTGACCGTCGCCGTCGGGTGACCGACGAGCGAGTCGGAGCGCACCCGAATCTCCTCGTCGTACGCTTCGAGCGCGTCGAGAACGGGCCAGGCGTTCCCAATCGCGTTGTCCCCCTCGTCGGGCCGACTCGCGTGCGATGGGTCGCCGCCGACCGAGATTTCGTACCAGCCGAGGCCCTTCGCGCTCGTCGCGGTCCGCAGCGCCGTCGGTTCGAGCACGACGCCGTACTCACCGTCGTAGCCGCGTTCGAGGAGCGTCTTCGTCCCCGGTTCGGCCGTCTCCTCGCCGACCGCGGCGTGGAACACGAGCGAGCCATCAAGGACTCCGGAATCGAACGCATCGGCGAACTCGACCGTCGCGAGCATCGCGAGGGCGACGCCGCACTTCATGTCCGCGCTCCCGCGACCGTACAGTCTGCCGTCTCTGACGGTTGGGTCGTACGGTGGCTGGGTCCACTGGTCTCGGTCGCCCGCCGGGACCACGTCGAGGTGGCCATTGAGGACGACCGAGGGCTCGCCGTCGCCGACGCGCGCCGCGACCTGCGGCCGGTCGGGGAACGGTTCCTCGACGAGCGTCGCCGAGACGCCTCGGGATTCGAGCCAGTCGGATACGAAGTTCGCCGCCGCCGCCTCGTCTCCCGGCGGGTTCTCGGTCTCGATTTCGACGAGACTCGTGAGCAACGAGAGTAACTCTTCGTCCATGGTTTCGGTCGTCTATCGACAGAGACGGACGTGTGTTAAGGATTCGTGCGGTAGCTTTTTTTCGACGCGGTCGACAGTGTCGGGAGAGTCTGTGCGGACGCAGGCGTCGCGTGCCGCGCGTCGCTATTCGAGCGTCGAGATACGGCTGTCCCGGAGGAGTACCCGCTTGACGATGTCCGGGTCTTCGAGAAGGCGATGGGTCCCGTGGACGCCCTGCCCGCGACCGCGACCTCGGACTTCCGACTGGATGACGTTGAGGAAGTCGAGTTCTTGCAGAAGTTCCTGTACGCGGCGCTCCGAAAGCTGGTCCATGTCGAGGTCGTCGGCGACCGTGAGATACTGTCGATAGATCTTGTTCGTCGTAATCTCGGCGGTCTTTCGGCCGCCGGTCTGAAGAACGAGCGAGTAGAGGACGGCTTTCGACTGCGTGGCGGTCCCTTCGAGGAGTTCGCTGAAGCGGTCGGCCTCACTCTTTTCTTTGGCGGCCCGCACGTGGTCGTCGGTGACGGTCTCCGCGCTCTCGTTTCGGGCGATGCGACCGGCGTTGCGGAGGATGTCGATTGCCTTCCGGGCGTCGCCGTGTTCCTGGGCGGCGAGCGCGCTCGCGAGGGGAATCACGTCGTCGGTGAGGACGCCCGGCTTGAACGCGTCTTTCCGGTTTTCGAGGATTTCGCGGAGTTGGTTCGCGTCGTACGACGGAAAGACGAGTTCGTCGTGGGCGAAACTCGACTTGACGCGCTCCGTGAGTTCCTCGGGGTAGTCGATTTTGTTCGAGATGCCGATGATGCCGATGCGCGAGTCCACTATCTTTTGATTCTCGCCCGCGCGCGAGAGTTTCCGAAGCACCTCGTCGTCGCGGAGCATGTCTATCTCGTCGAGGATGACGATGGTCACGTCGGAACAGGTGTCGAGCACCTGCCACAGCCGGTTGTAGTAGTCGCCGGTCGATAGCCCGCGCTCGGGAATCGTCATCCCGCTTTTCGACGGGTCGTTGACCTGCGAAGCGAGCGTCTTGATGACCGACGCCTCGGTGTGCTGTTCGCCACAGTCGATGACGGCGATGCGGACGTCGACGTCCTCGCGGACCGCCTCGTGTTGGAGTCGTTCGCTCACGAGCCGGGCGGTGAGCGTCTTGCCCGACCCCGTCTTCCCGAAGATGAACAGGTGGGTCGGCTCGCGCCCGAAGATGGCGGGATTGAGAGCCTGTGCGACTTTCGACATGTGCTCGTCGCGGCCGACGATCTTGTCGGGACCGGGAAGATGAGAGATTTTGAGAATATCCTCGTTCGCGAAGATGGGTTGGTCGTAGCGAAACAGCGGGTCGCGAGTCCCACCCTCGCTCTCGTCCGATGTCATATGAGTTCGGTATTCATACTCACCCCTAATAAAGGTAAAGGGGTGGGCTCGCGTTTGTAACAGCGACAAATACAGGAGTTTGAGCGGTATTTCAGTCCCGGTTTTGGATTCGACGATCAACGAGTAGTATCGCGCAAGTAAGACCGTCAGACACCACCCTCGCGTTTGTAACGGGCGAGACAGCCACGAGGAGGACACAGTGGAAGGGGTACACTCGCGTTTGTAACTCGGTCTCCGATAGACCCCCCTCGCGTTTGTAATCGAGCGGGGGGGAGTACCGTCGCGTTTGTAACGTCGACCGTCGGAAGCGACCGCGCAGACACACCACCCTCGCGAATGTAACGCGAATCGGTGTGGGGGTGGGTCGTCGAGCAGGAGCTTTCCCGGTTGTTTTTGCTCCTAGATTTACAAACGCGAGGGGGGTGTGTTGAATTCTCCTAGGGTCTGGCGTAGCCGTTACAAACGCGAGGGGGGTGTGTGTGGGTTCCCAAGTGCAGACGGACAAATCGTGAACAACACCCACTTCTCGAAGAACAGCGATGGCTTCGCGACGTACATCAAACGACGCGGTACTACTCTCCCGACTGACACACCAAACTCTCACTAGTAGCTAGACGACTAGTTCACTACTCAACATAACAATAAAACAACACAACAACAGCAAACAATACAATAACGTAACAACATTAATTCACACAGCAACACAACAACACAACAACACCAAACAGCACCAAACAGCACCAAACAACGAACCTGAGACCAATCTACCGGCTTCCGGTCCACCGCCTCCCGAGTCACGACAACACGTCAGCACGTCACCCCGTGTCTCAACGTCCACCGAATACCCGCCGAGCGCTCACCCGAGTAATCCGAGTTCGCGGACGTCCTCGTCGACGGTTTCGAGGGCCGCTTCAGCGTCGGCGACCCGCTTCGCCCCCGTAATCACGATTTTCCCGCTTCCGAACATGAGGACGACGACGCTCGGTTCGTCGAGACGATAGACGAGTCCGGGGAACTGCTCGGGTTCGTACTCGACGGCTTCGAGGCCGAGGCCGATAGCCAGCGCGTTCAGATTGAGCACCGCGCCGAGGTCGGCGCTCGACACGATGTTTTGAACCGTGATATCCGACTCGTCGGGAGTCGGAACCCCGAGGTCGATGAACTCGCCGAACAGCGTTTCGATGGCCGTGCTCACGTCGTCCACGCTGTCCGCGCCGGTACAGACGATTTTCCCAGACCGGAAGACGAGACACGCCGACTTCGGGTCACGGGTTCGATATACGAGTCCGGGGAAGTTCTCGGGGTCGTAGTCGGTCCCGTCCATATCGAGTGAGAGTCGTTCGAGGTCGAGTTCGACCGGGACTTCCGTCGAAGCGACGACGTTCTGAATCTCGATGGACCCGACAGCGTTCACGTGCGACATATTGTGAACTCGTTGACACTCGTCTGTCTTAAACTACTGGGGTCGTTTACCCGCGTTAACCACCGGACAACTGGGAAACCGGGCGACTACCGGCCGTCGGTTTGACTACTGACTAACCACTCACCCGCCAGACGGCCAACTCCTATTCGGTTTGCGTCCAGTGGACGGAAACATTCGGGACTAGCGTCGGCAAACAGTCGAAACTGGGCAACGACCCAGACTTGACGACAGTCGAAACAGGCGGCGAACCCGCCGACTACCCCCGATACGATAGCCCGAGACACCCGCTATCTCGTTCGACAACCAATGAATACCATCCCTTCATAATCTTTTTCAGCGTCTTCTCCGATTACTCGCTATGGCGTTCACAGACACGATTCACGGCGAGGCCGACGAGTTCTGGTCGGCCATCCTCGACCATCCGATGGTCGCCCGACTCGGGGAGGGGAGCCTCGACGAGGAGCCGTTCCGCTACTGGGTACGGCAGGACTACGTCTACCTCGTCGAGTACAGTCGCCTCTTCGCGCTCGGTGCCGCGAAGGCCCCGACGCTCGACTCGATGGGGACGTTCGCGAGTCTCCTCGAATCGACCGTCAACGAGGAGATGGACCTCCACCGGAGCTACGCCGCCGAGTTCGGCATCGACATCGCTGACCTCGAGGCGACGACGCCGTCGCCGACGACCCGCGCCTATACTGACTTCCTCGTTCGCACCGCGACCCTCGGCTCGTTCGGCGACATCGTCGCCGCCCTCCTTCCCTGTATGTGGGGGTTCAACGAGACGGCACGCCGACTCGCCGACGAGGGAGTTCCGGACCACGACCAGTACGCCGCGTGGGTCGAGATGTACGCCGGCGACGAGTTCACCGAACTCACCGACTGGTGTAAGTCGCTCATGGACGACGTGGCCGCGAGCGCCACTGAGTCGGACCGCGAGCGCTACCGGGACCTGTTCCGCACGTCGGCACAGTACGAGTACCTGTTTTGGGACGCCGCGTGGCGGCGAGAGGAGTGGCCGCTATGACCGGCGCGGATTCGGCCGAATCCACTAGTTCGGCAGATTCGGCCGATTCGAACGGTTCGTCCGATTCGCCCGACATGGACCCGTCGGCCCCCGAAACGTACGACGAGTTCGCCGCGCCGCGGTCGGACCCGCGCTTTACCGACTGGCTCCGCGAGCGCGCGGGCGACTCGTGGAACCATGCGACCGCTCACCGATTGACGCGGGAACTCGCCGCCGACGAACTCGCAGACGACGTGTTCAGGCAGTATCTCGTGCAGGACTACGCCTTCGTGGAGACGCTCGTTGGCGTCTTCGGTCACGCCGTCGGCACCGCGCCGACCATGGAGTCCAAGTCGGAACTCGTCTCGTTCCTCGGCGTCCTGACCGACGACGAGGACGACTACTTCCTGCGGGCGTTCGACGCGCTCGACGTGCCCGAGTCCGTCTACTCGGACCCGAAGACGACGCCGGCGACGCGCGCCTTTATAGACCTCCTCGAACGCGCCGCGGGGCAGGGCGGGTACGCGGAGGCGCTGGCGGTGCTCGTCCCCGCCGAGTGGGTCTACCTGTCGTGGGCGACCGACGCGGCCGATGCCAGTGGTTCCCCCAACGAATCGCCCTCGCGGTTCTACCTCTCCGAGTGGATCGACCTCCACGCAGTCGACGACTTCGCGGCGTTCGTCGAGTGGCTCCGGACCGAACTCGACCGCGAGGGCGCGGCCGCCTCACCGCGTCGGCAACGACGGCTCGAACAGCTGTTCCGCCGCACGGTCGAACTGGAGGTCGCGTTCTTCGACGAGGCGTACGAACTGGGTCGAGGTTCTTCCCAACCGGGTGACGGCCGATGGTGAGTTCGACGGTCGCCCTCGGGCTGACCGTCGCGACGCTCGTCGCGTTTACGGGCGTCGGCGTGTGGTTCTCCCGGGGTCGCGTCGGCTCCGTCGAGGACCTCATTAGCGCCCGCGACTCCACGGGAAGTCGGCGAACGACGGCGACGCTCGTCGCGTCCGTCATGGGCGTTTGGGTGCTGTTTTCGGCCCCCGAAGCGGGCGCGAGTTTCGGTATCGCGGCCGTCGTCGGCTACGCGGTCGGCGAGGCCGTCCCGATGCTCGTCTACGCCCGCCTCGGCCCGCGAATCCGGGAACTCATCCCCGAGGGCCACTCGCTGACCGAGTACGCCCACGCCCGCTACGGGACCGCGATGTACGCCTTCGTCCTCCTCGTGAGCGCGCTCTACATGTTCATCTTCCTCGCCGCCGAACTGACCGGCATCGCGGGCGCGCTCTCGCTCGTCGCGGGCGTCCCGCAGTGGCAGACCGCGCTCCTCGTCGGCGGCTTCGTCCTGCTGTACACGGGTTACGGCGGCCTCCGAGCCAGCATCGCGACCGACGCGGTCCAAGCAGTCGTCGTCATTCCGCTCCTCTTGCTCGCGTTCGTTGGCGCGCTCGTCGCGCTCGGCGGTCCCGCCGCCGCCATCGATGGTATCACGGCCACGAATCCCGGACTTCTCGACCTCGGCGCGGTCGCCGGTCTCCAGTTCGGTCTCGCGCTCGCGTTCGCCATCCTCGGCGCGGAACTCATCAACCAAACGTGGTGGCAACGCATCTACGCGGCCGACTCCTCGGAGACGGTCGGACGGAGCTTTCGGACCGCGGCGCTCGCCAACGGAGCCATCGTGTTCGTCACCGCCTTCTTCGGCGTCGTCGCGGTCGGCAACGCCGCCGTGGTCACCGACCCCGCGAGCGCGGGCTACAACGCCGACGCCGCCTTCTTCGTCCTCCTCGGCGAGGCGTTCCCCGAGTGGCTCGTCCTCGCGGCGGTCCTCCTCGCGCTCCTGCTCGTGATGAGCTCCATCGACACGCTGTTCAACGCGCTTTCGAGTCTCGTGACCGCGGACCTCGCCCGCCTGCTCGCGGAGCCGAGCGACCGCCGCCTCGCGCTCGGGTCGAGAGCGCTCACCGTTGCGGTCGCGATTGCCGCGATTTACGTCAGCCTCCGGGCCCAGAGCGTTCTCCGGCTGTTTTTCTTCGCCGACCTGCTCGGTGCGGCCGTCGCTTTCCCGCTCGTCTACGGGCTGTACTCGACGCGAATCACCGGTCTCGGCGCGCTCGTGAGCAGTCTCACCGGGCTCGCCGTCGGCCTCGCGTTCTTCCCCGACCTCCGCGGCGTCATCACGTCGATTCCGGTCGTCGGCGGCCTGCTCCCCGCGGCCGACCCGCTGTATCTCACTTCCTTCGGCGGGGCGTTCGTGGTGTCGACGACCGCATCGCTCGTCGCCGCCCGACTCGCGGACGCCGAGTTCGACCTCGGTCGACTCTCGCGGGAGATTCGGCGGTTCGACGACGGCCGAACCGACGCGCCATCGTCCGACTGACGCGAGGTCCTGACTGTTTGCCTCGGCATTCCGACTGCCCGCTTCAGCATCTCGACTGTCCCGCCTCAGTACTCGCTGACCGTCGCGGTCCCCACCGAGATTCGGACGAGTTCGTTTTCGGGCCACGCGGATTCTTCGGCCCCGTACTTCCGGTTGATTCGCCGGGTCGCATCCTGCCGGGCGTCCTCGTCGGTGACGACGGTGGCCGTCCCGAGAACCGTCACTTTCCACTGTGCCTGTCCCCGCTCGTCTTTCTGAATGGAGAGCGCGACGCGCGGGTTCTCGCGGATGTTTTCGAGCTTTCGACCCGAAGTGAGTACCTCGATTACCCCGCGGTCGGCCGCGTAGTCGAACCAGACGGGGGCGACGTGAGGGCGGTCGTCGACGCTGGTCGCGAGGTGCGCCATGAGCGGTTCGCTCGTGACGAGCGCCGCGGCGCGTTCGGAGAGGCCGGTCATGGTTAGATATGGCTCTCTCGGGGTAAAACGGTGGCTCCGACCCAGATTTACAAACGCGAGGGTAGTCCCCGCTCCGACGGTTTCCTCCCGGCCCGCCGACTCTCGACTCGTGAACGCTCGCGCCCTCTTCGAATTCTTATCAGAAATATTCCATTAACGCCCGCCGTGACGCGGTTGTGACGCGTTCAAATCGGGTGCAATCACCCGTATAATGGGTGCATAACAAAGCGGTCAGACGCGACAGTTCAGGCACCCCACTCATGAGTATCGAGGTTCGGCGGGCGACTGGAGACGACGTCCACGGCTGGGACGCGTTCGTCGAACAGTCACCGCACGGAAACGCGTTCCATCAGTACGACGCGCTGGAGATTCAGGCGGCGCACGCCGGCGCGGAGTTGGTTCCGCTCGTCGGTCGCAAAGGCGAGGAAGTCGTCGGGCTGTTCCCGCTGTTTCGCATCAACAAAGGACCGATAGCGACGGTGTTCTCACCGCCGCCGGAGCTTCGAGTCGCGTACCTCGGTCCGGTCCTCTTGAACATGGACCACATGAAACAGCGAAAGCGCGAGGGCCGACACCACGAGTTCATCGACGACTGCCTCGACTGGGTCCGCGAGGAGATTCGACCGCGCTACACTCACATTCGCCTCGACGGTCGGTACGACGACCTCAGAGCCTTCTCGTGGAACGATTACGCGATAACCCCGCAGTACACCTACCACGTCGACCTCTCGCCCGGCGTCGACGACGTGTTCATGAGCTTCAGTAGCGACGCCCGGTCGAACATCCGGAACGCGCCCGACGACGCGTACACCATCGAGGAGGGCGGCCCCGAAGACATCGAGCAAATCGTCGAACAGGTCGCCTCGCGCTACGAGGCGCAGGGCATCTCGTATCGGTCGACCCCGACGTTCGTCACGGACCTCTACGCCACTCTCCCCGAGGGACAGATTCGACCCTACGTCCTCCGAACTGACGGTGAGTTCGTCGGGGGAATTCTCGTCATCGACTACAAGGAGACGGTCTCGCGGTGGCAGGGCGGCGTGCGGACCGACGTGGAGACGGACCTCGCCGTCAACGACCTGCTCGACTGGCGCATCATGCGCGACGCGATGGACCGCGGGCGGACGACCTACGACCTCGTCGGCGCGAACAACCGCCGAATCAACCGATACAAGGCGAAGTTCAACCCCGAACTCCACCCCTTCTACAGCCTCGAACGGAACGCGGCGGGGATGAAGACGCTCGCGCACCTCTACAAGACGATTCGCGAGGGCGTGTAACGGAGTACGGTCCGCCCCGAATTCCTTCCGGATATTGACTCAAGAATTCCCAGAAATCCTACTAGTCACCCAACCCGGCGGTCACACGGGAACCCCGTGTTCACTCGTGTTGGAGTGCGTCGTACACGTCCCGGTGTTCGTCGCGGTCGGCCTTCGCGACGCGGAGAACGAGTTCTCGCCGGATGTCTTCCATCACCCTGTCGAGTTCGGATTGGTTGTTCGCGCCGTCTTTCGTCGCCATACGCCTCCTGTGTCTTCCGTAGAGTTATTGGTTCGGGTCTGATGTGTCGTCGGCCAACTGCTCGAGTTCGTGCCGAACGAGTCCGTTTCGCCACTGTTCGATCACGCCATCGAGGTCGACTTCTTTGGTGTGTGTTCGGAGATAATCGACAACGTCGTCTTCGTCCGTGGCGGCTTCATCGGTTCCGAACTGCTTGAGAATCTCTCTGACTTCGTGGCCGTACTCCAATCGATACCCATTGAGCAGGTAGAAGACGACCGTCGTGTTCAGCGCGGTTCGTTTATTTCCGTCGACGAATGGATGGTTGGCGACGAGGAGTCGGAGTAGATGGTGCGCTTTCTCGTGTATGGTCTCCGGTGTCTCCGGTGCTTCGCCGAAGCTTCCCGTTTCGATATACTCCAGCGCGAACTCGATATCCCCTCGCTCTGAACCCCGCGGGTCGTCTCCGCATACTCTGAAACGATGTCATCGTGTATCTCGACGACATCGTCGACGGTCGGGTACCAGAGTGGGCGACTCATTGAACGCTGTGTTCTCCCGGAGGCCGTATCACCGTTTCCTTCGACGCTGAAGTTAGAGCCCCGCGTAGGGGTCGGGTTTCGCCTCGGTCAGGCGGTCGACCTGCTCGTCCGTGAAGTCGATAGTCGCGGCTTCGAGGTTCTCGGTCAGTTGTTCGACCGTGCGCGCGCCGACGATGGGGGCCGTGACCCCGTCGCGATGCATGAGCCACGCGAGCGCCGTCTGAGCGGGCGTCGCGTCGACCTCCTCGGCGACGGCGTCGAGTTCGTCGTGCACGTCGAAGTTCTCCGCCGTCAGATACGACTCCTCGAACCGGCTGGACTCCGCGGCGCGGGACTCGCCGGTGAGGCCGTCCTCGCGGGTGTACTTCCCGGTGAGGAAACCCTGTCCGAGCGGGCTCCACGGACAGACCGCGATGCCGTACGAGCGGGTCATCTCCAAGTAGTCTCCCTCGATTTCGCGGTCGACGAGGTTGTATCGCGGCTGTGCGACGGTGAACGGCTCCCAGCCCTCAGCGCGGGCGATTTCGTTCGCCTTCGCTACCTTCCACGCGTTCGGTCGGAGCGTCGACGCCCCGAGGTAGTGGACTTTCCCGTCTTCGACGAGGCCGTTGAGCGTTTTCATCATCTCACGCGTGGGCGTCTCGTCGTCCCAGCGGTGGATGTAGAGGACGTCCACGTAGTCGGTGTCGAGGCGGTCGAGCAGGGCGTCGATGCGGTGGCGGACGTTTTTCCGGTTCGTCCCGCGGCTGTTCGGGTCGCCGCTTCGAATCTGCCAGTAGATTTTGGACGCGATGGTGAACCGCTCTCGGTCTCGGTCTTCGAGCCAGTCGCCGATCCAGCGCTCGCTCGCGCCGCCGCCGTACACGTCGGCGGTGTCGATGAAGCGCCCGCCGGCCGCCTCGTAGGCGTCGAGGAGTTCGTGCGCGCGCTCCTCGCCGATTTCGACGTTCCCCTGTTCGGTCTCCTTGCCGAACCGCCACGTCCCGAACTGGAGCTCGCTCGTCTGGAGGCCCGTCTCTCCGAACGGCACGAAGTCCAAGTCGATGTCTTCGAGTGTCGTCATGCTCGCGCAAATACGCCGAATCGACGCAAAAACGTTGGGTAGCCGGAAGTGAGTCGGGGTGAGTTGCCCCGCGTTCCGCCGTCGGGTCCCGGTCAGGCCGGCGCGACAGCCTTCACGTCACGTACACGTCGCCTTCGACTTCGTAGAGATACCCCTTGTTCAGGAGTTCGTCGACGGCCTCGGGGTCTTCGCCCGCCGAGCACACCCGGCGGCGCGCGTCGGTCACGGGCATTCCGGCGTCGCGGTCGGCGACGAGGGGCCGAAGGTGCTCGAACGCTCGCGTCGCGCGAGGAGAAAGCGGTGTGTGTCCACCCTGTTTCGATGTCATCGAGTCCTCTATTCGCGACCACGGAACGCTCCGTAAAGAAGGTAGGTGCCGATTCGGCTGTCGGGACCGAGCTACTCTCGTCGCCCGACGTCTCCTCGAGCTGGTCGATGTCTACCGGTTCCGTCCGCCCTCACTTCCACGGGTTCGTCCGCCCTCACTTCCACGGGTTCGTCCGCCCTCACTTCCACGGGTTCGTCCGCCCTCACTTCCACGGGTTCGTCCCCAGCGCGTGGACCAGCAGAATCGCCCCGACGGCGATGCCGACGAGGACGAGCGCGACGGGGAACGCGGCGTCGAGGCCGGTCGAGAGGTACGACACCCAGATTTGCACCGGGAGCGTCCGCGGGTAGTACGCCAACATGAGCGTCGCGCCGAACTCGCCCATCGCCCGCGCGAACGTCAGGGTCACGCCGGCGAGGATGCCCTGTTTCGCCAGCGGGAGCGTCACGCGCCGGACGCTCCCGATTCGGTCCTCGCCGAGCGAGCGGGCCGCGGCTTCGAGTTGCCTGTCCACGCCGTCGAAGGCCGTCTTCGCGGTCACGACCAGAAACGGCGAGGCGACGTAGGTCTGCGCGAGGACGACGCCGACCAGCGAGCGCGTGAGCGGGACGCTCGTCAGTTGACCGAGTCCCGCGGGGCCGACGAGTCTGAGGAGTAACATCCCGCTGACGACCGGCGGGAGCACGAGCGGGAGCATCACCAGCGCCAGAATCACGTCCCGGCCGCGGAACGACGTGCGCGAGAGCCAGTAGGCCAGCGGGACGCCGAAGGCGACGGCGACCAGCGTGCTGAGCGTCGCCGCGACGACGGAGTTGGTGGCGGCCGTCAGAACGATCTCGCTCGTCACGTCGGCGGCCAGCGACGCCGGCGACTGCGCGAGGACGAGCGCGCCGATGGGAAGCAGGTAGTAGAGGAGGAGCATCCCGGCGAGAAGTAGCGTCAGGCCTCGCCACGTCTCGGGCAGGAGTCGCGTGACGCCGCGTTCGCGGCGATTAGGCTGTCGGTGGGACATCTCCGAAGTAGTGTGGGTGGCTCTCGCGAACGGTGAATCCTGAGGGTTCGAGGAGGTCGCCGGCGGTCCCGACGAGCGCCTCGAACACCGACTCCGCCGCCGCCGTGTCGGTGCGGCGCGTCGCGGCGTACCGAATCGGGCCGCCGCGGACGGTGACGCCGTCCGGGAGCGTGTAGGAAGCCGTCTCGTACGCAGACGCGTGCTCGGGGTCGCTCAGGTTGATTGCGGCCGGGAGTTCGAGGTACGGGTAGTCGCGCTCGACGGCCATGCTCCGGTAGACGAACGCCGCGTCGACGCCGCCGGCGTCGAACTGCGCGAGCAGTTGCGTCTCGGGGTAAATCTGGTCGCGGCGGAGTAGGTCGTCTGTGAGCGCCCGCCGGTCGTAGTAGTCGGCCGCGAGCGCGAGCGCGAACCGCGTCCGGTAGCCCAGCGGGTCGAGGTCGGGGTCGGTTCGGCCGAGACTGACCGCGTCGTCGAGGAGGGCGTCGGGCCACGACGTGGCGTCGGCGACCCGCGTTCCGCCGTCGGTCTGGGGGTTGTGCGCGAGTACGAGCGCGTTGTTGGCGAACGTGGCGTACCACGGGACCGAAAGCGGCGCGTCGAACAGCGTCGGGTCCGCGAGCGCGACGATGTCTGGGTCGCGTTGACCGTCGGCGACCATCCGGGCAACGCGCGCTGAGCCGTGGGCCTCGACCTCGACGCGGGTTCCGTCCGGCGGTTCGAACTCGGTGGTGAGCGCCCGCTGGAGGCTTCCGGCGGCGAGAATCGACACGGTCGGTGTCGACCCCGCCCGACCGAGACAGCCCGCTGTCGCGGTGAGACCGCCCGCCGCGACCCCGGCGACGGACGCGAGGAACGCCCGCCTGCTCGACCGGCCCGCGGACGCGTCGAGGTTCATCGCCGCACCTCGCACCCGGCGGCGACCCGCGCCAACTCGGTGCGCGTGTTCACGTTCGTCACCGACCGGTCGACGCTCTCGGGAAGCGAGTCGAACCCCACGTATTCAACGCCATCGAGTCGGTCCAAAAGCGCCCGGAGGCCGTCGTCGGGAGCGAGTTCGGAGACGTTGTTTCGGACCGCGGCACGACGGTACAGGGCGTGAAGCGGTTCGTGGCCGCGCTCTGAGACGGGGACGACGGCCGGCGGTTTGAGACGGCCGCGGTCGTCTTTCGCGGAGACGGAGCGACCGTGTTCGCCGTCTCCGCGGTCGCCGTCTCGGTGGGTGGCGCGCCCGAACAGCGCGGCCACCGCGTGCGGTTCGAGAAGCGGCATGTCACAGCCGGCGACGAACAGCCACGGGGTCGCGGCCGTCTCGGCGGCCGCGGCGACGCCGGCGAGCGGCCCCGACAGACTCGGGTCGTCGCGGACGAACCGCACGTCCCACGTCGCAGGCAGGGCCGCGGCGAGGCGCTCGCGCTGGTCTGCGGTTCGAACCGCAACTATCGGCGAGCGCCCGGTCACGGTCCGGAGCGTCCCGACGGCGCGCCGAATCAGCGGCTCCCCGTCGAGCGTCGCGAGGGCCTTGTGTCCGGGTCCGAAACGGGTGCTCTCGCCGCCGGCGAGGACGACGGCCGTGGCGTCCGGCGCGGTCCGTGGACTCGGCGCTGTTGGCGCGTCCGTCCGGCTCGGTCGGTTCTGTCTCTCTCGCGTCATCTGCTCAGGGCTTCTTGAAGATGTCTTCGAGCGATTCGGGGTCGGTGGCGGGGTCGAGCGCGCGCGCCTCGACGGCGCGGACGCCTTTCACCGTCCGCGACCCGTCGACGTCGGGCGCGATAAAGCGCGTCTCGTAGTCGTGTTCCTCGCCGATGGGCGTCCCATCGCGGGCGTAGGCGACGACGGCGTCGAACGCGGCGTACACGTCGATGCAGACCCGATAGCCGTCGTCGCTCTCGACGACGAGGTGCGTCGTCTCGTCGTCGAGGCCGGCGTCGGCAAAGAGGTCGAGGACCGGAGCCCCGGTCCACGTCGCGGTGTGTCGCGTCCCCGACGCGCACGCGACCGTCACCGTTCGGTCCTCGGCGGGCAACCCGCGTAGCTCCGGCCCGGACAACGAGACCCTGCTGTCGCCGCGGACGAGAATCGGTTCGGAGAGGGGGGTCGCCGGTCGCGGCCGGTCGTGGTGTGCGTGCATGCGTACTCACTAGTTTGATATCGGTTGACTCTAACGGTGTATGTAACCGCTGATAATTAAGGCTTTTAAAAAGGAGCCGGAGGAACTGGGTCTGCGGCGTGGTGGGTAATCCGATAGTGGTTCGACGGTGATTCGACGGTGGTTCGACGGTGGTTCGACGGTGGTTCGACGGTGGTTCGACGGTGGTTCGATGGTGGTTCGACGGGGTTCGACGGTGGTTCGATGGTGGTTCGATGGTGGTCGGTCCGACGGGCCGGTTCAGCCGTGTATCAGTCGGCGACCACCTCCCGCGTCGTCCGGGCGAGCGCCGCGTAGAACGGCGACCGCGTCTCGGCTTCGACCCGGTCACAGAGGTCGCCGACCCACCGCGTGAGGTGTTCGTCGCGGAACTGGTCGAGTCGGTCGTCGAGGCCGTGTTCGCCGAGGTACGCGCAGAACTCCAGTTCCGTCGCCACGTGGTCCGGCAGGTCGCGCTGTTCGGGTCGGTGCTCGACGCCGAACGCCCGGTACCAGCGCTCGACGGCCGTCGTCGCCGGTCCCAGTACCTCGCCGAACTCGTCGTCGTCCTCCCTGTCGCGGTAGACGCTCTCGTAGGGCGGACACGGCGGGCCGGCCGGGCCGATGAACAGTCGGGCGTACTCGCTCCGAAGTCCGTGGAGTTCGAGCGACTCCAGCGGCCCGAACAGCGCCGACAGTTCGCCGTCGTTTGCGACTTCGACCAGCCGCTCGGTCGGTTCGCGCCAGCAGGCCGCGAGGACCGCGTACGTCGCTGTCCGGGCCGACTCGAAGGCGTCGTCGGTCGCGTCGTTCTCCTCGCTTGGGGTTCGCGCGGCGGGTTCGCTCATCGGTCTTCCCCCCGCGTCTCGCCGCCGTCGGTCGCCATCGCGGTCGATTCGCTTTCGGCTTGAATCGGGACGTACCGAAGCCCGAAAGTGACGATGAGCGCGCCGATGGCGATGACGCCCGCGGTGACAGCAATCTCGACGACCGTGGGAGTGTACGACCCAGCGGTCGCCCAGATGTCGGTCGTCACCCCGGCGTACTCGCCGCCGACGGAGATGCCGGGCGCGGCGTCGATGTTGGCCGCGTCGTAGCCCGTGAAGACCAGTCGGACCCCCTCGAACGTCGTCCCGAACACCGCGAGGGCGCTGGCAGTGAAGATGACCGACACGCGCTCGCGGAACGACGGGAGCGCGAGCATCACCAGCGGGACCGCCCCGCCGACGACCGTCCAGAGCCAGAAGTACGCCGACTCGCCGATGAGGAAGCTCCCGGTGATGGCCCAGAACCCGAAGTGGTCGGCCCACGCGTGCGGGAGGCGTTCGGCGGCGAGCAGGTAGACGACGTGGAACGCGAGGAAGATGCCGAGCACCTTCCCGAGACTCGTCAGTTCCTCGCGGTCGACGCTGAAGCGGGTGAACCGCGAGACGAGGACGGAGACGACCAACAGCAGGCCGAGGCCGGAGACGAGCGCCTTGGCGATGAACACCGGCGCGACGAGCGGGCTGAACCAGTCGCCGCGGCCGATTTGCGTCGCGAAAATCCACCCGGTGACCGAGTGGAGCGCGACCGCGGTCGGCAGTGCGACGGCGGCGGTCCAGAACATGAGCGTCCGGTCGCGCTCGCGGCCGGCCTCGGTGTCCTCGACGCCGAGCGCCAGCGGCGACCCGCGGGCCGCGAGGTCGCGGCGGGTCAGGAGCCAGAGGTACCAGAGGTTCAGCGCGCCGTAGAGGATGACGATGCCGAAGTCCCACACCATCGGCGACCGAAAGTCCGGCGAGGTGAAAAACTGGTAGAGGCGCTCGGGCCGACCGATGTCGGGCAGGATGAGTAGCCCAGCCACGGTGATGCACGCGAGGCTCACCAGCACCCCGAGGCGGGCGAAGCCCTCGTAGCGGTGCGAGTGGAAGAACTTCGGTGCGCTGGAGATGATGAGCCCGCCGGCCGACAGCCCGACGAACAGGACGAACATCATGATGTACAGCCCCCACGAGAACACGTTGCGCATCCCCGTGACGACGAGACCGGTGGTGAGCTGGTAGGCCCACGCCGCGAGGCCGACGACGACGAGCGCGGCGAGAAAGCCCACCCAGAGCTTCCCGGCGCTCCCGAACTCGGGGACGACGAACCGCGAGGAGGCGGTCTCTCTCGACATCAGTCGTCACCCCCCTCGAACGCGGGGACGTGCGGAACCGCGTCGTTCGACAGCGAGCCGTGTGACCCGCCGCCGCCGCTTCCGCCGCTTTCCTCGACCGGACCGTTGTCCTTCGGCTCCGACCAGACGGACACGTCGTCGAGTTCGCTCTCCATCTTGTCGGAGGTCTGCGGGCGACCCGGACTCATCTCGCCGCGGATGTAGTACGTCTTCGGGTCGGTGCCGCGGTCTTCGAGCAGTTGCGTCGTCTGGTACTTCCTGATGTACTTCGAGACGGTGCTTTCCTCGTTGTCGAGGTCGCCGAAGATGCGGGCATCCGCCGGGCAGTTCACGACGCAGGCGGGGTCGAGGCCCTCCTCGACGCGGTGGGAACAGAACGTACACTTCTCGACGACCCCCTGCGGGCGGGCCGGCACGTCGCCGGTCCCGTCTTCGGGGACCGTCTGCGGTTCGTCCCAGTTGAACACGCGGGCGTTGTACGGGCAGGCGGCCATGCAGTAGCGACAGCCGATACACTTGTCGTAGTCGATTTCGACGATGCCGTCCTCGCGGGTGTAGGTCGCGTTGACCGGACACACCTTCACGCACGGCGCGTTGTCGCAGTGCTGGCAGGCCGTCGGCTGGTAGGACATCTCCAGCGTGCCGTCCTCGCCGTTCTCCGGGTACCTCCCGGCCGGCGTGTCCATCTTGTCGCCGCCCTCGGTGAGCACGCGGTTCCAGTACTGGCCGAGGCCGACGTTGTTCTCCTGTTTACACGTCACGGCACAGGCGTGACAGCCGATACACCGCTCCTGGTCGATTACTAAGCCGTAGTTGGTCATGGTCAGTCACTTCCCGCTCCCGCCCCGGCGCTGGACGCGCCCGAACCGGTCGGCTGGTCGCTCGTGTACTTGCTCGTGTCGACGTCGCTCGGCGCCGGTTCGACCTCGACTCTGGTGTCGTAGAACGCGAAGTTCCCGGTCACCTCACACACGTCGGTGTGCGTCAGGTCGTTGTGGTGGCCGCGGACGTAGTCGCGTCCCCACCAGCCCTGGTCGGTGTTCACCAACCCGGGTTGCATGCCGTCGTTCACCTTGGCCTTCACGACCATCTCACCGCGGTCGTTGTGGACGCGGACGTAGTCGCCGTCTTCGATGCCGCGGGCGGCCGCGTCCTTCGGGTTGATGTCCAACTGCGGCTCGTTGTTTATCTCCCGGAGCCAGTTTTGGTACTCGTACTGCGAGTGGATGCGCCACTTCGAGTGCTTCTGGATGAACATGAGCGGATACTCCTCCGCCGTGTCCCAGTCGTCGGCCGTCCGGCTCTCTATGTGCTTCGGCAGTTCCAGCGTGACGCCGCCTTCGGTCGGCGCGTCCTCGTCGTACAGTTCCAGCCGGCCCGACGGGGTGTTGAACGGCCCCGTGAACTTGACGACCGGCGTGTTCACCTTCACAGTCCCCTGTTCTTTCAGCGTCTCGTAGTCCACCTCGTCGTCGTGCGAGAGCAGTTCTCGAAGCGTCGCCGACTTGTCGCGGTTGAAGTAGTCGCCGAAGCCGAGACGCTCGGCCAGCCTGACCAGCATCCAGTGGTCGGACTTCGACTCCCACAGCGGGTCGTGGGCGGGTTGGCGGTACATGATGTGCGGGTGGCCGCCCCACGTGTCCACGACGTCCTCGCGTTCGAACCAGTGGGACGCGGGCAGGATGATGTCCGCGTGCTGGACCGACGGCGTGTGGTGCATGTCGGCGACGGCGATGAGGTCGAGGTTCTTCGCCGCCTCGAGCCAGCGCTGTCTGTCCGGCATCTGGTTGGCGATGAAGTTCGACTCCTGGGAGTACATCACCTTCAGCTGATGGGGGTCGCCGGACTCCATCGCGGTGAGGATGTCCGTCTGCGGGAGCGACGTCGTTCCGGGTCCGTCCTCGGGCGCGTCATACCCCCCGTTGTCGTACGACCCGCCGAGCGGGTGGCTCCCCTGAATGCTTCCGTGGCGACCGAAGTCGCCGGTCAGCCCGAGGAGGATGGCGTACGCCTGCCCGAAGGTGTGACCGTACTTGTAGCGGTCGACGCCGTATCCGGAGGCGATGCCGCCGGGGCCGCGCGTCGCGAGCCAGCGCACCGCGGTCCGGATGTTCTCGGCGTTGATGCCGACCTCGGCCGCGACGGCGTCGGCGTCGTAGTCGGCGACGTGGGCTTCGAGGAGCGAAAGCGCCGTGTGGCAGGCGACGCCGGCGACGGTGTACTCGCCGAACAGCGCGTACTCGCCGTACGTCTCGGGTTCGAGCGCGACCGGCTCGCCCGTCGATTCGTCGAGCGCGACCGGCAGGTCCTCGGTCACGTCGTCGAACACGTCGCTCGCGTCGAGCAGTTCGCCCGTGTCGTCGCGGACGAGCGCCGGCCCGAGCGTCCGCTTCCGGAGGAACTCGGTGTCGTAGGTGCCGTCGTCGAGGACCGTCTTAATCATCGACAGGGTCAACAGCGTGTCCTTGCCCGGCTTGATGGGGAGCCAGAGGTCGGCCTTCGCGGCGGTGTTCGTGAACACCGGGTCGACGCAGACGAGCTTCGCGCCGTTTTCGACCGCGTCGAGGAGCTTCGAGGCGTCCTGTTGGAGGTTGCTGGCGAAGATGTCCGACCCCCAGACGATGACCGTGTTCGCGTTCCGCCAGTCGACGACCTCGTTGGTCGGGACGTTGAAGAAGCCGGCCCCGGCGAGCCGACGGAAGCCGAGGCCGACGTTGATGTCGATAGACCACGACTTCTGGGTCCCGCCGAACAGCGACGACAGCCGGCTCTGGATGGTGCCGCTGATGCCGTTGTTCCCCGACCCCGTCTCGAAGTAGACGCTCTCGGGGCCGTAGTCGTCGCGGGCGCGCTCCATCTCGGCGGCGATGTAGTCGAGCGCCTCGTCCCACGCGACGCGCTCGAACTCGGCGTCGTCGCCGCGGCCCTCGGGGTTCGGACTCCCCGGCTCCCAGCCGACGCGCTTCATCGGGTACTTGAGCCGCGTGGCGTTGTAGATGCGTTGGGTGTGCGACAGCCCGAGGGTACAGGCGCGCTTGTACCGCTCGTCGGCCGGTATCTGCGGCTCGATTTTCCTGACGCGCCCGTCGCGGACGTGCGCTTCGAGCGGGCACTTCCCGCGGCAGTTCGGCGCGCACGCCGTCCTGATAATCTCGTCCTGTCCGACGTAGCTCTCGATGCCGGGGTTCTGCCTCGACGCCGGCTCGGTGGCGGTCTCGGCCAGCGAGGAGGCGTAGCCGCCGCCCCCGAGCCCGAGCGCGACGGCCGCGGCCCCGCTGGCCTTCAGCACGTCACGTCTGAACACGCCGTCGCTGTCACCCCCTTTCGAGCCGCTCCCGTCGTCACTCATCGAACCCCTCCGGTTCGGTCGGACGGCGGTCCTCGCCGAACTCCGCGACGACCGCCTCGTGGTATCTCTCGTGGAACGCCGCGTCGGAGAGCTCGCCGTTCGAGACTCGAATCGCGTCGCGGGCCATCCGCAGTCCCAACTCGGCGTCGTAGTCGCCCCCGTCGAGGATGGTCGCCGCTTCCGACTCCCACTCGTCGAGCGGAGTCAGTCGCGGCTGTTGTGGGTCGGTCATAGGTACACATGTGCTGTGGCGGCCTCCCCCCGTAGGCCGCCCGCTGGATAATGAAGCAGTTTATGTACTCACCGACGCACCGGACCGCCTCGTACGTCAACCGTCTGTCGATTTTCGCTCGGTCGACCCGGCTGTCACTCGGAGTCGAACACGGCCATCGCGAGCTTGGCTTCCACCGCGTTCAACCGCTGGGAGAGCGCCGATTTCGAGATGCCGAGCGCCTCCGCGAGCGCCGCCAACCCCGTCCGTCGCGGCGTCTCGTAGTAGCCGTGCTGGACGGCGATGAGCGCCGCCTCGCGCTGTTTCGCCGTGAGCGACGAGAGGTCGATGGTCGCCGTCTTCGACTCGCTCGAATCGCCGCGGCCGTCGGAGGTAAGCCGCCTGAGACAGACGCGCTCGGCCACCTCGTCGAGCCGCCCCACGAGGTTCGAAATCGTCGCGCGGTCCGAGAGATACGTCTCGACGACGATGCGCTTCTCGTCGGCGCGTCGGATTCGGGGCACGCACTCGAACTCGGCGAACGCCCGGCAGAGACAGTCGTCGCCGACCTGCGTCGTCGCGTGGACCACCTTCGAGGCGTCCCCGTCGTCGACGGTCACCTCGGCGTGGCAGGTGTCGCCGTCGAGGTGCGTGTGGACGTTCTCGACCGCCGAATCGGGGCCGGCTAACGGGCACGAACAGCGCTTCACGGGCTCGATTTCCAACAGGAGTTGGATGTGTTGCTCTCGCGACGTGTCGTGTTCCGCCTCCGGGACGCCGCTCGTGGAATCGGCCATCGTGTTCAGTCGGTCCACACCGGGGAAGTGGGTTGTGTTGGTTCTCAGATTTCGGTACCGCGCCGCATCGTCGGGCACCCGACGGTCGTCCCCCATCGAGGCGGTCGATTCCGCAGTCCACATATTCATTACTCTCAAAATGTACGTTTCCCCTATATGTTGGAGGTCCAGTCCGAGCTGGCGGTATTCGTCCTCCTGATGTTCGTCTGGACCGTCTTCGTGCTCTACTCGGCATCGGTCTTCACGTGGTTCGTCGAGGTGCTCGTCCTCGCGTGGCGACAGACTATCGCCGCCGGCGACGTCGTCTACGGCTACGACGACATCCAAGTGCGCATCATCACAATCGACGCCGCGGACATCGTCCAGTCGACGGTCAACGCGGTCCCTGACGACCTCGCGGACGTGCGGGTCGTCGCCGAGAAGCCGATTTCGGTGGAGGGTGCGTCGGTCCACGTCGTCCCTGAGGAGTTCACCTGTACGGCGACCCACAAGGGTCGGGCGCTCGAATGGGCGCGCCGCGAGATTCCCTGCGACAAGGAGTTCGTCCTCTACCTCGACGAGGACACGCTGATGGCGAACTTCGAGGGGTTGCCAGAGAGCGACATCGTCCAGATTACGGAGCTTCCGCTGTACACCGGGTCGTGGGTGACGTACCTCTCGGAGGTGTTCCGCATCGGCTATCAGCGCGAACAGCGGGCATTCGGCCGGTTCAGCTTCCCGCTGTACGCGTGGGGCGGCGGCATCGCGGTTCGGACGAGCCTCGAAAACGAAATCACGTGGGACTCGAAGACCATCACCGAAGACACGGACTTCGCGTGGCGCGCCGCCAGCGCGTCCGACCTCGATTTCACCGTGCTGAACTGCAAGTTCCGCAATCAGGCTCCGCCGTCGGTGATGACGATGCTCAAACAGCGGCGGCGGTGGTTCTCGGGGACGCGGCAGGACTCCGACCTGCTCCCGCTCCACTACCAGACGTTTCTGCAGTTCCGCCTCGTCGCGTGGGGCTTTTCGCCGCTCATACCGCTGATAACAGTCGTCACGTTTCTCGTCCCCGGTGCGCTCCCGGACTTGATGCTCTACCGAGTCGGCTCGCTCGTCGAGTTCGCCACGCTGTTCGTCGTGACGGGCGTCGGCGTCGCGAGCTACTGGTCCGAGTCGAAACTCACGCTCCTCGCGGTCCCGTGGACGCCGATTCTCGTCGTCCTCAACACCGCGGGCGCGCTCTGGGGGTTCGTCTCGCCGGTCGAGCATTTCACCGTCACGACGAAGGTGTCGCTGGAGACAGTCGAAGAGCGCAACCCCGCGTTCGAATCCGGTTCGCTCACGCAACACGACGGGCGGAACGACCTGCCGGAACAGTTGGACGTGGACCGGTTCTCGAGCGAACTCCGCAAATCGCTACCCCTGTCTGAAGATTGACGTAGAACTCCCGTCGCGTGCCGTTTCCCACTAGGTCCCGATAGTCAGAGATACTAACGACCCTCCGGTGGCTGACTCTCTCTGTGACAAACGAGTCGTCGATTGATGCGCTCGGGGTCGTCGTCGGGGGCGTCAGGGCCGTGTTCGCGGCGGTCCCCCGTCAGACACAGCAGGAACTGCGAATCTGTCCCGCGAGACGTGTCGAACCACAAGACTGTTATCCTAGTTTTCTGATTGACAGAGACGAGAGTCCCCATGAAGCGTCGCACGTTCCTCCGACTGACCGGTCTCGGGGCCGCCGGCGGACTCGCCGGCTGTCTCGGCTCGAACTCCCCTCCCCCGCGAAAGTCGAGCGTCGTCTCCGACTTCGAGGCGTCCGACGGCTCGCTCGTCGTCGACCTCGCCGACCAGACGTGGGTGATGTCCCGCTACGAAGCCGCCGACCAGTCGTCGCTGTCAGGGTTCGACCCGCAGTCTCTGGCCGCGCTCAGCCCCGTCGGGGTCGCGAGCGCGAAAGGCAAGAGCGGCGGCGGTGGCGGCCGCGGCGCGACCGGCCGCGGCACGGGCGGCTACGCCTCCGCCCCGCGAACGGTCCACGGCCACGCGTGGTACCACGGCGGCGACTACGCCGACGACTGGTACGAGAACAACGCCGGCAAAGTGAGCCGGTTCCCCGTCGGCGTCGCCGCGCTCGGCGTCGCCTACCTCGGGTCGACCGCGGCGATGCGCGACGACGCGCCCGAGGCCGGCCCGGTGCCGTGGGACCGCGAGATACAGGACCCCAACGGCACCGTCGAGTACGACATGTCCGACGGGAGCCAGCTCGGCAGAGACGGCTGGTACCGCGTCGGCGCGCACGTCGTCGGCGACGACGTGAACCACGACTTCCGCTGGGAGTGTTACGACCTCGAAGTCACCGACGGCATCGGCGACGCGGGGTACTCAATCGAGGAAGAGTGGAAAGTCTCCCCGCGCATCTGAGCGCGGTGAACGACCGCGGTCGCCGCGACGGAGACTCCGCCACGCCCGCCGCACCCGCCGCGCCCGACTCCCCCGCAATCGATGTCTGACACACGAACCGACACGGCGACGCTCCTGACGCTCACCTTCGTGGTGTCCTTTTGTAGCTTCGCCTACGAGTTCGTCTACTCGGAGCTGTTGACGGTGATGTACGGCGGGACGGTCACCCAGTACGTCATCACGGTCGGCCTGTACTTCTTCAGCCTCGGCATCGGCGCGGCGCTCTCTGACGACCTCGATGGCGCGACCCTCGGCGGGAACTTCTTCCGCACGGAGGTGCTTCTCGCGGCCGCCGCGCCCGCGGGCTTCCTGCTCATCGTCGGCCTCAACAGCGTCCGCATCCCGCAGGCGGTGCCCGCGGAACTCGTCTGGACCGTCGCCCGCCTGCCGGTCGTCGTCGTCGGGTTCCTCTCGGGGTTCGAACTCCCGCTTTTGACCCGCATGTTCGACGACCTCGACGACGATGACGGGTCGACGACGCCCTCGTGGCTCCGGGACGCCGGCGCGCGAGTTCACGACCTCGTCGTGGCCGCCGTCGGCATCTTCTGGACCGTCGAGCGGACCGAGGGCCGCAGAAGCGGGCTCTCTGTCGTCCTCACGATGGATTACGTCGGCGGCCTCGTCGGTGCCGTCGTCTACGCCCGCGTCCTCTATCCGGGGCTCGGCCTCATCCCGACGATATTCGTGCTGGCGCTCCTCAACGGGGTCGCCGCGCTCGTCTTCGTCGCCCACTTCGGCGAGTGGTCGTGGTGGCCCCTCGGCGACGCCGGGTTGAGCGACAGCGACGCTTCCGGCGGGAACGCGCCCGCCAGCGCCCGCCCGGACCGCTCGCTTTCGGCCGCCCGCGTCTCGAAGACGCTCCTCGTCGTCTGCCTGCTCCTGACGGCGACCTACGCGGGCGTCGTCGCCAAACACGACGTCGCCGACGAGCGCCTGTCGCAACTCTACCTCGAACAGCAGATAGAAAACGAGTACTCGCCGGGCGCGATGCGCGCGACGGTCACCTCGCAGGAGACGACCGCCTACCAGCACGTCATCCGGTACAACCGCACGTGGACCGGCACCGGCCCGAATCCGTACTTCGACGGGCGGACCGAGCAGTGCCTCCGCCTCGGCGCGGCCGTCCAACTCTGCGAGAGTTGGGCCGACAGCTACCATCAGGGGCTGGTCGACGTGCCGATGTCGCTGGTCGAACCCGGCCCCGAGACGAAGGTGCTCGTCGTCGGCGGCGGTGACTGGATCGCAATCGACCACCTGCGGGAGTACGGCGTCACCGTCGACCACGTCGACCTCGACGGCGAGTTCATGCGCGACGCGAAGACGGACCCGTTCTTCGGACGCTGGCACGACGACGCCTACGAGTACGACCGGCTGAACACGACGGTCGCCGACGGCTACCGCTACCTCCAAGAGACGAACGAGACGTACGACCTCGTGTTGCTCGATATTCCCGGCGCGACCGACGACGACCTGCTCACGCTCTACTCGACCGAGTTCTACCGCTCCGTCCGGACCCACCTCTCCGAGGACGGCGTCGCGGTGACGTGGGGCTACTCGCCCGACGCCTACCCCGAACACCACAAGGCGTTCGTCAACACCGTCGGGGCCGCGGGCTTCACCCAAGAGCTTTCCTACTGGGTGCGCGAGGACCTCGACGACGACGGCGAGACCGAACGCGTCGAGCAGTTCTACGTGCTCGCGCCCGGCGACCGCCCCCGACTCGCCGGCGACGGCGCGACCCGATACGTCCGCGCCCGCGAGGAGCACTACGGCGCAGTCGAGTGGCACGCGGTCCCGCACTACCGCGGCGTCCGCGAGAACTCCATCTTCCACCCGAACTACGACATCCTCGTCGATACCTGACCACCCATGCCCTCCCAGCCATCCGCTCCCACCGAACCGCCCGCCGAAACCGACTCGTCGCCGCCGGCCGAGACACTGACGGAGCTGTACTTCGGCTACAGCGCCGACGCGCCGGACCTAACGACCGTGGACGTGAAGGCGGTCGCCCCGGCGACGCTCGCGGGCGAACCCGCGGTCCTCACCGTCATCGGCGAGTCCCACTACGTCGGCCTGCCGGCGCTCGGCTTCCACGAGCTGTGTTCGTGCAAGCCGTTGCCGCACGAGCGGACGCACCGGACGCCGCTGTCCGTCGGCGCGGAACGCGAGTTCAGCTTCGAGAGCGACCGACTCGACGCCCGAACGGTCGTGGAGGGTCGGCCGCTCGACGCCTTCCCCGGCCCGGAGGAGGCGACGGTCGCCTACCGGTTCGGCCCGGAGGCGTGGACTACTATCCGCGTCGCCGACGGCGGCTACGAGACGTACCACACCTATCCGGAGTACGACCTCGCGCTGTACACCGAGACGACGATGACACCCAGACGAGCGGCTCAGCGATAACTCCCGAACGACAGACCCAACGATGACCCGAAACGCCACCACCTACGACGGCGACGTGACGCTCAACGGCTCCGAACGACCCCCGGTCGAGCTCTGCGACCCCGCGGACGTGTTCGTCGGCGGCGCGAGCGTCGCCGGCGACCTCACCGTGCAGAACGCCGAGTACGTCTTCACTCACGCGTCGGTGACCGACGACGCGGCCGTCGGCGACGCGGCCGTCGAGACCGAGATTCGTGGCAGTCTCGAAGACGGCTACGTCCAGTCGGTCGGCGGCGACGTCCGTCTCGGCGACGCCGAAGACGTGTTCATCGCCGCGGACGCCGCCGACGGCGCGGTCTCCGCACCCGGCGCGGAGAACGTCTACGCGGGCGACGCGACGCCCGTCGCCGCCCCCGACGACTACGACGTGTCCACCTTCGGCTGGAAGCAGTCGGGGAGCGCAACCGACCCCGATACCGGCGTCTACGCGGTCGGCATGGCCCACGACATCGACCTCACGGAGGTCACCTCCGACGTGGAGCTCTACCTCGTCGGCCACGGCCACGAGGTGCGGGTCGAGGGCCGGGGCGCGGCGGTCTCGGTTCACTTCGTCGGCTACGACAACACCGTCAGCGTCGGGCCGTATCTCGCGTCGAGCGTCGAGACCGACACCGGCTTCGACAACGCGGTCGACGCCGACCCCTACCCCGCCGAGGACCTCGTCGAGATGTCCAGAAGCGAGGCCTACTCGAACGCCGGGTTCGGCCGCCGGAAGGTGACGTTCCAAGAGCCGGCCGACGGCGACGAGTGGTGTCCGAACTGCGGCAAGCCCGCCGAGGCCATCATCGAGCGCCACCAGATGGAGGCCTTCTTCCTCTTCGGGTGGCCGCTTTGGACCTTCGAGCAGAGCACCAACCCCGCCCGCGAGTGCGAACACTGCTCGCCCAACGCGATTCACGCCGAGCTCTCGGCGTCCGAGCGCCGCGAGATATTCGACTGACGCCGGCGGCGGTCCGAAGATATATATCAACACACCAAACAATGTTTCACATACGACTGTCCGCGCGTTCGAGCGTCGCCTCGTCGCCCGAGCGCGCTCGCCGACCCCGACCCGCCCGTCTCACTCGCGGCTCCCGCCACACCCGCTGTCCACAGCGTACCCGCCCGCCTCTCCCCAGCCATGTCGAGAAATGAGTCCACGCCGGCGCTGATGTCCTCTTCGTCGTGCCGGTACACGTTCGACCCGTCGGTTCAGACCGACGCCCACCTCCAGACGACGTGGGAGTGCCCGCACGAGTCCCACCCCGAAAGCGAGTTCTGCGTGTTCCACATGAGTCGCGACGAGCGCGCCTCGCTCGACGTGACCGGCGACGACATCGTCGACGAACTCCGGGCGAACCTCCAGTCGCCCGACACCCGCGTCAACGAGTACGTCGGCGCGGACCTCCCGCACCTTTCGCTCACCTATCAGGACATCAACGGCGCGACGAACCACGTCTTGAACTTCCAGCACGCAGATATCGAGGGCTTGGACCTCACTCACGGCCGCCTCGACCAGGGGTTGATTCTCCGCGAGGCGACGGTCGACCGCCTCAAACTCGACGAGGCGGTCGTCACCGGCGACGTGGACGCCCGGGAGGTCACCGTGACCGGCGCGATGACGGCCGACGAGGCGACGTTCGAACAGGACGTTCGCTTCTCCGGGGCGACCTTCCGCGGCGAGGTCCGATGCGACGAGACGGCGTTCCAGGACGACACGAGCTTCGCGGACGCGACGTTCCACGGCACGGCGCGCTTCCGCGACGCCGAGACCAGCGGGAGCAGTCACGTCCTCGACGACAACATCACTTTCGCGGACGCGACGTTTCGCGACGACGCGAGCTTCAGACAGGCCATCTTCAACTACGTGACGTTCGAGGGCGCGCGATTCACCGCCGGCTCGGACTTCGAACACGTCGAGTTCGAGGGCGACGCGCGGTTCAACGGCGTCCGCTTCGACGAGATGGCCGACTTCGACGAGGCGCGGTTCGGCGACGACGCGAGCTTCGCCGACGCCCGGTTCATGCAGTTGGCCGAGTTCCGCGGCGTCGAGTTCAACGGCGGGAGCCGGACGACCCACGACGACGTGACGTTCGAGGGTGCGACGTTCGAGGGTGAAGCCGACTACAAACTCGCACGATTCCGCTATTCGGACTTCAAGGACGCCGTGTTCAAGGGCGGAGTCAACTTCGACCGCGCGACGTTCACCGCCCGCACCGACTGCTACCGCCTCCGCGTCGACGGCGCGTTCGACCTCTCTTTGGCGTCGTTCGGCGGGCAAGCGAACTTCGACGAGAGCGAGTTCCGCGACGCCGTCGTCGCCGAGGAGGCGACGTTCGGCTCCGACGCCTCCTTCGAGGCGGTCGAGTTCCAATCGAACGCCCGGTTCGGCGAGGCGCGGTTCGAAGAGGACGTGACGTTCAAGACCGCCACCTTCCACGGTCCGGCGTCCTTTCGCGGGACATTTTTCGAGGGCGAACTACAGCACCTCGAAGCCAACGCCTCGTTCAACGAGGCGACTTTCGAAGCCGGCGCGGAGTTCGAGGCCGCGAACTTCACGAGCGCGTCGTTCTGGGAGACGACGTTCCGCGACCGCGCGGACTTCCGGCAGTCGGACTTCGAGACGGCCCGCTTCCGCGTGCTCGTCGGCGACCGCGACACCTACCTCGACTTCACCGACGCGACGCTCGACGGCGGCACGATTTCGCAGGGTTCCGGCGAGCCGACGCCGTACGACCTCACCCGCGCGACCATCGGCGACCTGACGCTGGAGGGCGACGGTAACGAACACCAGCTTCTGGACCACTTCCGCTTCTGTCTCACCGAGTTCGACCGCTTCGACTTCAGCGACCACCACGGCTATCTCGAACGCAACGACTGGACCATCCACGACTTCGTCGGTAACGGCGCGACCGGCCAGTTCGCCGTCGAACTGACGCCCGATATCATCGAAGAAACGTACCGCAAAGCGCAGGCCAGCGCCAACGCCGTCGGTGACACCCCCGCGAGCCGCGAGTTCGAGTTCAAGCGCTACTACTACAACCGCGAGAAGAACTTCGATATTATTCTCAACGAGTATTCGCTGAACACGTGGGCTCGCGGCAAGAAGGTCGCCAGTGTGGGGCTGAACACGCTCATGCAGGTCACCTGTGGCTACGGCAACCGACTCCCCCGAATCGCGGCGTTCACGTTCCTCCTCCCGGCGCTGTTCGGGCTGTGTTACGCCCTCGGCGGGCCGTTCCTGACGCAGGCGGGGAGCGTCTTCGACCCCGCCGCCGTCGACAAGACGACGATGGAAGTTCTCTTCGATAACGTCTACTACAGCTACATCAGCTTTAGTACGGTCGGCTACGGCGACGTCAACCCGCTCGGGCCGGCGGCGCGCGTGCTCGCGGCGAGTCAGGGGATGTTGAACGGGCTGTTTTTCACCCTGCTCACGTTCACGCTGTTCAAGCGCGTCCTCGGCGGGAGCTGATCGGGCCGGGCGTCTGTGCGTCTGTATTCGGCCCGACGGCGCTGTCGAACTCATTAGTACCTGACAGAATTGTGTGACCCCGGTGGAGGGTGTTCAGCAAACCGATACCTGTCTTAGTGCATTTAGCGGAGTGCAATTCTGAATAGAGAAAGCGATTTACAGGCACGTCTGCAATTACCGGCAATGGGTAGCTACGCAACGCCGCCGAATTGGACCGACGAATCGCCCGAAGATGACGAGCCTCAGGCTCGACTCGGCGACCTACTTTCAGGTCGACTTGCAGATGTTGAAGTTGATTCCGTTGAAGCGGTACGTGACGAACGAAGCCGAGAATGAAGGTCTTCCTCGATACAATGTCTTTATTGCTAGCTTGACTGATGAACCGGGTCGTGGTGAGATTGCGACACAGTTACTCAATGAAAACCACGAGTTCTGTACCTCCATTCTGAATCTCATGGAAATTCGGTCAGTAATGACGAAGAAGAAGCGCGTTGAGCAGTCCCGCGTCGAGTCGGTGTTGTCGGATATCTACGGTAGTGTGGACATCTACGCGCCCGAAATCAGCGACCAGATTGCGGCGTATGAATTACAGCGAGACAATCTGCTCTATACAATAGATTGTGTGCTTCCAGCATTAGCGAACGACGTTGATGCGACCATGGTCACCTTCGACGGGGAACTGCTCGATCACGGCGCTGTTGCACCGAAAGATTTGATTGACTGACCTCACAGGAACGGAGTTCTCGATGGAGCTATCTCGACTGATGTCACGAAACACGACCTGAGCGTAGTGGAGCCACTTCAACCGCTGTTACAAATCCTCAAAAGGTCGACAATAACATGCTCACTCATTATGACATGGTTCCTCCGTCCGCCACACTCGACTTCATACTCGCCGGGGTCGCACTTACTGGCTCGTCATTTCGGCTGTTGTGGACTCGGAAGAACTCGCTGAACAAGACGTTTCAGACTCTCGTTACCGCGTCGCTCATTCGCTTCCCCTACTCACCTCGTCCGACCGCTCGTACACGTCCGGACGCGCGTGCTGGAGCGTCTGCATGTCGTGGCGGATATCGTCCAGATGCGACAGGTCGATGGTCGCCGTGACGACTTCCTCGCGGTCCCGCGCCTTCGAAATCACGTTCCCCCACGGGTCGACGACGAGCGTGCGGCCGTAGGTCTCGACCCACGACGGCTTGTCACCAATTTGACCGGGCGCGATGACGTACGCCTGATTCTCGATAGCGCGGGCGCGAAGGAGCGGTTCCCAGTGGTCTTTTCCGGTGTGCATCGTGAACGCCGCGGGGACGAGAAGGACGTTCGCACCGGACTGCGCCATCGTCCGGTAGAGTCCCGGAAACCGGAGGTCGTAACAGATAGAGAGGCCGAACGTCGCGAGGTCGGTGTCAACCGTCACCGTCTGGTCGCCGGGCGCGACGTGGTCGGACTCGCGGTGTTCGACGCTCCCGTCGAGTTCGATGTCGAACAGGTGGACCTTCCGGTAGGTGTCGAGCACCTCGCCGCTCGGGCCGATGAGCGCCGACGTGTTGTACACCCGGTCGCTGTTCGGAATCCGCTCGAAGAAACTCCCCGTGTGGACGAAGACGCCGTGCTCCCGGGCCTTTTCGGAGAACCGTTGTATCGTCGGCCCATCCAGCGACTCCGCGACCTCGGCGAACCGCTCTTCCGGGCCGATGAAGGTCGTCATCTCCGGGAACGCCACGAAGTCCGCGCCGTCGGCCGCGGCTTCGTCGAGGAGTTCGAGCGCCCGCTCGACGTTCGCCGCCTTGTCGTCTCGCGAGTCTAGCTGGCACGCGGCCGCCACGAATCGAGACATCTCGTCGGGAAGCTACGCGGACCGACGGTATGGTACTCACGGTTACTCGCTCGGGTCGAACTCCAGATAGACGAGTCGTTCGTCTCCGACCGTCCAGCCGCGATGCCCCGGCGGGATAATCGCGGCACAGCAGGCGGCAATCTCCGTCCGCGTCCTATCGTCCAGTCCGGGGCCGAGCGTTCCGCAGACGACGTAGATATCGTGGGCGTTCTGGCAGTAAGCGGGTTCCGCTCTCCCGCGGTCGCCATCGGCTCTCTATCCGACTCCAGCGCCGCTCGCGTGACCGCCACGTCGCGTAGGTTGGCCGATTCCGTGCGACCGGCGTCGAACGCCGTGGAGTTCGCGTCACTAAGCTCCGTGACGACCGGCTCGTCGACTGTTGTACTGTCTGCCATAAGATACGTTCTGCCGGCGTGTTCGTATCTTTTCCGTCGCATCAAAATCCGATTACAGATATGTGTGAAATTTTTGTAAATACAATTCATTTATTATTTTAGACAGTTTCTGACCACCGGAGACCAGTCGGGCGGACGGCCTCTCAGTCTGCGAACGGTACCACGAGTGGCCCAGACGCTGAGTACAGTTCGAACTCCACCGTCAAACCCCGCCAAGATTATGACTCCTTAGCCGTCTTACATACGCGTGTATGGTCTCGATTCCCCGCTTCAGGGCCCCCTCTCCGGCATGGAACGCCGCGCTCGTCGGGGTGATAGCCTCGATCCCCGTCAGTACCGTCGTGAACTGGCTCCCGAACTCGGAGGCGACCGTCGGTGCTGGTATGATGATATTCGGGGCGTTCATCGCGGGAGCCGTCGCCGCGGCCCGTTCGGAAGATTCGGACGCCGCCGGACTCTGCGCCGGCTTTCTTGGCGGTGTTCTAGAACTGGTCATATTCGCGGTGACGACGGGAACGACGGCGGCGTGGCCGCCGTCCAGAGTCGCGTTCTTCGCGCTCGCCGGCGGAGTCGTGCTGTGTCTCGCCTCCATGTTCGGTCTGGGATGCGGTCGAATCGGCGGGTGGGTGGTGCGAACCGTCGGCTCACGGTGGAACCTCACCGCGAGCATGTCGTAGCCTCCTGTTGACAGCCCACGACGAATTACCAAATAATAAAGATATATGTAAATATGATATGAAGGGCGCTTCGATGCACGATTTCGGGCTCGAACATCGCCTCAGTTCTCACAGCGACGCGAGTGCGAACTCGTCCAGCAACAGTTGTGGTGTTTGTTCCTCACCGGAGAACAGTCTCCGCGACGACGCGCGCCGCTCCCCGACGGGGACCGCCGCACCATCGAACTGCTCGCCGACGTCGCGGGCGACATGGAAGTGATGCTCGACGTGCACACGTGGTGAAAGATTCGCGACGGCTACCACCGCGAGACGGTCGAGGGCTCGTCAGCTTCGCCGCCGAGCGGGACTGCTACTGGGTCGAAGAGCCGGTCTCGCCGCGTTCGCCGTCTGCACAAGCTATAATGCGTCTCTCCGTGGTACACTTTTCATGCACGTAACCGACATCGAAGTCATCCCGATATCGCACCGCCTCCCCGACGGGCAGGGTCTCGGCGACGCGCGCGGGTTCGGCCACGACAGGGCGACGACGCTCATCCGCGTCGACACCGACACCGGCGAGGTCGGCTGGGGCGAGGCGTTCGCGCCGGGGAGCGTCGTCGCGCCCGTCGTCGACGAGTTCTTCCGCGCCGACGTGGTCGGCATGGACCCCTTCGACGTGCGACGGCTCGCCGAGGAGTCGTACACCGACCCGTACCACTTCGGCGGGAGCGTCTTCGTCCAGAGCGCCCTCAGCGGCATCGACGTGGCGCTGTGGGACCTCGTCGGCAAGGCGGTCGGCAAACCCGTCCACCGACTCCTCGGCGGGACGCCCCGCGAGACGCTCACGGCCTACGCCTCGACGATGTACTTCACCGAGGCGGACCGCGACATCGCCGAGCCGATTCGCGACGCCGTCGACGAGGGGTTCTCGGCGGCCAAGATAAAAATCGGCACCGGCACGGAGTCCGACGTGGAGCGGGTTCGAACCGCCCGCCAACTCCTCGGCGACGACGCGCGGCTGATGGTCGACATCAACGGGAACTACCGGCCGCGACAGGCGATTCGCACCGCGAAGGCCATCGAGGAGTTCGACATCACGTGGATGGAAGAGCCGGTCCCGCCGGAGAATCTCTCGGGCTACCGCGAGGTCAAACGCGGCGTCGACGTGCCCCTCGCGGCCGGCGAAGCGCACTACGGTCGCTTCGAGTTCAAGCGCCTCGTGGACGACCGGACGGTCGACGTGGTCCAGCCGAATCTCGGCCGGTGCGGCGGGCTCTCGGAGGCGAGCCGCATCGCCGACCTCGCCAGCACGGAGAACGTGGCGGTCCGGCCCCACATCTGGAACAGCGCGGTCGGCCTCGCCGCCGCGGTCCAGTTCGCGGCGTCGGTCTCGGACTACCCGCACACGCGGCACGTCCCGGACCCGATGATGGTCGAGTTCGACCGGAGCGAGAACCCGCTCCGCGACGAGATTCTGCAAACCCCGTTCGACCCGACCGGCGGCGAGGTGGACGTGCCGCAGACCCCGGGACTGGGCGTCGAAATCGACGAGGACGCGGTCGAGCGGTATCGGGCCGACCGCTGAGCGCGAGTCGTTCGTTCGTTTCCTCTACGCACCACCCTCACAACCGACCCGCCCCGCGGGAGAGTTTTCTGTGCCGGAGCATCGTTGCGCCTGTATGCGGTCATCGCTCGTCGTAGTCGACAGTGCAGATACCAACGAGCGCCTCCTCGCCGAGGATGACAGTCCCCGTAAACGCCCTCGTTACAGCCGTCTTTGACGCCGCGTTTGAAACAGTCGAACGACTGTCGCCGAGGGCCATTGCGAGGATTCGACCGCTCGCGGCGCACGGGGCGGTACGCCGCTTGACGATGCGTCGAACCCGCGTCTGTCGCGACGACACATTACGAAAATAAATATGTAATTTATCGCGCG
This sequence comes from Haloferax chudinovii, assembly GCF_042663345.1. Classification (NCBI taxonomy): domain Archaea; kingdom Methanobacteriati; phylum Methanobacteriota; class Halobacteria; order Halobacteriales; family Haloferacaceae; genus Haloferax; species Haloferax chudinovii. The sequence goes on from NZ_JBHTAB010000006.1 coordinate 116,629, forward strand.
GCGTTCACGCGGCGGCGGAACCGCACGTCACACCGCCGGTGTCCGGCCTCGAACTGGTCAAGTTCAAGGTCAAGGGGAGTTCATTCACCGGTACGTCCAAGACGAGTACCCGACGCTCCCGGAGCGCAAAGACCGGACGCTCTACATCTCGCTCGACATCTTCTGGGTCTACGACGACCGCGACGACCTTGACGAGTCACTTTTGTCGGCCGACGCGATGGCGACCGGAACCTACCAACGCCTGTTCGAAGTCGGCCCGTACTACCGCGCCGCCCCCACGGAGTCGTCGTTCTTGGAGACGGTTCCGGTCCGGTTCGTCGTCGACGACGCGAGCGAGCGCTACCACGTTTCCCTGTTGCTGTCGGCGGGGAGCTACACGACCTACCGGGGAAGCTGAGAACGCCAACTGGGGCGATGGTCCGACGCCCCGACACGAACGCCAGAATGAACTACCAAAATACTGAGAATATAAGAAACATACTTGATTTCTTATCTACTTTCTCGGCTGGATAATTGACGCACGCGTCTCTGAGAGTGTCGGTGAATCTCTAACGATGTCAAGACTTCGAGGTTCGGACATAAACGCTTCTCAATTGCTGTTCCCGACGGAAAACGACCGTACTGGCGTGACTCGAACGTCACGTGAGGTGCCGTCGTTCGTACCAACGACGCGCGCGTCGTTCTGAACGCACGTATCTGACACCTCGACTTTCACGGGCTCGAACACTGATTCTGAGCTCTCCCTCGCCTGCTGATCTTTGTCCGACGTGCGTATCGACCGAACCGTTCACTCTCATCTCGCGTGGAGACATATGACAGAACGTCTCGCATATATGTCGGATTTTAATTATATACTGAACTCATAGATGAATCGCTTCTCTCGACTGTTGGTTCACCGTCTACTCGAAGCCGGCAGGCGTCTACTCTCCGGTGTCGGTTCTGCGGTTCGCGGCCGCCTCCTTTTCGTCCGGGGAAGCGCTATCGCCGATGCCATGGGCGCGATGAGCAAGCTTCGACGGTTGCTCGGGCTCGTGGAGGGCCACGAAGACGAACTCGCCAAACAGGTCGGAAAACGGACGAAAGTGAGTGAGGCCAAGAGAGGCATGGAAAAGGCGACTCACGCGGTCAAAAACGGCTCTGACTCCGGGTCGGAAGGTCGGAGTAGCGACTGACCGGTGATGGTGTGACGGGCCGTGACGGGCCGACGACCGGATGACCGGATGACCGGGCTGGGGGACAACCGGTCGCTCACATTTCTCGGCGGACCACTCATAACGGCCGGTCCCATACACTGAGTATGCCCGAATCTCACGCGCCGTCGCTCGACGGCCGAGTTTTCAAATCGGTCGCCAACGACGAGGGCGGCGACGTCGGCGGCGACACTTACTTCTGGTTCGACCAGTCCGACGACCTGATTCACGCGACGTACCGCGGCGGAACCGTCAGGCTGGGTCACCTCGTTGGCCGCCGCCTCGGCGACACGCTCGACTTCCGCTACTCCCACGTCACCGAAGACGGGACGACCGCGACCGGGCACTCGACGGACCGCATCGAGCGACTGGACGACGGTCGCCTCCGCCTCCACGAGGACTGGTCGTGGGACTCGAAGGCGGGTTCCGGGACGAGCGTTCTCGAAGAACTCACCGACGAGGAGCGGGCGGGACTCGACCTATCGCCCGAGGCGTTCGACGGGCGGTAGCGACGCGCCCTGCGCTCGCTTCGTCGCTCGCTTTACCGCTCGCCTCGTCAATCGGCTACGACGCTCTCGGTCGCCCGCTCGGGCACCGACGAGTGGTAGACGGCGTCGCCGTCCGCATCGAACAGGTGCAGACGGTCCGTATCGACGGCGAGTTCGACGGTGTCCCCGGCCGTAATCCGACTCCGCGGCTCGACCTTGACCCGAATCTCCTCGTCGCCGAGCCGACAGTGCAGAAGCAGGAGCTCTCCGAGCGGTTCGGTGACCGTCACCTCGGCGGTGAACGACTCCGACGCCCCGGCGCTGTTCGAGACGAGAGAGACGTCTTCCGGCCTGAAACCGAGCGTGAGGCCGTCGTCGTCCACGTCGTCGAGTCCGGACCCGGCGGGGAGCGTGAGCGAGAGACCCGGCGCTTCGGCGACGTGTTCGCTCCTCTGCCGCCGGACCGCCACGGGAACGAAGTTCATCGCGGGCTCGCCGACGAAGCCGGCGACGAACTGGTTCGTCGGGTAGTCGTACAGCGCTTGGGGCGGCGCGACCTGCTGGAGCGTCCCGTCTTCGAGCACGGCGACTCTGTCGCCGAGCGTCATCGCCTCCGTCTGGTCGTGGGTGACGTAGACGGTCGTCGTATCGAGGTCGCGGTGGAGCTTGAGCAGTTCAGCGCGCATCTGCACCCGGAGCTTCGCGTCGAGGTTCGAAAGCGGCTCGTCCATCAGGAACACGTCCGGTTCGCGGACGAGCGCCCGGCCGATGGCCACCCGCTGTCGCTCCCCGCCCGAGAGTTCCTTCGGTTTCCGGTCCCGGAGGTGCGCGATGTCGAGCGTCTCGGTGGCGTCTTCGACGCGTCGCTCGATTTCGTCGGCGGAGAACTCGCTCGCCGATTTCATGCCGAACTTCATGTTCTCCGCCGCCGTCATGTGGGGGTACAGCGCGTAGTTCTGAAACACCATCGCGATGCTTCGGTCCTTCGGCGGCACCTCGTTGACGACGCGGTCGCCGATAGCGATGGAGCCGTCCGTCACCGATTCGAGGCCGGCGAGCATTCGGAGCGTCGTGGATTTCCCGCACCCCGACGGGCCGACGACGACGAGGAACTCGCCGTCGTCGATTTCGAGGTCGATACCCTTCACGGCGCGCACGTCGTCGTACGTCTTCCGTACGTTCTGAATCGTGATGTCTGACATGGTGAGTTCGCTATTTCTGTTGGATGGTGAGCGTTCGCAGGAGCGGTCGGTGTAGCACGACGAGCACCACGAGCGGCGGGAGCAACGCGAGGACCGCGCCGGCCATGATGAGCCCCCACTGCGTCAGCCCCGCCTGCGCGGAGCCTTGGAGGTACCGAATCCCGACTTGGACGACCTGACTGCTCTTGTCGGTCACGACGACCAGCGGCCAGAGGAACTGGTTCCACGTGTAGATGAACGTGATAACGCACACCCCGGCGACCATCCCTCTCGACATCGGAATGAGCACCCTGAACAGGAAGGTGAGCGGGCCGACGCCGTCGAGGCGCGCGACCTCGACGAGCGAGGCCGGGATTCCCATGAACTGCTGGCGAAAGAGGAATACGGCCGTCGCGCTCGCGATGTACGGCCCGGTCAACGCCAACAGGGAGTTCGTCCACCCGAGGTCGGCCATCAACTGGAACAGCGGGACGATTCGAACGGGCACCGGCAACAACAGCGTCAGCAGGATGAACATGAACACCGCCCGCTCGTACGGGAAGCGGTAGTAGACGAGCGCGAGCGCCGCGAAAAGCGAGAGCGTGACCTTCCCGACGACGACGATGACGCTCATCACGAACGAGTTCAGCATGTACGTGCTGAAGTCGTAGTTCACGAGCGCGTCCGAGTAGTTCGAAAGCCCCTTCGACCCGAGGCCGAGGTTCGTCACCTGATACACCTCCGTCGTCGACTGCGTGCTCATGATAATCGCGAGCAACAGCGGCGACGCCATCAAGAGGATTGCGAAGACGATGCCGCCGTGCAACAGCGCGTCGTCGGGGAGTCGGTTCGCGAGTTTTCCCGCGTCGAACGTCGTGGTGTCTGTCTCTGTGGCCATCTCGTTATCCTCCGTACCGCCCGTAGCCCGACGCGAACCGAAGCTGGATGTACATCAGAATCGACACGACGACGAACAGAATCACGGACTGCGCGGACGCCAGTCCGAGGCTGTTGAACTGGAAGGCGTCGCGGTAGAGCTTGAATATCAGGAAGTTCGTGGCGTCGCTCGGCCCGCCGCTCGTCATCAGGTCCACGAGCGGGAACGTCGAGAAGAACGCGTATATCGTGTTCATGACGACGAGGAACGTCATCGTCGGCGCAATCATCGGCACGTACACCTTGTACAGCATTCTGAACCGACCGACGCCGTCGATTCGCGCGTTTTCCGTCAGTATCTCGGGGATGTTGTTGAGCGCGGCGACGATGAAGATGATGTTGTAGCCGAGCTGTTTCCAGATAGCGACGACCGCGAGGATGGCGAACGCCTGCGGGCCGTCGTTGAACCAGTCCAAAGTGAGCGGCGTCAGGAGTTCGAGATAGTGGGTGAAGATGCCGAGATTCGGGTGGAGGATGAAGTTCAGGAGAATCGCGGCGACCGCCGGCGGGAGCGCGTACGGCCAAATCGCGGCGACGAGATAGACGGACGACCGGACGTCGACGGAGAATATCATGTAGCCGATCAACAGCGAGACGCCGAGCGTCCCGAAGACGACGACCGCCGCGAACGCGACCGTGATGAAGAAGCTGTACTGGTAGACGCCCGAAGTGAGCAGGGTGACGAAGTTCCCGAGCCCGGTCCACGTCTGTCGCTGTCCGAGGAACAGCGTCTCGTAGAGGCTGAGACGGAACGTTTCGAGCGAGGGGTAGTACAGGAACGCGACGAGTACCGCCGCTGTCGGGAGTAACAACAACGCCGCCTGAAGCGTCGAGTCGTACGGTTTTGTGGCAGTAGACATATAAATTAACTCACGTTTCGGGGGAGCCTACTGGCTCCCGTCGTAGTTGCCGTTGTACCCGGCGAGTGCCTCGCCGACCTGCGTGTCCATCCGCGACAGTCCCTCCTCGACGCCGAGTTGGTCGTTGATGATGCTGACCGATATCTCCTCGTTAATCGACCGGGTCTTGGGGAACACGCCCATCACCGCGCCGCGTGTCGCGGGCGTGTCGTCGGTGTCCTGTAGCTGGTCGAACGCCGTGCTGAAGTTGGGGTTGTTCTCGAACCAACCGTCGTCCGTGAGCCGGTCGATGGAGCTCTGTCGAACCGGGAAGTAGCCGCTGTTGCGGTGCCAGCGCGCCTGCTGTTCGGTCTGGGTGACGTAGGCGATGAACTCACCCGCGGCCTGCTTCTTCTCGTCGGAGAGGGCGTCGGGCACCCACAGCGACCCCCCGCCGATGACGACGCCGGTGTTCGCGCCGTTGGGCGTCGGCAGGTAGCCGGAGCCGAGTTCGAAGCCGTTCTCCTTCGCGCCGGACTGCATCGAGACGATGTTCGACGTGGAGTCCCACAGCATCGGCACCTTCTGGGTGAGGAACGCCTGCCGCGCTTCGCCCCACGCCTCGATGCCGGGGTTGAGATAGAGCCCGTCTTGGGCCATCTGCTTCCACCAGGAGTAGACGCTTCGCCCCGCCTCGGAGTTGAAGAACGTCTGGTCGGGTCGACCGTCGCGGCCGTTCTCCTGATTCACGAGCACCTGGTCCTGCTTGGCGAACTGCTGTTCGATCTGCATCCACGTGTGGTTCGGCCAACTGATTCCGCTCTCCATGTCGGTCTGGTCGACGATGGTCTGTGCGGCCTGCCGGACCTCCGCGAGGCTCCGCGGCGGGCTTTCGGGGTCGAGGCCGGCCTCCTCGAACGCGCTCTTGTTGTAGAGCATGATGGTGTTCGAGGAGTTGAACGGCATCGAGTTCAGCGTCCCGTCCATGCGGTAGTAGTTCAAGACCGACGGCAGGAAGTCGTCGAAGTCGATTTGCTCTTCCGGCAGAATCTCCTCGACCGGCGTGAACGACCCGCTGTCGAGCGCGAGTCGCGTCCCGACCTCGAATATCTGGACGATACCCGGCGGGTCGCCCGCCCGCGACGCCTGTAGCGACTGATTGAGGTTCTGCCGGTAGCCGCCGTTGTTGACCGCTTCGATAGTGATTCCGTCGTTTTGCTGTGAGAACTCGGCGGCCATGTCTCCCAGCGTCTGGCCGAGTTCGCCGCCGAAGATGTGCCAAAACGAGACGGTCACGTCTTGCGCGCCGGACGTCCCGGCCGTCGTTCCCGACTGTTCGGTGCTCCCGCTCCCGCCCTGGGTTTCGGTCGGCGAGTTGCTCCCACCGGAACAGCCCGCGAGTCCCGCGACGCCGACAGCCCCCGCCGTTGCGAGGAATCCGCGCCGACTGGTTGTGCGTCCGATAGCTCGGTTCGTCGTTTCGGCTCGCTCGCCGACAGGGCCATTTTCAGGCATGTACTGGAACATATCCGAACACATAATTTAAATTTTACCATTATTTAGCGAATAATTATAAATATGTTGTTCTCTGGTGTAACTCGTACCGCTCTGATTGGGGTATAAAAAGGCGGTCGACGGCCTCGGGCGTCGAGTCGGGTTCACGAGTGCGACTCCGTAGTGACGGCGTCCCATCGGTCGACGGTGAGCGCGTCGACGCCGAGCGACCGGAGGGCCGTCGCGGTCGCTTCGTCGTCGACGGTCCACGCGTCGACGAGCAGGCCGGCGTCGTGCGCGCGCTCCACGAGGTCTGTGGAGGTGCACAGGCCGTGTTCGACGTGGACGAACTCACAGCCCCGCTCGGTGGCCCACGCCAACTCCGCGGAAACGTCGTCGCGGAACGAGTAGCCGACCTCGGCCGACGTCGGCGTCTCCAGCGCGACATCGACCGCTTCGCGCGACGGCGACGAAAAGACGACTCGCTCGTCGAGCGCCTCGACGGCGTCTAAGGCGTCTTCGACGAGGGCCGGGTCGCGGGTATCGAGGTTCATGCCGGTGCCCGCGGGCCACTTCTCGACCACTCGGTCGAACCGCGGAATCGTCGCCCCCGAGCCGTCGACTCGAAGGGTCGTGAGGTCGTCGACGGTGGTTTCGGCGAGTTGACCCGAGGCCGTCGTCAGCCGCGACAGGTCGTCGTCGTGAAACGCGACCAGTTCCCCGGAGCCACAGCACATCACGTCCACCTCGACGAGGTCGACGTGGGGTGCAGACCGCTCGATTGCGGGAATCGTGTTCTCTGGATACTGGCCCGCACAGCCTCGATGCCCGATAGTGAGCATACGATACATCACTGACAACGACTTATCAACCGTACTATGATAGCAACGTACTGAACAGAGTACTATTGAGACAACATAGCAGTCACAATATACGAGCCTCGGCCACGTCGGTGTATGGTTGACGACCGCTACCTGTGGACCGCGATTCGGGCGGCCGAGGTCGCCGGCGACGAGTTACGGGCCCGCTTCGAGTCGGGTTCGCACGAGCGGTTTCGCGACCGCCCGGCGGACGAGGCCGCCGAAGAACGCATCATCGACGTGATAGCCGCCGCGTTCCCGGACGACAACATCGTCTCCGAGGAGGGTTCTCCGGAGTTCCGCCCGAAGCCGCGCTGGGTCGTCGACCCGCTCGACGGCACGGTCAACTTCCACAACGGCGTGCCGCACTTCTCCGTCTCCATCATGTACGAGGGTGCGACACGGCCCGACGTCGGCGTCGTCAACTACGTCCCCGCGGACCAGTTGTACGTCGCGATAGAGGGCGAAGGCGCGTTCGTCAACGGGCGGGAACTCTCGGTCTCGAACGCCGCGGAGCTGTCGGACGCGCTCGTCGTGACCGGGTTCGACTCGCTGGCCCGAGCGAACGGCGACGGCGCGTATCTCGAAGCGCTCTGCGAGTCGACGCGAGGCGTTCGCCGGATGGGGTCGGCCGCCGCGGAGTTGGCGCTCGTCGCCGCCGGCCGCTTCGACGTCTACTTCGAGCAGAACCTCGATATGTGGGACACGAGAACCGGCCCGCTCCTCGTCCGCGAGGCCGGCGGCGAGGTGACGCACGTCGAGGCGATAGACGACGTGACCGGCGACACCGTCGTCGCGTCCAATCAGGCGCTCCACCGGCAGGTCATCTCGCTCATGTCCCGGCACAGCGCCCTCGGGTGAGCGACGCGTCGCTGGCGGCGGTTCGGCGGTTCGGCGGTTCGGCGGTTCGGCAGTTCGGCGGTTCCCTATCTCCTCAGTCGTCTCTCGCTTCCCGGCGCTTGACGGCGTCCACGTCGAAGTCGTTGACCGCGCGGTTCGGTTCGAGGCCCGCCCGCTCGACGACCTCGATGTCGGCCGCCGGCGACTGGCCGTCGGTCGTCAGGTAGTCACCGGTGAGGACGCCGTCCGCGCCGGCCTCGAACGGCAGGTGTTGCTCGTCGGGCGCGAGGTTGACCTCCCGCCCGCCGGTCAAGCGGACGCGCGCGTCGGGGTGGAGCAGTCGGTAGACCGCGACGGTCTTGACGAGTTCTGCCGTCGTGATGTCGGCGTGGTCGGCGTCACCGAGCGGCGTCCCGGAAACGGGGTTAAGCACGTTCACCGGGAGCGATTCGACGCCGACTTTCTGGAGTTCGATAGCGGCGTCGACGCGGTCCGCCGGCGTCTCGCCCATTCCGAGGACGACGCCGGCACAGAGGTCCATTCCCGCGTCTTTCGCCCGTCGGAGCGTCACCAGTCGGTCCTCGAAGCCGTGGGTCCCGACCACCTCGTCGAAGTACCGCGGTGAGGTCTCGATGTTGTGGTTGTAGTGGTTCACGCCCTCCTCGGCGAGGATTCGCGCCTCCTCCTCGGTGAGCAGGCCGAGCGAGGCGTCGATTTCGACGCTCGTCTCGTCGCGGACCAGCCGAATCGCCTCCAGCACCTCCGCCCACTCCTCGGGCCGGCGCTCCTTCGAGACGCCCTTCTCGGCGACGACGATGCCGAACCGCTGTGCGCCGTCGCGTTCGGCGCGCCGCGCGGCGTCTAACACCGCCTCCGGCCCGAGAAAGCCGTGCGTCTCGATACCGGTGTCGAAGTGCGCCGACTGCGCGCAGAAGCCGCAGTCCTCGGCGCAGTTTCCGGCCTTGGCGTTGACGATAGAACAGGCGTCCACGGTCCCGTCGGAGCGGACGGAACGGACGTAATCGGCCCCCGCCGCGAGGGGTTCGACCGGTTGGGCGATGAGCGCCACGCCGTCGGTTCGGTCGAGTTCCTCGCCGTCGAGCACCCGCCGCACCGCGTCGTCGACCGTCGGGTTCTCAGTCTCGTAAACCATACTCCGTAGCTCAGTTGACGGGTTCAAAAACCTATTGACTCGACGACAGTTTGTGCGGTCGCGTCCGTCGGCCGGCGTCCACCCACGCTGGCCGCTTCGAGAAGGAGTCTGCCCTGCTGACACCACAACACTATTCGAGCCACTAGCGAAACTCGTAGACAGTTCTATGGCTTCCCCGGACACCGACGTCTCCGACGTGGTTGACTCGCTCTCTCTCGACGAGAAGTGCTCGCTCGTGCGCGGGGCGACCGACCCCGAGGGGACGGCGACGGGCTACGTCCCCGGCGTCCCCCGACTCGACATCCCCGAATTTCGCCTCGCCGACGGACCGCTCGGGATTCGCATCCCCGGGCGCTCGTCGACCGCGTTTCCGGCCTCTATCGCCGTGGCCGCGACGTTCGACCCCGAACTCGCGCGGCGGCAGGGCGTCGCGATGGCCCGCGAGGCCAAAGCCAGCGGCCAGCACGCGGTCCTCGGGCCCGGGCTGAACCTCGTCCGCGTCCCCAACTGCGGGCGCAACTTCGAGTACTACGCCGAGGACCCCGTCGTGACGGCCGACTTCGCCGCCGCGGTCGTGGAGGGCCTCCAGTCCGAGGACGTCCTCGCCACGCCGAAGCACTACGTCGCCAACAACCAGGAGACGAAGCGACTCGTCGTCAGCGCCGAGGTCGGCGAGCGGGCGCTCCGAGAGCTCTACCTTCCCGGGTTCGAGGCCGCCGTCGAGGCGGGCGCGGGGTCGGTCATGACCGCGTACAACCGCGTCAACGGGACCCACATGAGCGACCACCGGCGGCTCGTCACCGAGGTGCTGAAAGACGAGTGGGGCTTCGACGGCTACGTCGTCTCCGACTGGTTCGGCACCGAAAGCGCCGTCGGCGCGGCCACCGCCGGCCTCGACCTCGAAATGCCGGGCATCTCGCTCGCCGCGCTCCACGAGGCGTTCGGGCTCGACCCCGACGCCGAGATGCTGGAGGAGGGCGACGACGAGAGCATCCCGGCCGGCGAGACGACGACCCCCAAGTTCGCGACCGAACTGAAATCCGCGGTCGAGGCGGGCGCGGTCCCCGCCGACCGCCTCGACGACATGGTCGCGCGAATCCTCGGGCAGATGGCCCGCATCGGCCTCCTCGACGGCGACTGGGGCGACGGCGGCGCGCTCGACACGCCCGAACACCGCGATCTCGCCGAGACGCTCGCCGCCCGCGGCACCGTCCTCCTGAAGAACGACGACCGGGCGCTCCCGCTCTCCGACGACGCCGACGTCGCGCTCGTCGGCCCCGGCGTCGCGGAGGCGATGCTCGGCGGCGGCGGCTCCTCCGAAGTCACCCCCGCCCGCGAGGTCTCGGCGCTCGCGGGCATCCGCGCCCGAACCGACGGCTCGGTCGCGTTCGAGCCCGGCGTCGAACGCGTCACCACGCCCTCGTTCTTCGACGAGAGCGCGGACGCCGCGGGTGACGACGAAGACGCTGGCGACGACTTCCCCGGCGGGAAGACGCCGGACATCGACGCGGCGGCCGACTGCGCTCGCGAGGCCGACGTCGCGGTCGTCGTCGTCAGGGACGCGACCACCGAGGGCGCGGACCGCGAGTCCCTCCGACTCCCCGGCGAACAGGACGAACTCGTCGCGGCCGTCGCCGACGCCGCCGACCGGACCGTCGTCGTCGTCCAATCCGGCGGCCCGGTCGAACTGCCGTGGCGCGACTCGGTCGACGCCGTCGTCGAATCGTGGTACCCCGGGCAGGCCGACGGCGACGCGCTCGCGTCGGTCCTCTACGGCGACGCCGACCCCTCCGGCCGCCTCCCGGTCACCTTCGCGCCCGAGGACTCGTACCCCACGGCGTCCGAGGAGCGATTCCCGGGCGTCGACGACGAGGCGCAGTACGACGAGGGCGTCTTCGTCGGCTACCGACATTTCGACGCCGCCGACGCGGACGCCGACCCGACCTACCCCTTCGGCCACGGCCTCTCGTACGCGACCTTCGAGTACGGCGACGTGGAGACACGCGGCGACGACGCGGTCGCGGTCGAGGTGACGAACGCGTCCGACCGCGACGGCAGAGAGGTCGTGCAGGCGTACGTCCGCCCGCCGGCCGTCGCGGGCGTCGAGCGCCCGACGCGGGAACTCGCCGGCTACGCGGCCGTCGAACTCACCGCCGGCGAGACCGAGACGGTCGAACTCCCGCTGTCCGAACACGCGTTCCGAAGATACGACGACTCCGAGGGATGGACCGTCGACGCCGGTGACTACGTCGTCGAGGTCGGCCGCTCCTCCCGCGACGTCCGAGCCGAGACGACGGTGTCGCGGTAGGGCGTCCTCCCAGTTGGCCGCTTCAAGGCCGACGCTTCCAGTCGTCGGTTTTCTTCCCCCCGCCCGCGCGCTTTCGCACGTAGGACACGCTCATTAGCCGCCGTCGAGCGCGGCCGCCGCGGCGACGGAGTCGCTCGAACTGACGCACGAGGGAATCGACGCCCTGTCCGACCTCGACGAGTGCACCGACTGAGGTCCCCCCGCGGGTGCGTCGCCTCACGGGGCGGAGCCGTTCGAGTTCACATCCGTCTGCTCGTCGTCGGACTCCAGTACGGCCTCGTACTTGCCACGGTAGTATAGCCACCCGAAGATGAGCAACGTCAGGGGGAACAACACGACGGCGAGGAGCGCCGCCGGCGGAAACAGAACGAACAGCGCGAACGTCCGCCACGAGACGAGCGTGTCGCGTGCCATGCCAGAAATAGATACCATGCTGTCATGTGTCTTCGGGTACGCCCGCAGTCTGGCGGAACCGGTGTTCGGCGGGTTCTGTCGGTCGTTGCCGGCCGAGACGGGTGTGTTGGTTTCACCACCTTTATTTGGTCCGAGACGAAGTAGCGGGAGTGACTGATATCTCAGATTCTCTTCGGCTCCTTTTCGAGACTTCGGTCGAGCGAGACGGCGACCGCTACGTGGTGTCGATTCCGAGCGAACTCGTCGAAAGCGGGTCGATTTCGGCGGGGGAGCTGTACCGCATCGCACTGCTTTCGAGTCCGGCTACCGCGTCGGTGGCCGAGTCTCCGGTCGAATCGACGGCGGCGACGGCAACTTCGGCGGACGACCGCGACATCGGCTCCGACGGCCGGGAACCGGACGACTCGCCGGCGGGCCCCGGCGACGCGCGCTCACAGCCGCGAGAACCCCCCGTCGCGGAGGGCGACGTTCGGACCGTCATCATCGACACCCTCGGCGACCAGGGCGACGGCATCGCGAAGGTCGAACGCGGCTTCGTCATCATCGTCCCCGGCACGGAGCCCGGCGACCGCGTCGAGGTCGAAGTCACCGACGTGAAACAGACCGTCGCGTTCGCGGAACCGGCCGGCGGCACGAGCAGTAACTGAGTTCCCGCGGCCGACCGCCGCGCTCTGCGTCTCTTGGTTGGCATATTCCAACCGTGTTCCCATTAGGTTCGGAGTCGTAGCCGCCGACAGCACTCTATGTCCGAACAGAGGTTCCGTCACGCCGCTTCTCCACGTGACGACACGCGAACCGAGTCCCGCCGAGTCGACCGCTCGGCGTCCGACTCGGGCGACGACGCCGACGCCGACGCCACCTCGGAAGTGCAGTCGCAGTCGGCGCGAACGAACCGATGGCGTCCGACCGTTCGACAGGGAATCGCGCTGTGGGCGCTCATCGCGGTCGGGTGGATGGTCGTCCCCGCGGACCACCCGGTGCAGATTGCCGTCGCCGTCAGCGGCGTGTACGCCTCGCTTCTCCTGCCGACGGCGCTCTACCTCGACTACCGAGAGCGACGCCCCGAATCGAGCGCCCGACGCGCCGTCCGCGAGACAGCGAGCGACCTCGTCGACTGCGTCCGCGACACTCGGCCGGGACGCGACAGTGGGTCCCACTCGTCGTGTTCGTGCAACCGCTGACGGCTGTGAGACCGTCTCCGCATCGCTCGCGACACTCACGGGGCCGACTGGAAACGAACCGAATCGAAGAGAAACACCGCTTCTTGCGCCTGAAATTCCGGCTTAGGCGGTCGACCCGACGGTCCGCTCGCCCGGCTTCTGGGTCGCTTCGAGGAGTTCGCGGTAGCGATTCCTGATGGTCACCTCGCTGATGTCGGTCACGTCGCTCACCTCGGACTGCGTCAGTTCCTCGTCGGCGAGGAGCGCGCCGGCGTAGATGGCCGCCGCCGCGAGCCCGACCGGGCTTTTCCCGCTGTGGATGCCCTGCCGCTTCGCGTTGTCGAGGAGCGACCGAGCGCGGCGCTCCACGTCGTCCGTCACGTCGAGTTCGGAGACGAACCGCGGGAGGTACTGCGCCGGGTCGGCCGGCTTCACGTCCAGCCCCAATTCGCGGGAGACGTAGCGGTACGTCCGGGTGAGTTCCATCTTGTCGACGCGGGAGACGCGCCGCACCTCGTCGAGGGAACGGGGGACGCCGGCCTGTCGAGCGGCGGCGTAGATAGCGGCCGTGGCGACGCCCTCGATAGAGCGACCGGGTAGGAGGTCGTTGTTGAGCGCGCGGCGGTAGATGACCGACGCGGTCTCGCGGACGGTGTCAGGCAGGCCGAGCGCGGAGCCCATCCGCTCGACTTCGCCGAGCGCCTGCTTGAGGTTGCGCTCTTTGGAGTCTCGGGTGCGGAACCGCTCGTTCCACGTCCGGAGTCGTTGCATCTTCTGGCGCTGGCCCGTCGATAGGGAGTTGCCGTAGGCGTCTTTGTTCTGCCAGCCGATGTTGGTCGACAGCCCCTTGTCGTGCATCATGTTCGTCGTGGGCGCGCCGACGCGGGACTTCTGGTCGCGCTCCGCGGCGTCGAACGCGCGCCACTCGGGACCGCGGTCGATTTCGTCCTCGCGGAGAATCTCGCCCGTCTCGGGGTCGACCCACTCGCCGTGTTGCTCGTCGTAGACGAGGTCGGTCCGCTCCGCGACCGCCACCTCGGACGCCTCGGTCTCGTCTTCGTCGCGCTCGTCGTCAGACTGTCGGGCCTCGGGCTTCGCCGTCGGTGCCGACTCGTCTCGCATCGAACGCCAGTCGACGTGTTTCGTGTCCATTGAGTACCTACGTGTTCCGTACAGAGGGTAATGGGCTCTCGTTTGGAATATACCAAACGTGGCCCCCCGGGGTGTGCGACCGGGGGATACCGGCCGCTCGGCTCATCGGTTGCCGTGTCAGTTATCCGTCTCTTTCGGCCGCGAGAGCTATCGGGCGGACGAAAAACAAGCTCAGCGCTCGACGTCGAAGCCCTCGTCGCGGAGCGCGGCTTCGAGGCGCTCGCCGTGTTCGCCCTGCAGTTCGATGCGTCCGTCGGTCACGGTCCCGCCGACCGCGAGCCGTCGCTTCAGCGTCGATGCGAGGGCGTCCAGTTCGTCGGCCGGGAGGTCGAGGCCGTCGACCACCGTCACGGGCTTGCCGTACCGTCGGGTATCGACGCGAATCGACGCGCGCTGGTCCGCGCGCGCGAGGTCGTCGCCGATTCCGAGGTCGTCCGGCAAGCCGGTGATATCGCTGAAAGTGTCCTTTCCCACGCAGTTGTGTACGCGCCCACGGCGTATCAGGGTGTGGTTGGCATATTCCAACCCGGATTCGGACGCGTCCTCTCGCGCGCTCGGCCGTGATTCGCGGGTCAGGCGCTCGCTTCGAGCGTTTCGGGGTCGACGCGCTCTTCGACTTCGGTGCCGAGCGTATCGGTGACGAACTGCCGGGCCAGCCACGCCTCGGCGCGGGTCAGACGGTACTGGAGCGTCGAGTTCGGGATGTCGAGTTCCTCGGAAATCTCTTGGACGGTGTGCTGTCGCGGCGTCTCGTAGTAGCCGAACTCGACGGCGGCTTCGAGCGCGGCCTGCTGTTCCGGCGGGAGCCCGTCGGCGGAGACGCCCTCTTCGAGCCAGCACTCGGGTTCGCTGATGCGCTGGACGCTCAGCGAGAGGCCGTCGCTGAGGCTGTCTTTGACCTCCTCGTAAATCTCGCTCACCGTGTCGTCGTCGGAGATGAGCAGTCGCCACTGGTTTTGCGCCCCCCGCCGTTCGGCCTGCATCAGGAGCCCGTCGCCGATGTGCTTCGCGGCGACGTGAGGAATCGACTGAATCCCGTCGCCCTCCTCGCGGCAGGAGTAGACGATGCGCCCGTTGGGCGTCTCCGAGAGCACTTCGTAGTCCCACTCGACGACCGGCGCGCCGCACATCCCGAGGACGCCGTTGCATCGGGTGGCCTGCTCGATGACCTCGTCGAACGCTTCGAGCGCCTCCGTCGGCCCGGTGAGGCGGTCGAGCCGCCACATCGACTCGCTCGTGGCGTGTATCGCCATCGTCTTGGAGTGTAGGTCCGGGTTCTCGATGAAGAGGTCCATCACCTCGTCGACGCCCCGCTCGTACTCGACCGTGAAGACGAATTCGCGCATGGCTCTCACCTAGTCGCTCGAGGCCTATAGCCTTGGTTGGTATGTTCCAACCCCGACGCGCGGTTCGGACTTCCAACTCGCGGGCCGCACCGACCGCGACGCGACCCGCTCAGGATTCGTCGAACGGCGACCGGGCGTGTTCGGGCACGTTCTCGGGGCGGGCGATGAGGTTCTCCCGGCCGAGATTTATCTTCGTGACGGTGCCCTCCTCGGCCATCCGCGAGAGGACGCGGCTCACCTTCGACTTCGACCACTCCGTGCCCTCGACGACCTTCGACTGCCGGAGTTGGCCGCCGTTGTCGTCGAGGAGTCTGAGGACGCGCGTCTCGTCGTCGAGGAGCTCCTCGGCGTCGGGGGTGCCGTCGGCGGCCGATTCCGGGCGCGCCACGCCGCCGCTCTCGCCGGTTCGAACCGCGTCCGATGCTCCCCCGTTGGCGGCGGTCTCGTCGACCCGGTCGGTCGCGCGAGAGCGAACGTCCGACAGTCGCACGCCGGCGTCGGTTCTCCGGACTCGCGCGCCGACGACGAGCAGGGCGACCGCGACAGCCGCGACCGCGACCGCGAGCAACCAGCCGTCGCCGCCGAGTTCCAGCGACCCGACGACCGACCCCGGCGCGGCGCTCGGGTCGGACCCCGCTTCGACCTCCGCGCCGTCCCCGCGCCCGTCGCCGTCGGTGTCGCCGCGGTTCGGGTCGGTCCCGATGACGTTGACCTCGCGTCCGTCGTCGAGGCCGTCGCCATCGGTGTCCGCCTCGGTCGGGTTCGTCTCGTAGCGGTTGACTTCCGCGCCGTCGTCGAGGCCGTCGCCGTCGGTATCGGCGGCGGTGGGGTTCGTCTCGTGGACGTTGACCTCCGGCCCGTCTTCGAGACCGTCGCCGTCGGTATCGGTGGCAGTCGGATCGGTCTCGTAGTCGTTGACTTCCGCGCCGTCGTCGAGGCCGTCGCCGTCGGTGTCGGCGGTCGTCGGGTCCGTGCCGTGGGTCGTCACCTCCGCGCCGTCGTCGAGGCCGTCGCCGTCGGTGTCCGTCTCGGTCGGGTTGCTCCCCTGCTCGTTGATTTCGACGCCGTCGCTGAGGTCGTCGCCGTCGGTGTCAGTGCTCGTCGGGTCGGTCTCGTAGCGGTTGACCTCCTCGCCGTCAGGTACGCCGTCGGTATCGGTGTCGGCGACGAGTACACCCGTGCCGCGCTCGAGTTCGTCGCGGTTGCCGAGACCGTCGCCGTCGGCGTCCCCGGCCGGCGCGAGCACCGTGACGCCGTGGCTCGCCTGCGCGACCGACTCGCCGCCGTCACCGGGTCTGACGACCGCTGTTACGGTGCGGTCGCCGGTCGCGTTCGCCGGCCACGTTGCGAACTCGAAGTCGACGCGCTGGTCGCCGGTCGCGTTCGCCCCCGCGCTTCCGAGCGGTTCGCACCCTAACAGCATCGTCGAGCCGTCGTCGCGGTCGGTCTGAAGACAGACCTCGTAGTCGCCGCTGTCCGCCGCGGCGACGGCCACCGAAACCGTCGAGGGCCGCCACGAGGCGACGTACGTCCGGCCGTTCTCGGTGGCGACGACGGCCGCGCCGCTGTGGTCGACCCCACGCACCTCGACGCCGTCCGCGGCGGCGACGACCGGTGAGACGCCGCCCGCGACAACGAGTAGCGCCGCGACGAGCGCCCACCCGACCGGAGAGATGCGTTTGACAGGCATTGTTCGTTCTCTATTTGTCGACTCTGCTAGTGCATAATGTTTTGTTTATCTGTTCGTTATGCATTTTTACAACTCTTTTGACTGTCAATTTGCGAAGAATGTTCCAGAATTAGAACTTTTCACCCTCTCTTCGACGCGGGGCGAGCTTGTCGTCACCCCCGGTCGTCGATGCCGCGGTTCGCGGCGGTTACGTCGCGTCTCGACGTCGTCGAACGGCGCTCGTCGCCGCTCGTGACTGCTCGCCGTCGCTTCTCGTCTGCCCCCGCGGTAGAAGCGTGGTAATCGCCGGACTGTGCCGCCTTCGTCGGCCCGCGAACGACTGGCAAACGTGCCGTTAATCCGACTGAAACGGTCGAAACAGTCGGTCGAAACGGTTGTTCACGGGGAGAACGGTCGGGACGACTCTCCCCCATTATCATCCGCCGAGCGATACTGCTGACTGCGATGCGCGAAACCCTCACTCGACGGCAGTTCGGTGTCGGAGTCGCGGTAGCGACCGTCGCACTCGCCGGCTGTACGGACACGGGCGGTGGTGGTGGTCCCGTGAACGACACGAACGGCACGGACGCCGAACCCGCGGTCGGCGACACCGAGACGACAGCGGAGACCGGCGGTATCGGGACGATGACGGCAGACGAGACGACGACGATAGAGACGACAGAAGCAACGACGGAGGAAGAATCGACGACCGAGATGGAGACGACAGAAGACGAGACGACGACCGAGATGGAAACGACGGCGAACGAGACGACGACCGAGGACGAAACGACGAGCGACGACTCGGCGTGATGGCCGCGGTCGAACCGATGACCCGCTGACGCGCGCGCCGCGAGCGAGGCACGGCACGCTTGACTGGTACACCCGACTGCTCGTGCCCGCGGCGGCGCACATCCCTCCAGCCCTCCACGGCACACTCGCTCCCAGTCCCTTCGTGGGACGCCCCAATCCCCCCTGACGCACCCCTCCCCAACGTGCCCTCCAGCACGCTCTCCTTGGGTCCTCCGGCGTACCCGACCCGCCGAGGTCTCCCGGTTTCTCGGAACGACTCGCGCGTCGCAACGACGGCGCACACTCCGCGGAACATTTACCCGCCCGTTCGCTACTCCGGGTATGGACGCAGACGACAACCACCGCGGGTGGGCCGAGCGCTCCGGCGACTTCTCGCCGGAGTACTACGCCCAAATCGGCCCGAACGAGGTCAGCGAGACGCTCGCGACCGTGTTCGAGCACTACGCGGCGGAAGACGCGTCGGTTCTCGAACTCGGCTGTAGCTCCGGTCGCCACCTCGCGCACCTCCGCGACCGCGGCTACGAGGACCTCACCGGCATCGACATCAACGACGACTCTTTCGAGGTGATGGCCGAGTACTTCCCCGAACTCGTCGACACCGGCACGTTCCTCACCGGCGCAATCGAGGACCTGCTTCCCGACTTCCCCGACGACAAGTTCGACGTTATCTACTCCGTCGAGACGCTCCAGCACGTCCACCCCGACGATATGTGGGTGTTCGAAGAAATCGCGCGCGTCTCGTCGGACCTCGTCATCACCGCCGAGAACGAGGGCAACGGGCCGACGCGCGGGCGCTCCGGTTCCGAGGTGAGCTACGTCAACGACGACTTCCCGCTGTATCACCGCAACTGGAAAGACGAGTTCTCCGACCTCGGCCTCGCGCAACTGCTCTGCGAACCGGGCAAGCGCGACACGGTTCGCGTCTTCCGGGTTCTCTGACGCCCCGCGCTCGCTTGTCGCACTCACAAATTGTTTCAATGAAGCCGGCGAACTGAGCGTGCTGACCATGTACACGATGTCCAGCGACGACTTCAGCGTTCACCTGCGCGACTGCGACGAGGCCGGCTCCGGGATTCCCATCACCAGCCTCCCGGACGAAGTCACCTCTCTGGACGACCTGCAGTGTTCCTGCTGGGACGAGTTCGACTCGTTCGACGAACTCGACTGACGGGTGGGACGCGAGGGCACCGTTCGGTCGTGGTTTCGGACGCCGACGCACCGCGCGCACTCTCGGAGACGCCGGCCCGTTACAGCCGGTCGAGGTCGAGCGGCTCCGCCGCCTCCCAGTAGCGCTCGAACAACTTGTCGGCCCACGCGAGTACCTCCGGTTCGGTCACGTCGATAGACGCCTGGAGGATGCCGCTGTCGTCGCGGAGGAACAGGTGGACGGTCGAGTCGGCGATGGTCGCCGCCATCGGAATCGGCTCGTCGGTGATGCGGACGGCGGCCGCGTCGGCGTCGAGGAGGTCGCGGAGCTGTTCGCGCAGGTGGGAGTCGTGGGCGAGCGCGTCGATGGCGGCCGACGAGAAGACGCCCTCGAAGCGCTGGTCGCCGGCGGCGGTCCGCTCCCGGACGATGTCGAGGTTCTGCTCGTTGAACGCGTAGGAGAAGATTCGCACGTCCTCGGCCTCGCTCAGGAGGGATACCGCGCGCTTGACCGGCGCGTTCGGCCGGACCTGACTCGGCGTGGTAATCGTCGCCTCGGTCAGGTGTTCGAGGTCGAACGTGATGGCGTCGGTCGGGAGCCACTCGACGACCGGCCGGAGCTTGGCGTCGGTGTCGAGGATGTCGACGAGGTCGTCGAAGCCCCGAGAGACGAGTTCGCCCGTCACTGTCGCCCGGTACGCCCCGTCCTCGCGGACGAGCCACGAGCGGTCTTCGAAGTCGCTGAGAATCCGCCCCATCGTCGGCTGTGACGCCCCGGTTCGCTCGACCAGTTCGCGTCTGGAGTGCGGCCGCTCGGCGAGGTATCTGAGCGCGTCGACGCGGTTCTGCGAGAGCGCGAGGAACTCTATCTCGTCTAATGCCGACTCCATGCACCGGGGTTGTGCGCGCCTCGGTAAACGTCTTTCGCGTCGTGAAATAATTTCACATACTGAATCATGCTCGCCCCGACCGACATTTTTCTTACCCTGAACTAATTTCTGAATCAAACTATACGTGGTGGAGTCGTAGGTGTATCCAAGATGCGTTCACTTCACTCTGCGTTCGGTCTCTCGGTCGGAGGTGCGGCATGGTGACGACGTCGCGTCGGCGGTTCGTCCTGTTCGCGCTGACGGCGTTCTTCTTCGGCGGGACGTTCGTCGCCGCGAAGGCGGGCCTCGACTACCTGCCGCCGCTTCTGTTCGTCGCGCTCCGGTTCGACATCGCGGCGGTGCTACTCGTCGGCTACGTCGTCGCCACTCGTCCCCGTGCCGAACTGCTCCCGCGGTCGGTCCGCGACGTGGTCGGCATCCTCGCCACCGGCGTGTTCGTCATCGGTCTCGCCAACGCCCTCCTGTTCGTGGGACAGGAGCACGTCTCCAGCGGCGTCGGGTCGATTATCTTCAGCCTCAACCCGATTCTGACCCCCGTGTTCGCCATGGCGCTCCTCACCGACGAACGACTCTCCACCCGCGGCGCGCTCGGGATGCTCATCGGCCTCCTCGGCGTCGGCCTCGTCGTCGGCGTCGACCCCGCGAACCTGCTCGGCGGCGAGGCGCTCTGGAAGGGCCTCGTCTTCCTCGGCGCGGTCAGCGGCGCGCTCGGGACCGTGCTCATCCGCTGGGCCGACACGTCGCTTTCGAGCACCGTCCGCACGGCGTGGGCGCTCCCCGTCAGCGCGGCGCTCACCCACGGTCTGAGCGTCGCCTCCGGCGAGTCACTCGCCGCGGCCACGTGGTCGCCGACGGCGCTCCTCGCGCTCGCCTACGTCGGCGTCTTCGCCGGCGCGGTGGCCTACCTCACCTACTTCGGCTTCCTCGACGACGTGGGCCCGATTCGCGGCAACCTCGTCTTCTACGCCGTGCCCATCGTCGCGGCGCTCGGGGGGACGGCGCTCCTCGGCGAGTCGATTTCGACGCTCACTGTCGTCGGCTTCGCGACTATCTTCACCGGCTTCGCCGTCCTCGCGACGGAGTCGCTCCGCGGCACAGTCGTCCTTGCCTACGGCAAAATCGAGTCCCGCGTGGCCGGTCTCGTCGGGGCCGGCGCTCCGGGGCGCGACTGAGTCGCTGACGGGTCGCGGACCGGTCGCTCGCGTAACATGCGGTGAGAGGGTAGAAATGTAGGGGCGGACCATCGGGCGGCAGTCCGAGGGGGCAGGGTCGGAGTACCGGTGGCACGGGATGGGCCGCCTGTCTGTGCTGATATGTTACCTGTCCGCCGACCAGACAGTATCGAGCGGACACCTAGAGATTGTCAGCCCCCTAAGTAGTCTTTTTGGCCCGATTCTCAAAAAACAGCGGACGGCGGCGTGGTCGTTTTGATTTTTCGCGCTATCTATCGGGGAGCGCGACCGCTCCGAGCGCGGCACTCAGACAGACGTTCCCGACGCCGATGAGCAACACCGCGTTCGAGCCGGACGTGTCGACCACGACGACCGCCGCGAACGCCGTGAGACCGAGGACGAGTTGTCGTCAGGCTCTCCGCAGGCGGACCACGAAGACCGCGCCTCGGGGCTCGTTGTCTTCGACCCACATGTCGCCGCCGTAGCCGCTGACGATGGTGTCGACGAGGTAGAGACCGAGGCCGGTGCCGGGGCTTTCGAGCCCCTTTTCGCCGCGGCCGAACACCGTCTCCTTTCGGTTGTCGGGGACGCCCGGTCCGTTGTCGGCGATGCGGACGAGCGCGTCGTCGTCTCGCACCTCGACCGACACGTCGATTTCGGCCCGGTCGGCGTCGTTGTGCCGCACCGCGTTCGTGAGGAGGTTGCGGAAGACGGTCCCCAACATGTCGTCGGCGACGACTGTCACGTCCGGTGGCTCGTCGGGGAGCGAGACTGCCGCGTCGGCGGTTCCGTCGCGGACCGCGCTCGCTTCTGCCCAGAGCGGTCCGGCGAGCGTCGTCGGGCGGTTCGTCTCCTCGTCGTCGAGCATCGTCGCCATGAGGTTTCGGACGTTCTCGGTGAGTTCGGTGGCGTGCTCGCCGTTCCTGATGATCGTGTCGAGGCGCTCGCGCACTACCTCGTCGTCGACCGACTCCTCGACCAGTTGCGCGTTGCCGAGGATGACGGCCATGTCGTTTCGGATGTCGTGGCGGACGATCTGATTGAGGAGCGTGAGCTTCTCGTTTCGGGAGAGGATGGTCTGTTTTTGACGGTGCAATTCGGTCACGTCGCGGAGGACGATGACCCATCCGACGGTCTGGTCGCCCCGTTCGAGCCGCTGGGACCGGGCGCTGAGATACACCGTCTCGCCGTCCGCTCGCGTGGTTCTGACGCTGTCGTTGCTCTCGGTCGTCAGGTCGAGGTCCGACGAGACGGCCGTGACCGGGTCGCCGACGGCCGCGCCGAAGCGCTCTAAGAGCTCCGCGCCGCGGGTGTTGACGTGGACGATTCGCTCGTCGGCGTCGAGGACGAACACGCCGTCGGGCGACTCCTCCATCGCGGTCGTGTAGGCGATGGGCGGCAGGTCGAGAAATCGGTAGCGAAAGAGCGCGACGCCGATGGCGGCCGACGTGATTGCGGCCGAGGTCGGCACGAGGTTCACACTGTCGCTACCGAACGGTGGGATTCCGAGGGTGGTGCAGGCCGTGAAGACGAACGGGGCGGCGAGACCGATGCTCACCAACACCGCCTGGGGGATGTACGTTCGGCCCAGTCGAGCCGCTTCGTAGAGAATGAGCGCGGTGGACAGCACGGAGAGCACCGCGTTGTAGAGCAACTGCAACACCACGTGGCCGAGACCGACGTCGACCCGCATGACGACGAGGCCGTTCGTCTCGACGAGGCGCGTCGCCTCGATAGCGAGACCGCTGGGGTTGGTAAAGAGGACCACCAGAAAGACGACCGGCACGGTCATGACCGCCGCGATCAGTCCGGGAGTGATTCGGCGGACCCGGTCCGTGTGGACGAGCGTAAAGAGGAGCGCGAGCGCGCCGAGCGGCGCGACGCCGAAGTAGAGGAGTCGGTAGAACAGGAGCTTCAGCGACGGGTCGGTCTGCAGTAGCTTGAGGGACGAAAAGCCGGTCCAGAGGACGAGTCCGACGTTCACGGCGAAGAACGCGACGAGTTCGGACGACCGGCCGTGGGCCCGCATGTACCGCAGGCTGTACACGCCGAGGAGAGACGCGGTAATCATCGCACAGAGCGTCGGAAGCGCGAAGACGGTGTACTGCCAGCCCATCGCTCACTGCACCCGACCGCTTTTCGCGTCCATCGGTGCGTGTTTTGTACTCACTCTGGTATTTAAACTATATGTTCGAGCGTTCTCACCGCCCCGCTGTCGGCGTAACCGGACTGGCGTTCCGAGTTCTTTGAGCGCCGCCCGTGTTCGTACCCGAACAGTTTATGCCGGTCGCTGTGCCACAGACGGCCGAACCGCCGTGACCGAGACGACAGACCGAACGAGCGCGGACCCCGTCACCGTCCTCCTCGTCGACGACAACCGCGACTGGCTGACGCTCGTCGTGCATCGACTCCGCGAGGTAGCCCCCGACTTCGACGTTCGCGAGGCCAACAGTCCCGAGGGCGCGCTCGCCCGCCTCACCGATGACGTGGAGTGCGTCGTCAGTGATTACTACATGCCCGGCCGGACGGGAATCGAACTGCTGGCGGCGGTCCGCGACGCCCGACCCGATATTCCGTTTCTCCTCTTTACCGGTGCCGGAAACGAGGGGCTCGCCAGTAGCGCGCTGTCGGCCGGCGCGGACGACTACATCGTCAAGACGAGCGTCGACGACAGCGCCGCGGCGCTCGCCACGCGCGTTCGGACGGCGGTCGACAAACACCGAACGGAGCGCGCGCTCGCCGAGAGCGAGGCGCGCTACCGGACGCTGGTCGAGAACGTCCGCGACGCCATCTTCGTCGCCCGCGACGGCGGCGTCGTCCTCGTCAACGAGGCGGCGACGACGCTCACCGGTTACGACCGCGCGGCGCTCACCGACGGCGACATCGTCGAGATGGTCGTCCACCCCGACGACCGGGGCCGCGTCCGCGACGCGCTCGACCGGGCGGTCCCGCAGTCGCTCGACATCCGCATCCGCGACCGCGGCGGCGAGACACGACACTGCATCCTCGACATCGACCACGTCGTCGACGACGGACTCCCCGGCACCATCGGCGTCCTCCGGGACATCACGGCGCAGGTCCACCACCAGCGCCGACTCGAACGCGAGCGCGACACGAAGGAGGCGATTCGGGAGATTCTCGTCCGACAGTCGTCGCGCGTCGAAGTCGCGGAGTCGTTCTGTCGGTACATCGAGAGCGACCCCGACACCGTCACGGCGTGGGTGGGCGAGCGCACCGCGAGCGGTGGGCTCGACCCGCTCGCCGTCGTCGGCGACGAGTCGTACCTCCGGACGGCGGGCGTCTTCGACGCCGACGCGGGGGTCCGCCGCGACTCGACCGAACCGAGCCTGACCGCCTTCCGCGAGGGGACGACGGTCGCCCGCGCCGTCGACGACGGGCGCGATGTCGACGCGCCGGCGACCACTCCCGACGCCGGATGGAGGGCGGTTGCGGCCGCCAGCGGTATCGAAACCGCGGTCGCCGTCGCGCTCCGGTACGGCGGCGTCGACTACGGCGTCCTCGGCGTGTACCGCCGCGGTGCCGACGACGACCGGGAGCGCCGCCGGTTCGAAGAGCTGGCGGAGACGCTCGGCTACGCCCTCAGCACCGCCGAGAGCCGCGAGGCGCTCGTGGCCGACGAGGTCGTCCGCGTCCGCCTCCGCGTCCGCGACGACGACGCGGGGCTTCTGGCGGTCGGCGACGCGCTCGGCCGCGACGCGGAACTCGTCGTCCACACGGTGTTGCCTCGCGGCGACAGGGAGCGCTACTTCGTGACGGTC
The DNA here is from genome assembly GCF_042663345.1 of Haloferax chudinovii. Lineage (NCBI taxonomy): Archaea > Methanobacteriati > Methanobacteriota > Halobacteria > Halobacteriales > Haloferacaceae > Haloferax > Haloferax chudinovii. The sequence goes on from NZ_JBHTAB010000006.1 coordinate 141,456, forward strand.
CGCGGCGCGTCCGAGGCCGCGGTGACCGACGCGCTGGCGAGCCTCGACGGGGTGACGCCCGGTGACGTAACTCCCGGCGACGGGGTCGTCCGGGCGCAGTTCGACACGGCCGCGCCCTCGCTGGGGACGGCCATCGCCGACGCGGGCGGCGTCCTCCACCGCGTCGTCGTGACGGACGGCGAGGCGACCGTCGTCGTCGACCTCCCCCGGCGGCGACCGGCCGGCCCGTTCGTCGAGGCGCTCGCGGCCGTCTTCGACAGCGTCGTCATGACCGCGCGGAGCCACCGTACCGTCGAGTCAGATATCGGTGCCAGCGTGTTGGACGGACTGACCGACCGCCAGCGCGAATCGCTCGAAGTCGCGTACCGAACGGGCTACTTCGAGCGGCCGAAGCGACGGAGCGCCGCCGAAGTGGCCGAGGCCATCGGCATCTCGCGGTCGACGTTCACCCAACACCTCAGGGCGGCCCAGCGCAAGGTCTTCGCCGAACTGTTCGACGGCGAGTGAGACGACGCGTCACCGACCCGACGGTCCGGGTGGCTCTCATTCCACCGGGGCTGTGTCGAGGGCTACCACGTCGCTCGGTTTTTGACGAATACCGCATAATGGTGGTATCGAATTATTCCCGCGTAATCGAGTAGGAACTCCTGAAGGTCACCTCACCCAGAACATCACGGACGGGAGTGGGTGGACGGTGGGCCGCACGGAGAACTCAATGGCAGACAAAGTATTCAAACTCACACGACGCCGCGCCCTCGGAGGCCTCCTCACGATCGGCGCGGGAAGCGCCGCCGCCGGGGTGGGCACGTTCGCCCTGTTCAACGACACCGAATCGAGCACCGAGAACACGCTCCAGGCGGGGACGCTGAGCCTCGCCGACGGAGCCAGTTCCGCGAGCTTCAGCGCCACGGGCCTCGCGCCCGGCGACGAGACCGACACCTTCGAGGTGGACCTCGAAAACGACGGGACGCTCGACGGGAGCCTCGATATCGACCTCTCGCTGACCGAAAACGACAGCGACGCCACGGCCGGCGACGACGGCGACGCGGACGCCTCGGTGGCGGACCTCGCGGGCGTCCTCGACGTGACGACGTTCGAAGTCGGGAACCTCGACGTGCTCGCCGACCGGTTCGGCGGTTCGGCCACGCTGGCCGACGTGGTCGACAACAACAGCGACGCGGCCGAGGGCGACGACGACTCCAACGTCCAGGACATCGCCCTCGCGTCCGGCGAGACGAAGACGTTCTCCTTCGCGCTGGAGATGCGGGAGAGCGCCGGAAACGAGTTCCAAGCCGACGGGCTCGACATCCAGTTCGACTTCGAACTGAACCAGCGGGACAGCCAGTAACCACACTCGCGTTCGCGGGCGACGCAGACGACGCGACCCGGTCGAACCGACCGCGTCCATCTCTTTCGTTCCGGCCCTCCGAACGCACACGACGACCTCACGCCTCTCGATGCCGAAACAGACACCAACACTGACGCTCACGCGCCGCCGCCTCCTCGGAGGCATCTTCACGATTAGCGCCGGAAGCGCCGCCGCGGGCGTCGGTACTTACTCGGCGTTTTCCGATACCGAGCGCGCCGACGCGTCGTTCGGCGTCGGCACGCTCGACCTGACGGTCGACGGCGACGACGAGCGGCTCACGTTCCTCGAAGAGTCGGGTCTCGCGCCCGGCGACAGCGGCACCGCGTCGGTGACGCTCCGCAACCGCGGGTCGCTCGCCGGGTTCCTCGACATCGACGTGCTCGGCGTCACCGACGACGAGAACGGCCAGTCCGAGCCCCCGTCGCAGAACGACCCCCGCGTCGGCGACGGCGAACTCGCGCAGGTGCTCGAAGTCCGCGCGTGGCTCGAAGCCCCCGACGGGTCGAAGACGTACCTCTGCGGCAGTTCCGACTACGCGACCCTCGACTCGATTTTCGTCGCGGACGAGACGTTCGACCTCGATTACGAACTCGGGTCCGGCGAGTCGGTCGATTTCGTCATCGCGTGGCGGCTCCCGTCGAGCGCCGGCAACGAAGTCGCCTCGGATATCGCGGGCGTCGACCTCCGGTTCGCGCTCGACCAGCGGGTCGACGACGACGGCGGTGCGACCTGCGAGGCCGACGACGACGGAGACGACGGAGACGACGACGATTCGACGTCCGGCTCCGGCGACGCCCGCGACGCGATGGGTGGCTGGGACTGGGCGACGCTCGCCCGCTACGGCGAGCCCCACGACGACTCCGTTCACGGTAATTCAGAGCCGGAGAACTACGAAGTCGCGGTGCTGAAGCGCACCGGACGCTCCGAGACCCGCGTCCACAAGCAGAACAACGACTGGCAACACGCGTGGACCTCGGGGCAGACCGAGTCGTTCCGCGTCGACTTCGACGGCAGTAAGGTGACGATGACCGTCGGCGGCACCGAGTACCCGGACAAACACGGGCAGAAGGCGCAGGGCGTCGGCGCGAACGACGTGGTCGCGCTCGGCGTCACGGTCTCCGCCTCGGCGGCCGGGTCGTCGGTCGCGGTCTCGGACCTCGAACTCACCGCCGACGGCCGGACGAGCACGCTCGCCGACGTCTCGGTCGACGCGACCGGCACGAACCACGTCCGAATCGCCCGCGAGATAGACGGGTCTTTCTCGCTCACCGGCAGGCTCCGGTTCTCGTGGCACCACGACGTGCACGTCGACCCCGACGACCTCGCGATGCGCGTCGACGTCAAGACGGGCGACGCAGTCAGAACAAACGAAGCCGAGACGACCGAGGAAGACGGTGAACCCGAGGAAGACGGTGGACCCGAGGACGGAGAAGACGGCGGAGTCGAGAACGCGGATGTCGAGGGCGGAGACGGAGAAAGCGACCAAGACGCCGAAGTCGATTCCCAGCAAGACGACGAAGCCGAATCCGAGCAAGACGGCGGAAACGGTGAAGACGACGAAGCCGAATCCGAGCAAGACGGCGGAGACCGTACAGACGGCCAAGACGATGACGTCGGGAAAAGCGACGAAACGGCCGACCCCGACCCCGGCTCCGAAACCGAAACCGAAACCGAAGCGGTCGCCACCGAGGGCGTCAGTGTTGACGACGAGAACGGAAACGACGCCGACGGGGGTGCCTGACCGATGAACTGGTCTCGTCTCACCGCGGCGGCCCGCGTTCTCGGTGGCGTCGTGCTCCTCGTCGCCGTCGCGCTCGTCGTCGTGCTCGCCGCGCCGCAGGCCTTCGGTGCCGACGCCAGCTACACCGTGCTCTCGGGGAGCATGTCGCCGACGTTCGACGCCGGCGACGTGGTGGTCGTCCGCGACGTGCCGCCCGCGGACATCTCGGCGGGCGACATCATCACCTACCGGGAAGCCGGCGGTGCCATCACCGACGAGCGGACCGACCGCGTGACCCACCGGGTCGTCGCGGTGGACCGAAGCGGCGACAGTCCGGTGTTCCGGACGAAGGGCGACGCCAACGAGGACGTCGACTCGGACCCCGTCACCGCCGACCGCGTCGTCGGGCGCGTCTGGTTCCACGTTCCGTATCTCGGGCTCGCCGCGCAGTTCGTCCAGTCGGGACTCGGGTTGGTCCTGTTCGTCATCCTCCCCGGCGCGCTCCTCGTCGTGACCGAGCTCTACTCGCTGTACACCGACGCGCTCGTCGAGGTCGACTCCGACGAGTCTGACGGGAGGGACCGACGCGACGGGAGTACCGCAGACGGCGGTTCGGCGGGCGGTGCGGCCGGTATCGACGCCGGCTACGTCAGCGCCTCGGACGGCGGCGTCGCGCTCTACCCGGAGCGGACGGGGGTTCGCGTCGCGGACCCCGTCGCAGTCGCCGACCCGTCTCCTTCGGCGTCCGCCTCCATGCCCTCCGGCTCGGCCGACGGCATGGAGTGGGTGACCGACCCCGTCGACCGCCCTTCTGATGCGCCGACCGACGAGTCCTCCGAGGACGGGCGGTGAGTCGCCCGTGACCACCCCGGACGACGCGCATGCGCCCGACTGGACACCCGAGCAGTCGCCCGAACTGGCGCTCGCCGACGCGACCCGGTGTCGACGCCTCGTCGACGAGGCGGCTGACGACGGCGACACGGACGACTTCGAGGAGCTCGACTTCGAGCAACTCGAACGGGGCGACCGCGTCCTCTGTCTCCCCGGCGAGCGCCTGCCCGTCCACGGGGTTGTTCGGGCGGTTCGGCGCTGGGACGCCCAGTCGGGGTCGTTCGTCGGCGACACCGACGCGGGCATCGACCCCGCGACCGTCGAACGCGTCTCGACCGATGAGGACGACGAACTCCGTACCGACGAGTACCCGGTCGCTGTCGGCGACGAGGTCGAACCCGGCGACCGGCCGACCGAGACGGCGCTGGTGGTCGAGTACCGCCCGCCGCGGGCGGGGCTGTTCCCGATTCCGCTGTCGCTCGCATCGCTCTTTTCGGCGAAGCTCCTCGGCACGCTCTCGCCGCGGCTCTCGCAGATCGCCAGTCGGGTGTTCATCGTCTTCGTGGTCGTCGGCATCGTGCTGGTCGGAACCGGCTTTGCCGCTCCCGGGAGCATCGACCGCTTCCTCGACGACAGCGGCATCAACGACGCGCTTTCGGATCTCCGTGGCGACGACCCCGAGCCGTCGCCGCCGGACGTCACCGTGACGCCGCCCTCGCCGACGCCGGATACGCCGCCAAACGAGGACGACGAGGACGAAGACGAAGACACACCGATGCCGCCGGCCACGGCGACGGCCACGCCGACTGCGACCGCAACGACTCCAGCCCCGACACCGTCGCCAACGCCCGCGCCGACGAGCCGTCCCGACCCGACCACCACGGCGCGCTCGGGCACTGGCGGAGGCGGCGGTGGCGGTGGCGGAGGCGGCGGTGGCGGTGGTGGCGGTGGCGGAGGCGGCGGCCAAACGACGACTACGGCCGCATCGTCGACGTCGCCCGAGCCGACGCTCTCGGTCGAGGCCGCCGACCCGCCGACGGTCCGAAGCGCCGACGGGACTGTCGGGTCGCTCAGCGGCCCAGTGACCGGGACGCTCTCGTGGACCGGCACGGTCGACAGCGTCGTGCTCGTGGTGAACGCGTGGGTCCCCGACGACGGCTGGCAAGAGGAGCGCCGCGTCACTCTCTCGGGGTCGAGTCCGGTGGACATCGCCGCCGCGCTCGGCTCTGACGTGACCTACGCCGAGGGGAATCGAACCGCCGGCTTGGCCGCGACCACCGACGGTGAGACCGCCGTCACAACGGGCTACGTCTCCGTGACTGCGGTGTTGTTCCGCGACTCGACCGAAGTCGCCCGAACCGAGGAGACCGCGTCGTTCGACGTGACCGTCGAGAACACCGCCGGGCGCGCTCCGGAGGGCGTCGACCTCGAACTCGGCTCCGGCGGGGCCGGGGTCTCGATTCTCGACACGCAGTCGGTCGCACCCGGCTCTGCGGGCAACTCGACGGGGACACTCACTAACCGTGGGCGCGAGCCCGGCGTGTTGACGCTGGAGTCGATGCCGTTCGAATCCGCCGAGAACGGCCGATTCGGCCCCGAACTGTCGGTCGATTCGACCGGCGGAGCCGACGAGGGCGAAGTCCACGAGGCGCTCGCCGTCAGACTCCGCGTCGAGCGGGCGAACGGAACGAGTACCTACGTGCTCGGCGACGAGACGACGTATCTCGACTTCGCCGACGTGTGGAACGAGTCAGTCTCGCTCGGGAGGCTCGACGGCGGGGAGTCCCTGTCGCTCGTCGTCGAGTGGCGGATTCGAGAGTCGGCCGGCAACGAGATACAGACCGACAGCGTCGACGTGGAGTTCGTCTTCACGCTCGAACAGGCGACTGACTGAGCGCTCTTCGCCCCGATTTTCTGCCGCTCACCCGACGAAGAGCCGGAGGTTGAAAGCCGTGGCGAACGCGCCGATGACCGAGAGCGTGACCGGCGGGAGGTAGTACAGTACCTTGTCGCCCACGCGAGCGCCGTAAACGCAGATACCGAGACAGAGGAGGAAGACGGCGAGCTTCGGGAGGACGAGCCCCCATCGCCCGAGGGCGTCCGTGCTCGCCACGAGGAGGGCGTTCGCCTCGTCGAAGCGACCCTCGTAGTAGAGGAGGGTGAGCGTCGTAACGATGTCGCCGACGCCGTAGGTCGCGAGCGCGATGAGCCAGAGCAGTGAGAACTCTCTGGCCTCGAAGGGCGTGTCCGTGAGTCGGAGATACCGAAGTCGTGACACACTCCTTTATTCCGGGGACTGCAATATGAATCGTCCGGGCAGACAGACTGTCGCGGAACCGGGCGCGTCAGACGAGGCCGACGCCCTCGGCGAGCAGTTCGTGCGACCGGAGGGCGTCTTCGTGGTCGCCGACGACGTGTTGAATCATCACCTCGTCGGCTCCGACGCGCTCCGCGAGCTGGTCCAACAGCCCCGAAATCGTCTCGGGACTGCCGGAAATCGCGCGCGGCCACTCCTTCGCCCCGAGGGTCGCGGGCGTGGGCTCGGGAACCCCGCCGAGTTCGTCTATCGCCTCCTCGACGGTCGGTCTCGTGCCGACTTCGCCGCGGCGCATCCGCTTGTACGTCGCCTCGGCCACCGCGCGGAGTCGCGCCGCCTCCTCGTCGGTCTCGGCGCAGACGGCGTTCACCGCGACCATCCCGTGGGGCTCGTCGATGCCGCCGGCCAGCGGTGACGACTGGAAACTCTCGCGGTACTCCTCGAAGGAGTGGACGGCGAACTGCGGCCTGATGAAGCCCGCGAAGCAGTAGGGCAACCCGAGTTCGCCCGCGATGGTCGCGCTCGACGGACTCGACCCGAGCATCCACGGGACGGGCGGCTCGCCGCTCCCCCGCGGGATTTCGAGGTCGGCGTAGGGGTGTTCGTCGGGGTAGTCGTCGTAGAGGTGGTTGACGACGGCCTCGACCTTCTCGGCGTGGTCGCCGTCGGGGTCCTCGACGTGTCGGTCCGTTCCGAGCGCTTGGTCCGCCGCGGGCGACCCGTTCGCTCGGCCGAGACCGGCGTCGATGCGACCGGGCGCGAGTCCGTCGAGCGCGCCGAACTGTTCTGCGACCTTGAACGGGCTGTAGTGGTTGAGCAGTACCGCGCCGGAACCGAGCCGAATCGAGTCCGTCTCCGCGGCGAGATGGCCGAGCAACACCTCGGGCGTCGTCCCCGCGAGGGTGCTCGCCATGCCGTGGTGCTCGGCGACCCAGAAGCGCGAGTAGCCCAATCGCTCGGCTTGCGCGGCGGTTTCGACGGTGTTCGCGTACGCCTCGGTCGCGGTTCCCCCGTTGGGGACCGGCGAGAGGTCGACGATAGAGAGGTCCATACCCCCGCCTCCGAGACTGCGAGGAATAACGATTGGGCTCCCAGCAGATGCGTACTGTTCTCGGTGAGTCGGCGCCAGTTAGTATTGCTCTAATAATACATTACTACGAATTAGAATAATCCAACTAATCTAAATTATTTATATAATCTGGATAATCGTAGCTTGAGGGTTGTTTTGGACACGGTATAAAGACGGGGGATAAATAAGACTACCCGTTCCTGTTGGTGGTCTTGTGTATTGTGTACTTTATTGCTCTCGCCCGAGCCATCGGTGTACACAGAATCCATGACCATGGTCCACAAAAATTTTTTACGGGCCCTATCCGATGGTTCGATAGAGGTTCCCATGCCAAGAGCCGTATTCGACAGCGCCGAGTACGACAGACGCATCGCCCGGACGAAAGAGCGGATGGCCGAGCGGGGGCTGGACGCGCTCTTCGTGAGCGACCCCGCGAACATGAACTACCTCACCGGCTACGACGGCTGGTCCTTTTACGTCCATCAGGGCGTCGTGGTGACGCGGGACCGCGACGAACCCGTGTGGGTCGGCCGCGACATGGACGCCAACGGCGCGCGCGCGACGACCACGCTGAGCGAGGAGAGCATTCGACCGTACAGCGACGACCACGTGCAGTCGCCCCACGACCTCCACCCGATGGACTTCGTCGCGGCCGTGCTGGCGGACCTCGGCGTCGACGACGCGCGCGTCGGCCTCGAGATGGACGCCTACTACTTCACCGCGAAGTCCTACACGCGCCTGCAGAAGAACCTCCCCGAGGCGAGTTTCGAGGACACGACGCTCCTCGTGAACCGCGTGCGCATCAAGAAGTCCGACGCCGAACTCGACTACATGCGCGAGGCCGCCCGCATCTCCGAGAACGCGATGCAGTCCGGTCTCGACGTCATCGAGGAGGGCGTTCCCGAGTACGAGGCCGCCGAGGCCATCTACTCGGCGCTCATCGAGGGCACCGACGACTACGGCGGCGACTACCCGTCTATCGTCCCGCTGATGCCCTCGGGCGACCACACCGGCACGCCGCACCTCACGTGGACCGACCGCGAGTTCGAGGACGGCGACCCGGTCATCATCGAACTCTCCGGCTGTCGACACCGCTACCACTCGCCGCTCGCGCGGACGACGTTCGTGGGCGACCCCCCCGAAGAGCTGTCTCGGCGGGCCGACATCGTCGTCGAGGGGATGGAAGCCGCACTCGACGCGGTCGAACCCGGCGTGACCTGCGAGGCCGTCGAGAAGGCGTGGCGCGACACCATCGCCGAGTACGGCATCGAGAAGAAAGACCGCATCGGCTACTCGATGGGACTCGGCTACCCGCCGGACTGGGGCGAGCACACGGCGAGCCTCCGCCCCGGCGACGAGACCGTCCTCGAAGAGAACATGACGTTCCACACCATCCCCGGCCTCTGGTTCGACGACTTCGGCGTCGAACTCAGCGAGACGTTCGTCGTCACGTCCGACGGGGCGGAGCCGCTGGCCGACTTCCCCCGTCGATTATTCACAACTTAATTATGACTCGGGGTCACAGCCCTAATAGAATGAACGAAGATGGCAAAAATCGAAACGGCGAGGCGGTCGCCGACGGCGGCACGGGGTCCGAACCCGAATCGGCGCTGGCGACGGCGCGCAGGCAACTCGAACGCGCGGCGAGTCACGCCGCCGTCGACGACGGCGTCGTCGCGCGCCTGAAGCATCCGACCCGAGTCCAGCAGGTGTCGGTCCCGCTCCGCCGGGACGACGGCTCGCTCGACGTGTTCACGGGCTTCCGCGCCCAGCACGACGACGTGCGCGGGCCGTACAAGGGCGGGCTTCGCTACCACCCGGAAGTGACCGCCGACGAGTGCATCGGGCTCTCGATGTGGATGACGTGGAAGTGCGCCGTGATGGACCTGCCCTTCGGCGGCGGCAAGGGCGGCGTCGCGGTCGACCCGAAGACGCTCTCCGACGAGGAGCGCGAGCGACTCACGCGCCGCTTCGCCGAGGAGATTCGCAACGTCGTCGGGCCGAAGAAAGACGTTCCCGCGCCCGACATGGGAACCGGCCCGCAGGAGATGGCGTGGTTCATGGACGCCTACTCGATGCAACAGGGCGAGACGACGCCCGGGGTCGTGACGGGGAAGCCGCCGGTCATCGGCGGGTCGTACGGCCGCGAGGAGGCTCCCGGTCGCTCCGTCGCCATCGTCACCCGCGAAGCCGTCGACTTCTACGACTGGGACATCGAAGACACGACCGTCGCCGTCCAAGGGTTCGGGTCCGTCGGGGCGAACGCCGCCCGCCTCCTCGACGAGTGGGGCGCGAAGGTGGTCGCCGTCTCCGACGTGGACGGGGCCATCTACGACCCCGACGGCCTCGACACGCAGGACGTCGAGGGCCACGACGAGCGCCCCGGCATGGTATCGGGCTACGACGCCCCCGAGTCGCTCACGAACGAGGAACTGCTCGAACTCGACGTGGACGTGCTCATCCCGGCGGCCATCGGGAACGTCATCACGACCGAAAACGTCGACGCCATCTCGGCGGAGATGGTCGTCGAGGGCGCGAACGGGCCGACGACGTTCGCGGCCGACGCCGTCCTCGAAGAGCGCGGGATTCCGGTCCTCCCCGACATCCTCGCCAACGCCGGCGGCGTGACGGTCTCGTACTTCGAGTGGTTACAGGACATCAACCGCCGCCAGTGGTCGCTCGAACGCGTCCACGAGGAACTGGAAGCGGAGATGCTCAAGGCGTGGAACGCGGTCCGCGAACACGTCGAAGAACGCGACCTGACGTGGCGCGACGCGGCGTACGTGGTCGCGCTCTCCCGCATCGGCGGCGCGAAGGAGACGCGGGGCCTCTGGCCCTGAGCGGCCCTGAGCGGCTGGCCGTCGAGCGAAAGCTGACACAACCTGCGGTTCTTTTTCGGCGCGCTTCTCAGTCAGCGACCGCGTCGGCGACTTTCTCTATCGGGTGTGGGGGGTCGTCGACCGCGCCGTCCATGTCTTCGAGTTGCGTCCGACACGACGCGCCGGGGGCGACGACGGTGTCGCCGCGGCTCTCACCGAGTTGGTCGGCGAGGATGCCGCCGATGGCCTTCGACAGCGAGTGGTGTTCGGCCTCGTAGCCGAAGCTCCCCGCCATGCCGCAACAGCCGGAGTCGAGCGGGTCCACGTCGTAGCCGGCGCGGCGGAGGACGCCCACCGCGTGGTGGTCCTTCCGCGTCGCCTTCTGGTGGCAGTGACCGTGGTACGTCAGCGTCTCGTCGCCCGCGCCCGCCGCCGCGTCGCAGTCGAGCCCCTCAACGAGGCGCTTCGCATCGAGGTACTCCATGACGCCGTAGGTCTCGGCGGCGACGGTCTCGGCCGCGTCGCTCGAAAGCAGGTCGAGGTAGTCCGACTGGAGCATGACCGCGTCAGACGGCTCGACGAGGACGACGCTCCAGTCGGCTTCGACGCGGGGCGCGAGCGCCGCGACGTTCGTCTCGGCGCGCGCTCGCGACCGGTCGAGAAAGCCCTTCGAGTGGGCCGGGCGGCCGGTGGCGGTCACGTCGTCGGGAATCGAGACGTGGACGCCGGCGGCTTCGAGGACGCGGACCGCGGCCTTCCCCGCGTCGGGGTGGTTGTAGTTGGTGTAGCTGTCCGGGAACAGAAGCACCCTGTCGGTCGCCTCGGCCTCGGGGACGCGAGCGCCGCCCCGCGCCTCGAACCAGTCTTCCAGCGACTCGCGGTGGAACGTCGGAAGCGACCGCTCTCTGGCGATGCCGACGGTCTTTTCCATGACCGTCCGCGCGCCCGGCACCTTCGCCGCCCAGTTCGAAAGCGGGGCGAGCCGCGAGCCCAGCGCGTTCAACCGGTCCACCTCGGCGAACAGGTGGTCCCGAAGGCTCGCGCCGCGAGACTCGTGGTGGGCGTGTTCGACCTCGGCTTTGAGCTTCGCCATGTCGACCTCGCTGGGGCAGTCGCGGGCACAGCCCTTACAGCCGACACAGAGGTCCAGCACCTCGCGCATGAACTCGGTGTCCGTCGCGTCGGCGTCGAGGTCGCCGCTCATCGCCTGCCTGAGCATGTTAGCCCGGCCGCGGGTGGACAGTCCTTCCTCCTCCGTGGCGCGGTAGGTCGGACACATCACGCCGCCGGTGGTCGACTGGTCGCCCCGACAGCCGCCACAGCCGTGGCAGAGCTCCGCCATCCCCTGAAAGCCGTTTTCGGTGTCCCAGTCGAGTTCCGGCTCGAAGCCGGCGTCGAACTCGTAGTCGGGGGAAAAGCGGAGGTTCTCGGTCATAGACACGTCGCCGCAGACCTGCCCCGGGTTCAGGAGCCAGTCGGGGTCGAACGCGGTCTTGAGGTCGCGGAAGGCGTTCCAGAGCCGGTCGCCGTACAGCTTGCGGTTCCACTGGGTCCGCGCGCGGCCGTCGCCGTGTTCGCCCGACACCGACCCGCCGGCCTCGACGACGAACTCCGTCACCTCGTCGGCGATGGTTTCGAACGAGTCGAGGCCGTCGAGCGTCTTCGTGTTGACGAGCGGGCGGACGTGGAGCACGCCCGGTCCCGCGTGGGCGTAGAAACTCGTGTTGGCGTCGTGGTCGTCGATGACCTCGCGGAACCGCTCGACGTACCCCGGTAGCTCGTCGGCCGGCACGGCGCAGTCCTCGATGAAGGAGATGTGCTTCTCGTCGGTCGTCCGCGACAGCAGGATGGGCGCGGCGGCCTTGCGCATCTCCCAGAGTCCCGCGCGGGCCGCCTCGTCGTGGGCTTCCAGCGCGTCGAACGCGCGGGCGTCGTCGGCGACGCCGACGTCCGAAGATGGCGTCGCCTCCGGGGTCACCGATGGCGCGCGGGCCGTCAGCAGGTCGGCGACTTTCCGCCGGCCGTCCGCGTCGGAGTCGGCGTAGAACTCGACCAGCAGGGCCGCGCGGGTCCCGTCGGGGAGCGACGCGGCCACGTCGCGGAACTCGGCGGTGTCGAGCGCGAGGTCGATGAGCACGTCGTCGATGAGTTCGACCGCCGCCGGGTCGTGGTCGAGGATGGGGGCCACGTCGGCGGCGGCGTCGAACACGTCCTCGTAGGTGAGGAGCGCGACCGCCTTCGTCTCCGGGAGCGGTTCGAGCGAGACGGTCGCCTCGGTCACGACGGCGAGGGTTCCCTCGCTCCCGGCGAGCAGGCGCGCGAGGTTCACGGTCCCCGACTCGCAGTCCGGGTCGGTGCCGGTCCCGTCGGAACGCGGGCGCTCCCCGCGGGCCTCCTCGACCAGCGCGTCGAGGTTGTAGCCCGAGACGTTGCGCTTGAGGTCCGGGTAGCGGGCGTCTATCTCCTCGCGCTCCTCGTCGAGCACGCGGACGACCTCGGCGTAGATTCGGGGGAGAAGCGGGCTCTCCGGGCCGTCGTCCCCCCACGCGTCGCTCTCGGGGTCGGCCTTCTCCCGGAGGTCGTCCACGCGAACCTCGCCGAACCGGTGGACGCTCCCGTCGGCGAGGACGACCTCGCACTCCTCGACGTAGTAGTCGGTCTTGCCGTACTTCAGCGAGTGCGCGCCGGTGGAGTTGTTGCCGATAGCGCCTCCGAGGACGCTCCGGTCGCCCGCCGCGGGGTCCGGGCCGAACGTGAGACCATGGTCGGCCGCGGAGTTATTGAGGTCCGCGAGCGTAACCCCCGCCTGCGCGGTCGCCGTCGCCGCCTCGGCGTCCACCGACTGGACTCCGTCCATGTGCCGCGAGAGGTCGAGGACGACCGCCTCGTTGACGGCCTGTCCGGCGAGGCTCGTGCCGCCGCCGCGCGGGAGGACGGGAATCTCGCGGTCGGCGCAGTAGTCGACGACGGCCGCCACGTCGGCGGTCGAAATCGGCATGACGACGCCGACGGGGAGCACCTCGTACGCCGAGGCGTCGGTCGCGTACAGCTGTCGAGTGTACTCGTCGAACCGCACGTCGCCCTCGACGAGGCGTTCGAGGTCAGAGACGAGCGCCTCGCGGTCGGTGTCGCCGCCGACGTAGTCGTAGTCGGCGCGGGGGTCGTCGCTGGGGTCGACCCCCGAATCAGCGTGTTGGTCGCCGCGAGGGTCGTCGGGGCGTTCCTGCGTCGCCATCGGGAGTCAGTTCGACTTGGCGGCCAGCACTTGGTTCTCCAACTCCGCGCCCTCGTCGAGCCGCCCGAGGTTCCCGGCGACGATGTCGGCGAGTCGGTCCCAGTGTTTCGGCGTGTGACCGCCCGTGTGGGGGGTGATGAGGCAGTTCTCCAACCCCCACAGCGGGTGGTCGGCGGGAAGCGGTTCGGGGTCGGTCACGTCGAGCGCGGCCCCGCGAATTTTGTTCGACTGGAGCGCCGACACGAGCGCGTCGGTGTCGACGATTCCGCCGCGGGCGGCGTTGACGAGCACCGCGTCGGTCGGCATCGTGGCGAACTCCATCTCGCCGATGAGTCCGCGGGTCAGGTCGTTCAGCGGGCACGCGACGACGACGTACTCGCTCCGGGAGAGCGCGTCGTGAATCGCGTCGGGTTCGAAGCCGGCGACTTCGTCGGTCGGCCCGCCCTTCGACGGGGTGTAGCGGATGCCGATAGTCTCGACTTCGAAGCCCTGCAACCGCTGGGCGACGGCCTGCCCGATGGAGCCGAGGCCGATAATCGTCACCGTGCTGTCGGTGAACTCGCCGGACTGGAAGTGCCGCCACTCGGCGCGCTCCTTGCGCCGCCAGCCCTCGTGGAGGCGGCGGGCGAACACGAGCATGTTACCGATGGCCTGCTCGGCGATGCCCGGCGCGTGGATGCCGCCGGCGTTGGTGACGGCGACGCCGTGGTCCGCGAGCGCGTCCATCGGGACGTGGTCGGTCCCGGCGAACGTGCAGGCGAACAGTTCGAGTCGGTCGGCGCGGTCCAGCAGGTCCTCGTCTATCGTGATGCCCGTGGCGACGCGGGCGTCGGCGACGAGTTCGCGTTCCTGTTTCGGTGTCCGGGCGAGCGTCACGGTCCGGTCCGGGAGGCGCTCGCGGAGCGCGTTCGCGTACGATTCCATCGAAAGGCCCTCGGTCCCCTCGCGGAGGACGACGATGTCTGTCTCGGTCATGGTGTGAGTCGCGCGCGTCGCGGGCGCGATTGCTACATCGATTGGGTGACGCTCCCTTAGTCTTTTTGCGTAGTCGGTGTCCACGGATACCGTTTATGCTTAAGTGGGTGGCGGATGGTACGTGTACGCATGGCTGACGCCGTTCGAGCGCGATTAGCGGAGCTTCGCAGAGACTTCCACCGCCACCCCGAACCGGGCTGGTGCGAGTTCCGGACGACCGCGCGGCTCGTCGAGGAACTGCGCGCCATCGGCGTGGACGACCTCGCCGTCGGCGCGGACGCCTACGACCCCGCAGACCGGATGGCCGTCCCGAGCGACGACCGCCTCGACGAGTGGTACGAGCGGGCGCTCGACCGCGGGGTCGACCCTGACCTCCTCGAACCCCTCCGCGGCGGGACGACCGGCTGTGTCGCCGTCCTCAACCGCGGCGAGGGACCGACGGTCGGCCTCAGGGTCGACATCGACGGGCTGTTCATCGAGGAGTCGAACGACGCGGGCCACGACCCCGCGGCCGAGGGCTTCCGTTCGGAGACCGGCGAGACGATGCACGCCTGCGGCCACGACACCCACATGGCGTGGGGGCTGGCGACGCTCGAAGCCGTCAAGGAGAGCGATTTCTCGGGTCGACTCGTCGTGTTCTTCCAGCCCGCGGAGGAGATTTCGGGGGGCGGCGCACCCATGGCGAAAAGCGAGTACGCCGCCGGCATCGACTACTTCTTCGCGGTCCACGTCGGCCTCGACCACCCGACGGGCGAGGTCGTCGCCGGCATCGAGAAACCGCTCGCCATGTGTCACATCGACGCGGCAATCAAGGGGACGACCGCCCACGCTGGGAAAGCGCCGGAGGCCGGCGCGAACGCCATCCACGCGCTCGGCACTGCCATCGAGAGCGTCTACGGCATCCCGCGGCACTCCGACGGGATGACCCGCGTCAACGTGGGCCGGGTCGAAGGCGGCACCGCGAGCAACGTCATCGCCGACGAGGTCGAGGCCGTCGCCGAGGCGCGCGGCGAGACGACCGAACTCATGGAGTACGCGAAGTCCGAACTCCGCCGGCGGTTCGAGTCGGCGGCCGAACTGCACGGTTGCGAGGCGACGGTCGACGTGGTCAGCGAGAGCCCGCGGGCCGACAGCGACCCCGAACTCGTGGAGGCGGTCGCCGACGCCGCCGAGACAGTTGAAGGCGTCGACCGCGTCGTGCCGACCGCCGACTTCGGCGCGAGCGAGGACGCGACGTTCCTCATGGAGCGCGTCCAGCGCGACGGCGGCCTCGCGTGTTACTCCATCGTCGGCACCGACCACCCGACGAGCCACCACACCGCGACGTTCGACGTGGACGAGCGGAGCCTCCAAACCGGCGTGGAGGTGCTCACGCGGTCGATTCTGTCAGTCGCCGGCGTCGAGTCGGTACCGGAAATCGCGGGAGCGAACCGATGAGTGACGGGCGCGTCACCGGCGAGTCGGCACCCCCGGTGTCGGACGTCGTCACCGCCGACGACGTGGCGGACGCCCACGAGCGACTCGACGGCGTGGTCCACCGGACGCCACTCGATAGCTCCCGGACGATAGCCGACCGCTGTGGGGCCGAGCGGGTCGACCTCAAACTGGAGAACGTCCAGCGGACGGGGTCGTTCAAGATTCGCGGCGCGTACAACGCGATGGCGCAACTCCCCGAGTCGGCGCGCGAGCGGGGCGTCGTCGCCTCCAGCGCCGGCAACCACGCGCAGGGCGTCGCGCTCGCGGGCGACCTGCTGGATATCGACACGACCATCGTCGTCCCCGAAATCACGCCGGCGGTCAAAATCGACGCCACCCGCGGCTACGGCGCGGACGTCGTCGTCGAGGGCGACCTGTACGAGGAGTCGTACGAACACGCCCTGCGACTCGCCGAGGACGAGGGACTGGAGTTCGTCCATCCCTTCGACGACGCGGCCGTCATCGCCGGACAGGGAACCGTCGGGCGGGAAATCGCGGCCGACGCGCCTGACGTGGACACGGTTCTCGTCTCCATCGGCGGCGGCGGTCTCATCTCCGGTATCGCCACCGCGCTGAAGGCGCGCGACCCCGACGTGCGCGTCGTCGGCGTCCAACCCGAGGGCGCGGCCCACGCCAAGCCCTCGCTGGAGGCCGACGAGATTCGCATGCTCTCGGCGGTCGATACCGTCGCCGAGGGCATCGCCGACGCGCGGCTGTTAGAGCGGACCTTCGCGGTCGTCCGCGACCGCGTCGACGACGTGGTCTCGGTCGACGACACGGACCTCGCGGTCGCCACCACGGTCCTCGCAGAGCGGGCGAAGACCGTCGCCGAACCGGCCGGCGCGGCCCCGGTCGCCGCGCTCCTCTCCGGCGCGGTCGACGTCGCGGGTGAGCGCGTTGCCGCCGTCGTCTCCGGCGGCAACGTCGGTCTCGCCGAACACGCGGAACTGACCCGCGTCGGGATGCAGGCGCTCGGGCGCGCCGTCGAAGCGCGCCTCGAACTCGACGACTGGCCGGCGATACTGGGCGACGTCTCCGAGGCCGTCGCCGCGTCGGGGGCCGAACTCGACAGCGTCGAGCGCGCCCCCCGAACCGCGTCCGACGCGCCGAATCGGGTCCCGGTCGAGGTCCGACTCGACGGGAGCGGCCCGGACCACCTCGCGGACGCGCTCGACTCGCTTTCGGCGCTCGACGGCGTCGACGTCGTCTCGCACTCGCTGGACAGATGCGTCGGCGAGTCTGGTGACTCGGCCTGACGAGTCCGGAAAAACGGGACAGACCGCGTATCGGGTCCGTATTTTCCGTACTGTTCGCTCGGCGACGCCGACGCTCACGCGACCGCTTCGGTCGCCACGGCGTCCATCGCCTCACAGAAGATGCCCACGCCCAGCTCGATTTCGCGCTCGGTGGAGTCGAGCGGGGGAAGCAGGCGAATCGTCTTCTTCCCACAGCCGAGGGTGAGCAGGCCGCGGTCGAGCGCCGCCTCGACGACGGCGTCGCGGCGTGCTTTGGTGTCGAACTCGACGGCGAGCATCAGGCCCTTCCCGCGCACGTCGACCACGTGGTCGGGCGCGTCGTCGGCGAGGAGTTCCGTCGCCTGCCGGCCGCGCTCGGTCGCGTTGTCGAGCAGGTCGTACTCCTCGATGGCGTCGAGCGTGAGCGCGCCCTGCATCGACGCGAGCAGGTCGCCGCCGCCGAACGTCGACCCGAGGCGGTTCTTCTCGGTCGGGAAGACCTCGGACCGCGAGACGGTCGCGCCGACGCGGAGGCCCTTCGCGCTGGCGATGACGTCGGGTTCAATGGGGTAGTGGTCGGCGGCCCACATCTCGCCGGTGCGGCCGACGCCCGACTGAATCTCGTCCACGACGAGCGGGATGTCGTAGGTGTCGCAGACGTCGCCCACTTCGGCCATGAACGCCTCGCTCGGGAAGCGGTAGCCGCCGACGCCCTGAATCGGTTCGAGAATCGCGAACGCGACCTCGTCGGGGTTGACGTGGCCGCCCTCCGGCGACAGGGCGTTCCGCAACCGCGAGCCGTTGCCGGCGAAGAAGCCGCAGTCGCAGGTGTCCGCCGAACAGCCCGAATCCGCGCAGAACGGCACCGTCTCGATGCCCGCGACCTGCGGGTAGTGGCGGGTGTAGACCTCCTTCGACTTCGTGAGCGAGAGCGTCCCGAGCGTCCGACCGTGGAAGCTCCCCTCGAAGGCGTAGCCGTACTTCGCGGGGGCCTTTCGGTCGTGGGCTATCTTCATCGCGTTCTCGACGGCCTCGGCCCCGGAGTTCGACAGGAACACCGTGTCCATCCCGTAATGGGAAGACACGTCGGTGAGTTTGTCCATCAGGTGGCTCGACCCGGGGAACTCGGCGGTCTCGGGGTCCGGTCCCGCGCCGAAGTACATGTCTTGCCCGGCGATTTTCATGGGTTCGACGAGGTCGAACTCGCGGAGCTTCGACAGCACCTTCTCGTTGTTGTAGCCGAGCGGGGCGGCCCCGATGTGACAGGTGAAGTCCAAGAGGACGTTGCCGTCCACGTCGGTGACGAACGGGCCGTCGGCCTCAGCGGTCACGTCCCAGACGAACTCGTGGGAGTACTCGCTGGGCGCGGCGTGCTTGTGGTGGAACTCGACCCACTTCTCGGCGTTTGGGCCGGGTAGCGCTGCTGCATCCGGCTCTGCGGTATCCCTATCCATACACAGGATTTGTTAATAGCATACATTAAAACTTGGTATCTCAGGGACGACCGTGTTGGTCAGTTCGCGACGGCCACGTCGGCCGCATCGGCCGCGACGACGGCGCTCGCGGTCGGAACCGGGCCGCAGAGAACGGAGATGGACGGCGACGGGGACAGAGACGGGACGGAACGACGTTCGGCTGGATTCGGCGTCAGTCGTCGTCGTGGCTGGAGACGTTCGCGGCCGGTGCTTGCCCGCCGGTCGACTCCGACTTGCCCAAGAGGTTCGTCTCGTCTTGGAGGAGCAGGCTTCCGTAGTCGTCTTGGAAAGTTCGGATGAGCCCGAGCGTCGCTATCACGCAGATGACGGCGAACGGCGCGCCCGTGATAATCGCCGCGGACTGCAGGGCGTTCACGCCGCCGACGACCATCAGGATGGACGCGACCGCGCCCTGGAGGGCGGCCCAGAAGATGCGGTTGAGGGCGGAGGGCTCCTCTTTGCCGCCGGTCGTCATCATCGACACCGCCAGCGTCGAGGAGTCGGCGGAGGTGACGAAGAACGTCGTCACGAGCACGAGGAACGCGAGCAGGAGCACCGGCCCGGCGATTGGGAGGTTCCCGAAGAGGACGTAGCCCGAGACCGCTTCGCCGTACTCCGAGACCGGTCCGAGGACGTTCGCCGCGCCCGTGTGTTGCATGATGACGCCCGCGCCGCCGACGATGGCGAACCACGGGACCGTCGCGAGCGAGGTCGCGCCGATACCGGCGAACGCGACCTCGCGGACGCTCCGACCGCGCGAGATGCGGGCGATGAACAGGCCCGCGAAGGGCGACCACGCCAGCGGCCAGAGCCAGTAGAAGACGGTCCACGCGTTGACCCACTTACTGGCGCTGGTCGTGGTGGCCTGCGTGAACAGGCTCATCTGGAAGAAGTCGCCGATGAAGCCGCCGGTCGCCTGCGTGCCGAGTTCGAGGATGCGGAAGGTCGGCCCGAATATCAGCGTCGCGAGCATCAACAGGGCGAACATGATCATATTGAAGTTCGAGAGCCGGCGAATCCCCTTGTCGACGCCCAACACCAACGAGATGGTGAAGATGACGACCATGCCCGTGATGACGAGGATGGTCCCCACGTCGCCGAGTTGGATGCCCCACTGGAAGTTCAGGCCGGTGATGAACTGGCTCCCGATGAAGCCCAGCGAGGTGGCGACGCCGCCGAGGGTCGCGAACACGGCGAGGATATCGACGACTTTCCCTATCGCGCCGTCGACGTTGTCCGCGCCGAGAATCGGCGTCAGGACCGCCGACACGCGAAGCGGCGCGTCGTAGTTGTAGACGAAGTAGCCGATGGCGAGGCCCATCACGGTGAAACACGACCACTGGGTCAGACTCCAGTGGAAGATAGAGTACTGGACCGCAAGCGGCATCGCCGCCGAGGACTGGGCCTCGGCCCCGTACAGCGGCGGGACCGTCGAGTAGTGGAACAGCGCCTCAGCGGGCCCCCAGAAGACGATACCCGCCGCGAGTCCGGCGGAGTACATCATCGCGAAGTACGACAGGAAGCCGTACTCGGGGTCTTCGTCGCCGAGCTTTAGGTTCCCCCACGGTCCGAAGATGACGAAGCCCAAGAACAGGACGAACCCGAGCATCGCCAGCAGGAAGAACCAGTTGAACGTGTCGAGAATCCACCGGCGAATCCCGAGGACGAACTCGTAGGAGGCATCGGGATTGAGGCTGAACGCGCCGACGAAGAGCAGGGTTATCGCCGCGCCGAACGCGAATATCACCGGCTCGATTTCGTCGAGGAACTCGCCGACCACGCCGTTCGAGGAACTCACCGCCGACACCCCCCATGCGTAATCGCCCCGTTCGACCCCGCCTGAACGGGACCGCCACCTCCCGATTGACTGGTCGAGGCCCGCGCCCCGAACTGTGCGCCACGATGACCGTTGCACCCGTGTGCTGTAATGTGGTCTGTCATGCTATCGCTCCGACGGACACCATGCTACGTGATGTCTCACATCACGACAAGTGCAAACATTACCATAAAATTTGTGGTTATCGGTGACGCCGAGAACGAAATCCGTTTACAAACGGTCGAAAGTCGGTTGTCGGCCGCCTTCGGTGGATTGTCACGTCGCAGTCGGGCGCTTCGCTCCTCACGGGCGCTCCTCGCTTGCGTTCCCTCGGCGCGCTCATACGAACTGTAGACGAACTCCGAGAAGTTCCGTGCTTTCGGTCCGTCTCGCCCGGATTTTCGGGCCGTTCGTAACGCTTAATCGAATTCGTACACGCGTTCTGTATATGGCAAACGACGCCGACGGAACGGACGGCACCGACGACCTCGCCTACGCCGCCGACCGCGGCCGCGGTATCCTCACGCCGAGCGACCGCGAGTTCCTGCTCGGCCGGAAGACCGACTACACCGACCACTCGAAGAAACAGAAGCGAAACCGGATTCGACGCCGCCTCCGCAACGCGATACTCGACTTCACCATCCTGTTCGAGTCGCTCGAAGACCGCGACCGCGAGACGGTGTTCAACCCCGACGCCGCCGACCGCGAGGCGTACACGCGGGGCATCACCGACATGCTCGCCTTTCTCCACCTCGGGACGATGGGCTACTACACCCCGTTCAAGGACATGCTCTCCGAGGGCGTCAACAAGGCCGAACAGGAGCTGGCCGGCTCCGACTACCGGATGGTCACGGTCGATTTCAACGTCGAACCCGTCGGCCAAATCGACGTCGACGCCGTCATCGACAAGCTCGAACGCGGCGCGTTCGACCAGCTAACCGACGAGGAGCTACAGGCGTTCGTCAGGCTCCTCGCGGAGTCCGACGACTTCTCGGCGGCGGACCTGCGCGCCGACATGAAAGCGCAGATGTCCGAGTTCCTCGAGCGAATCGACGCCGCGAACGAGCGCCGCGACCGCCGAGTCGACGACCTGAACGACTGAGCGGCGGTTCGCCGGCCTCGACAAACCGGGGGTCGCGCGGTTGACTCCCCGCCCGCCGCGACCTACCCGAGAGACGCTATCGCGTCCATCTCGACCCGCACGTCGCCGGGCAGTCGCGCGACCTCGACGCAGACGCGGGCCGGCGGCACCTCGTCGAACCGCGCGCCGTACGCCTCGTTGACCCGCTCGTAGTCGTCGAGGTCCGTGACGTACACCGTCAGTTTCACCGCGTCGTCGAGGCCGTCGCCGCCGGCCTCGGCGACGACGGCGGCGATGTTGTCGAGGACGCGGTCGGTCTGTGCCTCGATGTCGCCGTCGACCTCCTCGCCCGTCTCGGGGTCGAGCGGGCCGTAGCCCGAGACGTAGAGCGTGTCGCCGGCGACGACGCCCTGCGAGTAGGGGGTGTCAGTGCGCGGGGCGTCGTCCGTGGTGACTCGTTCCGGTGGCATCGTGGTGGGACCGTGGTTAGACTCGTTTCGTTTCGGCAGTGACCGCCTCGATGCCGTCGGTGATAACGTCGAGCGCCGTCTCCGCGAGGTCGCGGGTGAGCACGAGCGGCGGGAGCAGGCGCAGGATGTTCCCGTGCCGGCCGGCCTTCCACACCAGCACGCCGTGTTCGAAGCAGTACTGCTGGAGCGCGTCGGCCGCGTCGCCGTCGGGTTCGCCCTCTGCGTCGACGAACTCCGCGGCGATGAACAGCCCCTTGCCGCGAACGTCCACGACTCGGGGGTTGTCCTCTGCGACCTCCGAGAGCCGACCGCGGATGTACTGGCCGAGGTCGCGGGCGTGCGCGAGAAGGTCGTGTTCCTGGATGTACTCGATGGCGCGGGTGCCGGCGCGCATCCCGACGACGTGGCCGCGGTAGGTGCCCGCGTGGTCGCCCGACCCCCACGTGTCGAGGTCCTCGTGGTAGATAGTCGCCGATAGCGGGAAGCCGGTCCCGCCGAGCGCCTTCGCCGAGGTCATCACGTCCGGCGTGACGCCGTACCACTCGCTGGCCCACCATTTGCCCGAGCGACCGAGCCCGCTTTGAATCTCGTCGAACACGAGCGGCACGCCGTTGTCGTCGGCGATGTCGCGGAGGCCCTTCAGGAAGCCCTTCGGCGGGGTGACGACGCCGCCCTCGCCCTGAATCGGCTCGACGAAGATGCCCGCCGGGTTGGCGAGACCGCCGTAGGGGTCCTCGAAGATGGCCTTGACCTCTTCGAGACAGTGGTCCACCGCCTCCTGCGGTCCCTTGCCCATCTCGACGGTGTTCGGGTAGGGCGCGTGGACCACGTCGGGGAGGAGCGGCGAGTAGTCGCCCTTGAACTTCTTGTTGCCGGTGAGGCTCATCGCGCCGCTCGTCGCGCCGTGGTACGCGCCGCGGAAGGCGACGAGACCGGTCCCCCCGGTGTTGTACTTGGCGAGTTTGATGGACGCCTCGATGGCGTCGCTCCCCGTCGGGCCCCCGAAGACGACGCGGTTGTTGCCGCGCAGTCCCTCGGGCGCGATTTCGTCCAACTTCTCGATGAGGTCGAGCCGCGCCTCCGTCGGGAAGTCGACCGTGTGGACGAACTTGTCCGTCTGTTCGTGAACCGCGTCGAGGACGTACGGGTTCGAGTGACCGACGTTCAGCACGCCGATGCCGGCGAACATGTCGATGAATGTGTTGCCGTCGACGTCGCGCACCGTCGCGCCCTTGCCGCTGTCGAACGCGATGGGGATGTCTTCGGGGTACGAGACGGCGCTACTGTCGATTCGCTGTTGCTTTTCGAGGAGTCGCGTCGACTTCGGCCCCGGAACGTCGCCCACGTTTGGCGCGTCGTCGAAGTGCAACTCGTGAATCGGTGGACCTGCGACCATACCTCAACCCATGCAGAACAGTCATAAATAATTTGTCCACGATTCCTATTGATAACGTACACAGTATCCGGTTTCGGAACCGGTTTCCCGCGGTGATTCGGGTAGCGACACACCAGTAACCACAATGGATTTGTGGGAGGCAACTCCTTGTTTTTCCAATGTTACACTCGAAAGGTCCGCTTCTCACGGTCGACTTGGGAGACGAGACGAGTCGGACGGAAGACATCGACGGGGTTCTCGAATCCTACGTCGGCGGGCGCGGGGTCGCCACCCGACTCGCCCACGAACGGGTCCCCTTCGACGTGGACCCCTTCAGCCCGGACAACCGGGTCTACTTCAGTACGGGTCCGATGCAGGCGTCGAACATGAGCTTCACCGGCCGGACGAACTGCACCAGCGTCTCGCCTTTGACCGGCGGCCTCTGCTCGTCGAACGCCGGCGGGTTCGTCTCGCGGAACTTCGCGGACGCGGGCTACTCGGCGGTCGAACTCGCGGGCGCGAGCGACGAGTTGGTCGTCCTCCACGTCACAGACGAGGGCGTCGAGTTCGAGGCCGTCCCGGACCTCGCCGGCGCGACGGTCCCCGAGACGGTCGCGTACCTCGACGACGAACACGGCATCGAAGCCGACCGGACGATGGTCGTCGGCCCCGCCGGCGAGAACCTCGTGCGCTTCGCCTCTATCATGACGAGCGAGGAGCGCGCGTTCGGTCGCGGCGGGCTCGGGGCCGTCCTCGGGTCGAAGAACGTGAAGGCGCTCACGTTCGGCGGCGACTCCGCGCCCGACATCGAGATTCCGGCGTCACAGATGGAGATTCACCGCGACGCCGCCACCGACGACCACATCATGAAGCGACAGGGGACGGTCGCCGTGATGGACCTCGCCAACGAGATGGACGGGCTCCCGTCGTACTACTTCTCCGAGCGCCATTTCGCGGGCGCAGAGGGTATCAACGGCGACGCCGTCGAGCAAAAGAAGTACAAGAAGGGCACCTGTTCGGCCTGCGCGTTCGCGTGCAAACTCCCCACGAGAGACGAGGAGGCCGGCGTCGAGACCGAGGGCCCCGAGTTCGAAGTCGCCATGGCGTTCGGGTCGAACTCCGGCGTCGACGACATCGTCGAGGTGATGAAATCGAACGAGCTGTGCGACCGCTACGGACTCGACGCCATCTCGGCCGGCAACACCGTCGCGGCCTACCTCGCCAGCGAAGACGAGTTCGGGAACACCGACCTCATCCACGACCTCGTGGAGAAAATCGCCCTCCGGGAGGGCGTCGGCGACGACCTCGCCGAGGGTATCGCCCGCGTGCACGACGACCTCGGCGTGGAGAACTGGACGGTCAAGGGGATGGACTTCGCCGCCCACGAGGGGCGCGTCCTCCACGGACAGGGCCTGTCGTACGCCGTCGCCAATCGCGGCGCGGACCACATGTACGCGGTGTTCTACTCGCAGGAGTACCCGCTCGTCGGCAAGGACGACGCCTACCCGCCCGAGGGCTTCGAGGGCAAGCCCAAGCGTCTCATCGAGAAGGAAAACCAGATGGCGCTCAACGACAGCGGCATCGTCTGTAAGTTCTCGCGGGACTTCATGACCCCCGAGCGCTACGAGATGCTGTTCGGTGCCGACTTCGAGGAGCTCCTGGCCGTCGGCGACCGCGTCGTCACGCTCGAACGGCACTTCAACAACCAGCGCGGCTTCGACCGCGGCGACGACACGCTCCCGTACGCCGACGAGCTAGACGGGTTCGAGGCGGCGCTCGAAGCGTACTACGAGCGTCGCGGCTGGACGGACGACGGCGTCGTTCCGTCGGGTAACGTCCCGGCGTAACGCGCCCGCCCAACTCGCCTCAGTCCGGCGAATCTCTCTTCCATCTCACTTCTCACTCTTCGGTCGTCTCGCTCGCTTGGGTCCGGTACAGCTCGGCGACGCCCTGTTCGAACCGCTCGGCGGCGCGTTCGAGCAGTTCGACCTGCGTCGCCCGCGTCTCCTCGTCGATGACGTAGGCGGGGCCGCTCAGATTCAGCGACCCGTACACCTCGCCCCGCGGCGACTTCACGGCCTGCCCGATGGCCCAAAATCCCTCGACCGCCTCGCCGCTGTTCTCGGCGTACCCCCGCTCGCGGACCGTCGCCAACTCCGCGAACAGCTCGTCTTCGGTCGTGATGGAGTCGTCCGTCGCCGCCGGCAGTCCCCAGCGGTCGATGATTTCCCGCACCCGCGTCTCCGGGTACTCGGCGATAATCGCCTTGCCGGAACACGTCGTGTGGACGTGGAACGGACTGCCGTCGATGAGAAAGCGCGGCGAGTTCGCGAACTCGAGGTCGCCGTACAACGAGACGATGCGACCGTGTTCTTCGACCGCGAAGTCCGCGTCCATCGACGACTCGCTGTCGAGCCACGAGACGGTCTCTTGGGCGACCCGGTAGTAGTCCTTGCGCGTCCTGACGTAGTCGCCGAGGTGACAGAACTTCGCCCCGAGGTGGTACTCGTTGTCGACGTTCACGACGTAGCCGTACTCCGCGAGCGTCTTGAGGTGAGCGTGGACCGTGCTCTTCGCGAGGTCCGTCGCCTCCACCAGCTCGCTCATCGTCGCCCCCTCCAGTTCGAGGATGTGGTCGACGAGCGCCAACGAGGCGGCGGTCGTCTTGAGCACGCCGGACGGGTCGTGTCTATTCATGGGGGGGAATCCACGGTCAGGGGTTAAAGATGTACCTCCGTTTGTTGGGGCGGCTGTGCCGGCCGGCCGGCGAACTCGACAGCGATGCCGGACGCTCGATTGGAAGCGACTACTCGACAAACAGGTGTTCCAACCGTTCCGCAGGACCAAACCTTTATATCAACTCTCCGAATCTGTCAATAGTTAACACGCCCCTCTAAGCTGGTTACGGAGAGTTATCGTTGGAATTATGTGTTCTTCGGCGGGGTGAACGCCGCATCCGTTTATACCTATTCGGAAGCGAGGAACGTCGATTCTCTCCGAGACGCGTGAGGTTTCGTCTCACGGGCGAACGAGGGTCTGAGACGTCCGCTTTCGACTCGATTTTCGGAGGCGTGAACGTTTAAATAGGCTCGTCGGAGCGGGGAAGCGACCGATTCGCTCGCCGTCCGCCCGGTGACCTGCTGGAGTCGTGATACTCGTTTGTCGTCGGTCGGTAGTGCGGTCCCAACTCTCTATATGTTCTCAAATTGGCATATCTTCGTGGTCGACTGGCTGTCCTGCTGTCGCCGCCCACCCGTCACCGTGGTTTCGCTGTCGTCGGTGTCGCACACGCCTCTCCATTACAGACATAAATGTGTAATTTCATGTGTCACAGCCCCGCCGCCGGGGGTCGTCTCGGCAGACGCCGGGGCGGCGACACCGGAGCGGCGACGCCGCTATCGCGTCGCTTCGAACGCCGCCTGCGCCGCGTCGAGTACCTCGCCGTGTGCGCTCCCGCTGGACGCGACGAGGCCGGGCTGTCCCGGTCCCCACTCGTCTCCGTGAATATCGGTTACTGTTCCGCCCGCGCGCTCGACGAGGTAGGCTCCGGCGACGGTGTCCCACGCGTTCGGATGCTCGTCGAGTCCGACGACGGCGTCTATCGACCCGTCGGCGAGTCGCGAGAGCGTCAGTTGCGTCGTCCCGAGCTTTCGAAGCTCGCCGAACGTCCCGAAGATGTCCCCCGAAAGCCGTTCGATTCCCGGTCTGTCGCCCTCCCGGTACCGGAGCGTCGAGGAGACGAGAAACGCGCTGGTGTTCGGTTCGTCGCTGACCGATATGGGCCGTCCGTTTCGCTCGACTCGCATCTCCGTGGCGACGTACGTGTCGCCCGTCTCGGGTGAGACGTTCACCGCCGCAATCGGCGTCTGGTCCTTGACGACGGCGACGCTCGTTACCCACTCGCGGGCCCCCCGCGTGTAGTTCTGTGTCCCGTCGATGGGGTCGATAATCCACGCGTAGCCCGTCTCGGGGACGGTCTTCAGTTCGTCTTCCTCCTCGC
This sequence comes from Haloferax chudinovii, assembly GCF_042663345.1. Classification (NCBI taxonomy): domain Archaea; kingdom Methanobacteriati; phylum Methanobacteriota; class Halobacteria; order Halobacteriales; family Haloferacaceae; genus Haloferax; species Haloferax chudinovii. Next base: position 168,719 of record NZ_JBHTAB010000006.1, read on the forward strand.
CGACGACCGCGTCGTCGGGGAACTGCTCTCGAATCGCCGCGATGACCCGCCGTTGTGTCTCGCGGTCGACCTCGGTCACGAGGTCGATTTCGTCGTCCTTCTGTTCGATGTCTAGTTCCGTTCGGAACCGCGCAGAGGCGTGCTCGGCTCCCTCTTCCGCGGCGGCGACTGCGACTGCTTTGCGTCGGTCTGCGTCCATGACGACTATGCATTACACGGCGAGAAAAAGCCTTGGACAGCCGACAGCGCTTCTGTCTCTCCGTCGTCGGCGACCGTCGCGCCAGCCGAACGCGGGTCGGCTCTCGCGCCGACTATCACCGCGTCTCCGTATCACTGAATCTTGTTCTTATCGCGGTTCACTAACGCGGTCCGACGCTGATGGTCGGGGCGCGGATTCCGCGTGGGTGACAGCTGACTCCACTGCCGGCATCCGTCGTCAGTGGGGCCGGCTCCTCTTTCTCACAGATCCTTTCCATACCCACTTGTTCGAACGTGAATACGGCGGTGTCCCGATTCCCATCGACTAGCTCGCCGAAGGCGTTGCTGGCGACCGATGCGAGACGGTCTGGGACGTCGTTGCTGGTCACCGTCTGTATCCGTTCGCGGACGTGATTATTGTGGGTGATATCCACAATTGATGCGTCGTCAGTCGCGTCGCCACAGTCCGCCGAGCGCGGCCGAACGGTGACCGTCACTTCGTGTAAATCTCGGATTTCGCCCCGCCGCCCTCGGTGTTCGAGATTGCCAGTTTCCAACCGTGAGCCTCTACGAACTCGCTGACGATAGTGAGGTCGACGCCGGTCCCGCCGCGTGCGGTCGAATAGCCGTATTCGAGGACGTCGCCGGCTTTCTCGCGCGGGATTCCGGTTCCGTCGTCTGCGACGTAGAACCCGGACCGACCCTCAAGTGCCCCCACGGCTACCGTCACCGGGGTTTGGTGGGCGACCGCGTTCCGAAACAGGTTCTCGAAGATGTGGTCGAGGAGGCCGATGTCTGCCCCGTACTCGACCGCTGGGTCTATCTCCACCCGTAGGTCGCTCGCACCTGTCTTCTGCGAGTAGCTGTGGCAGATTCAACCCGTGTTCTGTGAGCACCGATGGTCGATTCAGTGGTCGGGCACCCAGCGTCTCCGTGACTGCGTATCCGTAGTAATTTGTGCGTTGCCTCCCTCCAATCGGTATGCAGGTTACCGTTTACGGGCCGCTTCGGTCCGCGGCAGGTGGAAAGACGGTCGACGTAGCACCGAGCGGAGGAACGGTTCGCGACCTGCTCGATGCGTTCGTGGCTCGCTATCCGAACGCGGAAACACACCTCTACGACGAGAGCGGTGGCGTCCGCCCGAGCGTCCGGGTGATGGTCGGAGCGCGCAAGGCGGCGTTGGACGACGCGATACCGGATGGGGAAACGGTGAAGCTCTTTCCGGCGATGCGGGGCGGCTGACTACGCCCCGTACTGCTCGCGGACGGTCTCGGTGAGGCCGACCTCGTCGAGCAGTTCGACCGGGACGAGCATCGACAGCTGGACGACGCCCGGCAGGCGAGCGATTTCGATGCCGCCGGTGAACGTGCACCGAGAGCGAACCTCTCCCTCGCTGATACCGAACAGCGAACTCGCCCTCGCGAACGCGTTCTCCGTCGCGTCGTTGATGGTCGCACCCGACCCGATGACCTGAAGCGGCAGGGAGTCGTGAAGCGTCTCGACGTCGTACTCGTCCGCGAGTGCCGCGCCGGCGGCACGCTCGGCGTCGGTGTAGGGTTTCGCGATGTGCGGGAGGTCCGCTTCGTTCGGGAGCAACAACGGCCCCGGCAGGTCGAGACCCTTGATGACCTCCACTTCGAGTTCGGTCCGCCCGCTTACGTCCGTCGTGTGGAGCGAGAGTTCGCCGTCTCCTTGGTTGGCGTGGAGGTCGCCGACGTACAGGCCGGCACCGTCGACCCGAACGGGGCAGATGAGCACCGAGCCGGGCCGCACCTCGTTCGAGTCGAGGTGGCCGTCGGTCCGCGCTTCGAGCGCCGCCTCGTCCGGGAGCCCCCAGTCGTGTTCGGCACCGATGAGGAACTGCCCGAAATCCCCCGCGTTATGCGAGTCGGGCAGTTCGACCGCCGGCGTCGTTCCGATGTTGCCGATAAACGGTCGAAGACGTCCGAGTGCGCCGGGCATCTCGTCGGGCTCGTACAGCAAAATCGGGTGTTGCCGCGAGTTCTCGGGGAGCGCCATCGCCTCGTCGGCGCGCTCGGCTAACTGGTGGGCACCGTCGGCGCCGACGGTGATGCCGACGGTTCGGTCGTCGTCGAAGACGACGGTGTAACCGTATTCGAACCCGAACGACGAGGCGTTGGCGCCGCACTCCGCACACCGAATCGACTCCGCTCCCGTCTCTTCGACGACGGTCTCGGGCCACGGCGTCCCGCACCCGGGACAGCGGTGGTCGACGAACGGGTCGTCACCGAACGCGCCCTCTCGCTCCGCCATGCTACCGGTGCTCGTCGCGACGCTCGTCACTTCGACGTCCTTGATTCGGACGACGAGCGCGTCGCCCGGTTCGGCGTTTTCGACGTAAATCGGCCGTGTGACCTCGTGTCCGCCGCGGAACGACGGGGTGATCATCGGTCCCCAGCAACCGGCGGGGGTGTGCGTCTTGACAGTCCCCCCGTCGCGGACCGTTCCCGCCCACTCCTGTTCGGGTCCGACGAGTCCGAGTGTGAAATCGTCTACTTCGAGTGTTTCAGCTGGCTTTTCAGACATGTGTCTTGACGTTGGAACTGTCGCATGTTATCTATTGTGTATGCGGAAACCAGCCTCACCCGGAACGTCAGATGCGTTCTCCACGGTTCTCATCGACGATACGCCACTTGCCCCACGCTTATAGGGATGCACATCTGTTGAAGAGCCCGTCTGACGCCTGTTCTCGGTGTTTAGACCAGTGCTCTAGCCGCTCTCAAAGCGCCGTGCGTGCTTCTTTCTGAAATAAATTTTATATCGCGGCATATGATTTATTGCATTGATTTGAGCACGGGGTGATTTTCTGCTAATACTCATTGTCTGTCTCGGACAATGAGCTATTCGAAAGTCATATTTTAGTGTCATTTCTATTCTAACTCCGAAAACCTTGGTCCTTAGAACGAGCCACTAACGAGCGACGCTTGTTTCCTTGGTATCGAGAAATTGCTCGACCGGTCAAGGGTTCGAGCTGTGACCAACCCTTGTAGGCTGTCGGTCTTCGCTACCTGACTATCTGTGAGCGATTTTTTGCCATAGTAACCATTAGAATTTTTTGCACAGAGACTGTTATGAGCGATAGTGAAGCATCTCGACGGGATCCCCGTCGAGGAACTGCAAGACGCCCTCGACAACGCGGACGGAAAGAAACCGACACAACGGCTCTTATGACGACCTCGCATTCGTGACGTTCCGATCGTACTCGCCGGAGCTAAACCCGGTTGAGGAGTGCTGGGGACAGCTTCAAGCAGGTCTAAGCAACCAGTTCTTCGACTCCCTTGACGAGCTAACAACCGCGATTGATACTGCACTTGAGCAACGTTCGGTTCCGAAAGTGGGTAACTACCTCAAACAACTACTGTAGGGCTCTCGCCAAGCGGTGCTGGTAGTCAGTCATGCGCAGTAAACCGGCTTAGTCTAACTAACCGTCATATACACGACGATAGATATTGGTTTCTTCGGTTTCGATCATCAAAGTGGAACGAAGAGCACCACATGTGAGGGAGACTGTGACCAGGCCGTCCGACAGATGGTCGCTCCGTCAGCGATGCAGAGAGGATACTGTCGCACCAATATATCTCATTTCACACAATACTATCCCGTGGGTGACTATACCGACGCATCGTCGTTTTATCCGTTTGCTCGGCCGGAAGGCCGGTAAGACTCCGAGACGAGCGATACCCATCGTATCGCCTCGTAAAGAATTACAAACATAGCTCTGTAATTACTATACGGCGAGCGTGGGTAATCACCCGTCTATGCTCGTGTACTCGGAGTACTGGTTACGCACTTCGAGTTCGTTTTTGCTGTACTGCAGTACGTTCAGTAGCTCCGCCATGTAGGCCGGTGTGAACCGGTCTCGGGGCCCCGTCACGCCGATAGATGCCTTAACCTCCCCGTTCTTATCGAGAAGCGGAACGGCGATACCTCGAATACCGCGGAGGTGTTCCTCATCGTCGATGGCGTACCCCCGTTCACGGACCCGCGTGAGCGAGTCTTCGAGTTCCGCCAGCGAGCTAACGGTCCTGTTCGTCCCCGACGGGAGGCCGTGTCGCTCGATGATTTCCGTCCGGCGAGCCTCGGGGAGGTACGCTAAAATCGCCTTCCCGAGCGAAGTCCAATGCATCTCCGTGCGATTCCCGATCGGAATCTCGTCCGCCGCGGCCTTCTCCCCGGTGCTTCGATACAGAATGACCCGTTTCCCGTTTTCTTCGACCGCAGCGCCGACTATCTCGCCCGTTACTCGGCTGAGCTCTTCGACCTTATTCCTGAGCAGTCGAGCGATGTCGACCCGCTGCCGGACGTCCCCGCCGACCTCGAGAAAGCGAAACGAGCGACGGTACTCTCCGGCGTCCTTGACGACGAACCCCCGCTCGACGAGCGTGTTGAGGTGGACGTAAATCGTGCTTGCCGGAATGTCGACCGTCGACGCGAGTTCCGAGAGGCCAGCCGGTTCGACGCCGCTGAGGGCGTCGAGAATCTCGAACGTCGTTTCGACCGCGCGTATTGTTTTGACGTTGCCATCGGACATGCTACGGTCTTTCCCGCACTCGGTGAAAGTATTTCCCCTGTTCAATTGGCATTCAACCCTCTCGGAAAGAGAACCTCGCGTATTCACCACAGAAAAAAGTACAGCGCATAACACGCTATTTTTACTTTACATTGATGCGTATTTCCCGAGCACGTCGAATCCGGGACCGGAACCGCGTCCCGTGAATAGGCCGAAATACCGGTTGAGAGGGCGTGTTCGACGAATATCAACGGTAGTGTAGGCCTACGTCGAGGTTCTGCACTTTCGACCGTGTTGAATACGGGGTGTCGACGGTAGTGACATCGCGGGGAACCGCCGCCGAGTCCCTCGGTTAGACGTGAGGGGAAGCGAGAACCGATGACCGGATAGACGCTTCACCCGACGACTGGGGTGTTGAGAAGACCGTAGCGGCGCCGAATACGATTCAACACGGTTGGGAGCGCGTCGTTCGCTCTCATTACCAACATTTATTATGCAGGATTGAGGAGTAGTCCTCAGCCGACATGAGCCAGGTAAGACTATCGAACGTGAGTAAGGAGTACGACGCGGACATCCTCGCCGTCGAGGGGTTGGACCTCACCGTAGACGACGGGGAGTTCGTCGTCGTCGTCGGGCCGTCCGGTTGCGGGAAGTCGACAACGCTCAGGATGGTGGCGGGGCTCGAGACCGTCACCGGAGGTGAGATCGCCATCGGCGAGCACGTCGTCAACGACGTGCGGCCGCAGGACCGGAACATCGCGATGGTGTTCCAGTCGTACGCGCTGTACCCCCACATGACCGTCCGCGAGAACATGTCCTTCGGACTGCGCCTCGCCGGGGAAGACGACGACGAGGTCCGGAACCGCGTCGAGGACGCCGCCGAGATGCTGGAGATTTCGGAGCTGTTAGACGACCTCCCGAAACAGCTCTCGGGCGGTCAGCAACAGCGGGTCGCACTCGGAAGAGCCATCGTGCGCGACCCCGACGTGTTCTTGATGGACGAGCCGCTTTCGAACCTGGACGCCAAGCTCCGGACGCAGATGCGGACGGAGATCCAGCGGATTCAGGAGGACCTCGGCGTCACGACGGTGTACGTCACTCACGACCAGACAGAGGCGATGACGATGGCCGACCGTATCGCCATCCTCAACGACGGCAAACTCCAACAGGTCGACCCCCCGGAGCGGTGCTACGACGAGCCCAACAACGAGTTCGTCGCCGGGTTCATCGGGTCGCCCTCGATGAACTTCTTCGAGGTGACCGCAACGGACGACGACGGCGGCGTTCACTTCGAATCCTCGAGCTTCGAGTTCACGCTGGGTGTCGATATTCCCGCTGGTGAATACACGCTGGGCGTCCGACCGGAAGACCTCAGGCCGGACGGTGAGAGAGGCTACGTCGAGACGGTCGTCGACGTCGTCGAACCGGTCGGTTCGGACAACTTCCTCTATCTGCAGACGGCCCGCGGCTCGTCCGAGGCCGTCGCGCGGGTCGAAAGTGAGTTCCGACCGACCGTCGGAGACGAGATAACGCTCGGGTTCGACGTGGACGACATGCACCTCTTTGGTAGCGATGGCGCGCGCGTACCGGTGGCCGAGACGCGACTGACGGACTCCGCCTAACATGATGTATGATTCAATCGGACGACGCGAGCACGAGTGGGCAGGAATGACCGCGACCGAGATTCGAGAGGTGGGAGCGAAACCGGGGTCGGTTCTGGTGATTCCGGTAGGAAGCATCGAACAGCACGGTGAACATCTGCCGGTAGTGACCGACTCCCTCCTAGTCGAGGCGATGGTCGATTCGGCGGTCAAGCAGACCGACGGTCTCCCCGTCGTCGTCTCGCCGACTGTGTGGAGCGGGTTCTCACCGCATCATCTCACCTTCGGCGGGACGCTGTCGTTAGACTTCGAAACGATTCGCGCGACGCTCGAGGACATCGCGAACACGGGACTTCAAAACGGCTTCGACGCCGTGTTGTTCGTCAACGGCCACGGCGGCAACGGCCCCCTCATCGGGTCCGTCGTCAGCACGGTCGGCGTCGAGACCGATGCCGAGGTGCTCGGAACGACCTACTTCGAGCTGGCGACTGACCGAATCGAGGCGCTTCGAGACACCGAGACCGGTGGGATGGCTCACGGGGGCGAGTTCGAAACGTCGCTCATGCTTGCGGTCCGGCCCGACCTCGTCGGCGACTCGTCCACCCGGAACGGTGAACCACTAAGCGAGTCGTACCGCTGGGGCGGACAGGACCTCCTCGACGGGGGCTCAGTGAGCGTCTACCGGTCGTTCGACGCGTACTCCGAGACGGGTGCCATCGGGCACCCCGAGGAGGCGAGCGCCGAGAAGGGAGAGCGGATTCGGTCGGTTATCGCCGAGGAACTCGCTTCACTGCTCGATGCGGTTCACGAACAGAACGCGTGAGACACCGACAACCATAATGAAAATAAAATATGGATAAAAACAATTATATATTTGGGGGCAATTGGTAGCGATGATGCGAGAGAATACCACAGAAGAAGCTAGCGGACAGACTCTGGACCGTCGGCGGCTCCTTCAAGCGCTCGGTGCTGGTGGCATGATCGCCGTCGCTGGCTGTACCGGCGGCGGGGACGGAAGCGAAAGCGACTCTAGCGGCGAGGGCAGTGGTGAGAGTGGGGACGACACCCAGAGCGTCCAACTCCTCACGATGGGCGTCGGTGACAACATCAAGCAGTTCTTCGAGGAGAACAACGCCGCCTTCGAGTCGGAGTACGACGTTGACGTCGAGTTCACGAGTGTGACTTGGGACAACGCACGGCAAACCGTGAACAACCGAGTCGACGGCGGGCAAGCCCCGGACGTGAGCCGCTGGCCCGCTCGGTGGATTCCGCAACTCGTCGGGAAGGACGCGCTCGAACCGGTTGACGACCTGATGGACGGCGAGTTCGGCGAGAAGTTCGCCGAGGGGGTCGCCAACGGCACGATGTACAACGGCTCGCACTACGGCGTCCCGTGGGCCGCGTCGAACAAGTGTCTCTACTACAACAAAGACGCGTTCGAGGCCGCCGGTCTCGACCCGGAAAATCCGGCGCTGGACACGTGGGAGGACATGCTCGCGGCGGCGAAGGCCCTCACCGAGAGCGACGAAGTGAGCGTCCCGGCGCTCGGCCTCGCCGGTGCCGACGCCATCGAGACGGGTTCACAGTACTACCATTACCACTGGTCGCACGGCGCCGACCTGGTCGACGACGAGGGGATGCCCGTCGTCAACTCCGACGGCGCCGTCGAGGCGCTTTCGTTCTACACCGACCTCCATCTCGAACACGGCGTGACACAGTCCTCACCGCTCTCGTCGACCCGACAGGACATCCGTCAACTGTTCGAGAACGGTGACCTCGGGATGGTCATCGGGCACGTGTACACGGGGCTCAACATAACTGAGTCACAGGAGAACGGCGAGGTTGACTTCGACTACGGTATCGTCCAAGTCCCGAAGGGGCCCGCGGGCCGGTACAGCCTGTTCACCATCGACACCCTAGGAATCTTCAGCCAGAGCGAACACAAGGACATCGCGCGAGACCTCATTCGTTTCTACTTCGACGAGGAGCGCCGCTTCCAGTACTCGAAACAGAAGGGCTTCCTCCCGGTCGTCGAGGCGGTCGGCGAACGGGAGTACTTCTCCGAATCGAAGAACTGGGGACCGTTCGTCGAGGCCGGACAGTACGCCCGTGCTCGGCCGAAGCTCAGCAATTTCAGCCAGTTCAACGACCGGATGGTCCAAGCGATACAGGAAGCGCTCGCCGGCCAGAAGAGTCCGCAGAAGGCCTTGAATGACGCCCAGAGCGACCTCGAAGACGCGATGAACTAATGCAACGATATGAGCCTCGCTGAAGAACGCACCCGGACAGGCGACGATTCGCGACTGGCACAGTCCGCCGCGCATATCAAGCGGAACCGCCGCGCGTACCTCTTGATAGCGCCCGCTGCGGTGTTTCTCGTCGCCGTCGTCGGGTACCCGATACTGGAGACGTTCCGCCTGTCGCTGTATCGCTCTCCCGCCGATTCGACTATCGAGACGTTCGTCGGGTTGCAACACTACGTCGACATCTTCAACAGCGACATCTTCTACCGTCTCCTCTGGCAAACGGGGCGGTGGGTCGCGGTCGGTGTCGCCGGAAAGACGTTACTCGGTCTGCTCATCGCAGTTCACCTCAAGGGCGACATTCGGGGTCGGAAGTTCTTCCGAACGGCGTTTCTCATCCCGTGGGGAATTCCGTACGCCATCTCTGCGGTCGTCTTCCGGTGGATAGAACATCCACAGTTCGGCTATCTCAACGCCATTCTGCTCAAACTCGGCGTGATAGAGCAGGGTATCGGGATTCTCGGGAGCCCCGACATCGCGTGGTTGGGCGTCGTCGTGGCCGATATCTGGATCGGTACGCCGTTCATGGCTATCATCTTCCTCGCGGGTCTGCAGTCGATTCCGCAGGACCTCTACGAGGCCGCGGCCATCGACGGAGCCGAGCGATGGCACCAGTTCCGATACATCACGCTCCCACAGCTCAAGAGCGTCATCCTGATGGCGACGCTCCTCTCGACGATTTGGACCTTCGTCAGTTTCGACGTTATCTGGACGATGACGGGCGGCGGTCCGATTAGCACGACCGCGACGCTGGTGATACACATCTACCAGGTCGGCCTGCAGAACGGGAATCTCGGGCTCGGTGCCGCCTACAGCGTCATCGGGTTCCTGCTGTTGCTCCTGTTCGCCGTCGTCTATCTCAGGGTCTACACCCGCGGAGGTGAGGAGCTGTGACGATGGCGGGCCACGACGAGGGAGGACTGCGACGAGTCAGAGTCTACGGCATGCTCATCGCCCTACTCGGGATAATGATGTTCCCGTTCTACGTGATGTTCTCCAGTACGTTCAAACCGGAGTCGGAGATATTCTCCGCACCGGCGACGCTCGTCCCGTCCCAGCCGTCGCTTGGGGCGTACGTGGACGTCTGGACGCAGACCGACGTGCTCCTCTGGATTGCCAACAGTTTCGTCATCTCGCTCGGAACCGTCGTCCTGACGCTTCTGCTCGCGATTCCCGCCGCGTACTCCTGCGCGCGGAACGACTTCGTGGGCAAGCGGACGTTCCTGCTCGCCGTCCTCGTCGTCCAGATGTTCGCCCCCGTGGTGCTCATCGTGGGGCTGTTCGACGTCATCAGCCGGCTCGGACTGTTCAACACGTACCTGGCCGTTATCGTCCCCGCGGCGGCGTTCACCCTCCCGTTCAACATCTGGATGCTCTACGGCTATTTCAAGACGGTTCCCGTTGAACTGGAGGAATCCGCCCGCATCGACGGTGCCAGCCAGTTACAGGTACTCACGAAAATTGTTCTTCCGCTGACCAAACCCGCGCTAGTCGCCAGCATCACCTACACGTTCCTGTACGCGTGGAACCGGCTACTGTTCGTGCTGACGTTCCTCACCGACAGCGGGAAGTACAACATTCCGCGCGGCGTCTTCTCGATGGTCGGCGCGCTCCAGACCGACTGGCGGATGATGCTCACCGTCTCGGTCATCGGTATCATCCCACTCCTCGTCCTGTTCGCGTTCCTCGAACAGTACATCGTGGCGGGAATGACTGCCGGCGCGGTCAAGGAGTAACGCCCCCCCCTGTATATTTATTATCGACCCGCGTGACGACCCGCTATGGAGTTCGCTATCTGGGCGTACCCGTGGGACGTGCTCGATTCGGGACCACGAGAGACGGGCGCTCACATCGTCGAACTGGGCGTCGACGAGGTGACCCTCGCGACGAACTATCACGCCGTACAAGCGTTTGCGCCGCACAACCCGGAGCGGCGGACCTTCTTCGCACGCGCGAGTTCATACTTCCGCCCTGACGGCGGCTACGGCCGCCTCGAACCGGTTCCGTACGAGGGGATGACCGGTGATTGGGTCGCTGAAATCGCCGACGGCCTCGAGAACGTCCGGTTGAACTCGTGGACGGTCGGCTGCCACAACTCACGGCTCGGGATGCGCCATCGAGACGTGACGCTGACCTCCGCGCACGGCGACGACCTCGTCTTCGGCCTCTGCCCGTCGAACCCCGACGTGCAGGAGTACCTCATCGGGCTCGTCCGCGACCTGACCGACTCGGCCCACTTCGACCGAATCGAACTCGAGACCTTCGACTACTTCTACGGGACGGGATTCGGTTGGCACCACCAGAAAATTCACGCTCGGCTGGGAACGCTCGGTGAGTTCCTCTTCGGACTGTGCTTCTGCGACCACTGTCGGGCGACCGCGTCGGACGCGGGCGTCGACGTCGAATCAACTCGGGAGACCGTCGCACAGACGCTCGACGAAATCGTCGATGGAACCGTTCCGCACGGTCTCTCACCCGAGCTATGGCTCCGCGAGCACGACGCGGTCGCCGACTACGTCGACGTACGCGAAGAAACGCTGGCGACGCTCTACGCGGACCTGTCGGCGGCGAGCGGGTCGACGCCGCTCGGATACTACGTCGGCGCGCCCGAACCCGGCCGCGAGTGGATGGTCGGAGCCGACCTCGACCGGCTGTCCGAGCACGTCGATTACTTCTGTCTGCCGGCGTACGAGTCCTCTCGAGAGGCGGTGATGGACGCCTATCGAAGCGTCGATGCGGTCACCGATGATGTACCGTTACACGTCGGACTCCTCCCGGGTCACCCGGCGATACACGACGGCGAAACGCTCGTCGACATCGTCGACTCACTACGAGCCGCCGACGTGCCGCGGGTCTCGTTCTACAACTACGGACTGCTGCCCGAGCAGTCGCTGTCGTGGATTCGGGAGGCCACGGACGCGAGTCTGTAACAAACGATACTTTCATACTGTCGCCCCCTACAAGCGTTGGTATGGAGATAACCGACGTGACGGCGGTTACTGTCGACGTCCCGCTAACGAGTATCGACGAACCGCTCGGAATCGCCCCGTACACCACGAATCACGGCGAGCTCGAATCGATGGAGCGCGTGCTCGTCCGTGTCGACACCGACGAGGGAATCGAAGGCTGGGGCGAGATGCGCGTGTTCCTCTCGCCGACGGCGACCGAGTCGCTCATCGAAGACGGTATCGGGCCGATGGTCATCGGTCAGTCGCCGTTCGAAATCGAACGCCTCCGCCGACAGGTGTTCGTCGAGTACACGAACGTCGACATGTTCTTTTCCGCCGTCGAAACGGCCTGTTGGGACATCGTAGGGAAAGCGCTCGACCGACCCGTGTACGAACTGCTCGGTGGCTGGACCGCGCCGACCCAGAGCACACTCCAGCACCGGTCCCACGTGGCCGACGGCACCCGGAGCCCCGGTCCAGTCCCGGTCGCGTTCTGCCTCGGAATCCTGCCGCCCGAGGAGTCTCGCGTGAAAGCCCGAGAGGCACTAGACGCGGGGTTCGACGTGCTCAAGACGAAAGCGGGGAGAGACTGGCGACAGGACGTTACGCGGATCAAGGCGATGCACGACGAGACGGACGGACAACTGGAGTTCCGCCTTGACCCGAACCAGGGTTGGACGCTCGACCAAGCAGTTCGCGTCGGCGCGATGCTCGAAGACGAGGGTATCTACCTGCAGTACCTCGAACAGCCGATTCGGGTGGACTCCCACGTGTCGCTCGCACGGTTGCGACAGCGCCTTCGACAGCCCATCGCCCCGAATGAGGACACTTACGTGCCACACAACATCTCTTCGCTCGTCGAGGCCGGCGCGATGGACGTGGGCGTCATCGACCTCACCCCGGCCGGCGGCATCAGCGGTATCCGTCAACAGGCGGCGATACTCGAAGACGCCGGCGTGCCGTTTACCCACCACTGTGCGTTCGACCTTGGGATTCGAACGGCGGCGATTCTCCACGCCGTAAGCGGGATTCCGGGCTTTTCACTCCCCCCGGACTCGACGTACTACGCGTGGGAAGGCGACGTCATCGCGGAGCCGTTCGAAGTCGAAGACGGCTGTCTCCCCGCACCGCGCGGACCCGGACTCGGCATCTCGGTCGACCGAGACGCCGTCGAAGCGTACCGAATATAATGCAACACCATAGCAAGGTTGAATAGCTCCGACCACATGGATGCGCACGCTATGGTTGAGTTATCACTACGAGACCGTCCGGCAATCGTAACCGGTGCCTCCCGAGGTATCGGTCGCGAAATCGCGGCGCGATTCGCGGAGGCGGGCGGAGACGTCGCCATCTGCTCGCGCTCGTTGGACGACGTGAGACCGGTCGCCGAGGAGCTCACCGCCGCACACGACGGCCGGGTCGTTCCGGTCGAATGCGACGTGACCGACCGCGACGAGGTTCGAAGCCTCGTCGATACCGCGCTCGACGAGTTCGGCGAGGTCAAGGTGCTGGTGAACAACGCGGGCGGCTCGGACGAGTCCGCGAACGTGGCCCACCGCTGCGACGAGGAGACGTTCGAGCGGATGGTCGACCTGAACCTCAAGAGCCAGTTCCTCCTGAGTAAGGAGGTCCTTCCGGCCATGGTCGCCGCCGGCGGAGGCTCGATGGTCCACATGGGCTCGGTCAACGGGCTCTTCGGCATCGGTCTGTCCGGCTACTCGGAGGCGAAAAGCGGTCTCCTCGCGATGTCGCGAAACATCGCGGCCCACTACGGCCAACACGGAGTTCGCTCGAACGTTATCTCCGCAGGCACGATAGAAACTGCGAGCAGGCGCGAGGAGATGGAGAACACAGAGGGCCGAACGGGCGATTCGAACGCGCGCGAAGGCTGGCTCGACCAGTACCCGCTCGGTCGCTTCGGGACGCCGCGCGAGGTCGCGGACACCTCGCTGTTCCTCGCATCGGAGTTGTCCAGTTTCATCACCGGCGAGAACGTTGTCCTCGACGGCGGCCTCACGACGAGTCTCTCGACGTCGTTCATCAATGAAGTGTACGACGCGGACGAAGTACCATCACGACGCTAACCCACATCAGCGATGAAAGAACTAACCACAGCGGACGCACCGGACAGCATCGGACCGTACTCGCAGGGCATCGCCTCGGGCGACAAACTCTACGTCTCTGGACAGGGCCCCGTCGACCCCGAAACGGGCGAAGTCATCGATGGAACGCCGGCGGAACAGACGAAGCGAACCCTCGAGAACGTCGAGGCGATTCTGGAGGCCGGCGGGTCGTCGCTTGCGGACGTGGTGAAAGCCACCGTCTTCCTCAAAGACATGCGCTACTACGACGAGGTGAACGAGGTGTACGGCGAGTACATGTCGGCACCGTATCCGGCACGGAGCGCCGTCGAAGTCGTGAAACTCCCCGTCGACATCGACGTGGAAATCGAGGTCGTCGCCGAGCGGTGACGCACCGAGTCAACGACTCCGAGACTCGGTCCCGACTGTAGGTGAGAGCGGAAGCCGACGGCGCAACACCGCGTCGGGAGTGACGACGCTACCTTCCCCGCGGTCCCGAAACGGTGTGGACCGTTGGGTTCAGCTTTCGTTTCGTGCAGTTCAGAACGCTCGACGGCCCGGCCGTCGCGGCCATCGGAGTCGGCCGACCTCACTCGGTCCGGGCGGCCTCGACAGCCTCTCTGAACGCGCGGGCGTTCGCTTCGATGACGTCGAACTCGCCGCGAGCGATGGCTTCGGTGTCGACGATGGAACTCCCGACGCCGACGGCCGTCGCGCCCGCGTCGAAGAACTCGCCGACGTTGTCCAGTCCGACCCCGCCGGTCGGAACGGTCGGGATGTGGCCGAGGGGGCCGCCGAGCGCCGAGACGAACCCCGGTCCGAGCGTGCCCGCAGGAAAGACCTTCACCATGTCGGCACCGGCTTCGAAGGCGTTGACGGCTTCGGTCGGCGTGGCGATGCCGACGAGCGAGGGCACGCCGTAGCGATTCGCGGTTTCGACGACGCCCTCGTCGAACGACGGCGTGACGATGAACTCCGCGCCGGCGAGAGTCGTCTCCCGCGCCGTTGCCGCGTCGAGAACGGTCCCCGCGCCGACGGTGACCTCGTCGGCCGCGAACGATTCAGACACGTCTCGAATCATGTCGAGGACGCCCTCGGTGTTCGCGGTTATCTCGACCGTCGAAACCCCGCCGCGACGGAGCGCGTCGACTGTCTCGATTGCCGTCTCGGGGTCGGTCCCGCGGATGATTGCGACGAGACCCGACTCTGCGATTCGCTGAGCGGTGGAAGCGACCATACTCGTAGCAGGACGACCCAGTGCTTAACCTTCGGGGTCCGCGACTGGCGCGAGCAAACATCGTCGAGAGCGGAGTCCTTATGCCGCGACTCTGCGACGTTCGAGTATGCAAGACCCGACCCGAGAGAGTGGATACTGTGACGCCTGAACTGGTAACGTTCGGCGAGACGATGGTTCGCCTGTCTCCTCCGAGAGGAGGCCGCTTAGAGACGAGCGACACGGTGCGGTTCAGCACCGCCGGGGCGGAGTCGAACGTCGCCATCGCGGCCAGCAGGCTCGGAGCCGACGCCGCGTGGCTGTCGAAACTCCCCGACTCAGCGCTCGGCCGCCGGGTCGCGACCGACGTGCGTCGACACGGCGTCGAACCCGCAGTCGTCTGGAGCGACGACCACCGGCAGGGAACGTACTACCTCGAACACGGCGGCGAACCGCGTGGCACGTCGGTCATCTACGACCGGGCGGACGCCGCGGTGACGACTGCGACGCCCAGCGAACTCCCGACGCATCTCCTCGAAGACGTCACCTACTACTACACGAGCGGTATCACGCCCGCGCTGTCCGACCAGTTGGAAGCGACGACGCGCTCTCTTCTCGACGCCGCGCGGAGCGCGGGAGCGACCACCGCGTTCGACCTGAACTATCGGTCGAAGCTGTGGAGTCCCGAAGCGGCACGCGAGACGCTCGAACCGCTCTTCCCGCTCGTCGACGTGCTCGTCGTCGCGGCGCGCGACGCCCGAACCGTCCTCGGACGCGACGGCGACGCGGCCGCGATTGCGGCGTCACTCGAAGCGGAATTCGGCTTCGAGACGGTGCTCGTCACTCGCGGCGACGAGGGCGCACTCGCCCGCACCGACG
This sequence comes from Haloferax chudinovii, assembly GCF_042663345.1. Classification (NCBI taxonomy): domain Archaea; kingdom Methanobacteriati; phylum Methanobacteriota; class Halobacteria; order Halobacteriales; family Haloferacaceae; genus Haloferax; species Haloferax chudinovii. Next base: position 184,473 of record NZ_JBHTAB010000006.1, read on the forward strand.
GCGAGACGTACGAGCAGGGTGCGTTCGAAACCGAGACAGTCGACCCGATAGGTACGGGCGACGCCTTCGTCGGCGGCTATCTCGCCTCACGGATTCGCGGTGAACCCGTCCCCGACGCGCTCGAAACGGGTGCTGCGACGGCGGCCCTCAAGCGAACGCTAGACGGTGACTTAGCCGTCATCACTCCCGCCGAGGTCGAGCGCGTCTGCGAGCAGTCCGGGGGTAGCATCAGCCGGTAACCACGGTTCACCGACTGAGCGGCCGATACGAGAGACACGAGGGTGGCTGTCGGACGTGCTCGGGTTTTCATGGTTGACCGCGCTCACGACCCGCCTGAGGCGACGTCGAAGCAGGTCGCAGCCGAGAGAGCCACTCCCAAAACCGATGGCAAATAGCCTTGATTCCATATTGTAATAGACTCGAGACAAAACTGTTCCTTGACGTAAATATATAGTTGTTGACAACCTCGAACGGCGTTCGTCCGTTGAACGATTGGTGCGATTGTTGGACGTTATCCTTGCGTAGTCTTGTGAATTACTTGCAAAATTTTTCACGGCTACCACCCCACGAGTTGTGGACGCGTCGGCTCGATGGCGTTCGTTTCAGCCTCGGTACTCGCGTTGTCCGTTTTTGATCCGAACCCGTTCAGGCAGTTCCTCGCGCTCGTTGCGGTGTTCGTTTTCTATTTTGTCTTCTCGGGGTACCGCGTCCTCTCGCGCAAGCGGGTGACAGATAGGCCTGCTTTCGTCGACTGGGCAGCGACAGTGCTACTCGTTGGCGCTGGTGTCGGACTGAGTGGGTTTGGGGTAACTCAGCTCTTGTCTGGGTCGGGGTTCGGGACGGTCATGTTCGTGTTCAGCGGTATCGCCCTCGGGTTTGGTAGCAACGGCATCCAGCAGTTTAGGCAGGGGGTGTCTGACCCTCGTGCGTGGTTCTACGGTCATCTTTCGCGGATGGCAGGCGGGTATATCGCGACAGTGACCGCCTTTTAGTCAGTCAATTTCACGTTCCTGCCGTCGGTGGTCAGTTGGCTATGGCCAACCGTCATTGGGACGCCGCTCATCTTTCTGCTCGTGCACCAGTATCGGACTCAGTTTGATACCCGGACCGCCAGTACCTGAGCGAGGTTTTGCCGGGAGTTCTCTCTGACGTATGCATAGACAGCAAGAGACCCTAATTAGTTCCTCGAGCTTGTACGTTCCTTGAGTGGCTGACTTGGTCAGTGGAACATTCTATAATAAAATCATCTGACAAGTGTAGAGAATACACGGTGTTCGATTTTCCGAAGGTGCTCGCTCACAGTCGTGGTTGCGACACCGATCTGAGTAGCGATCTTCTCGTGGGTCGTTCCTCTTGGAGTCTTGTAGTATCCCTCCTCAACTGCAACAGTGAGTACCTCCATCTGCCGCTCAGTCAGTAACGATATCATATCACTCTCTTTTGGCTTGCGCTCTCCCTTTCTGAGGAGGGTTAGTTCAATATCTGACGGAATTTCCGAGATTACACGATGAAGCGTTTGTTCTTCTCCACTGACTGTGATCCTGAGTCCCCTATCAGTATGTGTTATGGGTGTCTCGAACACGATTCCATGCGCCCGGGCAAGAGAGAAAAATTTACGAATCGGCTCGATTGGGCGACCGTGGATATACACGAGTCCATCTTCGCTCTCTGGCACATCACAGGAGATGACCTCTTCGTGGTCCGTGAGATACGTTCTTACTTGAGCGAGGTCGCCTCGAAGATGGTAGAGGAGGACAATCGACCCATCTTCGAGAACGGTAACATAGTGAAGTGACTCACGGATTATCGACGGGTCCGCTGCGAGTAACTGATTCGCCGGGTGGAAGCCGCCTTCGACTGTGATTTCCAGCGTAACCGACTTCATGAGAATAATCTGAGCTCTTGAGATATATAAATAAGCCTTTCCAGGTGAGGCAACGTCGATATGCAAATTCCAGCTAAACGATAATTTGCCTCATGATAAGACAAAGCCTCGTTCGGCACCAGTTGCGCACCGAACCGTGGATGAGAGCAGTGTTCGCTGGCTCTGTAATTACCACTACGAGCGGAGGGGTTTGAGATGGGCGTTCGAATCAACGAGTCCCAGGATTTAACCGCAGCGTTGCGTACTCGAGAAGCAATTCTCCCGGGTGTGATGACACTGGTTTTGGTTGCAACCTTTACCTATCTCTCTCCGGGATTGTCACTGATTGTTACGTTTGTTCCCGCAATTATCCTCGCGTATGTGTGTTATCTATTAACGAGTTTTCAACAAATGCCCGAACCAGGTCGTGTGCTCCCGATCTACTTGGTGGCATTCGGTGTCCAATTCTTACACTTCGCTGAGGAATTTACGACTGGATTTTACACCCGCTGGCCGGTCGAGGTGTTCAACGCGGCGCCGTTTGAACTCTCCACGTTCGTTCAGATCAACATGATCTCGTATGCCGCGTTTGCCCTCGGTGCAATCGCCATCTACCGTGGTATCAAGGGGCCGATGCTCATCGTCTGGTTTTTCACGCTCATGGGAGTCATCGGAAACGGAATTCTGCATCCCCTTTATCCAGTCCTCGCAACCGGTGAGTTCGGCTACTTCCCCGGACTCTATACATCAGTCATCTATCTGGTTCTAGGGCCGCTCCTCTTTTCCCGCCTGTGGGAAGTTCGAAGGGATAGTGGCAGTGGTCATGAGCATGACGCTGAAATTAGTAACAAATCGGGGAGTAACCAATGAGGTACAACAAGTGGGTAACGGCTGGTGTCGCAGGAAGCATCGGTATCTTCTTTGCGAACCTCACCAGTCAGGTTCTGTTCTTTCGGGTGGGGAATGATGTATTATTCCAGTCCGAACAGCAGAGCGACAAACTAATCGCCGTGATGACCCAGATGGAACCGCTGCCAGTGATGGAAACAGATCCAGGGCTATACATGTTCATTTCGTTACTAATCGGTGCGCTTCATGGGGGTGTTTTTGCGTATATACGGGATTCATTACCAGAAAATACGATCAAGAGCGGGTTGGCATATGGTGGAATTCTCTGGGCGTTAATGGCTCTCTACTTCGAGTTTCATGCACCGTTCAATATGTTCGGTGAACCACTCCCGCTTCTGGGACTGGAACTGTTCTTCTGGGTCATTGTAGTTAGTGTAGAGGGAGTAGTTATCAGTACACTCTATGATCGGTTTGGTGGTCCGGTGTGAAATATCGACTTGCAGTTCAATTAAAATTATGACAGTTCGACACCGTTCTACTGGAACAGCAGGTGGGTGTGAGTACTATTCGTTTCAACCAGAAATGGTGAGTTATTGCCAGCACATAGTATCCTGGCTTCTCAGAGTTGGACCGCTCCGCTCCGAAGCGAAAGCGAAATCGGCGTATCGGTTTTCTCGATCGAACTGGAATATCGTCCATACACATGGATGTAACTGAGGACACGGTTCGAGATGTCTGCACGGATGCGGTCTTCGAACGCGGCGAACGATATCTTGCTGAGAGCCGTATCCACGAAATTCACCGCGTCGACACCACCGTCACCGCCGTCGTGAGCGGCAGCCATCAGTACGATGTCCGTGTTGACCTCGCCACCGACGGGTTTGCCCCGTGGTGCGATTGTCCGTACGACGGGACGGGAGCGTGCAAGCACGTCGTCGCCGTGTTGCTTCGGTGTGTTGACGACCCACCTCCAGACGAAGGCGATCAACTCGACGCCGCACTTGATGGCGCCGACGTCGACGAACTCCGCGCATTCCTGCGTGAAGAACTCGCGACCGATGCGGATCTCCGCGGTCGGTTTCTCGCGCGAGTCGCGGCTCTATGACCAGCGTGGGGAACGGCTTGGCTTCCGCGAGGTGTCGCGTCTCGGCGCGGTCCTCGACGATGCCGACGACGCGGTGTGGCTGGTGCCAGCGATGGTGCTGACCGAATCCGTTGGCGAGGCCGAGGCTAATCGCCAGGCGTCGTCGGTACCGACGACTCAGGAACTCGACTGTCAAACCTGTGGATGGGCGACCGACCACTAGTTCAAGACCCATGAATCGGACCCAGGTGAGGCGTGAACGGGACCACCAATCTGGGAAGTGCCGGGTGTGTGGATCGGCTCGCTACGCCCCCAGTCTCGAGTAGCGCCGGTGCTGGGCATCGGTTAACCAACACCCTGCGAGTATCGTCGAGGTTCGTTCCTCCACGCGGACCTCAGTTCCCCTGACCCGATCGACGAGTAGCGTTGTTCGTCCCCCGGGAGAGGTGCGGGGCGATCCAGTCGCGGTCGCCCCGTGAGGTGATTGCTCGATGGGACACCGCGCACTCGTTGCGTACGAACGCACAGACGGACAGTGCACGCTCCACTACAGCCACTGGGGCGCAGCGAACCTGAAGCTCAAACACCGAATCTCGCCTGCGTCGCCGTTCGGTCGCGACGACACCGACTCCACGCGGGCGAAACAGCTACTGGCAGAACTGGCAGATGGCCTCGAGGCAGATTCGGTCGACGGCTACCTCGCCGGCGAGGACCGACCGTCGACGGTCGTCAAGCCAAAGCCCCGCGCCAGCGGGCTCACCCTCGACGAGATCGTCGTCAACCACCTCGACTACCTCTTAGTAATACAGAGACAACTGTGAGTAGATACTTCTGGAGATTACTATAGGCGATTTGCTACGAAGTAGTACGGGTATCATACACCCCTTCACCAGAGCAAAGACTTCTAGACTCGAATCCCAAAGGCCAAACATCGCTCCCCCATACTATCAGTTAATGACCGAATCAAAAGACACGGACACGGGGCCAAAAATATCAGTTGCAGTTGTAGATAACACACACACGAACGAAATCCCTGACAATATTGACTCTGAACTATATACGACAACACGACCAGAGTCATCGCTAGTTGAGTTTGCGGCTGACCCTGACAGTGAGTTGGCAGAGGCACTCAGGCGAAACGGATTCGACGTGTAAACTAATCTACTGTTGGCCGCTGTTTCTATTGGGCACTGTCTAGTTACGCCAGTTTGCGGAACGAGCAGGTCGTTGAGTGAGTTTGGGATGGAGGTCGTAGACTTGCTCAGCGAGTGCTTTTCGACGGGTTTAGAAGAAACGTGGGAGCGTTCGCTGTCCAGCTTCACGCAACCGAATGTTCACTCAGAGAAACAAAACAAATTCTTCGCATTCTCGGTGTTGAATGCTATCTGAAAGATGTTTGGTAATAGGTTCGTCGGATTTATAACATTTACACAACCTGTCTGAGGCGAAGCCGAGGCGTGTTGCGACTGACGGGACCGCTGTCACACTCAATGGCGAGCGGTCTTGGTTGTACACCGCAATAAAAATCGAGACAAAACTGATTCTTGATGTCGAATTGTTTGAACGGTACGCTACTGATCCGGCTGCTGCGTTTCTCCATCGACTCTCGGAGAAACACGATCTCTCAGACGCTGTGTTTCTCGTTGATGGCTACGGATATCAGACCTCACTCTCTCGATTAGGATTGGGCGGTCGGCTCGACTACCCCGAGCGAATCTCATCGAAACGTGTTTCACACTCTCAAAATGCGCGTCGACCGCTTCCATAATTCGTGCGTGGACAGTCATGGAAGCGCCCGCGGGTGGTTCATATTATTTTCGCAATACTATAACTTCCACCGACCGCATCAATCGCTCGATGGGCGACCACTGGTTGAGGGGGTCACTAACTAGACGGTGCCCCCTCTGTCTACCAACCGGATGACCGTCATTATTCGGTTTATTGGCGTCCCAAGGAAGCGCAGAGGCTCCTCGTACACCCAGCGATTACTGGAGCGTCCATCGAAGAGACCAACTGACCCATCCTGGACCGAGCCACCTCTATTTGTTATTCTCCGACCTCCTGGTCAGTAACCCGCCACGGAATCGCGGTCCCGGGAGTGGGGGGATATGAACCGGCGTACGCTGGGATTCGGTGCATACCGATCGAAGTAGCTAAAGTGATCGACACAGCCGACGAACGTACCAAGCGTTGATAGGCCGGGGGCCAGGTATGGGTATCCCATGATTAGATTTCACTGGACAGGAAGTCACGGAAGTAGTTCTCCATCCGCTCTTGAGAGTAGAATTTCACGACCTGGTCCCGTACTGCGGTTAGCAACGAATGGTCGAAGAGAGCGAAGGTCCCGAGTCGACGGGATTTCTCCTGTACCTCGTCTACGCGCTTTCGGCGACGCGCCACATAGTGGTCAAGCGCCTGGTCGAGGCGGGTGGAATCGGTTCGGGCCAGCTCGTCGGTGAGGACAGCCGCGTCCTCCATCGCTAGCGATGCACCGACCCCCGCGGTTGGCAGCGGGGCGTGTCCGGCGTCGCCGATAAGAACGACACGGCTGTTCGTCCACTCGTCCATCCGCAGGTCGTAGAAGTCGTCGTGCCAGATATCCTCTGCATCCTTCGTTTCTAGCTCGTCCAGCACCTCCGGTATGAACTCGCCCATTCCCTCGAAGCTTTTCTGGATGCGTGCCTTCCGTTCATCGAGGGGATCTGGCGTCCCCTCCGGTGCAGTTACGGCGAGGAAGCAGGCGAGTCCGTCGTCAGTCGGGTAGAGTCCGGCGAATCGACCGTCGCCCCAGTGTTCTTTGACGACGCCGCGTTCGACCATCGCCTCGTCGACCCAAAACGCCCAACTCGTCATCCCGGCGTAATTCAACGAAATCTCTCCGAACACCATCTCACGGACTGCCGAATGAATCCCGTCCGCGCCGACAACGACGTCGTACGTGTCTTCGGTTCCATCGCTGAACGACACGTCCACCACGTCGTCATGCTGGTGGAGGTCCGTCACAGTCGTCCCCATCCGGATGGTCTCGTCAGAGACTGTCTCTCGGAGAACATTGATGAGACGTGGTCGCCAGATGAGCTGCGCTTCCCCGTACTCATCAGCGAGCGGACGCAAGTCGTAGCTGTGGAGTTCGTTCCCACTGTCGCTCAGCAGGGTGTACGTGTTCATCGGGTCCGCGTGTGACGCGAACGCCTCGTACGTGCCGAGCCCCTTCAAAATGTTCGACCCGGCCGGCCACAACCCGAGGGCGTAACCCAGACCGCCGTAGCTGTCTGTCTTCTCGACGACGTCGGGTGAGAAGCCGCGCTGTTCGAGCAGGCCGGCGCACGTCAATCCGGCAATCCCACCGCCAACGACGAGGATGTGTAAGTCTGTTCCGTACCGCACGGTGTCCGTCATTGGCTCTCCCCAGCGCAGTAGGGTGGTTGCATAATACTATACCGGTCGAAGAATCGATGGTTGCTGTTTCCCATGGACAGTCTGTTTTTGGAGTGGCGTCATCGTCGCTGTTACGCCGATGCTCCTAGAACTCTTTTTATCGTGGGTTCCGAACAGACTCTATCCGCCTCAGCCAACGGCTGACGAGCGTGGACGGGGAACTGCGGCGAACCGGTGAGACCAGATGAGATATGCAACAGTCATTATATCGTGGGAACGAGGGCAGCTCCATCCGCTCGACGACGCGGTTGCAGCGTCCCCCGACGTCCACATCGAAGCGACGCATTACATCAATCCCGTAGGCGACGGAACACACGTCGAACTGGCCCAGTTCCGTGGAGACATGGGAACGGTTGCCGACGTGTGCGAACAGACACCGGGCGTGTTGGATTACGAAGTTTCTGCAGAGGGTGATGGGTTAGCGTACGTCCACTACGAATCGACGCCATTGATGGAGGCACTGCTCACCGCAGTGTTTGAGCACACTATTGTTCTCAAATGGCCGCTTGAATTCATCACCGACTCTAAAATGCGTGGCCTACGGGCCACGTTCATGGGATCAGAGACCGCACTCATGAACGCTACCAGCGTGATCCCGGAGAGCCTTGATCTGGCACTCGTTCGCACCGGTGAGTACAGCGAAGCGCACGGTAATCCCGTACTCGCACTCACCGAGAAACAGCGAACTCTGTTCGAAACGGCTGTACAGGCCGGATACTACGAGGTCCCGCGAGAGACGACACAAGCTGAACTCGCTGCCGAACTCGGGGTAACGAACGGGACCATCAGCGACCGATTACAGCGACTCGAATCGACGCTTCTCAAATCCCTACTCCCCCGTGCCGCCAATGACGAGCGGTAGCATTAGTAAGTCCTGCGAGCTAAAGCGTCTCTGCTCTTAACTGTTAGCGATCGCCGAATGATTTTCAGACAGTTCTTCTGTGACCTCTCTGAGACATACGGCAGAATATACTGACCAGATAAGCGACCCAAACAGCACGTTCCCCCATTAGCTGTCTCTCATTCACACCTTTCTCGGCTTGTGACTATTGTGCTGCATACACTCTCTTATCGTGGAAGCCCGTCGAAATTCTCGGCATCCCACTGAATACAGGGGGCGCGTCGGTCAGGGAAATAGCGGTGTGTGCCCATCGGTACTCAACCACTCACAAGTGGTTGGAATGGTCAGTAACCACTAAAGCGACGTCGACGCTGGTACGTCCACCCGAACAGCGCTCCGATGAGGATAAGCAAAACACCGACGAGCGGGCTCCACGCAGTAGCGATGGTTCGAGCGGCACCGACAGCAGCCCACAGCGGTGCTGGGTAGAGCTGTAGTGCGTAGTGCAACCCCTGTCCGGTGACGACACTAAGCAGGACTGGAAATAGCAGCACGTACATCGCCGCCAGTATCGGGACGAGTATCGCGATAATGAGGCCCAGCACGCTGCCCGCGAACGCCCCCTGTTCCGGTGTAGACGCTCGAGACATAACCCGTCGCCATACGAAAGTGCCAATCACGAGTCCAGCGACAAATGCGAATTGCGGCGCGTACCCGGCCCAGTACTGCGCATCTGCTGAGAGCTGTAACGGGATGACCATTAGCACGAGCGAGTAGAGGAAAGAGGTGACAAGGGCTGTAGACGCCGTGGCAACCCCTGCACCGACGTCCTGCCACCACCCACTCATCACGTCCCGATGCCACGCGGCCATGTGGCTTTTATCGGGGTATGAGGAGATAAGTTAGTGACATGGGCCGGTGATAGCTACATCCTCTGTTTTGAGCGATTCGGCTCTCTCATGCGAGATATTATGTCGGGATCCGACTTGCACCCTGAGTTCAGCACGGCTTCAACGACTGTGGGTTCAACAGAGTGAAGCGTCATCGACCCCCCTCAAGAGCAACGGTACACGTGAACTCCGTCGTAGTGAGTTGTGTTTGTGTGCGCCGACAATGGTCGCCGGCAGCGCCCGGTGGGGCGACCTGCCGGTTGCAGCACCCATTGGCTCGGAGGTCGGCCAAGAACTGCTTGAGCGCGGATGGCAGGCGACGCCACGCGAGTTCGAGCGAAACCTCGAGCGTGTTCGAGAGGCTGTTGACGAGCTTGACGCGACGGCAGTCATGCGCGATGAGGACCTCGTCAGGCATGCGTGCCACAATCTCGGGGCATACCGCGGGCCGGTGGTGTACCTTTGAATCGTCGTCGACGATGCGGCTGACAGCTATCGCTATCGTGTCGAATACACGCCGCTGTCCGGCGGGGTGGTAACCGACGAATGGACTGTGTTCGGTGGGAGCGTCGGCTACGATGCGTCGGTGTTTCCGACTGACGCCGCTGCACGTGCGTTTGTCGAGCGCGTCCGAACCACTCACATGACGATGTCCTTGCAGGGCTAGCAGTAGACGCTGAGCGGACTACCAAGTAAGCGGGTGTGACAGCGGTCACCTGAACCGCGTGGGTACGATGAGGTCACAAGTCCGTTGTGCTGGGACGGTATTCGTCAACGGCGAGACTGGGTAGCAAGCGCATTACATAGTTCGCTCGTCGATCAATCTACGTTGATGTGGCCTTGGGGACACCTGTTATTCGGTGCTTTCGCGTACTTCGGCTATCGTCGAATACGACAACTGGGAATCTCACGGGTCAGTGTCGGACTGTCGCTCACACTCGGTACGCAGTTCCCGGACTTAGTTGACAAACCGCTCGCATGGTACGTCGGCGTGTTACCAACTGGCCGGTCGCTTGCTCACTCCATCTTCACCTTCTTTCTCGTGGGGATTGTCCTCACTCGGGTCGGGCGAAGGGTGGACCGAGATGAAGCGGTGTTCGCCTTTCTCTTTGGGTACTTCACGCACATCGTCGGTGACATTATCCCGCCATTGCTCGATGGCGAACGCTACTACGCGACGTTTTTCCTCTGGCCTGCACTCCCGGCAGTGGACTACGGGACGGAGCTCACGTTGCTCCCCCGAGTTCAAGCGTTAGACCCCTCGCCAGCGCTCTTCGTCCAACTCGGTCTCCTCACACTCGTCGCGATAGGGTGGTATCTCCGGGCGCGCACTGCACACAACTGACCTGCTCGAACGTCATATCTATGTGTGACGTTGACAATTAACACACAGTACGAACCAATGATGTATCAGATCTTCAGAATAGCTTAACGCGGGGTTAACAAACGTTTTCTACGAAATTATCGTCAGAAAATATGTATTAAGAGACTGTTTTCTCCCGGTGAAAAAAGAATTTCCAACTTGATAACTATAATATCTTGTAACGATCTTGATGTCCCAATAGCCGAGTTCTGTATGTCGATTACATAGATTATTTTGATAAATTAATTATATGAATAACTCAATTATATATGGCTAAAGTATTGATTGAATCTAGCTACTGTTAGAAAATTGAATTTATCTTAATCACTAGCTTAAATTCGAAAAATTATAACGTGGTATTATCCTAGACATAATCTAATTGTTCAATTAACGTGCCAATATTTACAAATTCATTCAAAAAAGACATTTATACTCCTCTGCCTTTCACGAAACTGTACCTATGAGAGACGACGAATGTCCGGATACACCGGACGAAGAAACGAATGCAAGGGCCCTCCACTGCACTCGCCGGAATCTCATGAAACTGTCCGGCGCCGGTGCCTTGACAGCACTGGGCGTCTCTAGCATCGGTGTGGGCTCTGCGGCAGTGACTGAAGGAGGTCCCGCAAACCAAGACGAATGGACCCTGACCTTCGAAGACGACTTCGACGGTGATTCTCTGGACACAGAGCAGTGGTCTATCGGTTGGGGCTGGGGAACCGGAACGACCATGAGTCCGACCGAAGTGGTCGAACGCAACGTCGATGTCCGCGACAGCAACCTCTATTTGAAGGGAACGCACGACGGAGACCAACCGTACGCGGGTGGAGTGAACACAAAGAATAAAGTCACTTTCGGCCCAGGCAGTTACTACGAAGCGAAGATCAAGTTCGCGCGACGCGAGGGGTTCCAGAACGCGTTCTGGTCGAAGCCGAATACCGAGGCGTGGCCGCCTGAGATCGACGTCGTCGAACTGATGCAAGACGGAAGTGGGACGGACGACACCCATCGGTCACGACACCATATTCATTACTCGACCTCGACGGAACCGGGCGACAACTCGACTCACGTCGGCCCTGGCGGCGGTTACACGCCGGGTGACGACCTGACTGAGAACTACCACATCTACGGAGTCGAGTGGCAAGAAGACCGAATCACTCACTACGTCGACGGAGAAGCAGTCTGGGAGTCCACCGATAGTACCGCCATGGAGGCGATGCAGAACGGTGGTGTCCACTACATGATGTTCTCTCTGAACATCGACAATGTCGGCACGCCTGACTACTCAGTGCAGTGGGGCGAAGAAGTCGCAATCGACTGGGTCCGCGTCTGGGACCACTCGGGGACTAGCTCGGACAGTTCAACGACCGACTCGACCACTGATACGACCAGTCAGACCGACACAGAGCATTATCTCTGGGCCCGATCAGGTGACGGCAACCCAGTCACGTTCGCGTTCGAGGCGAGTGGTGGGAACATCGGAATCGAACCGCAGGACACGACCGAGGATTACTGGGTCGCTGAAGACGGTACCGTCGCAGGTGGGACGACCAGTAAGACGTCGTCACTTCCCGGATTCCGGTTTACTGGTGACATCACGGACCTCAGATTCGACGGTGACCTCGATATCTATATCGACAACTCACCGGTCAATACGGCCGACTTAGTCGACGGTTCCGAACCCGGCCCCTACAAGCCGTCTGACCAGAGCCAAACGTCGGACTCGACGCAGACGACGACACTTCCCAACACCATCACCATCGACGGGAGTGGGTACAGTAGTTCGGCCTCCTACACCGTCTCTGTGAGCGGTGCACTCGCCGAGACCGACTCGATTACGAGCGAAGACTCGGTCTCTGGGACGACCGCAAGCGGGGCGGTCGGTGCCGGGTCAGACACGTATCGATTCGAGGGCGATGTGACAGACATCGCGCTCGATGGACCTGCAGACGTCTACGTAAATGAGTCACGCGTCGACCTCCTCGTCATCCGCCGTGGGTCGAACAGCAACGGAACCGTTTGGTACCTTGTTGAAACCGATGGGACCGTCCAGAAGGCAGAGACGTCGTCGGATGTTGCTGACAGCGGCGACGACGTCGGCAACTCGAAGATCCACGGGTCTGTGAAAGACGACGCGGACGCGTATTGGCTGTTCGATGGGAGTATCCTCGACGTATCGACGTACGGCGGCGACGTCGTCGCGACGCTCAACGGCCAAGAGCTCTAATCCGTAGTAGCGCAAGCTACATCCGGATTCGGGGCTGTTGGAAGCACGGAACTGACTTTTTGACGAAGCGGCTTTGTGTCTCTACCCCCACAGTAGTAGCATGCGCTCGGAGACCTACAGCCGTGTGACCGGTGAACGGCACCCGTCGATATCTCTCGGAAACTCTCTCGCCGGTGGTGGCACGACGGCGTTGTCGGTGAAGGTGGTTGTCACGCTACTCGGGGAGTTCGTCACAGTCACTCCGCGTTCGGACCCCCGTGCGAACGGGTGAGAAGAATTCGGAGACATGAACCGACGAGAGTTCCTCCGAGTGTCAGGGGCGACAGCCGGCGCTGGTCTCGTCGTCGGCGGCGTCGTACTGAATCGAGAGTCGCTCTCTGATCGGTACGGAGACAGACTTCGCGCAAGCCCACCGGGAGGAGCACACTGGGAACTCGCTTTCGAAGATACCTTCTCGGGTGACTCGTTAGACGCCTCGTCGTGGTCGATGGGCTGGGGCTGGGGACTCGAAACGTCCACGAGTCCAACCCGAATCGTTTCAGCGAACGTTCGAACGGAAGGCGGGTCACTCCGGCTCCGAGGGACACACGAACGAGGCGAGATACGATCCGGTGCCGTGAACACGCGGGACAAGGTGACGTTCGGACCGGGAAGTTATCTCGAAGCCAGAATCTCGTTTGCGGGGCGAATCGGCTTTCAAAACGCCTTCTGGGCGAAACCGAACACCGAACAATGGCCGCCGGAGGTCGACGTTGTGGAGATTTGGCAAGACGACACGGGGTGGGACGATAGGCACATCTCGAGACACAGCGTCCACTATTCGGGTTCGACGGAGGCGGGTGACCGCTCGACACATAGGAATCTCGGTGCGTCGTATACGCCAGGTGGGGACCTCACGCGGGAGTTTCATACGTACGGTGTCGAGTGGCAGGCCGAAGAGCTAGTTCACTACGTCGACGGGAAGGTCGTCCGAAAGTGGCTCGACGAAACACTACTGACCGCACTGTCCAACGGAGCACCGTTTTATCTCATGTTCTCACTCAATATCAACAATATCGGCACTGCCGACCGAGCAGAGAGATGGGGGGAAGAGATGGTGGTCGATTGGGTCCGACTCTGGGAAGACGCGTCTCTGTAGACGCGACACCTAAGGTTATGAATGAAAAACATCGAGACCTCACTTTCAACTTTCATTGTATTATTCTCCGGAATATTTTGGGAAAATTTGATATGTATAAACAATCAATACGAAGACGTATGGTTACTCCCCAAGAGTTACGCAAAGGTCTCAGAAGCCTTCCGGGGTTTGTAGACAAATATGGTCTCTCAGGCGGTTTGCGTCGGTGGTCTGGAATCGTGTACCACCGCTCGACAGGAGATATCACAGGGCGTAGCGTCTTCGAGGAGGACTGGGACGTCTGTATACTCTTGGACGCGTGCAGGGCAGACGAACTCAGACGTCACTCAGACGGCTACGATTGGATACAACGAGTCGACGACGTTCCCTCCGTAGCGTCGTGCACGTGGAACTGGCTCCCCAAAACCCTCGAACGAACGGGGAGAGACGTCCTTCACGAGACTGCGTACGTGTCAGCTAACCCCTTCACCGACGAATTCTGCAACGAAGACACGTTCGGTGAATTAGACGAAGTGTGGCGGTACGCGTGGGACGAACAGTGGGGTACAGTCCGGCCGAGGCCCGTCACTGACAGAGCGATACATCACGGGAGAAACGCCGAAACAGAACGACTCTTAGTTCACTACCTTCAGCCGCACGTTCCGTTCCTCACTGAAGACGCTGCAGCGCTCGACCGCGCGAATTTCAGTTTTAGGAACGAGAGTAATCCCGACGCGTGGGACCGGGTGACGAGCGGAGAGTTGTCGCGGCAGGTCGCTATCGACCGGTACAGAGAGACACTCCGGTTCGTCCTCACCGACGTAGACCTCCTCTTACAGAACGTAGACGCAGAGCGGGTCGTGATTACTGCCGACCACGGCGAGGCGTTTGGAGAGTGGGGCATCTACGGGCATCCGAATCAAATCGACCTTCCGTGTTTGACGCAGGTTCCGTGGGTGACGACGACAGGAACAGACGAGGGGACACACACACCCGCATCGTACGACACGCGACCAAGCGACGTCTCCCGCGAAGCACAACTCCGCGCTTTGGGGTATACCGAGTGACGGGAATCCGTCACGGAGTTCGAAGAACGGCCTGTTTGTCCCCCAACTCGTGCGCTCCGGCGAGGGCGCTGTACACGTCGAGATACTGCTGAGCCACGCTGTCCCACGAGAGCTGCTCACTCATCCGGACGCAGTTTTGCGACATCTCGGACCGGGCAGACTCGTCTCGAAGCACCGTCTCAAGAGCCGAAGCCAGCCTCGTGGGGTTCTCTGGAGGGACGACGAGACCACAACCTTCGTCTTCGACCTGTTCGGGAAACTCACTCGCTGTCGATGCTACGACGGGCTTCCCGAACGAGAACGCGGTCGAGAGAACACCGCTGTGGCCCTTCGTCCCACGCTGATCTCGGTACGGCATCACGACGACTGTGGCCCGCGCGAAGAACTCCTTGACTTCGTCATTGGGGATGAACCGACGGTGAACTTCGAAGTTATCGGGATATCGTTCAATGGTCTTGCGCACTCCGCTCGAAAGTTGCCCGTCCCCGGCGATAATCAGATTAACATCCGGAATCGCTTCGCGGAGTCTCTCGACTGCGTCGACGAGTACGTCAAGTCCTTTCGGGGGAACGATGTTCCCGAAGAAGAGAAGCGTGTTCTCCTCGGGTTCACGCTCGATATCGTCAACACCGCCGAAAACTGAGTACGCCCCGTGTGGGATAACGACGACGCCGTCCGCGTCGAATCCACGGCTTACGAGGACCTCTTTTTGTCGCTTCGTGTGGACGACAGTCCGGTCTTCATCGATATCTGGGACCGTGAGATTGAGTATCTCTTCGATGAGGACGGGAGGGCGTGCGAGGCTGAAGCGGTTCACTGGCACTTCGTGTCGAGTCGTCACGAACGGATAGTCGTCCACATCGTGCAGTTTGGCGAAAAACTTCACTTGTGGGAAAATTCCGGTACTGTCGTGAATGACGTCCGGGTTGTACTGCTCGATTTCTTTCACCGCGCTGTATGAGTACAGGCCTCTGAAGATGTTCAGTGGATTGATGTCTAACTTGTACAGCCCAGGCATCGAGATGCCGATCGGATCGAACGCGTTCACGAGTTCAATATCGTCGCGGAACAGATCGTCAGCCGAGGTTTCGGTCGGTTTGAACACCGTCACTTCGGCGGAATTCGCAACGCTGTTTGCGAGTTCGGCAGCGTAGTGGGGGAGCCCACCCGTGCTCTGTCCAACGATATAGAGTACGTGCATGGTTAGAGGCTGATGTCCTTCCGAATCGTGGGACCGATGAGTTTCGTCACCGGAATCGGGAGACGCTTCCAAGCTTCTTTTATCGGTTTGTAGGCCGATTTGTCTGGATGTGGAAGTTCGACCGGTCCGGTCGGGTAGTAGTGAAAATCGTCGTACTGAATCTTCTCTCCGCCGAAGCTCTTTTTGAACATGTACACGCCTGTTCCCTCTCTCGTTCGTCCAAGTTCGTAGGATTGGTACCCGTTTTCGTGTGCGTGCTCCATCGATTTCCACAGTAAGAAACTCCCACCCTGAAGATCTCGGTACTCGTAATCAGTGATGACCCCCCACTGTGAGACCGTTGACCCACAGCCGAGGTTCATGATACCGTTAATCGCTCGTCCGTCGTGTCGTACCAGTCCCAGATGGAGTGTCCCGTGATCTGTGAAGGTTTCCCAGACCTTTTTGAAGAAGTTGAAGGAGTGGGGTGGAGACCCGTGGCCTCTCACCGACTGGAGATACAACTCGTAGTACTCGCGTAATCCGTCGACTGAGTCACCGACGACGTACTCTAGATCGTTTTCCCGGGCCTGGTCGATTTGCCGTTGTCGACTCTCCTTGAGACCGTCCCACATCTCATCGTGGTTGACGCCCACCGGAACGTCGAAGGTGACGAACCGGTTTTCGTGTTCGAATCCCTCGAATTGCGCGTGGTCGACGGTCGTCCCACGGAGACTGACGAAATCAACTCTCGCGTCGTCCGCGATACGCTTCATCTGTCGGACGAGATGCGTGGTCGTTGACTCCGGTGCGTCGTCGGCCAAGATGACCGACCCACGTTCACCGTATGGAGGTGAGACGAGCTTCGAACCAAAGAGACGGCTTCGAATTTCGACGAGGGGAAGTGCGCCGACGATGTCACCCCTATCTCGGGCGGCGAGCCAGTGCGTGTCGTGTCCGTAATTCCGACTGGCTTCGCGCCACCCCCACAGTCCAAACGGGGAACCGTCGTTAGATTCGACGAAGTCGTTCCATTCGTGCCTGTCTGTACAGTCTGTCACCGTCAACTGCGTCTTTGTCTTGCTCGTACTCATCGTCAGTGGTGAGAGGGCCGTTTTGAGACCTCGTGACTGGTCCGGGACTGCGGTTCGTTGAACACGTCCAGCCCAAGTTCCGCACGGATCAATTCGCTCACTGGTCCGAACTCGAAGGTCGTGAGGAGCCGTTCAACTTTGTCTCCTAACCGCTCGATTCCCGTGAAACTCACGGCTCTCCTGTGGAGCCTCGGTTCCGAAACAGGGACCGATGGGTTGAATTCCCACGGGTGGAAGTACAGGTTTGCCGGAATACTCGCCTTGTTCAGCCGACCGATCGCCCACTCGAACAAACGAATTGGTGTAACCCGCGCGTAAAATCCCCCACCGATGGGGAGCCGTAACATCGTATTGGTCACAGCGAGGGGCGATTCTACAAGCGACTCTCTTTGGCTGCCACCTGTCGCACTCGAATCGAACGGCCGTCCGGGATGCACCCGGTAGGGTCTCAACGGTCCTCCGGGGACGCCGTACATCGGCGTCTTCACCGGGAACACGCTCGAATCGTATCGGTACTTGCTCCGTGCGAGGACTTCGAACCCCCATTGTGTTTGTCTTGTCAGCGAGAAGTTTGGGAGTCGAACCCCCATCGGGAACTCACCTGTCACTGATTCGATTGCAGTACCCGACTCAGCCAGTTCCCGCTCGAACTCGGTCGGCGAGAGGTCGAACAGTGGTCTGTGAGTCTGTCCGTGAGAGCCGATCTCGTGTCCTAACTCGTGGATTCGGTTGATGAGCCATGGGTACTCGTCGGCTACGTCTCCCACGACAAAGAAGGTCGCCGCGACGTCGTGTCTGTCAAGTAAATCGAGGACGATCTCCGTGGACTCTACGATACGGTCTATCGGATCTCTCACCTCGTCGACGAGGAGCGTCGCACTGTGCCAGTGCTCCAAGTCGAAGGAGATCGAGTTCTGTACACAGTCGTTACGCTTCTCGCTCACAGGTAAGACAGGGGTTGACGGTAGCGAATATTGTTATATATTTGATAATCTGATTATTGCTGAGTTAGAGCGTAATATCACTTGTACTGATATCTTCTATTCGTCTCTAGACACCCGGCAGACGCGGTTTTGGCATAACTTTCTGCCTGTGAACGTCCCGGACGATACCTGACGCCGGACGGAGGACTGCTCTACTTTCACCGATAATCAAATAACTGATTGACACTAACTATTAGGTGGCCTCCCGTCGAATACTATGTTGCTAGCATGACAGATACGACTGCGTCCACTAGTGGCACGCCTCTCTCGAAACTGGCCGACCGTCCCACCGTAAATAACGTCTTGATATTCGTGTCCGACGCGATGCGGTACGACTTCCTCCCGGACGAGGTACGAAAGTTGGGGGTGACGGCGAAGGCGATATCCGCGAGTACGTTCACGGCGTCTTCAATACCTTCGTTGACCACGGGCCTGTACCCGGCGACACATGGCGTCTGGATGTTCGACGACCGACTTCCGAAACGGCCGCCGTTGCTCGACGACGATGCATATGACGTCGGATTTGACACGGAGACAGTGTGGATAGAACTCGACGCGCCCGATAAACCACCACTCCAGATTAACCACGTGGATACCGAGCGGACAATCGAAGACCTCGAACCACCGTTCGTCAATTTCGTCCACGACGTCGGACCACACGCTCCATACGGGTTCGAAAACGGGGTATTCGACTCAACGAAGGAGTTCTTCCGAACGCACGAGAAGCGTCGTCCGCAGTTGGTGAGCCTCTACCGCCAAGACTGTCACAACTCTGCACAGCGATTCCTGCGGCTGTACGAACGACTATCTGAGGACGGACTCCTCGACGAAACGTTAGTCGTGTTCACGAGCGACCACGGTCAGTGTCTCGGCGAATGGATCAACGGTGGGCGCTTTGGCCACGGCCACCCCATGTCCCCGGAGAACGTGGAAGTTCCGATCGTCTTCGCGGGAGCGGGACTGCCCAAAGGCGAGACGTACGATCCACTTCTGAGCGGCGTCGACGTCGCTCCCACAGTCATCTCTGCGCAGCGCGGAGAACCTCCCGCAGACGTGGACGGTGTCGACCTCTGGCGGTCCACTCCACAACCGACCCGAAAAGTTCGTTCAGACGTCTGGCAGCACCTCGACGTCGACGTTGCGGGGAGAGCGGTCGAACTCTCCGTCTACGCCGCGACATCCGCGTGGAATCGGTCAGGCGGATACGTCTTCCACCGAAAGTCTTCGGTCCAACGACTCGGTGCGATCGGATACGACAATGTATTCCGGGGGTACTCCCCCGCGTGGCTCGGAAACCTGTCTCCGACGAAGGCGCTGAACATGCTCTCCATCGCCTTGACGAGCAGTATGACCTATGGAGCCCCGGATTTCTCCAGAGACGAAGCACAACGCGTCATCCCCTCGCATCTCGAACAGGCGACACACGAGGCGTCAGACGCCGGACTCAGCGACGAGCAGAAGACCCAACTGCGTGACCTCGGCTATCTACAGTGAGCCCCCTCGGGGTCGAGTCCTGATTCACCCGATTCGTCTATCTGCCAAATCGCTTCTCACCCTCCAACCGGGCAGGAAGTCTCCTCGTCAGCGATCGAACGGAGGATACTCTGTCGACGACGACCGACTGGATTCGAACAGCCGACCCATCGAGTGGAGAATGATCGCGGTGAAGCAAGCGAGCAACCCAGCGAGCACGAACAACGTCGAGGTGACGGCCATACCGAGTTGGAACTGACCTGTCGTCAGATAGTTAGAAATCGTGAAATACGCGATGAAGATTCCGACGGTCGAACCGAAGAACCCGGGAACACCAAGTGCAGTCAACGGGCGTTCGAGTTCGACGGTCTTCAGGATATTCGACACGAGAGACAGCCCGTGTGCGATAGGATGGTGGCTACTAGCGTTTTCGACGTCGTAGTCTATCGTGACTCCTACCTCTTCGAGCTGGTAATCGTTGTGGTGGGCGTGATACAAGATGTCAATACTCGCGTTCATCTGGTCGCCGATACCCGTGTCTAAGTTGATCGAGCGTATCGCCTGGTCGTTGTATGCGCGGAACCCGCTCTGTGTGTCGGCGACACGAGACTCTCGCCTCACGACGCCCATACTCAAGTTGGTCATGAGGTTGATCACTTTGAGACCGAACCGTCGATAGAACGGTGCGTTCGTCGACGCCCCCGCTACGAACCGACTCCCGATCACGAGGTCGGCGGCGGTCTCGTCCAGCTTACAGAGTAACTTCGGGACGTCGTTCGGGTCGTGCTGTCCGTCCCCATCGATAGTTACGAGTCTGTTCGCGTTCCGCCTGTCCGCTTCTTTGAACGCCGTGTTCAACGCGGCCCCGTAGCCACGGTTCGTTGCGTGTTCGATGACGGTCGCACCCGCATCACGTGCAGCGGTGGCCGTTTCGTCACCGCTTCCGTCGTCGACGACGAGGACCTCGTCGACATACGGTGCGACGCTTTGTACGACGGACGCTATCGTCGTCGCCTCGTTGTATGCCGGGATTGCGACCATAGCCGAGGACTCACTCGCCGGTTGTAACTGGTCGCCGTTCGTCCGCTCTCGCGGTCTCGCTGAGGAGCTCTCCGTTAGTTCGACAGAGCCGTCCGAGTCTCTCCGAATGGGCCGAGAAAGGACGTCGGTGTCATGCTTGTTCGATTCGTCCAGCGCGCCTGTCGTTGCGTTGGAGTCCACGAACACTTGTTCGATGGAATCGTTCAGGTGGAAGACGATGACGAGAGTCTGACCGTCGAGCGCGCTCGCGAACGTCTTGTACGGATTGACCCGTCCCGCCTCGATAACCGGGTCGACGATAGTTGCGCCCAGCTCGGAGACGACATCTAATTCGTCTTCGTCAACAGATCGCTGATACGTGACGAAGACGTCGAACCCGTTGTTTCGAGTGTGAACGACATCTCGTGGCAACGTGGGGATGTTTTCGTCGGTCGCGACAAATCCGATAGCGGGTTGCTCAGCATCTCGTTCGTGTGACTCGTTTTCTCGCTTCATCTCCCAACCACCCCCCGCCCTCGTATCAACTGCCAGTGGGGGCTCATATTTTCTCGTGTTCATCCTCATTCCAATCACTCATTGAGCCGTCTGCCCGACCGCTGTCTCTGGGTACAGCCTCGCTCATCAAGCTTCAGATCGGTATCTCCGGTTAACACGTCAACTCACGACATATTTAATCTATTGATCACTCCTATCTTATGGAATTTAATACTAGATGTGAGAAATTATGTCTGCTGGTAAGGTCACAATGTTCGATTTGTGCTTCGAAACCGAGGGTCAGGCGGCTGGTACGCAGTCATTCACTTTCCGTCCCACTACCGTGGGATCTTTGTTCGGTCGGTCGACGCGGAGTGTCGATATCTGGTACCCGAACTCCGATAATATGGTTGTAATCTCGCTTGCGTTGTCGTGCGCCTCCACGTAGACCAGTCGGCACCGTTGTCCGGTGAGTGACGATTTCAGCCCCATGAGTACGGACGGCGCAGTCCCCTGAACGTCGATTTTGACGACGTTCGGCTCGGGGATTCGACCGGCTCCGATGAGGCTGTCTCCAGCGATAGTTGTCGTCGGTATGGATGTGAGCGCCTCTCCGGTGGGATACCTCGTGTCGAGCGATCCGTGTTGCGCACCTGCATCGAGGGTGTCGTAGAGGTGAAACCTCTCTTCCGAAGTCCCGTCGGAGAGCGGTCGTTCGACGACGGTCGCGTCAATCGAGTTTTCGGTGAGGTTCCGTCGAAGCGATTCGGTGTTCGGTGGATACGGTTCGAATCCGACGACAGTCACGTCGGGGACGCTGGCCCCGACGAGGCAGGCATAGATACCCATGTTTGCGCCGACATCGTAAAAGACGTCGCCACCCTGTACGTTCGAGAGCACGTGTTCCAATACTTCGGCTTCGTCCCGGATTCTGTGCCGAAGATTGTTCCACTCGACGAACGTACGAGGGCGGAACGTGGCTGTCGCCTCTCCGCAGGAGAACTTGTGGGCCGGGCGAGTGCGTAGATACATCTCGACTGTCGTCTCAAAGAGTCTGTTACCGACGCTGTACGCTGGGGTACCCCACAGGAGGTCTCCGATTTTGGAGACGAAAGTCATCGGGGAAGACTATCGGCGGGAACGCGCAAATAGTTGAGGGTAGCACGCACTCGACGAGGAAGACACCCCAATTGCAGGCCAATTTACATTCTTGAGGGCCTCTTCGTTCAGCAAACACAGACTCTCAAGCACAAGGTGAATCATATTGATAAACAATCATGATGTGGTGAAAAGTAGCGGAGGAGAAGACAATCATGTGGAAGTCGATCATCGTCCCAGCGAATCAATCTGTGAGCGTCGTCGCGTCGCTTCGGGCACTCTCGCCCGAAGGGGTTCATACAGTCGTCGTTTCGGAAGACGAAACTGTTCCAGCGTTCGCATCGAAGTACGCAGACGAGACCGTCGTCGTTCCATCACCACACGAGGACGTCATCGCGTACAAAGATGCGCTCGTCTCGCTCTCGATGCGCCCCGACGTGGAAGCGATACTCCCAATCAGGGAGGAAGACGCCTACATCCTCTCACGGTACGTTGAAGATTTTAAACCACATGTCGAGATCGGGTGGCCGTCGTTCGATGCAGTCAGGGTCGCTCAGGACGGGTATCGATTAGCTACTGTTGCAGAAGACATCGGACTCCGCGTTCCGAAGACGGAACGCCTCACGGACGTGACAGACTGGGATCGAGAGCTCATCGTGAAACCTCGGTACGGAATCCTCACTCACGATTACGTAGACCATCTAGAAGCGACGGAGTGTGAAGGCAGGCAACGCCCCGAGTACATCCCGAGAGGCGTCTCGCCCGACGTCGACCAACTCATCGAAGACATGCTTGGCCACGTTCCCGTGGTGCAGGAGTGTCACTGGGGAGAGGAGTACTCGTTTCGGGCACTCTACGACCACGGCGAGCCAGTGAAGACGAGTCTTCGACGGCAACTTCGTGGAAAAACGTACGCTGGCGGGATGAGTGTGTTTCGGGAGATGACACGCGACCCAGAGGTCGAGGAGCTGGCCGAATCGTTGCTTACTCATCTGGAATGGAACGGACTCGCGTCAGTTCAGTTCATCAAGGAACGAGAGACCGGCGAGTTCTACCTTCTCGAAATCAATCCGCGAGTGTGGGCTTCCGTGAATCTTGATATCCGTGCCGGCGCTACCTACCCGTACGACTACTGGCTCACGAACCAGGGTCGGAAAGACGAAATCAGACCGGGGTACGAGGAAGGCGTCGCGACGCATCTACTCGTCGGCGAACTCCAGTATCTCAGGAGCGTCCTCGTCGACGACTTCCCAAACGTCGACAAGCCATCGATGAGAGAGGCGTTCGTCGAAGTCGCTTCGTCCGTCTACCAGCACCCCCACTTCGATTACATCTCGTTCGATGACCCCAAACCGTTCGCACGAGGTGTGCTCAACACCCTGTTCAGTGCATCGTGACGCAGTCACGCCCCGGCCGCAGGTCAGCATTCGAACCGTGTCGGTCGAAGAACGTCGTGCCCTGTAGCGGCAGGGTAACTATTCGTTCCCCACTCGCTAGCGACACTGTGCCATCATGGATATAGGACTATCGACGTTCAAGCTGTTCCTCTCAAAGACGGGACGTGCTCTACTGATGTTCGGTGGCATCATCTACTTCTCCCGAAATCTCGGGCAGACGCAATTGGGTATCTTTTTCCTGTTCTTTGCCGTCCAAGGATTGCTCTCGATTCCCGCCGATTTCGGCCTCCGTTCCGCACTCGAAAAACGGCTGAGTGAGGGAGAAGACCCAGTCCGGACATTGAGTTCTGCACTCGCTCTCAAACTGGTGTTGCTCACGGTGGTCTCACTCGGCGTCCTCGCGTTTCGAGGCCGAATCAACGACTATCTCGGGGGGGATCTCGCGGTGTTGTTGGTACTCGCCGTTTTCCTTCGGGAACTCTCGCTGCTGTACATTCATGCGGTACGAGGCAGACTTCGGGTCGGCCGTACCGCATCAATCGAGTTCGCTCGCCGTCTCACTTGGGTCGGGCTCGGTTCGCTTTTCGTTTCGCGTGGATATGGACCCGAGGGCATTGTCTACGGACTCTTAGCAGGCTCAGCCGTCGCGTTGGTTTGGGCGGTTCTCGCCTGCGACATCGACCTTGGTCGGCCGGCACTCCCACAGATGCGGTCGTTGTTCGATTTCTCGAAGTACGACGTCGTGAACTCCGTCGGGGGGAGCATTTACCAGTGGATGGACTCTGCCCTCATCGGGTTTTTCCTCGTCCAGAGTTACGTCAGTGCGTACGAGGTCGCTTGGCAGGTGACGCTACTCGTCCTCATGTTCAGCAAGTCGATCTCGTTGACTCTGTTCCCACAGATCAGCCAGTGGAATTCGGATTCGTCGGCGAAGCAGATAGAGTCGACCATCTCGACGGCCATCGGGTTCGCGGTGTTCTTTTCTATTCCCGCTGTGGTCGGGGCGATGATATACGGCTCCGACGTTCTCGAGTTCCTTTTCGGTCCTGAATACGTCATCGCATCGCTGGTCCTCGTTGTCTTGATGATAGAGAAGTTCTTCCAATCTATCAACGATATTGTCGGGGTTTCAGTCAGGGCAATCAACAAGCCGAACCTCGCCGCAAAAGCGACTATCGCCGCCGTCAGTGTCAATTTACTCCTGAGCCCGGTCCTCATCGTCACTATCGGATTCGTCGGTGCCGCGGTGGCGACGACCGTCTCGTGGGTCGTAAACGCACTACTTCAAACGCGCTATCTCGGACGATACGTCGATTTCTCGATTCCGTACCCGCTCATCGGATGGTTTACGCTCTCGTCAGTTGCGATGGGTGTTATCGTCTACGGCGTCAAGACGCATTTCCCGGTCGATACCGTGTTCTCGTTAGTGTTACAGGTACTGCTCGGGGGACTTCTCTACCTCGCCTTTTCTGTGTCGATTCCGGACGTCAGGAACCGTATCGTACTGCCCGCGGTTCGATTGCTAGTATCCCGTTACGTTTCGGACGAACGGCGTTCAGGTCGTGGACAGACGAGCGATAAGTAGCTGCGATTCAATTACTCGTCTCCCAAAACACCCGTTGTGGAGTGCCGTCTTTCCCGAAGAGGCGACCGGGGTGTGGACCATACCACCAGAAGAACAACATCGTCTTCCGTGATTTGATTCGTCGAATCGTCCTCGGGGAGACGACGTGTCTCGCCTCAAGAGTCGTCTCTCGTTCGTCGTAGAGACGGCGATAGATGTTCAAGAGCGAAGACGGCTGCCGAGTGAGTAGCAATCCATACACTGACCACAGAATCGCCGAGACCACTACATAGCGCATCGGGAGGTTACGAAGTGCGAGTTTGATTCGGTTCCCGACCAGCCGCTCCTGCGTTTCGAGGTCGGTACGTCGTGCTTCGGGCGACTTCTTGTGCCAGACGGCTACTTCGGGCGTAAAGAGGATATCGTAGCCACTTTCGTGGACCCGGAACGAGAGGTCCATCTCCTCGAACCCGTACACGAAATCCTCCGGGAAATCACCGACTCGGTCGATGACCGCGCTTCGAATCGCGTTTCCGACGCCGACGAAGTTCGTCGCGCGATACGGGACCGTCGGTGTCATGTCGAACCGCGGTGGGTCGGGCGTCTCGTGGGGGTTCACCTCGTCGGTCCGGTAGTCACGGCACTGGAAGGCCAATACACCGATCTCGGGATTCGAATCGAACAGACGGACGACGGTCTCCGTCGCATCGTTACTGGTCAATACCGCATCGTCGTCGATGGTCACGAGAATGTCGCCTGACGCGAGGTCGTATCCGATATTCCGCGCCTGTGGGACACCCATCCGGCCGGGGAACTCGTGATAGTGGACGGTCGGTTCGTCGAAGCGACCGCCGTCCTCAAACATGGTCGAGGTATCATCCGTCGAGTTACTGACTACGATTACCTCGATAGGGTCGTAGGTCTGGTTGAGGATGGACTCGATAGCCTCTTTCAGATCGTCTGGCCGGTTATACGTCGCCAGAACGTACGACACGAGTGGATCAGTGGACGGATCTGTCGATGCCACAATCATCTGATACAACATCGTATCTCAGTAAAAGCGTTTTGGGGGTGTTACGTTCCCTCCGGACTCTCCAAGGCGAATAGAACCCTCACCAGTCGTCGAATCATCCGTCTGATCGGCCCTCGACTCTCACGATAGTCACCTCCTCGTTCCGGAAGACGACCGTTCCCGCTTCGGTCACGTCCTCGGCATGCTCACGTGAGAGTGACGTAATCGGGAGACGATCGGACCCGGAAACGTCCCTGACGCTTCGTTCCCGAATGAACACGTACCCGCTTTGCAGTCGGCTCTGGTCGAACTCTGGGTGCCAAGGGCTCCGCAGTCGCTCGATTCGGACGTCGTAGTACGTCTCCGGGGTAGTCGAACGGAGCAGTTGGTAGCTCACCGAGTCAGTGTATATCGTGACTGTGCTGTCCGAAGGTGAAGCGGCACTCGGAGAGCGGTACGAACCGGAGCCAGTGAACCCGGCGTGTTCCTTGAGCCACGTGGCACCAGCGCGTTCGTCGTCAGTGAATACGTAATCGTTGGCGTTCGAGTCGAACGTGGCCGTGTCCGCGTTCCCGACCGCGGCATACGCGGCACCCGAGTTGAGGACGAACAACACGCCGAGAAGGACTGCGAGGAGCGACCATCTGGGATGGTGGTCTATAGGTTTCCCGAGGCGTTCGAGCGCCGTGACCGTCGCCGCGAACAGGGCCCGAAAGCCGAGGGCAACGAACGGTGCAAGGACGACTAACACCATCTGGTACGTCCTGTCGGCCCAGAGGTTCACGATGACGAAGAACGTCGACGCGAGGAAGACGAACATTGGTATCGAGAGGGCAGTGTAGTCGACGTACTCCGTGCGTTCACCGCGACGTAATCGACTCCCGTGAGTGGCGACCCGTGACAGCAACCCAATCCCCAGCAGTGCGGTCAGGACCAAGTAGACGAGGACGTTGAGCTGGTCGAGTACGGTCACCTGGCCACCGATGTAGTTCGCACCGGTTCCAACTGCCGTGCCAACGACGAGATTGGCGACCTGCTGTCCGATGACTAACGGCATCCGCAGAATCTGGTTCAGTAACTGCGGCGAAAACGTCGCGTACCAAGCGATGGCCAACCCGAGAAATGTGACGGGGTATACGACCGAGCTATCGTGTTCGAACTCGTCGACGATGCGACGAACCACACCAAGCATGAGATGTCCGGCGAGTAGCGACCCGCCAAGCACGAATGCCGTCCCGTAATGGGTGTGAATAACGCCGATACTCAGTAAGACGGCGACAGCTTTGTTGCCAACTGTCGATAGGCCGTGCTCGAACAAGAGCAGCAAAAGCAGTACGACGAACAACTCCGAGAGTAACTGCTTCCCCGGAGTGAGAGAGAAGGAGATGTGATAGAAGATGAAAAAGAGACTTCCGAGCATCGCCTCCCGGTTCCCAAAGATACTCCGTCCAACGTAGTAGATTCCGACGGGGACGAGTGAAAAGACAAACACGTATGCGAGCTTGAACACCGCCGCGACTGAGACGTCGGCGAGCGTCGAGATAGCAGCCGGGACTGCGGTCACCATCGGGAGCGTCATGATTCGACTCCCGACACCGGGCGACCAGACGTGAGTCACCTGTATATGCTGGGCGAGGAAGTACTGGAACTGGACGTCTGCGCCGATGACACCACCGGTGAGGAGGTTTCGATGGAGGAATGTCGCAAGTCCGATGAGGAAGATGGCCAGTGGGTACTGCGTCGGCGGGAGGAATCGAGTCGAGCTGACCACGACAGCAGCGGCGACGAGAACGACGAAGAGGAACATCAACGAGGCGTCCCCACCGTCGTTCATGAACCTCGCAGCCAGTACCGCAACGACTGGAACAGCTATCAGTCCCACAGTCAAACGAGTTGGCGCAACCCAGTCAAATCGTGTCTCTGGGGTTTCAACAACGTGTAAAAGCGCGGTTATCAGCAGCAACACGACGGTCAAGGAGAGAGCCAGCGGTTGCAACGAAAATGTGTCTTGGACGTTCAGTAGCGGTGTGAGTATGCCGACCGAAGTGACGAACAACGAAAGGAAGACGAGGCTCAACCCGACTGCGTAGAGTACGGCTTCTCCACCCCGAGTAATCCGGAGTCGAGCGAACTGCGTGAGTAATAGGCCGGGCAAGAAAAATAACAGGAGGAGTGTGCTTCCAACCCTGAGACCGGAGACGAATATCCCAGCCGAACCTAGTCCAAGAGTCAACCAAAACAGTGCGAGTAGCGTTACGATAGTAAACTGAATCGATACTGTCTGTGAGAGAGATGGGTGCGCTACCCTGTTCAATTTCGGAAACATGGTCGTGATTCGAGGCTATGATTCGAGATATCACCCAACCAATGTAAGTAATATGACCGTTATTCGATACTTTCGTCAGACGATGAATGACGGCTTGTCCTGACACTCGTCTGGACGAGTCACCGCCGACTCTGACTGAGAACCGAACCTCGGCGATAATCAAGAAGCGGACGAATGGATGTGACACTCCGTTTCACGACGAACATTAAAATGAGTTGAAAATCACACACGTTTGTAACTATAGCCGATGGAGAAGTGTTGTCGGTGGCACTGTCCTCACCGCTGTTTGATTAGGTAGTGTATACCGGAGGTATACACGGGCTTCGAACCCCGGTGGCCGGCAGGGACACGGCTGAGAGACTCGAAATTGGCCGCTTCGTTGGCGGTCAGTCTAATTACAAATGTAGTCTTGTAATGAAAGTCCGAATTAAGCCGGGAACTTTGATACTTAGTAGTGACATATTTCCGACAGTAGGTCGCCAAACCCGCCGACGGTGCGAAAATATCGCATTCGAAGTTGAATCTAATATGTATATTTTTGCATATTTATTTAAAAATGAAATATTTTGTAATATTAATTTAAATAGTGAGGACGTAAAGACCACTGACTAAGACACAAAGTAACCTTGAGTCGACATTGCAATGTGGGTAGTGTCATGGCAGACATTAGTGGGCAGACAGTTCTCGTCACAGGTGGTGCCGGATTCATCGGGAGCCACATCGTAGACGTACTGGCCGAGGACAACGAGGTCAGAGTCGTCGACGACCTCTCTTCGGGTTCTTCTTCTCGACTTCCCGACTCGGTAGAGCTGGTACAGGCCGATATTCGGGATTCTCGCGCAATCGCCGAAGCGACGTCCGACGTCGACCTCATCTTCCACCAAGCGGCGAAAGTGAGCGTGAGCAAGTCCGTCGACGACCCGTTCAGATACCATTCTGTGAACACGACTGCGACGCTCAGACTTCTCGAGTCGGCCCGGCGCGAAGACGCGCGAGTCGTTCTCGCGTCAAGCGCGGCAATCTATGGACGTCCCAGAACCGTCCCGGTCCGCGAAGACGAACCCAAAGG